>CAZZFF010000005.1:0-101867 GCA_964653485.1 uncultured Verrucomicrobiota bacterium | reverse complement strand
ACGGCGGCGCTCTTTCTGGCCCTGGGCGGGGGCTGGTGGAACCGAGGGGACCTCGTCGGCAGACCCATCTGAAAGCTGGATAACTTTGGCCATGCGGCTCGCAAAACGACATAGCGTCGGCGCCCCGCTTTATTCCTTCTTAATACGATTTCAGCGAAAACCCCTGCAAAGTTGAGGTTTTCGACGAAAGCGGGCCTGGCGGCATAAAGATTGCGTTAAGATGCCGCGTGAGACTATGCGGCCTGTGGATGATGGTCCTGGGCGCGGCTCTATGCCAGGCGGCTGCGGGCATGGAACCCGCGGTGAAGGAGTTCCCGTTTGAGTTTCGCGATGGGCTGATCTGGATGCAGGCGCGATTCGTCGAGTCCGCCGCGTCTCAGAGTTTCCTGCTGGATTCCGGCGCCGGCCTGAGCGTGATCAATCTGCCAACCCTCCGGCGGATAGGCAGCTTGAGCGGGCGGCGGGTGGCCGTGCGTGGCGTGGGAGCAACAACGACCGGATATTGGCCGCAACACCTGTCGGCCAGCGACGGCAGTCTGCCGGTGCCGAACGAACTCCTGGCGGTCGATTTGAGCGAGTTGGGCCATGCCTGCAGACGCACGGTGGACGGGTTGGTGGGCGCGGAGTTTTTTGAAAGCCACGTCGTGCAGATCGACTTCGCAGCCCGGAAGATACGGTTGCTCCCTTCGAGTGAGGGCCTGACCACGCGGGCAATCCTGCCGCTTGCGATTCATGGCCGGGCGTTGCGGGTGCCCATTCGCGTGAACGACGGGCCGCCGCAATGGGTGCGGCTGGATACCGGCTGCGCGGCGGCGCTCCACTGGGTCACTACGCGGGTGCGCCCGGAAGAGTGCAATCCCGGCGTGTCCGTGGCCCTCACGACCGTCGGGATAAACACCACCCACACACGCGTTGAGCTGGCGGGGATCAAGTTCGACGGTGTGGCTACCGGGATTCACGAACACTCCATTTTCGAGGGCGAGGCCGGGCTGCTGGGCAACGAATTGCTCTCGCGGTTCAGGTCGGTAACCATTGACGCCAAGGCAAAGCGGGTGATCCTGGAAGGCCCTATCAGCGAGTTGAGCCCTTGAATTGCACGGCAACCGCCGACAAAGGCGGGTCCAAAATCAAACGCCCGGCGGCGACATCAATCGTCACGCTCGCGAAACGCCCGAGCACTCCATTGCCTATCAAACCCGATTCACCGGGGAATATTTCATGAGGGTGCAATCCCGTCGGCACTGAGGGAAACTCAGTCTTCCCGAATCGAACTCCGGCGTGGATCATCGGGATCGAGGGTCCCTTCAAGGCTACCGCGATCTGCTTTGAGCCTTGGCCGGAACCGACCGCCGAAGTGACCCACTCGAGAGCCGTGGCGCAACCGGTATCCAACCGCACCCACTGTTCGGCCCCGCCATTGACGCTGACGGGGACCCGCATCCCGCCGCCGCGGGACTCCAAGCGGACAATTTCCGAAGTGCGGGAAGGGCGCGCCTCACCGAGAACCTGAATTCTGCGGGCGGCAAAATCAATCCGCACCACGCGGCGGGAAAAGAAATCGGCTCCCACCAAACCGTCGACCGCGCGCCGGCAGCTCCGGCTTACGCGGCTCAAATCGACGGCGAGATACTCTCCAGGCAACTCGATGCCATCAATGCCGGCGGCCAGGAACTGAGGCCAAAAGCCCTTGCTTACGGTGTCCACTCCTTCGACAAGCACCGGCGCTCCCAAGGGGAGATGGAGCCGCTTTGCAGTGCTCAGATTCAGCGTGCTGACCTCCGCTCCCGAATCGAGGAGGAACTGGAGCGGTTGACGCGACTGCGGAGTCCTCACCTCCAACCAAATCAAGCCGTCCCGGAGCTCAAAAGGAATCTCCGAGGCTGCGGGGCGCTCTCCGACCGCCCCGCACACAAGCCCCATGACGAACAAGACGTTGATGAAAAACCTGCACATCGCCCGGCACCGCTTGCAGGTACCGTGCCAGGGCTGTTTTTCAACGGCTCATGCGCCAGTTTGGCTGCTTTTGCTCACCAGACCTGATCGCCCTTGCGCCTCCCGGCCGAATCCTGTCATCCGCGTGCCGCCCCGCCCAAAGCGGCTCGATCCTCGCAACGCGGACGCCCCGCTTGCGAAACATCACCGGCGGATGAATTTCGGAGCCATAGGATTCGCCGTGGCCGATGCCTGGGAACGGGGCGCCGGCATCACTGCCACTCGAAACGTCCTGGCCCTGGCATCCGATTTTCCGGAGCGGGCGGCCGTTTGGGTCTTGCCGTCTTTATGCACCGCGTGGGTTACCTTGATTTGCGCGTTGTTGGCGTTCGCGGCCGCGGGAGCCAGAACTCCGATTGCCAAACCGGCCACCATGGCGGCGATTGGGATTTTGATGCTTCTTCTCATGTTCTTCGCGTGTCTCTTGGCGGGGCCTTGCCTTCCCTGCCGTTGCCCTGTCGAGCCTGTTTTACCGGCTCCTAACCGAGTTCAGGATACCCCAACGCGGCGCGCGTGGATAGCAGGCGGCGCCTATTAATCGTGTAGGGCAAAGCCTGACATCCGCCGGGGGGGGCGAAGGGGCGATCATGGGCCTGCGACAGAGAGGGGCCGGGCGCACATTTGCGAATTCTTAATGATTCTCAAACTCATCTTAATTAGCGCGGACGGGGCGGCGGTCGTAAAGGAACATTGAAAGTCAATTCTTAACTATGAAAACGACGAAAAGATTATTCATGACGAGTCTGGCAGTGGCGACCCTCATCCCCGTGTGTCAAGCCAACGCCCAATACAAACCCGCCGGGGACGACGGCGTCACAGCCTCGCCCAGGGTGCGAAAAGCGCTCAACGAACGTCCGATGACCTGCTCGTGCGCGTCGGCATCCGCGGTGAGAATGAACCTGGCCCAACGCACCGACGATGGCATCGCCGCTTCGCCGAGGGTGCGGGCGCAATTGGAGGAGGTCAAGCGCATCGCCCTCGCCGCCAAGGCTTCCACGTCGGCGGGCGTTGAGGTCAGCACCACGAGGGCGCCCAATGACGGGATTGCGGCCTCCCCAAAGCTGCGTCAGATCATGAGCGAGTGGCCTGTGCAACCACAGGTCGAGATCGCGCCGATCGTGCCTGCAAAATAACGCGTCAATCCGGGTCGAGGGGCCAAACGGGCCGCGGGGCTCCGGCTCCTGGACCCACTGCTGAAAAGGCACCATGAGCAAGCTTCTCGTAATCGATGACGACGCGGACCTGCAGTACTCGTTGGGGCGCATTTTCGATTCGTCCAATCTCGAAATGACGACGGTTTCGAGCGGCGAGGAGGGGTTGCGCCTCATCCCGGTCTTGCAGCCGGAGTTGGTGATGATGGACTTGCGCCTAACGGGTATGAGCGGTTCGGAGACTCTCCGCCGCATCCGCCAAGCCGACCCTAAACAGCTCGTCATCCTCATGACCGCTTATGGCACGACCCAGACCGCCATCGAAGCGATGAAGCTTGGCGCTTACGATTACCTGCTCAAGCCTTTTGACCCTCTGAGGCTAAGGACCATGGTCACCCGCGCGATGAAAGCGGCGCGGGACATGCGCCAGGCTCTCCCCAGTCAGTCCCGGACCGGCATCGAGGAGCCGGACCTGGGCATCGTGGGCCGAACGGAATCGATGCAGGGAGTTTTCAAGCTCATCGGCCAACTGGCCCGGTCCGACGCCACGGTCCTGATCACGGGCGAAAGCGGCACCGGCAAGGAGATGGTGGCGCGGGCAATTCACGAGCACGGCGAACGAAGCCGGCAGCCATTCCTGGCTGTGAACTGCGCGGCGATTCCCGAGCAGCTCCTGGAAAGTGAACTCTTCGGCCACCAACGAGGCGCGTTCACGGGCGCCACCTTCCAGCGGATTGGAAAATTCGAGCAGTGCAACCATGGCACGCTGTTTCTTGATGAGATTGGCGACATGACGCCCGCGACACAGACGAAGCTCCTTCGCGTTTTGCAATCCGCCACCTTTGAGCGCGTGGGCGGCAACGAGAGCGTCGAGGTGGACGTGCGCATCATCGCCGCCACCAACAAGCCCATCGAGCAGGCCGTCGCCGCCAAGCAGTTCCGCGAGGAGCTTTTCTACCGCTTGAACGTGGTGCGTGTCGCAATGCCTCCTTTGCGCGAACGGCGGGAGGACATTCCGTTGTTGGTGAGTCATTTCCTCAACAGACTTGCCCGCGAACAGAAACGGCCCCCGAAAACCCTGACGCCCGGAGTGCTGGAGGCCTTGCGGCGTTATGATTGGCCGGGAAATGTCCGTGAACTGGAGAATGTCATCCGCCGGGCCCTTGTCCTGAGCAAGGGAGAGGTCATCCTGGTAAGCGACTTGCCCGGGGAAATCGCGGACTTGGACTCGGTTCCGCAAAACTGCACACCCACTCGACTGACCGCCGAACGGGACAGGACGCCGGACATCACCACGGTTGCCCGGCAGTTTTTCCGGTGGGCCAAGAGCGAGGCTGGGGCGGGCATCATCGCCGCCGTCCAGCGCGAACTTGTCGCCCAGGCATTGCTCGAAACAGAGGGCAACCAGGTGCGGGCGGCGAAACTGCTGGGAATGACGCGGCCCACGTTGCGCAACCGAATGAGGAAGTTCAACCTGCCCGGGAACTCGGTCCCATGTGTTTGCGCCGCCGGGAGCTGACGACGGAAATGGAAGAACCGCTCCTCAAACGCGACCCCCGAGCCCGCTTCATCCCGAGGGAACACCCTCCTGAGAAGCGGGGAAGGCTCAAGGTCTTTTTCGGCATGTCGGCCGGAGTCGGCAAGACCCGTGCCATGCTTGAAGCCGCGCGCCGGGAGCAAGCCGCCGGCCGGGACGTGGTCATCGGGTACTTGGCAAACCACGGAGGCGAAGGAAAGGAGCCGCTTGCCGAAGGATTGGCCTGCGTCAGTCCTCTGGACATAGTCTCTCGCGGCCGTGTTCTCTCGGAGATGGACCTGGACGCCGTTTTGGCGCGACGCCCGGAACTGGTGCTGGTAGATCGGCTCGCGCACAGCAACGCCGCCGATTCCCGCCATCCGAAGCGATACCAGGACGTCGCCGAACTGCTGGATGCCGGCATTCACGTATTCACGACCCTGAACGTTCAGAGCGTGGCGAGCCGGGCCGAAGCAGTAGGGCAGATCACCGGAGCCGTGGTCCAGGAAACCGTTCCCGACGCCATCCTGGACGGGGCGGAATTTGAGTTGGTGGACCTTCCCGCCAAGGAGTTGCGCGCCCGGCTGGCGGCGGACGGAAAGTACGCCCGCGAGCTGGCCTGGGCGGCCCAGCAGGAAGTTTTCCGGCCAGGGAGCCTCTCCGCGTTGCGGGAGCTTACCCTGCGATTTGTAGCCGAACACGTGGGCCGGGCTGTCATTTCCAGCCGCCAGGCCGGCGGCGCCGGCCAACCATGGAAATCCGGACAACGGCTCATTGTGGGTATCAGTCCGGGGCCGGCCGACGCCGCGCTCCTCCGCTGGACGCGCCAGATGGCTGGGGAACTGAACGCCACCTGGCTGGCGGTTTATGTGGAAATGCGAGGGCGCCTCAACCGCGAAGGGCGAGCGTCGCTGGCGCGCAATCTCGCCCTGGCCCGCGAATTGGGGGCCGAGGTCGTCACCACTCGCGACGAGGACATCGCGCGAGGGCTGTTGCGTGTAGCCCGCGAGCAGCATGCCTCACAAATCGTGCTCGGAAAGCCGCAGGGTTGGCGGGCGCTCGATCTCTTCCGCGGGGGCTCCGTGCTCAACCGGTTGATTCGTCAAAGCGGAGACATCGATGTCCATGCGATACGGGTGGAAGGACGGGCGCCGCTGCCGCAGCCACAAGGCAACTCGCGCATCAGCGCCGCGGTGCTGCGAGAGTACGGTCTGGCATTGAGCGTGGTCGCCAGCACCACTGGTTTGAACGCGGTTTTAGGCCGCTGGCTCGGCTATCACTCGCTGGGGCTGGTTTATCTGCTTTCAATCTCGATGCTGGCGATGCTCGTCCGACGAGGCCCCACGCTGGCAGCGGCCGCCCTGACCACCCTGGCGTGGGACTTCTTTTTCGAGCCGCCGATTCTCTCTCTCCGGCTCGAAAGTTTGGAAGACGTCATCACCACGATCACCTATTTCATCGTGGCGTTCGTCGTTGGGAACCAGACCTCGCGATTGCGGGACAAGGAGGCCAGCGAACGCCGCAGGGAACAACACGCCACCGGGCTCTACATGCTCACGCGCGCGCTGGCCCAGGCCTCCCATGTGGCCGACCTGCTGGCCATCGCCACCGAGGAGATTGGCAACGTGTCCCAAAGCGACGTGACCGTATCGCTGGCCGGCTCGAGTCAGGATGATGAACTCGAACCCTTTCCAGGCGGCAGATGGAACCTGTCCGGGGAGGAACTCAAAGTTGCCGCCTGGGCGCTCCATAACCGCCAGGCCGCGGGCCACGGCACGAGCACCTCCCCCTCGGCGGAGGGCCTCCACCTGCCATTGGTTGCGGGCCAGCACGCCCTCGGAGTGCTCAGCCTGCGCTTCCGCGACCACGCCCTGCTCACGACCGACCAACGCGACCTGCTGGACGCCTTCGTTCGCCACGTTGCCCTGGCGCTCGACCGCGAACGGTTGCGAGAGGCCGAGCACCATGCCAAGCTGGCCGCCGAATCCGAGCGGCTTAGCAAGACCCTTCTCAACTCCATCTCCCACGAGATGCGGACGCCGCTGGCTGCGATTACGAGCGCCGCCAGCGCGCTGAGCGAGACCTCGGATGCCGTCCCCCATCGGCTTCAAAAGGACATGGCCGATGAAATCCAGGAAGCCGCCCAGCGCCTAAACCGGCTGGTGGGCAACCTGCTCAACATGACCCGCCTCGAGACGGGGCATGTGAAACCCAAGCTGGATTGGTGCGATGTCGAGGACCTCGTCCAGGTGACGCTGGACGAAATCGAGAACGACCTGAGCCAGCATCGCCTGGCGGTCGAGATCGCCCCTGGACTGCCCTTGGCGCGGATGGACTTCGTGCTCATGCAGCAAGTCCTCACCAACCTCTTGTTGAACGCAGCCCTTCACACCCCGCCCGGCACTACCGTCCACTTGAGCGCCGCTATGGACCGGGGCGCCTTGGTCCTGAGCGTCGCCGACAATGGGCCGGGACTTCCAACGGAAGCTCTGCCCCAACTTTTCGAGAAGTTTTATCGCGCGCCGGCAGCCCCCGCCGGAGGGACCGGCCTGGGCCTGGCGATTGTGAAGGGGTTTGTTGAAGCCCAGGGCGGTCAGGTCAGCGCCACGAACCGCGCGGAGGGCGGCGCTCTCTTCACAGTGCGGCTGCCCTCGGCGGGTCACTGGCAGCCCGCTTCTCAGGCCCCTGGGCGCCAGGAGGAGGCCAAATGCCGCCTGTCGAGCGTCGCGTGTTAACATGAGCAACAATCATGGCATCAAGCCAATCGCACTGATTATTGACGATGAACAGCAGATTCGACGCCTCCTGCACGCCTGTCTCGAGGCGAACGACTACAAGGTCGTCGAGACCTCCACCGGAGCGGAGGGAATCTCCGAGGCGGCCCAACGGCCTCCGGACGTCATTATTTTGGACCTGGGCCTGCCCGATATGGACGGCTCCAGTGTCCTGAAGCGGCTCCGTCAATGGAGCAGCGTGCCCGTGGTGGTGGTTTCCGTCCGCGAGCGCGAGGAGGAAATGATCGCCGCTTTGGACAACGGGGCGGACGATTATGTGACCAAACCGTTCAGAACCGGAGAACTCCTGGCTCGGCTGCGCGTGGCGCAGCGCCACAAGAACCTCGCCTCAGGGTCTCCCGTTTTTCGCTCCGGCGGCCTGGAGGTGGATTTGAACACGCGGATTGTAAAGGTCAACGGCAGCGAAGTGAGACTGACTCCCATCGAGTATTCGTTGTTGAGCCTCTTTGTCCAGCACCCCTCCCGAGTGCTCACTCATCAGCACATACTCCGGGAAATCTGGGGGCCAAACTCCATGGACCATACCGACTATTTGCGCGTCCACATCGCGCACCTCCGCCAGAAACTCGAACCGGATTCTTCCCGCTCGACCTACCTCAAAACCGAAGCGGGAATCGGGTATCGGCTGGTCGAGAAAGACTTATGACCTTTGTGGGCCGCGTGGCCCGCAAGCGTGACGCGCTCACATTGCACTGTCGCCTGTCCGCGGCATGGCGCCGGAATTGCCTTGGACCGGCCCGACTCGGGCGCTGTTCACCGTCCGCCGCCCCAGGCCCTCTCGGCCCAGACGTCCATGGCGTCGTATTTATCTTCCCACGTGGTGTACATCGCTCCCACGATGCCCGGAACGCCCTTGGTGTTGTCCCGCCACTTGGTAATCGCCGCTCCGTCCGTGTCCGCGTCATAGTAACCTGAGAGTATCTGCCTCAGGCCCAGGTCGGCGAAGAACTTGCAATTCCTCCCCTCCAGGCCGCCGTGCCAATTGACGATGCCGATGTCTTTTGCCAGGCCCTTCCAGGAGCCTGCGAGCGGGCCGTTGACCGCGTAGTAATGGGCCACGGCGTTGTGCATGGGGTCGAACATGTCGTTCCAGACCCAGATTTCGGCGTCGGGCCGCTCGGTGCGGATGATGTCGGCCGCCTGGCGGACATTCCAGGCAAGCAGTTCGCCGGGCGTCAGGTGTTTGCTCTGGCAGAGGGCGCACTGGTTCATGACGCGCATTTCATCATGGGACATCAGGAAGGCCGCGGGATGAAAAAGTTCATCGGCCCGTTTGACCTCCTGCCGCCAATCATCGAAAATCCTGGGTTCGCTGATGCAGCACGTCAGCCTGTCTTCATAGACGATGAGGGGGTGGTAATAGCTCACGCGGAGACGGGCGCCGTCCTGGATAGCCGAACCGGGATTCAGCTTGATGGAGGGTCCTTCGTGGAAGGCGCGCCAGGGATGAAGCTGGGGGTCGACAATCCGCTCGTAGTCCCGGCCCTCTTCCAACAGGGTCCCGTCCTCGCCTCTCACCGTCACCGGACAGCCGGGCCGGCGGAGCACGTTCACCAACCCGATTTCCTCGATGCGCAGATCGTCCCACCACACCTTGCCGTCCTTTCCGGACCACGACCCGAGGTAGAGAAGGCCCTCGCGGTTGTCCAGGCTGTTGAAGACCAGGTCGCACTGCTTCCAGTCCTGGGTCTGTTCGGCATGGAAGGTCTGGAAGCTGATCGAGTGCTGCGCGTCTGAGGTCAGCACCTTCACTTCGGGGTCCGACGGAGAGAGATTCTCGGTCTTGACCCAGACGGAGATGTGGTATTGGCGGTGAGGCTGGAGCTTGAGAGGCTGCGCCAGCCGGCAATGGCGATGTTGGTTCTTGCCGATGCTCTCCATGCGCAAGGATGTCGTGCCGGAGTGGACAACCGCGTGGTCGGCGAAGGTCGTCAAGCCCGGGTCATCCTGGAGCGTCCATCCCTTGAAAAAGTTGCCGGTGGCCTCCTCGAAATCGCCATTGAGCACTCGGGTAGGATTATCAGGCTGGAACCGTGCGGTTCGGTCATGCGCCACGAACAGGGCGTTTGTCGAGAGCACACCTTCGGTGTAGTTATGGTCGTGCGCGCCACCCATCACGATAGCCACCAGGTCCAGTCCGTTCCGCCGGGCCGCCTCTTTCAGCTCCGCCGCCTTCTCCGGGGCAACGTTGTATGAGAACGCGACCCCGTTGTAACCGTCGGCCCTGGCGCGCGGGAAGCGGGCGATCATGCGCTCGACCTCCTTCGGGTCGCTCATTTCCCGCCACACGAACAGCCACCGCTTCTGCATCGCCGCCGGGGGCGCCTCGGCCGCCGCCCGCGCCGCGCGCACAAAGCCCAAGCACGCGAGTCCGCAAAAGAGCGCAGCCATCATCGCCGCGCTTGACGCGGTGAACGTGGACCGGGCCTGCCCCCCCGATAATGCGCCGCGGAAAAAAGACTGCCTTTGAGGTGCGCTCATGTCGCCGAACATACCCGCCCGCGAGGCCGCGTCAAACATAACATCAAGGGCGCATCCACTTCATGGCAGACGACAGGCTTCTGCCGGGGAGCTGCGGCGGCGTTGTCTGTTTCCCTCCAATCTCAGGCTGCGCGTCCGGCCAGGCTCTCCAACCTAGAAAGCCATGCCCCGAAATGGGGGCACATCGAACGCAACTTGCTCAGGCCGATGGCGGCGGCGGCGGGAGCGCCCACGCGCACCTTGCTCCGCTCATAGATCGGAACATGGCGAATGATACGTTTGCTGGGCGCAGTCATGGGGCCTTCGTTGATCTCCTCGGGCTCGATGTTCGCAACCTCTGAACTGAGGTTGCGAATGCCCGACTCCGAGTTGGCAATCCGCCGCTGTAGTTCTCCGAGATCGCAATACAGCAACGCCTCGAACTCGTGGAGTTGGATGAATGGAATGAAGCGCGGTTCGGCGAACTCCGTTTGCAGCGCCTCTTCCAACACGGCGACTCGTTCGATAGGCCGAACTTTTGCTCGCGCATCAGCCCACCCAGGGAACTCCGGAGGCAGGGCATACAGGTCCACCATGGTGGTAAAGCGCGCTTCTCCATGCCGATCCTCTTTCATCAACCGATCGATATCCCCTCTAATCTTTGCGAAATCGAGTACGCCGCCGCGCTTTCCCAGCTTGCGATTGGTAAGGACCACGCGGGGACGGACATCGACGGAGTAAGCGGCGAGATGCGGCTTCATCGCTCGGTCGGCAAAGTCCTTTTCCGCCTGCCCTTCGACGGTGATATAAAGACGGACCCAAGGCATCAGGGCAGGCCTCCCAGCTCATTCTTCTCCCAGAGCTGCCCCAGGGTATATTCCTTCAGCCACTCGCGAAGTTTCGCGGAATCCTGGCGCTCAAACTGTGTCTCGCCGTCGTGATGGTTAACGACGATGACCTGCTCCGGTGTCAGTTCATCGACCAACAGCGATGCCTGCGTGGAAACGATCAACTGAGCACGCCCCGCGGCCTCGTGCAGGAGGCTCGCGAGCAGCTTAATGGCATAGGGATGCAAGCCCAACTCCGGCTCGTCGATGATAACGGTTGCGGCAGGCTTCGGCTGGAGCAGCAGCGTAGCCAGGCAGATGTAGCGCAAGGTGCCATCCGAGAGCTGGTGGGGGTAGTAGAGAAGGTCGGAGTAGCGGTCTTTCCAGAGCAGTTGCGTCTGACCCGGAGAGACTTCTTTGAGAACGAAAGTGCCGAAAAAGGGGGCGACCTGGCGGATCGTTTCCTCGATCTGGGCGTACTGTTCAGGATGGGATTCCGCCATCTTCATCAAAAACGCAGCGAGGTTGGCGGCGTTGGCGTGCAGGGCGTCGTTGTCGACCATATTGCACAAACCCATGACGGGCGCGGAAGGAGAGGTGTCATGGAAATGGTACACCCGCCAGTCCCTGATGCTTTCCTTTACCCATTGCTCGCTGCTGGTGCCAATCTTGCGGGCAAGGGCGCTTTCTTTGTGGCCGCTGCCTTGTTCGTTCTCAACTGGGCCATAGAGCGGGCCTTGAAAGGGCGCTGATTCCTGGGCAAAGAAGAGGGAGCGATCATCCGCCGCTCTGAGAGTAAACTTGTATTTGTTCTTGCCGAACTGCAGATGGGCCTTGAATTCCTGCGTCACCTTCACTCCTCGAAAAAGGAACGCATCGGCGCCTCCCCGGGCACTCACGTAATTCTGGAGGCCCTTGTTCGGGTCCATGAGATGGCCAAGCAGGTCGAAAAAGCGTATGAAATTCGTTTTGCCTGAGCCGTTCGCACCGATGAGGACATTTAGCCCGCTTTCCAAACGAAAGTCCGTGAGCTCGCGGATGGACTTGTAGCCCGAAAGCGATATCTGCTCCAATATTCGGCTTGTGGTCGCTCCCATAACTCGGTCTAGGTCAAAGACTGAACGAAGAGTCTTGGCATGGTGGTGAGGGACCAGTAAGCGTTCTTGAGAACGCCGGTTTGGCTTCCGCCGAGGTCAGCAGGAACAAGGTCCGGCCTTCACGACCCAGTGTCCAGAGGATCCGCCGGCGCGAAGTAGTGGTTTCCTTAGTGGTCATGAGCACTTAGTTGGCATGGGCTTGACAGTTGTTGTGTATGCCGGTTTTGCGGTCCCTAGTTGACCCCATGGACGAGGATTTTGCAAGCTGCGCGTGACCAAGCTGTTTACAAGCCCAAGGGGCAAGGGATAGATTGTGGGGATGTTGCTGTATCGAATGCCCGCCGGCCGGGATTGCCCAAAGTGAGAACCCGGCTCTTTCACAGACGCGGCTCTGTCGCCCTCGCCCTATCGATGCCCTTGTTGGCGGCCCTGGTGCTAGCCGCCGTGTCCTGCGTCTCGGTCCCGAAGGAGGCGCCCGGGCTGGCGCGCTATGAATACGAGCGGCCCGAGATGGGAGTGCCATTCCGGATCGTGCTCTACGCGCCGGACAAGGCCCAGGCCGATGAGGGCGCCGAGGCGGCATTCCACCGGGTCCAGGAACTCAACGACATCATGAGCGATTACGATGCGGACAGCGAACTGAGCAAGCTGTCCCGCACTTCAGGACAGGGCCGGGAGGTCCCCGTGAGCCCCGACCTTTGGGCGGTGTTACAGGGGGCGCAAGCGATGGCGGAACGCAGCGACGGGGCTTTCGACATCACGGTTGGCCCTTGCGTCAACCTCTGGCGCCGCGCACGGCGGCAGGGTCAGTTGCCCGACCCCGAGCGGTTGGCCCAAGCCCGCAAAGCGGTCGGCTACCGCCTCGTCCGCCTGAACTCCAAGGCGCGCGCGGCGGAATTGCTGGCCCCCGGGATGCGGCTGGACCTGGGCGGCATCGCCAAGGGCTATGCGGTGGACCAGGCCCTCCAGACACTGAAAGGCCGGGGCCTGGGCCGGGCGCTGATTGAAGGCGGAGGCGATGTCATGGTAGGCGATCCCCCGCCCGGCAAGCCGGCCTGGCGCATAGAACTGGCGCCGCTGGATGTGACCAACGCGCCGCCTGGCCGATTTCTCTTGCTCAAGAACGCCGCCATTTCGACTTCGAGCGACCTTTATCAGCGCCTGGAAATCGAGGGCAAGCGTTACTCGCACATCGTGGACCCGCGGACCGGCATCGGGCTGACCAACCACAGCCTGGTCAACGTCATTGCCCCCCGCGGCATGACCGCGGACAGCCTGACCAAGGTCGTCAGCGTCCTGGGACCGGACAAAGGTCTGAGGGTGGTCGCGGCGACGGCCGGAGCGGCCGCCCGCCTTATGCGCGATCCGGGCGGGAAGCTCGAGGCATACGAATCAAGCCGGTTCAAACGATACTACGGGGCGCCGCGGAAATAGCCCGCCCGCGCTACGCCTTCACCGGCACGTGCGGTTCCGCTGAAACGGCGTCAATCAGGCCATTGGCGGCGGCCTGTTGGGCGTCAAACTCGGCGCCGCTTCCCAGCCACCCCGCCACCTCTGAAGCCTGCCGTCCGGCAACCTTGGCCAATCCCTCGATTAGCTGCTCGGGAGAGGAACTGCCACTGCTATTTCCCTGACCGCCGTTGGAGGACGCTTCAGCCGACTCCAGCGAGAAAACGAAACGCGCCGCCGGGTCGGCCGTCCTGTAGCCCTTCATGCCATGGGCCGCAACGGACAGAGCTGTGCCTGAGATCGTGCCGCGACAATGGACCGCCACGGGACACGATAACTTTGTGAGCACTTGAATGGCCCGCATCGACTCGACCACCGGGCCGCCTGACGACTCGAGGTCAACCAGGATGGGCGCATGCCTGTCCGCGGCTTCCAGGTAAAGTAACCGGGCGATCCAAAAGGCCGAGGTGCGCCTCGTGATCGGACCCCGCAATGGCGCGCGCCGAAGTTCAACGCTGGCTTTTTGCCAGCGAGCAGAATCTTGCATCCTGCTTTATTAGCAAGAGCGCAAGGCCCTGTCAAAAAAACATTTGTCATTTCGCCGCGCCCAGACTGGGAGACACCATTTTTGCTCGCGAGAACGGGGGGACTATTGTTGAATGGCGGTGTCAGGACGATGCGAAATAGCATAGACAAACCGGGTGGGTTATGAGCGCAGCGCAACCCTATTCCAAACAGGTTGTCGTCAGCGGGGCGTTCGATAACCTCCGTTCGCGCCACTTCCGATTTCTGGAGGAGGGGACGCGGTTCGGGGAAGTGACCGCGGCGGTGTGGCCGGACGCGGCGGTGCGGGCGCTGACCGGCAAGCCGCCCAAGTTCCCTTTGGCGGAGCGGCTCTATCTGCTGAACGCCATCCGCTATGTTCGCCGGGCGGTGCCCCTGACGGGCTCGGTCGATCCCGAAGCGCCGCCCATCATACCGGGGTTCCACCCGGATTTCTGGGTGGATGAACCCTGCCCGCCCAACGCCGCGCGCCTGGCCGCCTGCCG
Organism: uncultured Verrucomicrobiota bacterium; assembly: GCA_964653485.1. Lineage (GTDB taxonomy): Bacteria > Verrucomicrobiota > Verrucomicrobiia > Limisphaerales > UBA8199 > CAVQND01. The sequence continues at coordinate 87,531 of CAZZFF010000005.1, read as the reverse complement.
CCGGCTCGGCCTCCAGTACGAGGTGCTGGCGGAGGACCAGCTCAAAGGCTTTCCTCAGCCCCAGCCGCAACCCGGCGCCCCCGGCCGCAAGAAGGTCGTAGTGAGCGGCTGTTATGACTGGTTCCACTCCGGCCACGTGCGCTTCTTCGAGGAAGTCAGCGGTTATGGCGACCTCTACGTCATCGTGGGCCATGACGCGAACATCCGGTTGCTCAAGGGCCCCGGCCATCCCCTGTTGCCGCAGGAAGAGCGCCGCTACCTGGCCGGTTCGATCAAATACGTGACCGAGGCCTTGATCTCCAGCGGCGACGGCTGGGTGGATGCCGACCCGGAAATCCAACGGCTCAAGCCTAACATATACGCCGTCAACGAGGATGGCGACAAAGGCGGCAAACGCGAATACTGCGCGCGGCGCGGCATCGAATACCTCGTCCTCAAGCGCGTGCCCGCCCCGGGCCTGCCCGGACGGTCGAGCACCGATTTGCGGGGGTTTTGAGGCGCCCGCGGGCGGCGGAAGGAAAAAAAGGCGGCCCCATCCCGCCGGGGTCGTTGCGCCGCCTGGATCATGAAAAGGGTTGATTTTATTTAGACAAATGGTTCGCATTGGGTGTCTATCAGGTGAAAGCTGCGAATGTGAATTGTGGCTCGGAAACTGGTTGGTGCGAGGCCCTGTATCACGCCAAGGCGTCCGAATTGATTCTCTACGGACGGGCGTTGGGGCTGAGCCATGGCGAAGCGGAAGACGTCTTGCAAGAGACGTTCCTTGCGCTGATGCGCCGTCCTGGGCGGCCCACTCTGCCGGAGCATTACTGCGTGCGCAGCTTTCGCAACCGGGTCTTGAACTATCGCCGCAGCTTGTGGCGCCGGCTGGCCAGGGAATGGGAGGCCCTGAGTTGGTTCGAGCCTTCCTCGGCCGAAAGCCCGGCGGAACGGGAGGCGATGGAGTGCCTGCCTCGCCTGCCCCGCGAGCAACGCGAGGTCATCGTCTTGAAAATCTGGCACGATTACACCTTCGAGGAAATCGGAGAGTTGCTCGAGATTTCCCCGAACACGGCCGCCGGTCGCTACCGCTACGGCCTTCAGAAACTGCGGCAACACTTGAAGCGAACTGAGGTGGAGTATGAACGAGATGAACGAATTGGAAGCGCAATTGCGCTCGTGGGCGCTTCGCCGCCCCTCGGCGAGCCTTGAAAGACGGCTTTTTGCCCGCCGCCCCGCGGCCGCTGAACCGTCACGCGCCTTCCGGGTGGTCTGGCTGGCCCCCGCAACCGCCGCTCTGCTGCTGGTCGGCCTTGTTCTCAGCGGACACAACAACTCCGTAATCGCCTCATCGAACACCGTGCCGATGGTCGCCATGATCTTGAGCAACCAAAGCTCCGCCGCTTACCTCTCCGGCAGTTTCGCGCGCGCCGAAAACCGGCTGCCCGCCGACGTATACCAATGGACCCTCCGGGGCGGCGCGACCTCGGTCATCAGCACCGTGCTTGACCCCAGAAGGCGCGAATGACCGCCTCCTTGTGATCTCCGCGCTCTTTGCGGCTAATTGCTCAACCGCCTCAAAACCACCCTATGGCAATTGACAACCCGAGCGCGGCGGAACCCGTCTCTCCGCCGCCCGCGGGGCATTCGGTTGCACCCTGCCCCGCGGCGCCCCTTTTCCGGCGCATCGATTGGCTCACATGCCTCATCACGGCGGCGGCTGTCTGGGTCGGCTATTGCCTGACGCTCGCGCCCGAGGTCACGCTGGAGGATTCCGGGGAGCTGGCTACCGGCTCGTTTTATGCCGGCATCCCCCACTCGCCCGGTTACCCGGTCTGGACTCTCTACACCTGGCTGTGGACGGTCCTGGTGCCGTTCAAGAACATCGCCTGGCGAGTAGCCCTGGGCGAGGCGACGAGCGGGGCGCTCGCCGCGGGATTGCTGGGCCTGCTGGTCTCGCGCGGCAGCAGCCTCCTCATCGAAGGGATCGAGGAACTCAAGGCAATGGCCGGGCGGTGGCAACGGGCTATTTGCATGGTCTCAGGCTTCGCGGCCGGCATGCTCCTGGGCTACAACGGCTTCATGTGGAGCCAATCGGTCATCGTCGAGGTCTATTCGTTCAGCGTGCTCTCACTGATGATTGTGCTGCTCTGCCTGCTCTGCTGGATGTATTCGCCTCAGCGGCGCCGCTATCTCTATTGCTCCCTGTTTTTCTTCGGGCTTTGCTTCACCAACCACCAGACGCTCATCGTCGCCGCCATGGGCATCGAGGCCGCCATCGCCGCGGCCGATTCGCGCATGGGTCGGAACCTGTTCCTGGGGAACAGCATCATCTATCTTGGGCTTTGGCTCCTGAGCGCCGAGCACGTGCTGACCGGCCTGGCGGCCAATCCCGCCGTGTTTGTCATCTTCCACGTCGTCGGCGTCTGCTCGGTCCTTGCTTATGCCTGGTTCGCCCTGTTGACCCGGGAGCGCCCGGTGGAGTGGGTCATGGACGGGGCTTACGCCCTGTTCTGGCTCTTTCTGGCTGCGATGCCGGCCGTGGGCCTCTTCGGGGCCGTGCTCGCTTTGGCGGCGCTGGCGAGTTTCCTCCGCCTGGCGTGGCGAACAAAGGCGCTGGGCGGCGAATGGCTGGTGGTTTTGGTCTGCGGGCTGTGTTGGGTGGCCGGGGCGGCGTTTTACTTCTATATGCCGCTGGCCTGCATGACCAATCCCCCAATGGAATGGAGCTACCCCCGCACCGCGGACGGCTTCATCCATGCCCTGACCCGCGGCCAATATGAGAAGACCCACCCGACCGACATCATCCATCACCCGGAAGTGTTCGGCTTGCAGTTGTTGAGCCTGGGTCGGGGGATTATCGAGGAGTTCAACTGGGTCTATGCCTTTGTGGCGCTGGCGCCCTTCCTGTTCTTCCGCGCATTCCGCAGGCGCGAACGGGCCTGGCTCATCGGCATTTCAGCGATTTACCTTTGCCTCGGCGTGCTGCTCCTCATCCTGCTCAACCCTCCGCCCGACCGCGGCGCCCAGGAACTGGTCCGGGTGTTTTTCACCGCTTCCCACACCTGCATCGCCTTGATGGTCGGCTACGGGTTGGCCCTCACGGCGGCATTCATGGCCACGCATTATGAGCGCTTTCGCCCTTGGGGTTTGATAGGCGGACTGGCGGCGGTCGCCCTGGCGCTCATCTCCTTCACGGAGATGACTCAGGACACCTTTTTCGGGGAGGGCGCCGAGTTGAGCTTCCCCCGGCTCCTGGCCTTCGTCGGCAAGGTCCTCTCCGACTCCAATCAATACGGCCTGCCGGTCTATGCCGGCTTGCTACTCGTGGGCCTGACGCTGGGATTCGTGGGCGCCCTCTGGTTCAATCGCCAACGCGCCCCGCTGGGCATCACACTGGCGCTCTTTGCCTTGATGCCGTTGCACTCCATCCTCACGCACTGGTCGGACAATGAACAGCGCGATCATTGGTTCGGGTACTGGTACGGCCACGACATGTTCAGCCCGCCCTTCCGCGGCCCCGACCAGCAACCGCTCTATCCGCCACTGGCAAAGGATGCGATCCTCTTCGGCGGCACCGACGCGGGCCGTTTCTGCCCGACTTACATGATCTTCTGCGACAGCTTCATACCGCACCATTGCCAACCCGCCCAAGACCAGGCTTTCGACCGCCGCGATGTCTATATCATCACCCAGAACGCCCTGGCCGATCCCCCCTACCTCAACTACATCCGCGCGCAGTACAGCCACAGCAAGCAGGTCGATCCGCCTTTCTTCCAGGACCTCTGCCGGCTGCTCCTCCAGGACAAGCCGTCGGAAACCAACCTCCTGGCCCGCGCCGTGGAACCGCTGGACCGCTTCCTCACCCGCGTGGGTGAGCGCGTCGAAAAGCGACGCCGAACCTCGACATCCTGGTTCACCAAGACGGACTTCGTGGATTTGGCGGCCTTCGCCGCCCGCCTATCCCCCGGCCCCAGCCAGGACGCGCTCTCGAAGCACATTTGTGAAGCCCTCAGCCCCGCAACGCAGGCACTCCTTGGCGGCAAGGCTGACGAGGCCCTCCTGCGGCAAGCCCTGGCCCGGGACCTGAACCGATTGCTGGAACGGGAACGCCCGCTCTACCAGCCCGAACGCTTCAAAGGGGTCTCCCTCACGCCGTCGCTGGCCGATTTCATCAAGGAGAATCCTCAAGGCGACACCCGCATCCGGCTCAATCGGCTGCTGCTGGAGGCGGCCTATCCGACAGAGCTGGCCCGGAGCCTGGGCGGGGTCTATCCTGACAGGGAAATCATCACTCCCACGGCATCGGAGGCCCAACGCTGCACGCAGGAGTACACGGCCGATGCCCGCCGAAGGCTCAGGCTCAACCAACTCGAACCGGGCGAGGGGGTCGTCGAACTCCCCGACGGGAAGGTGCAGCTTAACGGCCAGCTTTCGATCATGGCCATCAACGGTCTGCTGACCAGGATCATCTTCGACCAAAATCCCGGCAAGGAGTTTTACGTCGAGGAGAGCGCCCCGATCAAGTGGATGTACCCCTATCTCACGCCCTTCGGCATCATCATGAAGCTCAACCGGCAGCCACCCGCCGAATTGACGGAGGAGATGATAAGGCGGGATCACGATTTCTGGGAGCGGTATTCAGAGCGCCTCATCGGCAATTGGATTACGTATGATACCTCCATCCGGGAGATCGTGGGGTGGGTCCAACAGGTCTATCAGCGCCGCGATTTCACCGGGTTCAAAGGCGACCGCAAGTTCGTGCGCGACGACCAGGCGCAGAAGGTCTTCTCGAAACTGCGCAGCGCCATCGCCGGAGTTTACAACTACCGCCTCTTCGTCATGGCCAAGTCCGCCCGCGAACAGGAGCGCATGGCCAGGGAGACCGATTTTGCCCTGCGCCAGGCCTTCGCCTTTTGTCCCTACAACATCGAGGTGGTCGGCCGTTACGTTCAGTTCCTGGCTAATTTCCGTCGCTTCGACGAGGCCCTGGTTATCGCGAAGACCTGCCTGGAGCTGGACCCCAACAATGGGCAGGCGGCCGGCCTGATCAAGACCATCCAGAACTGGAAGGACCACGCCGCGGCCCCCGCCTCGCCCAACCAGGCCCTCCGGCGCCTGGAGCAAGCCGCGCTGGCGAACCCTGGCGATTTCCAGGCCGCATTTGACCTTGCCGCGGCCTACCTCCAAAATCGGCAGACCAATCGCGCGGTCGAAACCCTGGACCGCGTCTTTAACAACCCGAAGGTCAATCAGCCCGCCCTGGACGTGCTGGCCCAGGCCTACGCGCAAATTCAGGACCTGGCAAGGCTCCGCGCCGCCCTCGACAAAGCCGTGAAGGTCTCCCCCGCTTCCCCGGAGGCGTGGTACAATCTGGCCGGCCTTCAAGCCTTGACCAGCAACGCCGCGGACGCTCCGGCCAATCTCCGCCGCGCCCTCGAACTGAGCGCCGAGCGTCTCAAGCAGAATCCAGCGGCACCCGACCTGGCGGAGCAGGCCCGAAAAGACCCGCGCCTGGCCCCTATCCTTCAACGGCCCGAATTCCAGCAGTGGCGGACGCCGGGCAAGTGAACGACATCCCTCAAACACCAGGCAATCCATGAGAATCGCACCCGTCCCCATCCTCCTCGCGGCCCTCCTGTCCTGGAGTTGTGCCGCACAGGAAGCCCCGGACGCCGGGAAGGTCGAGACCGGGCGTGTCACAGCCCATTCCGAGGGCTTGCATGGCTACATCGGCTTTAGCGCGACCCGCCCCCCCGCGCAGTCCGCTTATAGCGCAGGCATGGGCTTCTACTCCGCGGTTTGGCCGCTCATTGACCAGCCCCTGGCCGACTTCCAAATCGGCCTGGCGGGTTCCTGGATCACCCCGGACAACTCGGACAACAAGACCACGGCGCTCGCCCCGGAAGGCACGCTGGCGCGAACCTGGCGGGAACGGGGTCCGACCTGGGACAGCGTATTCCAAACGGTCGAAGGCGGCTTGGGCTACTGGGGTGGCAACCACTTCCGCTATGGCCCCCCCAAGTTCAGCATGAATGCCACGCCCCAATGTTACGACTACGAGGTAGGCTCGCCGGGGTGGTCGTTCTTCTACAGCAACGAGGCCCTGCCGGACAACCGACTCGGCATCGCCCAACTGAGCAACCGGCTGCTGATCCCGCCCGATGCGCTGCCTTTCCAGGGGCATCCCAATGGACAGTTTCTCGGCTATGCCTGGATTGCGTTGCCCTTTACCGATCCCAGCCAGGGAGACCCGCCCACCGGCGACCAGAGCTGGACCTGTTTCCTTAGCGCGGCCAATTTCAAGGGACCTATTGCCTATTACATCCCCGAGACTTGGAGCAAGATCGGCAAGCTCTTCAAATACCCATTCATTTACGGGCGCGGGCTGGATGCCCGCCCGGGGAACATGGGCGGCGGCGCTATGGAGATCAACACCGTGCCGCGCTTCGACGGCAACGACGCCCAGGGCAGGGCCTATTCGAGAATCCCCAGGCTGCGGTTCCCCGTGGACAACCGGGGAAGAACCCTCCTGGTGCAGGACGTGACTTATTACTCGAAGGCGGCCCTCTACAATGCCTTCAAGGCCTGGCGCGACGGGGGGCCGGTTTGCTCCGGACGCTTCGACCCGAACGGCGCCTGGAAGTCCGCGCTCACGACGCGCACCACGCGCTACGATCAGGGCGGCAAGAGAATCACCGGCGTGGAACGTGTTTTCGACACCAAGGTGTTCGAGGACAACGTGTGGGGCCTGGAGTGGTTCGATAACGGCTCCAGCCCGAAAGGGATGTTCCCGCAGTACTTCAGACACGCCGGGGAAGAACGCATCGCCGTCCCGGCCGCTGAAGTCCCTCCGGAGACCGGGTTGCTTTCGCAGGAGTTCAAGCTGGCAGGCAAGGGCGAACCCTACACCTCACCGGCCTCCGGCGCCTGGAGCCGCCCCGGGCCGAAACGCGGGCCGTTCACTGCCAAACTCGCCGACGGTTCTTTGGTGACCTACTCGTGGTACCGCTTCGTGGACCAACCGTCCTTCCAACAATATGATTGGAGTGAAGAAAAAAAGGCGAAGCTGCAGGCATTTGTGGAGAAGCTCCATGCAAGCTGGCCGATTGATCGGGAATACATGCCCCCTCCCAGCCACGGGTCCCTGGTGACACTCGACCCCGCCCTGCTCGTAACGCCGCCGGAAGGCCTGGAGGCGGGATACGTGCCCATCGTGACGCGCCAAGCAGCACGGTGATTGAGAATTGAATGTTCATCTCCCGCGCCGGAGGTCCGCCACGCATTCGAGATGCGCCGTCTGGGGGAACATATCCAGCGGCACGACCTGCTCCACGCCGAAGGCGTTTTCCGCGCACAGAAGCTTGAGGTCTCGCGCCATGGTTGCGGGGTTGCAGGAGATATAAATGATCTGGGCCGGGTTCGCGCCCCGGAGCAGCTCCACTGTCTCACGACGGCAGCCTTTGCGCGGAGGATCGAGAAGGACCGTAGTCATTTGCCCCGTGAAGCGGGCCAGTAAATCCGGCAGGACCTCTTCGGCTGTGCCGGCAACAAACTGGCCGTTGGCGCGCCCCCGGGTCTCGGCGTTCCTCCGGGCGGCCTGGATGGCCAGGCGGTCCAGTTCAACCCCTGCAAACGACTCCACCATGTCGGCCAGTTCCAGGCTGAAAAAGCCCACCCCGCAATACACATCCACCAAGTGGCGCGTGCCAGCCTCCTGCAAACGTCCGCGCACGACTTCCACCAGTTTGGGGAGCAGAAAGAAATTGTTTTGAAAGAACGAATCCGGCGGCACTTCCCACCCTTCAGGCTGGATGCGGAGCACCACCTTGAGACCGCCCCTGGGCGGGGGATGCATCCGGACCTCGCGAATGCGCTCGTTGAGGGCCGGCTCCGCGATGCTGCATTCCTCGATGTCCACCACCAGCCGGTTATCGGCGCGGATGTAGCCAATATTCAGGCCCTGCTTGAACTTGTCCCATTGGCTGCGAATCATGATGCGGTTGCGATAGCCATAAGGCTGGGGACAGGGAATGAGGGGGGCAATCCGTTTTGGGTCCAGTCCTCCCAGGCGCACGAAAAGGTCGCAAACCTGTTTATGCTTGAGCCTAAGCTGGGCGGGGTAATCCAAGTGCTGATACTGGCAGCCGCCGCATTGGCCGAAATAACGGCACCTCGGCGCCACGCGTTCCGCCGATGCCTGGACCACCTGCAGCAACCGGCCCCGCGCGAACCGCTTCTTCACCTCCGTCAACTCCGTCTCCACTACCTCGCCCACCCCGACGAATGGCACGAACACCACGAAATCGTCCAATCGCGCCACGCCTTCGCCTCCGAAAGCAATGTCGCATATCGTCAAGGTCAGTTTATCGCCGATAGCCAGAGCCACGCCCGAAGGTTAGCGGCAGGGCCGGCCGAACAAAAGTCGTTTCTGCCCCCTTGCCGGCGGAAACGGATTTATGAGTTCCTAGAGCTTTCCGTACGTCTCCTGGACGACCTGCTGGAAATGGTTCTGGGCCACGTTGATGATCTTCATTTCGCGGCGGGCGTTTTCTTCCGAGTCGCTTGCGTGGGCGGCGTTGACCATGATGGTCTGGCCGAACTCGCGGCGGATGGACCCCGGAGGCGCCTTCGAGGGGTCCGTGGGGCCGAGCACGTCGCGTATTTTCCGGACGGCCTCGACGCCTTCATAGACCAAGGCGATGCACTTTTCGGAACCGGGCAGGTTTTCCTGGCCCGGCGGGCACTCGGAAGGGGCGCGCCCGCACATGAACCTGACGATGTTCTCGAACTGGTTGTCGCCGAACACGGGGGCCAGGATGTTGCCGAGCTGCTGCTCGCGTTCCGGCCCGATCTTGAAGCCGAGTTCCTTTTCAACGGCCGCCCTGGCCTTGGCGGCAACGACGTCCTTGAGCTTGGTGCGGAGGGTCTCCCTCACAGGCCCGTAAAACTCCACGGCCTGGGCGACGCTCATGCGGTGCAGCTTGACGCCGACAATGAACAGCCCGGTACGGGAGAACAAATCGATCATGTTGCCCGGCCGGCCCGTGGGGAACCGGAAGTTCTCCGGCTTGATCAAGACGAGGGTGCGCTGGCGGTGCTCGCCCGGCTGATAGGCGATGACGTTCTCCAGCACGCCGCCATCGGTTTCGGAATAACGCGCCCAGAGCTTGAGTTTGGACTCGGCTTCCTCGGGCGTGGGAGCGGCCAGCACGGCCGGCTCGAAGTAGCGGACCTGGTCGTTTTCATCGATGATCAGGTCGCCGTACGTATCGCGGATGGTTTCGCCGCCCCGGCGGTCGGCGCTGATGTTGCCGATGACGGAACGGGTCTTGCGCACCGCGTCTTCGCCCTTGAAGAGCAACATCATCACCCGTCGCCGCCGCCCGGTCTTGGGGTCGGGGCTGAGATTGCGCAGGATATAGTCGTAGATCAACTCCTGAATCCGCCGATCCTGCGGGTCGTTCGCCGAGATTGTTTCATCCGAGTACTTCCGGACCAACTCCGCCCCCGGGGCAAACATCCGCGCACCCGCCAAATCGAGGCCCGTCCGCGTGATCAGCCGGCTCAGGATTCCGCCGGTTCGCGACTTGTGGAGCGAATAAGGAGTGATGATGACATAAGCAAGTTCTTGAGACATAAGAAATCACGGGGTGGTAGGGGGCTTGGCCGAGCCAGGGGCAACAAGCCCCGGCGCCACGGGGGCGGCAGCGGCCTTGCCTCCCAGGATTTTGAACATCACGGTGCCGCAGGTGGGGCATTTGCCCTTGATGGCCTTCCGCCCGTTTTTCATTGTCTCTTCCACGGCATCCACGATTTCCTTCTTAGCCTTGCACTTGACGCAGTATCCTTCGGGCATAGAAATTAGTTGTGCTTCCGGCGCTTCATGCGCCAAAGCAGCTAGCGAGGAATAGCTTAGGGGCGCGATGTCGCCAGCGTCAACAGCGAAAAGGCCGGACTGAAGCGTTTCAACAGCAATATTCAGGCCACACCAAGGTCCAATTACTGGATTGTGGATAAAATGTTGCCCAGAGCGGCGGCTGTGTCAAATTGGCCGCGTGGGTGAGACTTAACACCATGCTGAGAGTCTTGACGAGCCTGCTCCTGGCCCTGGGGTTCGGGGCGGGCGCGCGGGGTGGGGAGCAGACCGGCGCCCGCCACGCCACTGTCATCGTTTTCGCAGCCGCCAGCCTCACGGATTGTCTCAAGGAGATCGCGGCCGGGTATGAGAAGGAGACCGGAGATAAGGTCGTTTTCAACCTGGCGGCCTCCAGCACATTGGCGAGGCAGATTCAGGCCGGCGCCCGGGCGGATATTTTCTTCTCGGCCGACGAGGCAAAGATGCAGGCGCTGGAGGATGCGGGTTTGATAGCCAAGGGCACTCGCCGGAGCCGGTTGTCGAATTCCCTGGTCGTCGTGGTGGCGGCGGAGGGCGGTGCGGAGGTGAAATCGCCGCAAGACCTGGCCGGGCCGAGGATCAAGCGCCTGGCGCTGGCCGATCCGGAGGCGGTCCCGGCCGGGGTCTATGCGCGGGAGTATCTACGGGGCCTGAAGCTGTGGTCGGCGGTCCAGCCAAAGGTAGTGCCGATGGAGAACGTCCGGGCGGCGCTGGCGGCCGTCGAGGCCGGGAATGCGGAGGCGGGCATCGTGTATAAGACCGATGCGGCCATCTCCAGGAAGGTGAGGATAGCCTGCGAGACGCCGCGCCAGGAAGGGCCGGCTATTTCCTATCCGATGGCCCTCCTGGCGGATGCGCCTCAACCCGATGCAGGCCGCCGATTCCTGGAGCACCTCGGGTCGAGGCGGGCCGAAGCGGTGTTCCGGAGGTTCGGTTTCATTATCCTGGGGAGTCCGGTGCCGTGAGCGCGGAGGACTGGCAACTGATCTGGTTTACCGCGCGGATGGCCGCGCTGAGCACTTGCCTGGTGCTGCCGGTTGGGCTTGGCGTGGCCTGGTGTCTGGCCCGGCCGCGGTGGCGGGGCAAGGCGCTGGTGGAGACGCTGGTTTCGCTGCCGCTGGTGCTGCCCCCGGTCGTCACGGGGTTGCTGCTGCTCACGCTCCTGGGCAGGCGCGGGCCGGTGGGTCGCTGGCTTTATGAACAACTCGGCCTGGACATCGTCTTCACCTGGAAGGCGGTTGTGCTGGCGCTGGCGGTCATGTCGATGCCGCTCTTCGTCTGGGCCGCGCGGACAGCCATTGAGGAGGTCAATCCCCTCTTCGAGCAACTGGCCCGCACCCTCGGAGCGGGCGAATGGCGGGTGCTCTTCACCATCACTCTTCCTCTGGCGCGGCGCGGCATCATCGCGGGGACGATGCTGGCGTTCGCGCGCGCCTTGGGCGAATTCGGCGCGACGATCATGGTCGCCGGCAATATCCCCGGTCAAACCACGACTCTGCCCGTAGCCATCTACTCCTCGGTGCAACTGGGGGCCGATTCCCGGGCCTGGACGCTGGCCGGCGTTTCCGCCACCCTGGCTTTCGCGGCCATCTGGGCGAGCGCGCGTTTGGTCCGCCGGCCCAAACGATGACCCAGGCGCTCGAGGCATCCTTTGTAAAGCGATTCGATGACGCCGCGGTCATCGAGGTCCGGGGCTTCACCCTCGGGCCCGGCCCTGAAGTCACCGTGCTCTTCGGCCCTTCGGGTTGCGGCAAGACCACACTGCTGCGGTGCCTGGCCGGGCTGGAGCGGCCGGATAGCGGCGCCATCCGCTTCGGCGAGGAACACTGGTTTGGGCCGGCGATGCAGCGTCCTCTGTCCCCTCAGAGGCGCAGGGTGGGCTTCGTGCCGCAGGACTACGGCTTGTTCCCGCATCTGTCGGTGGAACAGAATATTGGTTACGGCCTGCACGGGCTGCCGGCCGGGGAGTCGCGGGCGCGGGTGGGGGACGCGATACGGTGGCTTGGCCTGGGAGGTCTGGAACGACGGCGGCCGGCGGCGTTGTCCGGGGGTCAGCAGCAACGGGTCGCCCTGGCCCGCGCGCTGGTGACACGCCCGCGCCTGCTGCTCCTGGATGAACCGTTGTCGGCGCTGGACGCCCCGACGCGCTCGCGGGTGCGCAACGAACTGCGGCCGATGCTGCGGCGCCTGTCCATCCCCACGCTGCTTGTGACCCATGACCGCGCCGATGCCTTGGCCCTCGGAGACACGCTCTGGGTCATGAACCGCGGCAAGCTCCTCCAGCACGGCCTGGCCCACGAGGTCTTCACCCGCCCGGTTGACCTCGACGTGGCCGCAATCGTGGCGATTGAAACCGTCCAGCCCGGGCGCCTGCTCAAGGTCGCGGACGGCTTGGCCACCGTTGCGGTCGGCCCGGTCACCCTCACGGCCTTGGCCTTGGACCCCCAAACTGTTGCCGAGGAGGTCTATGTTTGTATCCGGGCCGAAGAGGTCATCCTGGTCAAGGGCCACGGGGTGCCTTCCAGCGCGCGGAATTGCCTGGCGGGGACCGTCCGCTCGCTGGTTCCAGAAGGGCCGATGGTGCGGGCGCACCTGGACTGCGGCTTTCCCCTGGCGGCGCTGCTGACCCGCCAAGCCTGCGAGGAGATGCTCCTGCGCCAAGGCGACGCCGTGTCGGCGTTGATCAAAGCGCCGCACATCCACCTTATCCCGCGGGCGAGTTAGGCCGCCGCTCGCGAATCATCAGGGCGAGGGGCGAGAGATGATTACCATGAGGTTTGAATTAGGGGTGCCGCAGGTGGGAACGCTTCAGGGAATTGATTCGGCGGTCCAGGGGACGCCCGCCATGAGATTGGTCTCGACCACCTTCGGGTGGGGATCGATGGCTCCGAGGGTCTGCTTGAGTTTCTGTTGCACGTCGGCGCGGTCGTACGCGCGTGGGAACAGCGCTGAATTCGTCCGCGGCTGTTCGAGGTGGAGCACAACGCGCACCTTCTGAGCGCCCAAGCATCGAGCCGCGAAAGGTTGATCGGGTTCTGAGGCATTCACCTTGGCAGCAAACAGGCCGGCTAGAGTATCTCGGGCCTTCACGGCCACTTCCGCCCAAAGTGATATTCTCTCGTCTTTCGTCCTGCGGAATCGACGATAGTCCTTGAGTTCGACCAGCCACAGCGTCCGGCCCACGGGATCGTAGGCCAGGAAATCGACGGCCTTACTGTCCGAACAACGGTTGAAGTGCTTCCGGTAGAAGGACCAGCCATCGTACTTTGTGGCATGCCAGCCGTCAGGAAATGCGCAGGCCAACTTTTGCTCGGTGAGAATGGGCATAGGGGTCTTAGCTACCTCTGCGTCGAGCCTACGCTTGGGCTTGGGGCGGTTTGGTTTTCGGCTTCGATGTAACGCTCCGACTGGGCGAGTTCTTCGTCGAGGGCGCTGATGTCACCGATGTCGTCCATGGTGCTGCCCTGCTGTACGCTGACCCCGTCGTCTCCCATGTGGAGGCCAAAGCAACGGGTATCGAGGCTCTTGAAGTCTTGCTGCTGAAGGATGTGCAACTCGCGCATCAAGAAGAGGCTATGAGTGGCGATAAAGACCTGGATGCCGCTCGCCGCCACTTGGTGAATGGTCCTGGCGACGGTCTTGACGATCTTTGGATTGAGATTGGCTTCGGGCTCATCCCAGAAGAGGCAGCCTTTATCGAGGAGGGAACCGGTCGCGATCAGTCGGGCAATCATTGCGAGCTTGCGCTGGCCTTCTGCCACGAGGTGCATCTCCATGCTCCCGGAGGGCAGATTCAGATAGAATCGCCCCGATTGTCCCAACTCGATGCTCCCCCCCATCGCAGATTCAAGCGGCTCGAGCAATGTCTTGATGTTGGCTTCACGAGGACCGCGCGCCAGCGGAGCGCCGAGGAGAATGCAGGTGTCGCGCCAGGTCTCGGGAAACTCAAGCTCGGTGGTCTCATAGAGTGAGACGAAGCCGGGGTAAATGCTCAATAGCTCGCGCGTGGGAAGAAAAACTGGAAGCTTTTCAACCCGACAAGATGGCATCGTCTCAATAGTAACTTGGGATTTTGCAACCGTGGAGAAAGTGAATGCCAGGTCGAGGGCTGGCTTGAAAAACTGGTAACCCAGCTTGCAGTTCCTCCGTCCGCGGTGCCGCCTAACCAGACGCCCGAGGCCGTCGGGACGGAAAACGCCTTGAAGCTTGGCAGCCAGGAGAGATTGAAGGGCATCTTTGCTGACCAGGGCCGGCCAGCCGCCTTCTGGACGACGTGTTGCGCTCAGCGCGATTGGAGTATATGCGAGCTTGAGAAGGTGCGATTTGCCGGAGCCATTCTCGCCGATGATGATGTTGAGGTCCTCTCCGAACTGGAGGTAAGCCCTGGGAAAGGCCGTGAAATTTTCAATCCGCAGTGATTTTAGCATACGAGATTCCGGTCGAGCTGATGCTCACAATAGCGAGGTCTCCTCCAGGATCCACCCGGGCTGCCGCACCAGGACCTCATTTCGAGGCTTCGTCTGCCGGCTCGACGAGTCGCCCTTTTCCTGTTCGGCGCTGGAGACTCTGATATACGCGTAGGCGCATCGTTGACCTGGCTTGTTTGCCATATCGTCGAGCATGGCCGGAAGCCGGCTTTCCGCAACCGAATTCTGACATGAACGGTCATTTTGCTCAGATGGTCCTCTTGTCCCAACAACGCCGGTTCCGACCTCTCGGCCGGCGACTTTGTCGAGCGATGGCCAATCCCACAAAGGTCGCGCCAGGGGCCGCCGATGCGGTTCTTCCGCCCCTGACACTCGGCACTCACTCCACGCGCAGTTCCCGTGGCCGGGATTCATTGGTGAATCGAATCCAGAGGAGCCGGTCGGATGCGGAGTATTGGTATTGGGGGCAGGGCTGGCCGGCCAGAGTCACGGCTCGGGGAGGTTCGGGGGCACGGAGCAGGACGATCGCGGGGGTGCCGGCGACGCCTTCGACGGCCAAGGTGAGGGAGTGAGCATCCCCTTTGAGAGGCAGAGCCTTGCAGGCGGAGGCCAGGAGGCGCCGCTGCGCGAGCTCCGGCGCGTCAAGGTCCAGAAGGAAAAACCGCGCGGCGGGGGCGAGAGTGACGGCGCGCTGAAGGCGCAGCTCGGGATCGAACAGGTTCACAAAGCGGCCGCGCAGTTCCTTCGGCTCGCCCGCGATTGACTCATCCAGCCCGGAGGCGATGAGGTACGGGCCGCGCCGGAGGAGGAGATAATTGGTCAGGCGCCACTCCAGTTTTGCATGAGAGGCCGCTTGCTTCACGGTGTCGGCCCACCGCGCATCGCCGTCGGCGTCGGCGGCGATGCGAGCCGGGTTCTCACGGCGCCAGAGGAGGCCGCCTTTGCCGAGGGGGACAAATTGGCCTGCCGCGGCGGCGGCGGTTGTTTGGGCCGTCATGCCGAGTTGGTCGAAGAAGTGCTGGCGAGGGGTGTCGTAGTCGCGCCCGTCGCCGTTCCACCATTCGCGCACGCGGTTGAACGGGTCGGCGTCATCGTCGCAGACGACGAGGATGCCGCCCTCGTTGACCCATCGGGCCAGGGGGCCATGGACCTCGGGAGAGAGGGGTTTCATGCCTTGGTAGGTCAGCAGGAGGACGCTCAAACCGTCGAGGCAATGGGGCACCACGACGTTCTCAAGCTGAACCGGGGCAATGGGCAAGCCGCGTTTGAGCAAGGGCAAGGCCAGGCCGTAGAAGTGGCTGAGGTGGGCGTCGCTGGGGGCCGGGGCGCCGCGCTCGAACATCAGGGAGTCGCTGATCAGGATGCCAACGCCAGGGGTGCCGCAGTCCCATTCCACCCGGTCTTGTTTGAGGTCGTTAAGGGAATTGAAGACGGTCTGCAGTTCGGTGGCGTAGGAGGCGGGGATCGGCTTGGGATCGGGACTGCTGGAGGGGTAGCGGCCCCGAAAGACCCGCTCGGGCCAAGGGGCCACCTCGAAGCGCCAAACCTGGGGCTGGAACAGGGAGGCGGTCAAGGTGGATTCCCAATTGGCCTGGTAATCGGGCCAATCATGGTCGGGGTTGTCCTCGATGGGGTCGTTCAAGAGCCACACGGTGCGTCCGGTGGCGCGGACGAGGTTCTGCATGGCGCCGTATTCGAGGAAGGCGGTATCGAAGGTGCGCTCGCGGAGGCGCCCCCGGTAGAGGTTGGGGGTCCGCGCCGTGCCGGTCCAGACCTGGGCGATATAGCCCTCGCAACCGTTGAGGCGGGCCAGGCTTGACTCGGGACTCACAATGCGCCAATGGGCATAGTTTAGCAGGCTGTGGGTGGGGACGTAGCAGCGGACATGGCGGCCGGTGCGCCGGTTGTAATCCTGGACATAGTCGAAGACCTGCTGGAGGGCGCGGCGGTAGAGGAAATACTTGAGCTTGGAGGCGCGCCACTGGGCATCGACCGAGCTGTGCGGGGGCTGCCATTCTTCGCCGTAGTAACTCCGCCACTCGCGTTTGAAGGCGCCCTCGTATCCGTCCTGAACCCAAAACTCCGGCTCCTCCAGGTGGATGGCCTCGGCGCCCGCCTCCAAGGCGCGCCGCACGCCGACGCACAGGAATTTCCCGTAGTTCGTGCCCGGACACATGTAGAAGATGTCACGGCTGTTGCCGTGGCGATGCGGGTTTCCTTCGCGGTCGGTCTGGGCCTCATCCTCATGGTTGAGGCCGTCGAACCGGCCATAGAGATAGTCCTGGTAAGCCCCCCAGGCGACGCCGGTCATGACATGGACGCGGTAGCCGCGCTCGCTCCAAGTCCGTACGCGCGCGGGCAGCCCTGCGTCAATGCCGTAGGCGATGGCCACGTCCGAGCGCAGGTTGCCAGCCTCGCCCCAGGCGCCGCCAGTTTGGAAACAGGTGCGCTCGAGCGCCTGATCCGGGTCCGCCGGAAATGCCGGTGGCGGCTCGGCCGCCCGGAGCGCGGGCGTGGCCAGGAGGAGCGCGCCGAGCATCGCACTCGGCGCGCATAGGAGCACGGAGATAGAGACGAAGGAGGACGCGCGGCGCTTTCCCCCTCGACACTCGACGCTCGACACCCGCCCCTCGGATTGAGAGTTGATCATTGAAAATCGGTTATTTGTAAATAAACGCGGGCAGCATCGATTACCAATAAACGATTTTCAATTCTGAATTCTCGATCCTCGATCATTCCTACTCGATCGCCTTCACGTCGCGGACTTCGAGGAAGCCGTGGAGTTGGCGGATGCGGGTAGGGTGGCGCATTTTGCGCAGGGCCTTGGCCTCGATTTGACGAATGCGTTCGCGAGTGACTCTGAATTGGTGTCCAACTTCTTCGAGGGTGCGGGAGTAGCCGTCGCCCAGGCCGAAGCGCAATTCGAGAACTCTGCGTTCGCGCTCGGTGAGGCTGCACAGGACGTCGCTCAGCTTGTCCTTAAGGAGGCTGAAGCTGGTCATTTCGGAAGGGCTTTCGGTGGTCTTGTCCTCGATAAAGTCGCCGAAGCTGGTGTCGTCGCTATCGCCAACGGGGGACTGAAGGGAGATGGGCTGCTGCGCCATCTTGAGCACGCCCCGGACCCTTTCCACAGGGAGCTGCGCTTCATCGGCGATTTCGTCCGGGGAAGGCTCGCGGCCGAAGTCCTGCAGCAAGCGTTTCTGGGTGCGCATGAGCTTGTTGATGGTCTCGATCATGTGTACCGGGATGCGGATCGTGCGGGCCTGGTCGGCAATGGAGCGGGTGATGGCCTGGCGAATCCACCATGTGGCATAGGTGGAGAATTTGTAGCCGCGCCGATATTCGAATTTTTCGACGGCCTTCATCAGGCCCATGTTTCCTTCCTGGATAAGGTCCAGGAAGGAAAGGCCGCGGTTGGTGTACTTCTTGGCGATGGAGATGACGAGGCGGAGGTTGGCCTCGACCATTTCAGTTTTGGCCTGGATGGCCCTGGCATTGGCGACCTTCAATTCCTTGAATGTGGCGATAAAGTCCGCGCTGGGCATGCGGGCGAACTCCTCGAGGGCCTGGATTTTGGACCGTTCGGCCTGGACCAGGGCCGGGTGCGAGGGGAGCCTGCCGCCGCTATCCGCGCCTCGAACCTGGCGAAGGGAAGAATGGAGTTTGTCGAAAATGTTCTCCGCCACCATGGCCATCTCCTCGAAGACCCTCTGCTTGTAGAAGAACTTCGGGAAACTGGCCTGGAGCTTCCGGTCGAGTTTCTTGAACGCGGCCAGGAGCTTGTCGCGTTCGTGTGAAGCAGTGCAGCCCTGGCATCGGGAGTAAGAGGCATCCACCTCCATATCCATCTTGCGGACTTTCTTGACGAGCTTCTGGAGGGCGCGAAGGTGGGTTTCGCGGCTGTCGATCTTGTTGTCCACAATGACGCGGTCAAAGCGCTCTTTGGGAGGGTCGGACAAGAGTTTTTCCGCCAGGGCGATGTGCTCTTTGGCGGCGAAACCGAGGCCGCAGATGAGCTGTCGGAGACGGGTTTCGGCCTCTTCAATCCGCTTGGAGATTTCGACTTCCTGCTCGCGGCTCAGGAGGGGGACCTGGCCCATCTGCTTGAGATACATGCGCACCGGGTCGTCCAGAATGTCCAACCGGGCTCTTTCATCCTCCTCCTCCGGTCCGGGTTGCTTGATGCGGTCGACCTCGGCCTGGTCGACGATCTCGACGTCGAGGTTGCGCAGTTGGGTGTATATCTCGTCCAGGTCCTCCGGCGATAACATCGCATCGGGCAGGACATCGTTGATATCGGTGTAAGAGAGGTAACCTTGCTCCTGGCTCAGGCGGACCAGTTCCTTGACTTTCGCAGCCATCTCCTGAGAAAGAGGTCCCTTGCCCGCCGCCGGGTCTGAGGGATTGCGGTTGTCTTCGGCTGTGCCGTGGGCAGCGGACTGGGGAGTGGAGTCAGCGGGCGGAAGCGGGGCGGCGGTTTGGGGCCGGGGAGTGCTCGGAGGGTCGCCGCCGGGGGCGCCCGCGGGAGATTCATCTTGGCGAGGGGATGAGGGCGCGGTCTTGCTAACCTTCGATTTAGCCATACTACTTATTTCCAGATCATCACAGCCGATGAAAATCTAGTCTGAATTTGGAAGCCCACCCATGCGGAGTCAAGCCGGATAACGCCCCATCCGCCGATTGTTGCATGGCGATGGACAGAGTGGTATTTTCGAGTGCGCCGGCAGAGCAGAGCGGCGAGGGCGATTTCGGCAGTGCGGGGCATCCAACGCGCCAGGGGCTGCCCGAGCCAAAGCGGTGTCGCGCTTTGGTTGCCACCGCATTCCAAAAGGGCCTACGGGGGGCTAATCGCCTTTGAGCAGGAACTCGAGGACGAACCGCACGAAGGCCTGCGGGGCGTCGGCATGGACCCAGTGGCCGGCTCCGGCCAGGCTTTCGAAGCGCGCGCGGGGGAAAAGGCGGCGAATCGAATCGAAATCCTCGGGAACCAGATAATCGGACCGTCCGCCGCCAATGAACAGGGCGGGCCGGTCGCAGGCGCGACTTGGTTCGAGGGCTTCGCAGAGGCGCCCGTAATTGTCCGCGATGCCTTGCAGATTCATTCTCCAGTGGAAAGCGCCCTGGCCGTCCCGCTCGACGCTTTTGAGGAGGAACTGGCGCGTGAGCTTGCCCTGGATTGCCGGGGCCAGGGCGGTTTCCATTTCATGGCGGCTGCCGTAGGCGGCCAGGTTGAGCGAAAGGAGGGCGTCGAGGATGTGCCGGTGCCGGGGCGAATAGGCCCTCGGCGCGATGTCCGCCACAATCAGCTTGTCGAGACGGGCGGGCTGGCGCAGCGCAAACTCCATGGCGGTCTTGCCACCCATGGAATGGCCCAGGACAGAGGCTCTCTCGATACCCTGGCCGTCCAGGAAATCAACGAGGTCGCCGGCCATCAAAGGATAGCTCATCTCCGGGCTGTGGAAGGAGCGGCCATGGTTTCGCTGGTCAACGGCCAGGACCTGGAAATGGGCGGCCAATTTGCCGGACACCGTGTGCCAATTGTCGAGCGAGCCAAACAGGCCGTGGAGGACCACGAGCGGGGGGCCCTGGCCGACGGACTCGAAGTGAAGTGAGTGCGGTGGGATCACGGTTGCGGAACGTGGAGCCTCGGAGCGCGAGGCCGCAGAGCGTCGTAGCAACGACTACGCTCTGACGCGCCGCGCGCTCCCCGGGCCGGTTTTTGCAGGCGCCTCTACTCGGCGGCAACCTTGACGAGCACGACGCCGTGGCGCGGAACGGCGGCTTGGAATTGCCCGGTGAAGCTGCCCAGGTCCTGCTGCCGCCACAGGTCGCGGACTTTGTGAGTTCCGGCCAGCTTGAGGTCGGACCACTTGGCGGTCACCTGGGTTTCCTGGTCCCCGCGGTTGAAGAGGCCGACGGCCTTGGAGCCGTCTTCCATGTCTTTTGACCAGACCTCGAGCGAGCCGTCCCGGGCGACGCGCCCGGCCTGCCGGCCCAAGGGGTCCTGGCTGACCTCGAGCACTTCGTCGTTGGTCAGGAGGTTGAGGGTGAACTCATCGAGCCTGGTGAGGTCGCAGCCGATGAGCAACGGGGAGCAGAGCAGGCACCAGAGGCTGATGTGGGTGTATTGCTCGTTGGGGGTGAGGTGGGTGGGACGCACGCGAGCGCTCCAACCGACGTAGCCCACGACGAGCATGTCCGGGTCGTTCCAGTGGCCCGGCCCGGCAAAGGCCTCGTGTCCGGCCTGGGCGAACCCGATCCCGCTCATGCTGCCCCAAGTATCGGTGATGTCCCCGGTCGTGCGCCAGCAGTTGCCTCCGACCTGGGCGCCCCATTCCCAGACGTTGCCCATGCCGTACTGGCAGAGGCTGAAGACGATGTCGCGAGGGGCCTTGTCCAACGCGGCGCGCATGACCTGGTAGGGCTTCAGCAAGGCGGGGTGGTCGGGGTGCGGGGCGATCTCGCCGTAACTGCACCAGTCGTATTTGAGGTAATCGAATCCCCATTCCGCATAGCGCCGCGCATCCTGCTCTTCATGCTTGTAACTGCCTTCGTGGCCGGCGCAGGTCTTGGGGCCGGGGGAGGAATAAAGCCCGATCTTAAGGCCCTTGCTGTGGACGTATTCGGTGAGGGCGTTCATGTTGGGGAACTTGTCATTGGACAGGACGGTGCCCTGGGCGTCGCGGCCGGCTTCCCAGCAGTCGTCAATGTTGATGTAGGTCCAGCCGTGTTCGACCAGGCCGCTGGCGGCCATCGCATCCGCCGCGGCCCGAACATTGGCATCCGTCACGTCGCAAGCGAAGCAGTTCCAACTATTCCAGCCCATCGGCGGGGTCAGGGCGATGGAGTCGCCGCAGACGATCTTCAGCGAGCGGGTGGCGGTGCCAAGGGCGTTTTTGGCGCCGAGGGTGACCCGGTACGCCCCCTTCTCGTTGAGCGCGCCGGTGATAATGCCGGTGGCGGCATCCAGTTGCAGCCCGGCGGGCAGGCCCTCGGCGCTGAAGGTCATGGGGCGCTGGCCGCTGGCCGGAATGGCAAACAGAAAGGGGGCGGCGGGCCGGGCGCCGAAGATTTTGGGGCCGTTGATGCGCGGAGTGGGAGCGGCTTTGGGCGTCAGCACCACGGAGGCTTCGATGGGCGCTCCGACGGCCTGGGGCTTGCCCTCGGCCATCACAATCCTGGCGTCCGCCCAATCGGCGTGGTCGTGATCCATGCCATCGCCGGCGTCACCCACGGCCAGCAAGAGCGTCTGAACGCCCGTGATGTCCACGGAGACCTCTTTGGCCGGGGCGCCCCCGCGCATCACGCCGCTCTCCCACAGGGTCTTATTGTCCCCGACAACCCGGAAGGTGACGCTGCCCCGGCCGCCGGTCTCGTCGTCCACGCCCACGCTGGCGGTGAACCGTTGGGCCTTGCCGCCGAGCGCGATGCGAAGGACGCCGTCGGCGTGAGTGCCGAGGCCCTGGGCGAATTTCTGCCCGCCGATGGAGAGCTCGTGACCCTCAACCGAGCGGTTCCGCTGCGGGCTGCCCCAGCCCTGCTCGACCTTCGAGAGGTCCAGTGTGTCGATTCCGAACGTATCGGCCTTGGCGGGCAGGCACAGGGCCAGCGAAGCCAACGTTACCAGGGAGAGTGAGTGCATTTTCATGATCATCGTCGTATTCACGCCATTCTTCGTTAAAACCCTCGGCGTTGAAAAGACATTTCCTGTTTGCCTCCTTTCTGAGATTAGGTCCCTGTGGAGGACATGTTCCCGCCTTGCGCGTGGCCAGACCCCAAATGCGGCACGGGAAACGCCCGGTTACTCAGGAGACTCAAAAGCCCTGCCCGACCCAGGACCTATCGATCACGACGGCGATCTTGCCGCCGTCCGGCGAGAACGCGCCCGCTTTGACCCCTCCGAGATCGGTTTTCCAGAGCATGGCCTGCGTCCGCAGGTCCCAAAGGCGCGGCAGAGCCAGGCGATGGACCGGCGCGGCCTGCCAGGTGAGCAAGCGGCCGCCATCCGGGCTGAAGGCGGCGGCTGAAAACGGGATGGGAAATGGCCGTGCTTGGACACCAATCGGCTTGGGGGGGAACTCACTCGACTGCAATTCGACCATTTGGGTCTCCTCGAATGGGAAGCTCGGCTCTCGTCTCTCCCCGGTCCGCGCCTCCCAGAACTCACTGGCCGCCGGCCCCAACGAATGACCGGGGGTGAGGAACCTGCTGCCGTCCGGGCTGAAGAGGACGCCTGCAGGTCGCCGCTGCAAAGCTCCCGCGACCGATCGAGGGGCCATGCCTCCGTCCGTCCACAGCACCTCTCCGCTCCCGATGTCCCACATCCGCGCCCAACTGCCTAAGCCCAGGGTCAGCAGCATCTTTTCCCCCGGCACCAGGGCGGCATGGTCCTGGACACCCTCGTGCCACCGCTGTCCCTGAACGCTCTCCGCGGAAAGGCGGGACCCGTTATAGGCATGCCACCAGCTCCGAGGCTTGCGGTTATCGGCCAGCGTGACGGCGCGGTCCACGACGCCATCGTGGATGCTCGGATGATCATCGGCCCAAAGCTCGATGACCTCGCGAATCCGGTTTCCGCTCGAAGCGTCCCACCACGTAAGGCTGCCATGGACCCGGCCGGCGGTGAGAATGGACCGCCCGTCTGCGCTGAAGGCCGCCTCGGCGATCCCATGGTCGGCATCTTCCAGCCTCAGGCGCACCTCGCCCGTGACCGCGTCGCACACGAAGACCTTGCGCGACCTCTCAGTTCGATCCGAGAAGTTCGCGCGCACCTGTAGAATGCGTTGGCCATCCGGCGCCCAGGCGGCGGCTTGGAGCGTCGTGCTCGCGTCGGTGGCAGGATTCATCTTTAGCGTCCGCGCCATTTCGCCGGTTTGCACGTCCCAGATCACTAATTCGCGGTTCGTGTTTGCGGTCAACAAGCAGCGGCCATCGGCCGAGAAAGCCAGCGGCGGGCTGGAGGCCACGGGGCCTTTGAAATCCAGCACTGTCTTGCCGGTCGCCGCATCGAGCAAGACCAGGCTTGTGGCTGGAGTCCTCGTCCTGACCTGAGGAGCCCTGCCCTGCGGCGCCACGAACACGTGCTCCGGGATGCTGCATCGAGGCATCTCGCGGAGCGTGCCGAGGGTGTAAGTCCCCCCTGAAGGACACCGAGGAATCCAGCGATTGGTGCCAAGGAGGTCGGACATCGTCAGGGTATCGCCAGGCTGCATGCCCTTGTCCAAAGCCCATAGCCTCTTGCGCGCATCGAGCATCGCGAGATTATTCACACAGATATTGCGGGCCGCCATCGGGTCCAGGCCACCCGCCAGCACATGCCCCGGGATGCCGCACCGGGGTTTCTCCCCTATCGTGCCGAGGGTGTAAGTCCCCCCTGACGGGCACCGCGGTTGCCATCCGTTGAGGCCAAAGTAAGGCTGGAGGTCGGACCACGCCGGAGTATCGGTGCGCTGCTTGCCCTGGTCCAAGGCCCACTGTTGTTTGGCCCAATCGATAAATGCCAGGCCAGTGATGCAGGGCGCTCGGCCGGCATTTTCGACGGCCTCCCTGACGGCCGCTTCCGGCGTCGTCATCGTCTTTTCCAACTCATCCAGCGCCCATACCTCAATCAGGTTCGGAGTGGACTCCCGGGCCAAAGCGATTCTGCCTCCATCGGGCGACAAGCGACCATAAGCTTCGCCGACGACCTTGAAGCTTGCCCAGCTCGTAGCATCCCAAAGCTCGACACCAAGCGAAGCATTGCACAGGGCCCGCCTCCCATCGGGAGTAAACTCCAGGCTATGCACCTCGCCCGCTCCTTGGGCCGAGGTGCCGCGCTTCGTGATTACGATCTTGCCGTCATCGGAACGTACGTCGTAGATCAGCAGCACGCCGCCCCAGCTCGAGCCGGCGACCAGGCAACGGCCGTCCGGTGAAAAGCAGGCGGCGAACAGGGTCGTCCGCACCTCGTCACGGAAAACGTTCGTCGCCGTCGCCAGGTCGAACACCCTGACGGTGCAGTCCTGGCCCGACATGGCCAATAATTTGCCATCCGGCGAAATCCGCGCCGTTCGCGCGTAGCCAACCTCGACCGGGAAGAACATTTTTGCTTTTCCAGTCGCCGCCTCAACCACCGCGATCCCATTCGGGCCCGTCTCAAAGGCGCCGGCGCCTGGTTGCAACATAGACGGCAGCGCGATCCACCGGCCATCGGGAGACCATCCCGGGGAGAGCGGTTCGAGCATGACGCCCTTGCGCCATTGGTACCTCTGTTTGCCCGTCGCCACCTCCCAAAGCGTGTATCCCGGCGCATCACCGCCGATCAGCCACTTGCCGTCAGGCGAAAACGCGAGCGCACCGACCGGGTTCGGCATATCTCCGTTTTGGGTTTTTGCACTCTGGCGAAGTGGGGTCATCCACCTGCCTGTCTTGAGGTCGCAGAGTTCAATGGTGCCCTCGGGGAGCGAAGGAACGCCCGGAAAGCTGGCTGGGGCGAGAGCGGGCGCGCTGCTGCCCACGGCCAGGGTATTCCCATCTGGTGAGAACGCCAGGGTCTGAACCTTCTCATGCGGCGGCGGGCCTGGACGCTGGAGCGCCTGCACGGGGGTGGCCGAGCGGGAGTTGAGCGTCATCAAACACGCCACGACAGGGAAAAGCCAGGCTAATCGGCGGAGCGCGGAGCATTGCCCGTCCCAGTTCCGCCCGCGGAAGCGTGGGTTCCCGGCAGGTCTTTCGGTTTTCATGCCGAGACCATCGCCCAGAGACACTGATGCCGCAAATTGCGACTTCTGATGCCTCCATCGCCCGGGTCAATGACCGCGCGTGGCTATTTCGTGGAAAGGCAACGCCCTCACGGGCTGCCTTCTTCGCTATTCAAAGCTCAAGCCCGCGCCGCGTCCGACCTCGAAGATATGCTGCCGGGCAGTGGTGTAGTCCTGGGCGCTGGCAAGGTGTTCGAGCATGAGGGGCGGGTTATGGGGCAGCTCGGCCAGGCGCCGGAGGTAGGTGGCATAATCCAGGGAACCTTTGCCGGGGATGACTTCGCGGAAGTGGACGTTCATTTCGACATCCCAGGCCAGGTCCTTCGCGTGGCAACTGACGATCCAGCGGCCCAGCTTGTCGAAGCATTCATTCAGAAGCGCGGTGTTGTGATAGAATTTCTCGGGCGAATTGACGAGGTTGCACGGGTCCAGATGCACGCCAAAGGCCGGGCGGTCGATGGCTTTGATGAGCCTCAGGTAGCTGTCCGGGCTGTCGGGCAAGGCCCAGCCCATGACCTCGAAGGTGAAGCGGGCGCGTTTGGGTTTAACGGCATCGATGATCTTCCGGGCGTTCTCCACGCTGGCGTCGAAGAACTTCTCGGAGAGGTTGTCGGGGTGGGGGCCAAACCAGGAGGTCGGGCTGAAGGAACCGGCGATATCCACGCAGCAGAGCGCGCCGATGGCCTCGGCCAGGGCCAGCCCTTCGGTGACGGTCCGGAGGTTCTCCCGGCGCTTGTCAGGGTCCGAGTCCAACAGGTTGACCCAGCGGCCCACTTCCGCGATGACGACATCGTGCCTGGCGAATGCCTCGGCCAAGGCGCGGATTCTCTCGGAGTCACTCAACGCGACGCCGGGGCAATACGCCGCGCGATACCCCAGCTTGCGATGAGCCAGCGCCATGGCCTCGGGGTCGTTGCCGCCCTCGAAGAGCGGCCCCCCCAAACGGATGGGCCGCGGCTCGGACTGCGCCCCACGCGCCCGGCCGGAGAGCAGCCCGCCCGACTCAAGAAACACCGCGGCGGACGCGACAGTCACAGACCGCTCCAAAAAAGCCCGACGGGTGTGCGATTTCATTTATTTGATGAGCGTCGCCCCCGCGGCAGGGCGGGAGACGAAGAGGGTGGGTTTGATGCCGGTGCGCTTTTCGTATTGCGAGGTGATTGCGGCGGAGATGGCGGGCAGTGCCTCGGTGCGGACCAAGGCGACGGCGCAGCCGCCGAAGCCGCCGCCGGTCATGCGGCATCCGATGACGCCGCCCTCGGAGCCGAGGCCCTGGGCGATCTCGACCACGGCGTCCAATTCAGCGCAGCTCACCTCGTAATTATCCCGCAGAGAAAAATGGCTGGCGTACATCAACTGGCCGACGGTCGGCCAGTTGGAGGCGCGCACGCCCTGGGCGGCATGAAGGGTGCGTTCGATCTCGCCGATGACATGGCAGGCGCGACGCCAGACGACCGGGTCGAGTTTTCCGCGAGCGCCTTCAAGCATCTCCGCCGTGGCATCGCGCAGCGAGGCAACGCCGAGCATCCGCGCGGCTTCCTCGCACTGGGCGCGCCGTTTGGCGTATCCGCCCCCGGTCAACTCGTGCTTCACATTGGTGTTCGTTATGAGCAGGGCGACGGCAGGGTCTGTCATCGGGACCAATTCGGGTATGCGGGAGCGGCAGTCCAGGAGCAGGAGGTGGTCCTTCTTGCCCATGACGGAGATGAACTGGTCCATGATGCCACAAGGCATCCCGGCATATTCATGCTCGGCCTTCTGGCAGAGCAGGGCCTTCTCGACCGGGTCGAGCTTGTCGCCGGTGATCGCCTCCAGCACGGTAGCCGTGGAGACCTCGAGCGCCGCGCTGCTGGACAAGCCGCCTCCCAGTGGCACTGTCGAGTCGATAAAGGCGTCGAACCCGCCCAACTTTGCGCCCCGCGCCAAAAATCCCGCGATGACCCCAAGCGGGTAGTTGAACCAGGCGCCTTTTGAGGCGGGCTTGAGCGGCTGGCTCAAATCGATCACAGCCGCGCCGCCACCCTGAGTCGAGCGGAGCCGGATGGTCTTTCGGCCCTTGGCCGCCGGAGCGGCGGCGATGATCGTGTAGCGGTCGATAGCCATCGGCAGGACGAACCCGTCGTTGTAATCGGTGTGCTCGCCAATGACGTTCACCCGGCCCGGAGCGGCCGCAATCCAGCGGGCCTGGCGCCCAAATGCCTTCTCAAAACTCTTGGCGGTTTCTGCGGCGAGTTCGTTCAGTGTCATAACGGTTTTGTGGTGAACTTATGCACGGTGGTCTGCCGGTAGGCTTGTCCGGAACGGAGGATGATCGAGGGGAACTTCGGCTGGTTGACCGAATCCGGGTAATGCTGGGCCTCGAGACAGAGGGCGGCGTGGCGCCGATAGACGACGCCCCGCTTTCCGGTGAGAGAGCCGTCCAGGAAATTGGCGGTGTAGAGCTGCACGCCGGGCTCCGTGGTGGACATTTCCATGACGCGGCCGGACCTGGGCTCGTACACGCGCGCGGCCATGGCAAGGGCCTTGCCGCCGCCGTTGAGCACGAAATTGTTGTCGTAGCCAATCGGGTCGCACGTGAGCTCCGAAAAGCGCGAACCAACCGGCCGCGGAGTCGTAAAGTCCAGCGGGGTTCCTTTGACCGGGGCGATTTGGCCGGTAGGGATCAAGTCGTCGTAAGCGGGCGTGTAATAATCCGCCGCGAGCATGAGTTCGTGAGCCAGCACGTCGCCTTCTCCGGCGAGGTTGAAATAGGAGTGATTGGTCAGGTTGACCGGGGTCGGCTTGTCCGTGTGGGCCGAGTAGTCGATCCGCAGTTCGTCCGCGTCGGTCAAGCGCATGGTGACCTCGACCGCAAGGGTGCCGGGATAGCCTTCTTCACCATCCGGGCTGGTGTAGGCAAACTTCACGCCGGCCCCGCGCAAGGGGGTAGCCTGCCACACGACCTTGTCGAACCCTTTGATGCCGCCGTGAAGGTGATTCGGGCCGTTATTGACGGCGAGAGTGTATGTCTTGCCATCGAGGACAAACCGGCCTCGGGCGATACGGTTGGCGACCCGCCCGACAGTGCAGCCAAAACAGGGATGCCCCTTGAGATACTGCGCCAGATTGTCGAACCCCAGCACGATGTCCCCCAGATTGCCGTTCCGATCCGGGACGTGCAATTCGGTGACCATGGCGCCGTAGTTGGTGATCTTCGCGATGAGACCGTTGGCGTTCTGGAGCGTAAAGAGCTCGACCGGCGTTCCGTCGGACAGGTTGCCAAATGCGTTTCTTTGAATACTTGCTTTCATTAAATCTTCAAGGCCCTCACCCGCTTAGGGCCGAAAAACGGCACAAAAAGGCCATAAACCGGGCGGCAAGTCCAATATAAAAAGCCGGCCCGACAGGCCGCGGAGGAGACTGCTTCGTCCGCCGCGGCTGCTAACATTCCTCTCGCCATTGGCGGTTACGCACTGCGCCCTGCGACCGCCCTGAGCCAATCGTAGGCCATGAGCGAGGCGCCGGCCGAGGTGGGGTGGACGCCGTCACCGGCCCAATGCGCGGGTCCCGCGTACTTGACGGCCTCGTCGAACATAGACTGGAACGGGATGAAGGTCGCGCGCGAGGCCGCGGCCACGCGCTTGGCGGCCGCGCGGTAGCCGTCGAATTCGGGGAACCATTTGTCATTCACCGCGCCGCAACGCAGCACGAACGGCTCGCAAACCACGAGCTTCACGTTGGGCAGGGCCTTACGGGTGCGCTCGAGCAGGGCCAGAAAGTCGCGCTCATAAATCTCCACCGTGCCGTGGTACTTGCCGTCCAGCGTGTGCCATAGGTCGTTCACCCCAACGAGAATGCTCAGCACATTGGGCTTGAGGTCCAGACAATCTCTCTGCCACCGCTCGGCAAGCTCGAACACCTTGTTGCCGCTAATCCCGCGATTATAGACCTGCAAACCGTCGTCCGGCCGGTTGACCAGCAATTCCGCTCCCGCCAGCCAGGCATAGCCCGAGCCCAGCCCTGCTTGATTATTCGCCTCGCCGGCCTTCTCCCGGCTCCGGCCCGCGTCGGTAATCGAGTCGCCTTGGAAGAGGATAACGTCGCCTTTCTTGAACAAGGGGCGCGCGCGGGGCAGCCAGAGTTGGGCCGCGCGCGCGGCGGGGGCCGAGCCCAGCCCCCCAAGGGCGGCCACGCCCAGCGCGGCGCCCGACCACTTGATGACTGCGCGACGGTTGAAATTGCCTGAGTTGGAAGTATGTTCGTTCATAAGCCGGGAACGGATGATGCACCATGGCTGAAGCTCTGCAAAGCCAATTTGAGGATTGAAAAGGGGTCATCGGTCATCGGAGAATGACCCTGGACGACGCTGACCAATGACCAAAGCCCAAACGGATAGACTGGGCGAGCCGGGGGAACGGGAGTGTTTCCCCCACGGCCTGCACAACGCCTACCTCTTCTCCACGTTCAACGCCTTTTCCTATCAGGTGGTGCTCAACAGCCCGATGGTGCTCTACGCCAAGACGCTGGGGGCCAGTGCCACCGTGTTGGGCATCATTGCCGGCATGATGCCGCTGCTGGTCATCTTTCAAATCCCGGCCGCCAACCACATCGGCCGCATCGGCTTCAAGCGGTTCGTCTATGCCGGGTGGGGCACACGGGTGATGTTCATCTTCGCCATGGCCCTGGTGCCCCTGGCGGGCTGGTTTCTCGAGGCCAGGACCCTCCTGGCCCTCATGCTCATGCTCCTGTTCTGTTTCAACCTCTCGCGCGGCATCTCCAGTTGCGCCTGGCTCCCCTGGATTACCGCCCTGGTCCCCGCCTCCCTGCGCGGCAAATACCTCGCCCGCGACGCCGGGGTCCAAAACCTCGCCAGTTTTCTCACCTTCCTCATCGCGGCCGGCTGTCTGGCCGGGCCGAGCCGGGCCTGGCAGTTCTCCATCCTCTTCGCTTTCAGCGCGGTCATGGGCGCCGTGAGTCTGAGCTTCCTCAAGCGCATTCCCGATGTCGAAATCCCCGTGGAATTCCGCTCCGCAAAGGCCCCCGTGCCGTGGGTGGCCATGATGAAATACCCGCCGTTTAGCAAACTCCTCGTCACGCTGGTCGCCTATTCCGTCGCCTACGGAGGCATGACGGCCTTCACCGTGGCTTTTCTCAAAACCCAGACGGGCATGTCCGAGTGCAGCATCCTCCTGGTAAGCTCGGTCGCGTTTCTGGGCGGACTGTGCAGCTTGTGGTTCCTGGGCTCGCGCCTGGATCGGCTTGGAAGCAAGCCGGTCCTGGCCTTTTGCTTCTCAGCCTGGGTGGTGGTGCTCGGCGGCTGGATGAGCCTTTCGGGCGGCGTCTTGCCTGAAACGCTGTCCGTGGTCCTCATTCTGCAATTCCTGATGGGGTTGCTGGCCGCCCTTGTGCAGATGGCCACTACCCGCTTGGCCATGGCCGTCATCCCCGTCATGGGACGCAGCCACTTCTTTGCGCTTTACTCGGTCATCGGCAACGTCACTCTGGGCCTGGCGCCCATCGGGTGGGGCTTGCTCATCGATGCCATCGGCGACCGTTCCTCCGTCTGGCTCGGCCTCGTCTGGAACCACTACACCGTCTTCTTCGCAGCCACCTCGCTCGCCTTCCTCTGCACGCTCGTCTGCGCCCGATGGCTCGACGAACCCGAAGCCGCCGGCATGGAAGAACTCCTGCGCGAGATTCTCATCCAGTCCCCCCAGCGCTTCTGGCTCCGGTTCTGGCCGCGAGGGGGCACATGAGCGCCGGAGGCCGGGCGCTGCCGCTATTCCGTGTCGACGCCGGCCTCCAAACGCATGGGCCGGCCGGCATCGGAGCAGATGCCGCGTTTTGAGGCGGCGATGAAATCCAGCATGAGTTGGGCAGGCGCGCTGGAGAATTTTCCGCGCGCGTCGGCGACGGCGTTCTGAACGTTCAGGCCGGAGCGGAACAGGAGGTGATAGAGATGTTTCAACTCGAAGCGTTCGGCCATGGAAAGGCCGGCGCGACGCAGGCCGATGGTGTTAAGGCCGCAAATGCCGTTGCCGCCGCGCGCGATCGTATAAGGCGGCAGGTCCTTGCTGATGGCCGAACCGCCTTGCATGAGGGCCAATGTGCCGATACGCACGAACTGATGGACCAGGCAATTCCCGGAGATGAACGCGCGATCCCCTACGCTGACGTGGCCGGCCACCAGGGCGCCGCCGGCCAGGATGACATAATCCCCGAACGTGACATTGTGGGCGACGTGGCTGTGCTGCATGAGGTAATTGTTCGAGCCGATCACCGTGGCAGCGCCCTCGTGGTTCGACCGGTGGACGGTGACATGCTCGCGAAAGACGTTCTGATCGCCTATTCGCAGCTCCGTAGGCTCGCCCTTGTATTTCAAATCCTGCGGGGCCTCGCCGATGACGCAGCCGGCAAAAAACCGGTTGCGCGCCCCGATACGGGTGAGGCCGGTCAGGTACACGTGCGGACCGACCTCGCATTCGGGGCCGAGCTCGACCCCTTCATCAATGACGGCGAACGGCCCGACGCGAACCGACGGGTCCAGTTTCGCCTTGGGATGGACCATAGCACTGGCATGAATCACCCCTGAAAGGTGCGTCATCGCGGGAAGTTGCCAAGTCAAAAATCGAGAGCAGGTTCCGGGCCGTCCCACACCTTGATCGGCTCGTAGAATGTGTTTCGCTGCACCGGGATGCAGCCGGCCTCGCGGATGGCCTTGACCATCTCGGCCTCGGTCTGCAACTGCGGGGTTTTGGCCCCAGCCATGTGGAAGATGAATTCTTCGACGATGGTGCCGTGGAGGTCGTCGGCCCCAAAGCTCAGGGCCAGTTGCGCCACCTTGAGGCCCAGGCCGACCCAGTAGGCGGTGATATGGGGGAAGTTATCGAGGTAAATGCGGCTCACCGCCAGGGTGCGCAGCATGTCGAAACCGGTGGGCGGATGGTGGACGGGCAGGTCGTTGTTCTCTGCCTGATAGGGCAAGGGCACGAACCCGACGAAGCCGCCCGTCTCGTCCTGGAGCGCGCGCAATTGGCGCAGGTGGTCCACCCGGTCGGCGGGCGACTCGACATGCCCGTAGAGCATCGTGCAAGTGCTCCGCCCTCCCAGCCGGTGCCAGGTCCGATGCACATCCAGGTATTCCTCGGCCGATTCCTTGCCCCGGGCAATGGCGGTGCGGATTTCCTTGCGGAAAATCTCCGCCCCGCCGCCGGTGAGAGAATCCAGTCCGGCGGCCTTGAGGGCGAGCAATGTCTCGGCAACCGATTTTTTCGCCAGCCAGGCCAAGTGCAGGATTTCGATGGCCGTGAATGCCTTCAACTGCAGGCGGCCATCCACCGCCTTGAGCGCCTCAAGCATGCCCGTGTAGTAGCTGAAGGGCAGCGTCGGGTGCAATCCGCCAACAATATGCAATTCGGTGATGCCCAGGTCCAGGGCCAGGCGCGCCTTCTCGACCATCTCCGGGATGCTCAACTGGAACCCGTCCGCATCGCGCTTCTTGCGCGCAAAGGAGCAGAACCGGCAGCTCAGGATGCAGTAATTGGAATAGTTGAGGTAGCGGTTGATGATGTAGCTGGCCCGCCGGCCCACCCGGCGTTGCCGTGCCGCCTCGGCAATCGCCCCCAGGGCGTGCAAGTCCCGGCTCTCGAAAAGCCGCAGCGCATCGGCCTCGGAAATCCGTTGGCCCGCGGCGGCCTTCTCATACAGGTCCCGGAGTTCGCTGCGTTGGACAACAAATCGCATAGGATACCCTTAGCAGAACCGGGGCGTTTGGGCAATGGGTCGCGCCCCGTCGCGGAGCCGGGCCGTAATTGACAGCCGGGTGCTTTCATTGTAAAAAGCCACACCTGATCAACTCATCCAAAAAACGAAAGAGCAAAGAATGAAGACAGCGGTCGTATGCGGAGCGGGCGGCTTTATCGGCAGCCATTTGGTCAAGCGCCTCAAGGGCGAAGGCTACTGGGTGCGGGGCGTCGATCTCAAGGTGCCCGAGTTCGCGCCCACGGCGGCGGATGAGTTTCGCGTGCTGGACCTGCGCGAGGAGAAGAACAGCCGGGAGGCCCTGACGGTGCGCGGCGGCAAACCGGACGAAGTCTATCAACTGGCGGCGGATATGGGGGGCATGGGCTTCATCCATTCCGCCGAGTGCGAGATCATGCACAACAGCGTCCTCATCAACGTCCATGCGGTCCATACCGCGGCCGGGCTCGGCGTGGAACGGTATTTTTTTTCCTCTTCGGTGTGCGTCTATCGGGACATGAAACACGGAGAGCCTGAGATGGCGGAGTCCGAGGCGGTGCCGGCCCACCCGGACAACGAGTATGGATGGGAAAAGCTCTATTCCGAGCGGGTGGCCATGGCTTACGGGCGGCGCTATGGGATGAAGGTGCGCATCGCGCGGTTCCAGAATTGCTACGGCCCGGAGGGCACCTGGCGCGGCGGGAGGGAAAAGGCGCCGGCCGCCATCTGCCGCAAGGTCGCCGCCGCCCCGGAGGGCGGAGCCGTGGACATGTGGGGTGATGGCAGCGCCGTGCGCTCTTACACTTACGTGGACGACATGGTGGACGGCATCTTCCGGCTCATGCACTCGGACTTGGAGGGCGCGGCCAACATCGGCTGCCCCCAATATGTGACCGTCAAGGAGTTGGTGGAGACCGTCGCCGCCGTCGCCGGCAAGAAAATCGTGGTCAGGCCGGTGAAGGGTCCGGTGGGGGTCCAGTCCCGGAATTTCAGCAACGAGCGCATGTACTCGATCGGCTGGCGCTCCCGGTTTGACCTTCGGGCGGGAATCGAGCGCACCTATCCCTGGGTGGCACAGCAGGTCGCCGCGCACGGCGTTGCCTGACCTGGGGCCGGATGAAGATACTGTTCGTGTACAACACCCAGATGGACTCGAAGTCCGTCTCGGGGGTGATGCGTCTCTATGCCCTGGAGGCCAGTTATTGGATGGCCCAGGGGCACCAGACTGATTTCCTCCTGGCTCGGGCCTCGTTCCCCCAATTCCGGAAGCTGGCCCCGCCCGCGGCGCGGTTTATCGCCAGCGACCGACTCTTCGACGCCACGAATTACCTGGCCAAGACCTGGCTCTATTTCCCGGCCTATTTCTGGCGCATGCTCACCTGCCACTGGACGCGCCTGCCGGAGCGTTACGACCTGGTCTATGCCACGGGCCAGTTCGTGGTCGAGTTTTACTCGGCCATGGTCCTCGCGCGGCGCCAGCGGGCCAAGATCGCGGTCAAAATCCATCACGTCCTCCAGTTCCAGCCCGGCCGGCGCAGCGCCTGGGACCGCCTGTTCCTGGCGGCCGAGCGTGTCAGCGCCAGGCTCATCCACCGCCACGCGGACGTGGTCATTTGCTCGAACACGGGGATTGCCGGGGAACTCCGCCGCCTCGATGAATTGTGCGGCCTGAAGCCCAGGTCCGTGGTCCCCATCGGCGACGGGATCGATCTGGAGGCATTGATGCGATTGCCTGAAGAACCCAAGGAATTCGACGTGGTGTTCCTTGGCCGCATGCACCTCCACAAGGGTGTGTTCGACCTGCCCAAGGTCTGGCAACAGGTCGTCGGCCAACGGCCCAAGGCGCGCCTGGTGGTCATCGGCGAGGGGCCGCATCGTCTCCAGAGCCAGCGCCTGTTCGAGGACCTGGGCCTGACCCAGTCGGTCGTCTTCACGGGAGGCATCGCCGATGACGAGAAGAACCGGTATCTCAAGAAGGCCCGGCTTGGGCTCAGCCTGTCTTACGAGGAAGGCTGGGGGTTGTCGGTGACGGAGTTCCTGGCAACCGGGCTGCCGGTGGTTTCCTACGACCTGCCCGTCTTTCGCGAGGTGTTCCCAGGCTGTTTCGAGTTGGTTCCCCTGGGCGACATCACGGGGGCGGCCAGGGAAATCCTGCGCCTCCTCGACGACGCGGATTCACTCCAGCGCCGCGGCCGCCAGGGCCAGGAGTTCGTCCGACGCTACGACTATCGTGTCTTTGCCGCGAAGGAGCTGGGGCTGCTGCAGGACGTTTGCTCGGGCCGCCAGCCTCGTTGAGATTGAGCGGCTTGAACCTTGTATCGCGAAATCCTGGACCCGACCGCTGGGACTCAGCCCGCATAGTTCATACGCCGGCGAGACGTCTCATTCACACCGCGGCTTCAGCCCGGTGTCAACGGGCGTCCGGGCCGCCGCAACCGTTTGGAGCAGCAGGTGGTAATGATTCCCCATCAACGCGCAGGCATGCACGCGCCAACCCGTCTTGGCGCACGCGCGTGCTCTTCCACGACACGAAGGCTATGGCTGCCGGACCAGGTTAGCGCGAGGCCGGGAGAGCCATATCGTTTTCCTTGGGGACTCATTCCCGGTTACCCTCGATTCGTTCCAAAAAAACCGGCTTTCGTTCCAAAACGTTTGTCCCGGAGCGTGGGAAGGTTATCATGGGCTCAACCTGCCCGCGTGGGGCAGGGGCGAATTGAGACCGAAGACAGAGATGTGAATGCCACGAGCGCTAGAAAGCCAATCGTTCGCCGGGTTGGGGTTGCGGCCCTGGCGCTGGGCTTGTGGGTGAGTCTCGTGCTGCTATTTGGGATCCCATTCGCGCTCATCGGCCGTATTCCGTGGAGCTACGCGTTCGCTTCCGGAGCTCTGTTTTGGATCGTTTGGCTGCCCCTCCTGCCAGTGGTGGTCTGGCTCTCGTTTGGCTTTTCGTTTGAGCGGAAGCGGCTCTTCCGGAACCTCGTCATCCATGTCTTGGCCTGCGGGGTGGCCGTTACCGTAAGCCAGCTTGCTTTCCGGCACCTCATCCCGATGCCGCCGCCGCCGGACGAGGTCGCGCGGCAGCGGGAGGCTGGGCAGGGAACATTGAAGCGAGACGAGCGTGCCCTCGGTGGGTTTCTGAGCCTCCGGGCGGGGTTGGATACCCTGGTTTACTGGTCCATCGTGGGGGTTTGCCAGGCCATTACGAACTTTCGGCGTTCGGAGCAACGGGAGCGGCGCGCGGCCGAGTTGGAGGCACGACTTACCCGCAGCAAGCTGCAGGCATTGCGCATGCAGATTAACCCCCATTTCCTGTTCAACACGCTCAACGCGATTTCCACGCTCATTTATGTCAACCCGCGTGCCGCCGATGAAATGGTGGGTGACCTGAGCGAGTTGCTGCGCCGGTCGCTGGATAGCATGGAGGAACAGGAGATCCCCCTGGCGCGCGAGCTTCAGTTCATCCGCGCCTACATCGGGATCGAACAGAAGCGCTTCGGCGAGCGCCTGCGCTGGGAGCAGAACGTGCCCGAAGAGCTGATGAAAGCCCTGGTTCCAGCCCTTATCCTTCAGCCGCTGGTGGAAAACGCCATTCGCCATGGGATCGAACCTCAGCGAGCCCCGGGGCTCATCACGATCCGGGCGGCACGAGACGGAAAGGAACTGCACCTGGTCGTGCGCGATAATGGCAATGGGCCCTTGCCGGCGTGCGCGAACCGGTTCCAAGGTTGTGGCATCGGGCTGCCGAACACGGAGGCTCGGCTGCGGGAGCTTTATGGACCGAACCAGCGGTTCTCCTTCGCTAAAGCCGAGCCGCGAGGTAGCCTGGTCGAGATTCGCCTCCCCTTTCACACCGAGCCTACAGGGATTTCATCCCCTTCAGGTGAAGGAGCAGCATGAAGATCCGATCGCTGATTGTGGACGACGAACCCTTGGCGCGCCAACGTGTCCGCCTCCTGTTGAGCGAAGAGGCCGACCTCGAGGTCGCCGGCGAGTGCGAGGACGGCATCGCTGCGGTTGAGCAGCTCGAAGCGATCAAACCGGACTTGCTCTTTCTGGATGTCCAAATGCCGGAGATGGACGGGTTCGAGGTGTTGCGGAGAGTTCCCCGGGAACGGCTGCCGGTGGTGATTTTTACGACCGCCTATGACGAGCATGCGCTGCGAGCGTTTGACGCGCATGCGCTCGATTACCTGTTGAAGCCGTTCAAACCCGATCGCTTCAAAGAAGCCATCCAGCGGGCCCGCGAACTCATCGCCAACAGGCAGGCGGGTGCTGCGGCCCGCGGGCTCCTGGAATTGCTGGACGAGCGCCCGATGGCGCCCGCCTACCTTAACCGGCTGGCCATCAAGACCCCGGACAAAGTTCTCTTCGTCGACGTGGAGGAAATCGATGCTATCGAGGCGGCCGGCAAGTATGCCGTGGTCCAGGTCGGCAAGGAAAACCATGTCCTGCGGGAGACGATGAGTTCCCTCGAATCCAGCCTGCCACCGGACCGCTTCTTGCGGATCAGCCGATCGGTGATCGTCAACCTCGACCGAGTCCGGGAGCTGCAGCCGATGTTCAAGGGCGAGAGCGTCATCGTGCTCAAGAACGGAAAGTGCTTTCCCACCACGCGCCCGCTTCGGGAAATCCAGCAACGGCTGGAATTTCACTAGCGCACCCGAGACCGCAACCGCCCAGGCCGACCAGGGTTTCATTAACCGCTCGGTGCTTCGGTCAGGCCGGGAGCCAGTGTGAGGTCTCAGGGTTGTCCTCGGACTCATTTTCCCAGCAAGGAACCGCCAGGATTCATGCCACATTTTCGGCAGTTTGCACCGACTTCCCGCCTTTTTGTTCCAAATCGGACGTCGGCCGGTCGAAAGCGATCCAGATTGCCCCAGAACAAACATACTGAGCATTCGTCTGACCATGAAACCAGTCGTGATAGCCGCCGACGCAGGCCACCAAGCCGCCAGCGGGGTTTTACCGTGTGGGGCAGCAAGGACCTTACGCCAGGTCGCTTTTTTCAGCTTCGTCCTTCTAGCGTCGGGTTGCACGATGATTCCCAAGTACGAACGTCCTCCTGCGCCCGTGGCCGGGCGGTATCCGGGGGTTAACACGACCCGGGAACGAGACGCCGCGGACATTGCCTGGCGCCACTTCATTGCCGAGGAACGCCTGCGGAAGCTGATCGAACTGGCACTGGCGAACAACCGGGATTTCAAGGTGGCCGTGCTCAGCGTCGAACAAAGCCGCGCCCAGTACCGCGTCACCCGGTCGTCGCTGTTCCCCACCGTGGATGCCAGCGGCAGTTATGCCCGCTCCCAGTCTTCACTGACCGGGTTTCCCCAGGGGAGCGGCGTCTCCGGTGGAACCGCGTCTTTTACGTCGGCCCAGTGGAGCGCCAGCCTGGGCACAACCTCGTACGAAGTTGACCTCTTTGGCCGCGTGCGCAGCCTGAATCACCAGGCACTCGAGAAGTACTTCGCTACCGTGGAGGCCCAGCGTAGCGCCCAAATCCTGCTGGTCTCCGAAATCGCCGCCCAATACTTCACCCTGCGCCAGGCCCAAGAGCAACTCGAACTGGCCCGACAAACGCTGGCGGCGGTTCAGGAATCCTACGATCTCAACCAAGCCACCTTTGATGCCGGAGCGGCCAGTGAGTTGGATTTGCGCACGGCGGAAGGACAGGTGCAGACCGCCAAAATCAACATGCACACTTACGAGCGGCAGAGGGCCCAAGCGCTGAATTACCTGGTCCTGCTCGTCGGCCGGCCTCTCCCCGCCGACCTGCCGGCGCCGAGGTCCTTCAACGACACCAACCTCCTCACCGAGGTCCCGGCGGGATTGCCCTCCGAGCTGGTGCAGCGCCGGCCGGACATACTCGAAGAGGAGCATACTCTAAAGGCGGCCAACGCTAATATCGGCGCTCTACGCGCCGCCTTTTTCCCCGTGATCACCTTCACCGGCTCGATAGGCACCACCAGTTCCCAGCTTTCGCAATTATTCGGCTCCGGCACCGGCGTATGGAGTTTCTCGCCGCAGATCACCATTCCGATCTTCACCGGGGGCAAGAACCGCGCCGACCTTGACGCCGGCCGGGTGGCCGCCCGCATCGAAGTGGCCAATTACGAGAAAGCCATCCAGACCGCCTTCCGTGAAGTGGCCGATGCGCTGGTGGCGGTCGATACCTACGGACAACAGATTCGGGAGCAAACGACGCTAATCGCCGC
Source organism: uncultured Verrucomicrobiota bacterium (assembly GCA_964653485.1). Taxonomy (GTDB): domain Bacteria; phylum Verrucomicrobiota; class Verrucomicrobiia; order Limisphaerales; family UBA8199; genus CAVQND01. The sequence continues at coordinate 48,557 of CAZZFF010000005.1, read as the reverse complement.
TCAGCAGCGCCGCTTCGAACTGGCCAACGCGCGCTATCGGCAGGGGGAGGATACCTATCTGAATGTCCTGTCCGCCCAGCAGGATCTTTACAGCGCGCAGCAAAACCTCCTCCAGAGCCAATTCAATAAACTCGACGGCCAGATCTCGCTCTACAAGGCGCTCGGCGGAGGCTGGCAATGAGACGCTTTATGAAACTCAAGTCCCTGCCGACGATCGTGGCGGCACTCATCATTAGCTCCGGGTGCAGACCGCCCGGGGGCCTCCCTCGCAAATATGGCACCTCGCCAGCCTCGCGAGGCAATATCGTAATGCACGTCACCGCCAGCGGGTCGCTGAGCGCCGTCGTCAGCGTGGACGTCGGCAGCCAGGTATCGGGCAAAATCGTCGCCCTTTACGCCGACTTCAACTCGCCGGTGAAGAAGGGCCAGCTCGTGGCGGAAATCGATACGACGGTCTATGCCGCCGCCCTGCGTCAGGCTGAGGGCGACCTGGCCAGCGCTCGGGCGGATGTCACGCTCAAGCGACAGAACCTGGAACGGAAGAAGATCCTGGTGCCCAAGAAGGCCGCATCTCAATTGGATTTGGACCAGGCCACCGCCGAACTGGCTCAAGCGGAGGCCCTGGTCATCATCAAGGAAGCGGCGGTCGAGAGCGCGAAGGCCAACTTGGGCTACTGCAAGATCACGGCCCCGGTGGACGGAATCGTGATCTCCCGCAAGGTGGACGTCGGCCAGACGGTCATCGCCGCCATGAGCACACCGGTGCTCTTCACCATTGCCCAGGACATCACCAAGATGAACATCAGCGCCGCCGTCTCCGAGGCGGACATCGGCCAAGTGCGGGATGGCCAGGCGGCGAACTTCGGCGTGGATGCGTTTCCAGACGAGGTTTTTCACGGGCAGGTGAGCCAGGTTCGCCGGGCGCCGACCACGACCCAGAACGTGGTGACCTACGAGACCATGATCACGGTGGACAATCCCCAACAAAAGCTCTTTCCCGGCATGACGGCCGATGTTTCCATCCTCGTCTCGGCGCGCACGAATGTGGTGAAGATCCCCAACGCCGCCCTCCGTTACACCCCGCCTGAGGGTGCGCTGTTTCAACAAACCCCGCCGGCGGAGCTCGATCACGGCCAGCGTCTGGTCTATACGGTTGGTCCCGCGGGCCCGAGGCTCACCCCCCTCATCGTCAAAGTCGGCTTGAGCGACGGGGTGGACACGGAGGTCTTGTCGGGTGTGACCGAGGGCACCCCGCTGGTCACCGCAACCTTGTCTGGCGGCGCTAAGCCCGGCAGCTTCGGCGGCCCGCCTCCTCAGGCCCCATGAGCACACAGAGCAACAGCGCCCCACTCATTCAACTACGCGACCTATCCAAGATCTACCGGACGGGAGAGGTCGAAGTGAAGGCGGTGCGGAGCGTCAATTTGGACGTTCGTTGCCGAGAATTCGTGGCGATCATGGGCGCCAGCGGCTCGGGCAAATCCACGCTCATGAATATTCTTGGCTGCCTGGACCGACCCACAGAGGGGAGCTACGTCCTGGACGGCGCTGCCGTTGCCGGGCTCAACCGCAAGCAACTGGCGGTCCTGCGGAATCGTAAACTGGGTTTTGTGTTCCAGGGTTTCAACCTGCTGGCCCGGACCTCCTCGCTGGAAAACGTCGAATTGCCAATGTTCTACACCCATCCGCTCATCTCCTTGCACGAGCGGCGACAGCGCGCGGTGGGAGCGCTCGAGAAAGTGGGTTTAGGTAACCGTCTGGGGCACCACCCGAGCCAGTTGTCCGGCGGGCAGCAGCAGCGGATCGCCATCGCCCGTGCCCTGGTCAACCGGCCGGAGCTGGTCCTTGCCGATGAGCCGACCGGCAATCTGGATACCCGCACCAGCATTGAAATCATGGGCCTGTTCCAGGACCTCAACGACTCCGGCATTACTATCGTGATGGTGACTCACGAACTGGACGTTGCCGCTTACTGCAAACGGATGGTAGTGATGCGCGACGGCCAGGTTATCAGCGATACACCTACCGAGAATCGCCGCTTCGCCCCGCAGGAACTAGCCGCGCTTGACCAGGCCCAAAAACGCGCCCAACTCGCCTGACCTATGCTCCTTGCCAGATACCTTTGGACGTTCCTCCTCCGGCCGGCCTTGACGGCGCTGATCGCGCTGCGCGCCCTGCGCCGTAACAAGCTGCGTTCAACCCTTACGGCCCTCGGGATCATTATCGGGGTGGCTTCCGTAGTCGCCATGGTCGCCGTGGGCAACGGGGCGCAGGCGCGCATCGAGTCCCAGGTCGCCGCTCTTGGCCGGAACCTGCTGAGCGTATTTGCCGGCAGCCGGCGCTCGGGCGGTGTGAACACCGGCTTGGGCAGCGCCAGCACGATCACCTTGGCTGACGCGGATGCCATTGCCCGCGAGGTGACGGATGTGGTGGCGGTCAGCCCCGAGGTGTCCAGCACCGCCCAAGCCATCGCCAATGGGCGCAACTGGTCCACCACCATCACCGGAGAGTCCCCGGACTATCTGAAGATTCGCGACTGGAAGCTGGCTTCCGGTGCCATGTTTACCGAGCGGGAGGTGCGAGCCGCGGCAAAAGTCGCGATCATCGGCTCCAAGACCGCCAATGAGTTGTTTGGGCCGCTCAACCCGGTCGGCCAGGCTGTGCGGGTGAAGAATATCCCGTTCGTTATCATCGGATTGCTGGAAAGCAAGGGCGCGGGCATGGGCGGGCAGAACCAGGACGACCGGATCATCATCCCTTACACCACGGCCATGAAACGCCTTACGGGCGAGAAATACCTGCGTTCGATCAACCTCCAGGTCGGCAGCGCCGCCCGCATGGAGGCGGCCCAGCAACAAATCACGAGCCTGCTTCGCCAGCGTCATCGCCTGACCGCAGAGAAGGATGACGATTTCAACATCTTCAACCAGAAGGAAATCGCGGACACGGTCGGCTCCATCTCCAGGATCATCACCCTCCTGCTTGGGGCGATTGCCGGCATTTCGCTGCTGGTCGGCGGCATCGGCATCATGAATATCATGTTGGTGAGTGTGACCGAACGCACCCGCGAGATCGGCATTCGCATTGCCGTTGGAGCGCAGCCCGGCGACATCCGGCTGCAGTTCCTCATCGAAGCGATCACTCTAAGCCTCCTGGGTGGCCTTATCGGAGTGCTTGCGGGCGTGGGCGCCTCAAGACTGGTGGGCATGGTGGCGGATTTTAAAGCGGTTGTCTCCACCGGTTCCATCCTTCTGGCCTTTGGCGTCAGTTCAGTGATCGGGATATTCTTCGGATTTTACCCAGCCAGCAAAGCCGCCGGGTTGGATCCAATTGAAGCGCTCCGCTATGAATGATGAGCCTTCCGGGGAGGGGTCAAGCTGCTGACCGAAGACAAGGAGTTGTATGTGCTGGCCCAGAGCCAGGACCGGGTGAGTAAGGAACGGGCCATGCGCCGGCGCCAGCTCAAAGGGCTTTGCAAACGGCTCAAGCAACTACGGCAGATGGAGCTCAAGCGCGATGAACTGCTCAAGAAGTTGGGGGCGGCACTGCACGATTTTCCGACCGCGGCCCGCTTGATGGAAACGGCCGTGGCACCCAAGACAGCGCAGCTCTCTTTCAGCCTGCGCAAAGACAAGCTGCGGGAGGCGCGCAAACGGGAAGGCCGTTACCTTTTGCGCAGCAACATCGTCTCGGGTCATTCACCGGAAGAGTTGTGGCACTTTTATATCCAACTCACGCAAGGCCGCGAAAATGGCCTGTATATTTTCCGGGGCATCAGAAAAGAAAAAGTCGACGTCACCGGTGAAACGTGGATAGCCGTGGTAGATGACGGCCTCGCCGCCCACCACGACGTACTTTACCTGATGAGCCTGGAGCAACCGGATGAATTCCAGGATGTCCGGAGAAAAGTGGGAGGCCTCTACTGAGTTTTTCGGCGCGTGTGGCATTCTCGCACATCCGGTCGCTTGCCCGGAAAGAGACGGTCCTTCAATTGCCGGGCGGCCCGCATTCTCTCGACCGGAGTCATACTTTGGTATTGCCGCCTTTCCCATGCCTCGGCCTGAGCAAAACTGCTAGCCTTGTTGACAAGTCGCTCCATACACTCACCCATACTAGGACGCTCGGGCCGTGGAAGGAAGCCCAAAGAAGATGTGACCGGCGGCGCCCTCGTCCGGGCCCTGGCCGAATGGCGCGGATTGGTACGAAATCCAGAACGGGAGGGACTTCCTCAAGGCTGAGGGGCGCTGGGATTGAGCCGTCGGCAACCGGCCCTTTTCCCAGTTCCGCGCGTTCCTCCAGAAGGCCACGGAAGTCGCCGACAATGTGCTCTCCATCGATACAAGATAATATTGTCATCGTCGGCCGTCCTGCCGCCCATGAGCCCCCCCACCTGTGCCATTCTCCCGGTTGTGCGATTTCTGGAACGCAATGTTCAGCCGGCCAACGATGACAATATTGCCTTGTATTCTCCGTATGCGCGAGAATCAGGTGCAAGTGGCTCGGTTGCAATGCCCTATTGTTTACGGTGAGTAAGCATTCGGTCAGACTTACGCAGGAGAAAACGGAGAGAATCCCGACTCGGAATCGGGATTTCATCTCTGTCTGCTCCGTTACGGCTTCTCATCCTGCCCGTGGAATGTGCGGAAACCCACGCGCGGCGTGCCAGAACCGGATGATTTCCAGGCTCCGGCTGGCCCCGTTCATTCGGTAGATGATGCGATAGGACCGGAAAATGATTTCGCGCAACTCCGTCTTCCGGAATTCTGGCACTACGCGCCCGCGCTCCGGCATCGAGGCCAACGACAGCGCAGCGTCGAGCGATTGGTTGCCCGGACGCTCGGCGGCAGCGGCGTTGTGCGGCGCAATGTAGGCGACAACGCGCTCCAAATCATTTAACGCGTCACCGGAGAGGAATACTTGGAAACCGATTGCGGGATGCGTTTGCGGGCCTCCTCCAACGGAAATCGCTCGCCGCGATCCAGCGATGCCAATCCCTCCTCGACCCCCTGCCGGAACTCCAGTTCGTAAATGGCGTCCGCGAGCGTCGCGTCCGGCGGCAGTTTTTCCGCCACTTCCAGGAGAATCTCTTTCGCACTCATGTTTTCAAAATCTATCCGATCCCAGCGAGGATTGCCAACTGAAAGCAAGTTCATGAAGGTTCGATTCCCGCTCTCCGCCGTAGCCTCGGCGAGGGCGGATTCACGCGCTCCATGAAGGGTCAGTCCAATAATCGTGTAATCAACGGGAAAGGTGTATAATCTTCCCCATCGACAGCCGTCGGAGAGCGACCGCGTTCCCGAAAGTCAGCAGGCGTAGTTTGAAGCCCTTCCGGCCACCACCCGAGTCGCGCGCTTCTTCGACCGCCGCATCGGGAAGGCCGACGATCACCAGAATGGCATCTCCGTACCCGGCATTGACCTCCACTTCGACCGGGTACGCCTCGATGCCGCTAACGGCAGCAGAACAAACCTTGGCCAACATGGAGGAAGTTATGACCGAGATGGGGCCTTAGTGCAATCGAGAATTGTCCACCGATAGATTCGCGGCTATTACGCCGAAACTTTGCGGCTAGACGCTGCCTTGCCGCCGCGGCCATGCCAATAAAGCAGGTGTACAAGGTGGGTCTTGGTTCCCATGCACAGCCGCGCCGCGATCCAGGCTAACGTCATCGTGGTATCCCGGCGCAGCCGCGCTGCAATTCTGACCTTCCCGGGGTCGCCCTTGGGCCGCTCTGCCAGGCCGGCATCCTCCCAGCCCAGGCTCTTGAGATCCTCGGCGATGATGCGGTTGGCCTTCTGCTCGGCGGACTCCCGGAGTTCCGGCCCGTCGTGCTCCGGTCCGGCGCGCCGCCCCACTTGCTCCAGCAATTCCTGCCGGAAGGTTTCGCTGCCAACGCACCAGCCCGCCAACTCCAGCGCGGGGTCTTTGCCCGCCTCGGCCAACCGTCGCGCCTCCATCCTTTTCTCGAACTCGGCGCGGCCCGCAGGGCTATCCTTCTGGATCCCGTGCTCGCCCAACAAGCGGTCCACGCGCAGCCACGGGCGCCTCGCCGAGGGCCCTCGCAGGTACTCGGGATAACTGCTCCAGCGATAAGTCGTGAGCCCCTCCTCCGGCGGCAACAGGCGGGCGCGAACCGGGTTCAGGTGGACGTAGTCGCAGACCGTCTTGAGATAGCCGTTCCCACTGCCCTCCACCAACAGGGCTTTGTAGCGCCCGCTGAAAAGGTGGCCAAAGAGGTGATGCCGACGGTTGAACCTCCCGGTGTAGGTGCCCAGAAACCACTTCATACCCGCCACCAGGTTCGGCTTGGGCGTTTCGACCACCAGGTGGAAGTGGTTGCGCATCAGGCACCACGCATGGATCTGCCAATCGGTCTTCTCGCACGCCTGGCCCAAGGTCCCGAGAAAGCTCTCGCGGCCGGGGTCACCGCGAAAGATGTCCTCCCCGTGGTCGCCTCGGTTCATGACATGGTAAATAGCGCCGGCATACTGAATGCGGAGTTTTCTAGCCATGGGGCGGACACTGCCAAAAGAGGAGTAAGTTGCCAATACTAAGGACCGACCCCTTCTAGGACCGACCCCTTCTCGACTTCTCGACAGGCAGTTGCGGACGTGAAGCCCCCTGGCTGTTTGACGTTTGACGTGTGTGCGCCAAGACCGTAGGATTGGGGCATGATAGCGGCCGAGATGGAATCGCCCCGTTGGCAAGCCGTGGGCTTGGTCCTGGAACAGAACGCGCGTGATTTGCAGGCCAAGCGTTACGGACGCCTCCCGGAAATAGTCAGTTGGTATAAGGCAATTGACCTCTTCCGGCAGGCGGAGTTGGAGCGCATGATCGAGCGCAAACCAACGCCGGTGGACAAGCGCTACCATAAGACTTGGCTGGCCGCGCTCATCGCGGAAGGCGAGCGACTTGTAACCGAAGTCCGCCGGAGCGGAGGTCTCCCGCGCAATACCACCGGCATCAAGCTCTCGGACCTCGAGGCAACGATCGAGGAACTCTATGACACTCACGCCGAGTGGCATGGCAGCCTTGGACCAGAGCGCCGCGCAGCCATCTTCAGGCAAATCTTCGATGGCCCGGAATCCTGAGCTGGAAGCGATCCTGCAGGCTCGCTACGACCTGGAAACGTGCGAGCCTGGCCAAAAGGCCGAATGCCGGGCTCGCCTCGACGCCTTCATCCAGGCAGCCTTGACCAAAGCAGGCAAAAACGACCTCTCGCCCCGCGCCTTTATCGAGGTTACCGCTGAGGCCTACCAGGAGTTCAAACTAGCCCGGAAGCGTGAGGAACGTGCCCGCCTGTCGCGAACCCGCTGATGCATGATTTCTGGCCGGCGGCGGCGATCCTCCAGAGCCCGCTCGCCCACGATCATGAAATCATCCAGTTGCTCGGTTTCAGGCTGTTCGCTGGCCGCCGCCATGCCGGTGGCGATCGGCAGGTCGAAGCTCGGCCCCTCTTTCTTCACGTCGGCCGGCGCCAGGTTGATGGTGGTGCGGCCGAAGGTGAAATTGAAGCCGGAATTGATCAGCGCCGTCATCACCCGCTCCCGTGGCTCCTTCACCGCCGCGTCCGGAAGGCCGACGATTACGATGATGGTATCCCCATACCCGGCGTTCACCTCGACCTCGACCGGATACGCTTCAATGGCGTTGACGGCGGCCGAACAGACCTTGGCCAGCATGCGAAAGTTGTGATGCAGGCGGCGGCAAAGGGCAATCCGGTTTTTTGGCTGTCCGAAGGGCAGACCCAGTGGTTTGCTGGTCGGCACTCAGTGCGGCTTGCGCCGCAGTGGCGCGTGAGGCAAGCCCGCCCGGCCTCACACCTTGGATGCAGCCGGCAGACGCGCCTTGGCTTCCACCTACAGCATGGAGGTCTGCGGCTTGGCCTCCAGGCCACCGAAACGCTGCTCGATCAGGGCCTTCTCCCCAGCCGCCGGCACACCCTCGTGCAGCCTGTCGGTCTTCTGAGAGGCCTCTGAAAGCGGCGTTGCGTTCCGCTTGCCGCCACGGCCCAAAGGGACGCGGTCACTGCCAGGGCTCCAGCCGCTGTGGAAACACCTTGCCAACCGTGTGCGCCAGGGGTAGGTTGCAGGAGTCCTGATGTCCTCCATACAAGAGACTGATACGGCCCCCTGCCACGGCGGCGGCTTTCCTACGACCCGGTGGGGCCTCGTGCTGAGCGCGGGCGGGGGCTTGTTGCCCGACGCCCCGGACGCGCTCGAGCGATTGTGTCGCGCTTACTGGTATCCGCTTTACGTCTATGTGCGGCGGCAGGGCCGCGGCGTGGAGGAGGCGCAGGATTTGACCCAGGAGTTTTTCGCCCGCCTACTACGCAAGGAGTATTTGGGCCGCGCCGACCCAGCTCGCGGCCGGTTCCGCACCTTCCTGCTCACGGCGCTTAAGCGGTTCCTGGTCGACGATTGGGAAAAAGGCCGCGCGGCCATACGTGGGGAGGGCCAACCGGTCATTTCCTGGGACCAGCGTGAGACCGAGGTCCGCTTTCTGGCTGAGCCTGCCGACCAGTCCACGCCGGCGAAGGCCTTCGAGAAGCGGTGGGCCGTGACAGTGCTGGAACAGGTGCTGGAGCGGTTGCAGGAGGAGTTCACGGCCAGCGGCCATGCGCAGCGGTTCGAGCGGCTGAAGGTTCTCCTCTGGGGTGAGAAAGGCTCGCCGTCGTACGCCGGGGTGGCGGGGGAGTTGGGCCTGACCGAAGGCGCGCTGAAAGTCGCGGTGCATCGACTGCGTCAACGTTACCGGGAGTTGCTGCGGGCGGAGGTCGCTCACACAGTGGCCCAGCCGGAAGAGGTGGATGACGAGTTGCGGCACCTGATCGCGGTGATCAGCGGCTGAGCCGGGTTGGGCCGGAGTGATAACTCATTGAACCTTGTCCGTAACCTGTAGGCCTTTTTCCTCAAGCACGGTATGGGAACGATGAGCACCGGGCCTGGTTTCTTGCCGATGGCGGAACGTTGCGAGCGCTGTGGCGTGTCGCTTACCGCCTACGCTCCGAAAGGGCTTTGCTCCACCTGCATGCTGCTTGGCGGACTGGGTTCCGGGGCGGATGCCTCCGCTGATGGGCCCGGCGGCCCGGACCCGTCAACCCTTTCCGCCATCGAAGCAGGAAAGCCCGTCGGCGGTTCGCCCATCCGGCCGATGCTGGGCAAGACCATTTCTCACTACCGGATCCTCGAGATGTTGGGCGGCGGGGGCATGGGGGTGGTCTATAAGGCCCAAGACACCAAACTCCCGCGCTTTGTCGCCCTGAAGTTCCTACCCGAGGCACTGGCCCAAAGCCCCGAGGCCTTAGAGCGATTTCGGCGGGAGGCCCATGCCGCCTCAGCCCTCAATCACCCGAACATCTGCGTGATTCACGACATCGGCCAGTCCGAGGAGCAGCCCTTTATTGTGATGGAGTTCCTGGAAGGGCGGACGTTAAAGCGCCGCATCGCCGGAGGGCCGGTCCCGATGGACGAACTACTGGAGCTGGCGGTCCAGATCGCCGAGGCCTTGGATGCCGCGCACGCCAAGGGCGTCATTCACCGGGATATCAAGCCTGCGAATATCTTCGTTAACGACCGCGGCCAAGCCAAGATTCTTGATTTTGGTCTGGCGAAGCTATCCGCACCGCTACAACAGGTGGCGGAAGGAGCAGGGACCACCCATCCGTTGGCGGCGAGCGGGCAAGAATACGCGACGAGTGCCGGGGTCGTCATGGGGACGGTGGCGTACATGTCTCCGGAACAGGCACGCGGCGAAGAAACGGACGCGCGCACCGACGTGTTCAGTTTTGGCGCTGTGCTCTATGAGATGGCCACAGGCAAGCCAGCCTTCCGGGGAACCACTTTCGCCGTCATCTTTGATGCCCTTCTCAACCGCGCGCCCATCCCTCCGACTCAGTTGAACCCCCTGGCTCCCGCGGAGCTGGAACGCGTCATCGCCAGAGCCCTCGAAAAGCAACGCACTGAGCGCTACCAGAACGTGTCAGTTTTGCTTTCCGATCTGAAGTGCCTTAAACGAGACGTCGGCCGCAGCGACATGGCCGCGAAACCGGACATCGGGTCTGGCGCGCGCCCACCCTCCCCACGCGAGGCTTTGGACTCGCTTGCGGTGCTACCGTTCGAGAACGCGGGCTCTGACCCCGACACCGATTACTTCAGTGACGGAATCACGGAGAGCATCATTCAGAGCGTTTCGGAATTCCCCAAGGTCCGCGTGATGGCGCGCAGCACGGTCTTCCGTTACAAGGGGCGGGCGGCCGATCCGCAGGCGGTCGGGCGGCAATTGAACGTCCGGGCCGTACTGACCGGGAGAGTCGTGCAACGAGGCGACAGCTTGATCATTGGGGCGGAACTGGTGGACACCACCAATGGGTGGCGGCTCTGGGGAAAGCAGTTCCAGCGGCCTTTTCAGGAGGTTTTCACGGTGCAGGAGGAGATCGCCCGCGAGATCTCTGAAAACCTCCGGGTGAAGCTGACGGGGCGCGAGGAGAAGCGGCTCGCCAAGCGCCCCACCGCAAACCACGAGGCCTACAAACTCTACCTCAAAGGCCGATTCTTGTGGAACAAACGCACCGAGGCGAGCCTCTGGAAAGGAATTGAATTCTTCCGGCAGGCAATCGAAATGGACCCCACATACGCGCTGGCTTATGCCGGGCTCGCCGAATCCTATATGCCGCTCGGACGTTGGGAATATGTCCCCCCGGTCGAGGCCTTTCCCAAGGGGAAGGCCTGGGCCATGAAAGCGATCGATCTCGACGACCAGCTTGCCGAAGCGCATACCCCGCTTGCCGTCGTGCTCTTCCTCTACGAACGCGACGACCAAGCCGCCCTGAAGACCGTCCAAAGGGCCGTCGCGCTCAACCCAAACTACCCTCGAGCGCGCCAGGTGTATGGGGAGCTTCTTATCGGCTTGGGGGAATTCGACAAGGCCGCCGACGAAGTCCGTCAGGGCCTCGAACTGGACCCGCTATCAGCCGCCCTTTTCCTCGCAGATGCCTACGTCTCCTTTTGTGCCCGTCGCTACGAAGAGGCGATCCAGAAGCTCCAGAACGGCCTGGAGATCGAGCCTGGTTATTACCTTTCTTTGTGGTTGCTGGGGTATGCCTGCGAACAGCTTGGCCGCTTTGAGGACGCCCTGGGCCACTTTCAACGCGGACTGGAGGTGGCGCCGGAAAACCCGCTCATCCTGGCCGCACTCGCTCGCACCTACGCGCTCTGGGGCAAGGCAGACAAAGCCCGGCAGCTTCTCCAGGGACTCGAAAAGACCGGCCGGCAAAAGTACGTCTCCGCTTATTCTATTGCGGGGATCTGGGCAGGCCTGGGCGACCGCGATCAGACGCTGGTGTGGCTTGGGAACGCATGCGAAGAAAGGTCGGTGAGGATGGCCTACTTCAACGTGGATCCGGCCTTTGACGCCTTTCGCTCTGACGCTCAGTTTCAGGAAATGCTCCGCCGGATCATGCTGCCCGCGCCAAAAGGGACCCATGAAAGCTCAGGCCCACCGGTTCAAGATCGGGGCCTTTGATTGCCTGGCGGTAAGCGACGGGACGTTCTCCTACCCTGCCGGGCTATTCTTCGCGAACGCCCAGAAGGAAGATTACGTTCCCTAATGGCCGCTACGTGATGTCGAGGGTCGAGTGGGACTTCTGGGCCTCCAAGCCCGATCTTTCCAGCTTGAACTGCGGCGATCACCTCAAGCAGTTGCTGCTTCAATATGCTTCCGACATGCTGCCCCCGATCCGGCGCCGACTTGACCTCGCGGGCGACGAGGAAGAGGTTGCTCCCGGTATTCGCGCCGTCCCGGCGCCAGGTCATACTCCCGGCCACGTGGCCCTCGAAATCAGATCCCAAGGCCAGATGCTCACTGACGCCGTCGATACGCTCTTGCACCCCATCCTGATCGAGCGCATCGACTGGCTTTTCCAATTCCTCGTCGTCCAGGCCAGGAACCTCGGAATTCTTTGTAACCTTTCACCATATTCCCCGTAGCACCGGGTGCAATGAAGGCGTGAACTGGAAATGTCCATTTCACGTTGAAACCAGTAGAAACTGACAGCAATAACATCGGAGGCCCAGCTTCCGAAAAAGAAAGGAAAAGCAGTATTATGAAAACGATCCAACAACCCAAACAAATTCAAAGTCAATCGATGAACCGCGGAGCGTCGAGAAAGGAATTCCCTATCCGTTTCAGTTTTTCTGCCTTGCCGCTGCTGCTCATCTCCTTGTCCTGCTTTGCCGTGCCGGTGTCTGCTTGTGACCGGGTGCCGTTCAAAGGAACGTTTGACCCGACCGTTGTCTCCTCCGCGGTGCTGGACTCGACCCACATCCAGTTCAACGTGGATGTGATCATCCGGGCAACGCCCCTGGGCAATGCGAAGGGACCGGCCGTCTTCATTCTGGACGAGACGACCCTCACCTATACCGGCTACACCACGTGGTACACGGAAAACGGGGATTCTGTCTCGCTGACGTTTGCCGGAACGTTCGTTCCGACCTCGACGACCTCGACGACCGGCATCTACGACAACGTGGAGACATTCAAGGTTGTGGGGGGAACCGGGCGATTCGCGGGCGCGACCGGAGCGGGCGTCGCCGGCGGACAGTTCGATTTCGACACGGGAACGGCTCCGGCTCCCATCCCTTTCGCGGGCACGATCTCCCTGCCTCTTTCTCACCATCATCGGTAGCCTGCTCCGGCTCCCATCCCCCCCGTGGGGACGATCTCCCCGCCCGGCGCGAACAGAAGTAGCTGTGCGCGCGAGCATGCGCCCAGACAGGCCAGCGTCAGCGGTCGCCCTTATTTGATCAGTGCGCGACATTTCCCTCCCTTTCCCCATCGGATGGGGAGAGGGGGGAAATGCCATCAACCCGCGTTGAGTTGAGCCAGGACGTCATCCGCGGCGCCTGCCTGCCCATTGAGCGTATGCTCGTAAAACGGTCGAAAAACGGTCGGTTCTTTGAGCCCGTGCGTCGGGTGTGCTGCGAGGGTGCGGTTAAACGCTCGTGCCGATAGCAAGGGGTGCCGCACCGGAAACCCAATAGGCGAAATTGACTCAAGGATTACAATAGTGATGTCGCCGTATCGTCTCTCGCAATCGGAACAGGCGGGGACCGTGTCCCGCCCTTGGCAGCGGTTTTCTACACCGTCGCCAGTCCGCCACGGCAAAGCGTCGGCCCGGCAGGTCCCAAGGGGCGGAAATGTGGATCCCTTTGTTGCACCCCGGAAGGGCCAAAACCGCGTTGTTGCACCCCTATCGGACGCCTCCCCGAGGGGCATCTTTTCGGGGCTGGACCATCGAAATCCCCTTGTTTTACCGTGCTTCCGGTGGGGTACGGCCTGTTGCGCCGTGTGTTCCGACCGCCGCGTTTTTCGGTTTTGCAAACCGCGTGATCATCCCTTCGAGCGCCTCCAGCCAGAGCGGGTGCTCGTTCAGGCAGGGAATGAGTGTGAATTCCTCCCCGCCGGCTTCGAGGAAGGTCTGGCGCCCGCGCAGGCCCATTTCCTCGAGCGTTTCAAGGCAGTCCGAGACAAAGGCGGGGCAGATGACGGCCAGCCGTTTGATTCCGCGTCCCGGCATTTCGGCCAGGACGTGATCGGTGTAGGGCCTCAGCCACGGGTCCCGGCCCAGGCGCGACTGAAAGGCGGCGGAGTATTTGCCGGCGGGCACCGCGGCCTTGCCGACAAACGCGGCGACGGTCTTGAAGCACTGCGCCCGGTAACACGTGGCATGGGCCGGGCTGGGCCTCTCGCAACAATTCTCGACCGCCAGGCAGTGGCATCCCGTCGGGTCGGACTTGCGGAGGTGCCGCTCCGGCAGCCCGTGAAAGCTGAACAGCAAGTGGTCGAACCCTTTCTTCAGATACTCGGCCGCGCTTCCGGCCAGGGCGGCGATGTAATCGGGCTGATCGTAATAGGGCGGCTGGACTTCCAGTCTCATTTGCGGGGCCAGCCGGCCCGCGACTTCCTTGACGCGCTCGACGGCGGTTTCGTAGCTCGACATCGCGTAGTGCGGGAAAAGGGGGATGAGCAACACTTCCTCGACGCCTTGCCGGACCAACGCGCCGACCGCTTCGGAAATCGAAGGATGCTGGTAGCGCATCGCCAGATCAACGGGCACGCTCACTCGCTTCCGCAGCGCCGCCAGCACGTTCCGGCTGGTCGCGACGAGGGGCGAACCGGCGGCGGTCCAGACCTTTTGATAGGCCTCCGCAGAGTGCTTCGGACGCCACGGCAGGATGGCGAGGTGGACGATGCAGAAGCGCGCCACCCAGTTCACGTCCAGCACGCGGCCGTCCATCAAGAACTCCCTCAAATACCGCCGCACCGACGGCACGGACGGCGCATCGGGCGACCCCAGGTTTACCAGGAGAACGGCCTTTCTCATGTTGATTCCTAATCCCGCTCTTAATCCTAATGTTAATCCGAATCCGGCTGGGCCCGCAGGTATTCCTCCACCCGGTCCGCCACACCGCATCCCGAGACGATCGAATCGCTCAGCGAAACGCCGTCGCGGTAGTGGCCCGCGAGGAACAGGCCGGGCGCCTGCCGCTCGATGTCCGTCATGAGCTGCCGGTAGCGGCCATAGCCCAGGTTGTACTGCGGGATGGCGCGCGGATAGAACACGACGTGCTGATAGGTGGGTTTGCCCTTGACCCCCAGCAACACGCCCAGGTCCTCGCAGACCAACGCGACCAATTCGGGCGGCGGCTTGGAGGCCAGTCCCGGATAACGCTCGCCGCCGACGTAGCAGGTGAGCATCAAATGGCCCGCCGGGGCGCGATTCGGAAAGAGGGACGAAGAGAATATGGCGCCCAGGATTTTGAACCCCTCGATTTTCGGAATCAACATCCCGAATCCCTGGCACGGATGGGCCACATCCTCGCGTCGAAAGCCAAGCACGACGCTGGCCACCGGCGGGTAGCGAATCTCCGCGAAAGGCGCCAAGCTCAGCGGGACACGGGCCTGAATGGGCATCTGCGCCAGGCCATAAGCCGTGCCGGCGTAAATGACCGCCCTGTGCTCGGCGAGCATCTCGCGCCCGTCCTGGAGCGCCTGAACCGTCCAGCCGCCAGGGGCCGGTCTCTGCGCGAGCCGGGACACGCCGGCGTTCAGGCGAACCGACTCCCCGAGGCGCTCGCGCAACGCGTCGGGCAGCACCTGCAAACCCTCGTCAAAGGAAAACTTCGGCGCCCGGTCCTTGGCCACTTCGCCCCGCCGTTTGCGTTCACGCGCGCCGAAAATCTGGCCCTTGATGAGCGAGCCGTAGCGCGCCTCAAGCTGGCCGAGCTTCGGAAAGGCCTGGGGCACCGACAACTTGTAAGGGTCCCCGGCATAAACGCCGGCGACCAGCGCATCAATCGCATGATCGAGAAACTCCCGGCCGAGCCGGCGGATGACGAATTCGGCGATGCTCTCCTCGCCGCCGTCGCGGCGGCGCGGCACGAACGGCTCGCGCAAGAGGGCCAGCTTGGCTTTGGCCGTGAAAAGCGGGCTCGTGAAAAAGCCGAGAGGCGAGTCCGGCATGGCCACCGGCCGGCGATAGCGCACCACGTAGCGCGCCTCGGCTTCCGGAGCCGGGTCAAGACGCCGTCCGGCCAATCCCGCATCCCGCACCAACTGCCCAATCCTGGGGGAAGTCTCGAGGATGGTGTTGGGTCCGAATTCCGCCAGGTAGCCCTCCTCGCGGATGGACTCGATGACCCCGCCCACGCGGTGGCCGGCCTCGTAGAGGGTTACAGGCACCCCTTTGCGCTTCAAACAGAACCCGGCGGTCAAGCCTGTGATGCCGCCGCCGATGATGGCTACTGAATGCTCCGGGGGACTCATGATCTACAGCATTGCCCAAGAGGGCGCCCGCAAGCGCGCCTCATATCGTCCGAGAAAACCGGTTCTCTTTCCGTGTCGTCGCATAAGCATCGAAGCGCATCGCGATATTTCGAATCAAGAGGCGTCCCAAATCGGTGACCACCAAGCCCTCGGGCGTCTTGACCAGCAGGCCGTCCGCTTCCATGTCTTCGAGCGAATCGAGTTCATTGGCGAAGTGTCCCTTGAAATCCAATCCCAAGAGCCTGGACATCGCGCCGTAGTCAAGCCCCAGGTCGCACATCAGCCGCATGATAGTCACCCGGCGGAGCTTGTCTTCCTCCGTCATGAAGTAGCCGCGGCGGGCCGGGAGCTTGCCCGCATCCAGGGCCGCGTAATACTCGGGCAAGTCCTTGTGGTTCTGCCAGTAAAAGCCCTCGGCCTGCGAGATCGAGGACATGCCGAAGGCATAAATGTCGGCCCCGCCGCGTGTGCTGTAGCCCTGGAAATTGCGCTGCAAGGTCTTCTGCTTCTGCGCCACGGCCAACTCGTCCCCCGCCAGGGCGAAGTGGTCCATGCCGATATAGACATAGCCCTCGGCCGTGAGCTTCTCGATCGTCAGCTTGAGCAACTCCAGCTTGGTCTCCGGCGTCGGCAGCGTCTCGACCTTCAAGATTTTCTGGGCGGGCTTCATCCACGGCACGTGGGCATAGTTGAAGACGGCGAAACGGTCCGGCCGCAACGAGAGGGTCTCGTCGAGTGTTTTAAGGAACAACGCCGGCGTCTGGTAAGGCAGCCCGTAAATCAAATCGATATTGATGGAACGAAACCCCGTCTCCCGCATCCACTCGACGACACGCCGGGTCATCTCGAAGGGCTGTATCCGATGCACCGCCTTCTGGACCTCGGGGTCGTTGTCCTGGACCCCCATGGACGCGCGGTTGAAACCGACCTCGCGCAGGGCCACCAGGTGGTCGCGCGTCAGGCGCCGCGGGTCCACTTCCACCCCCGCTTCGGCATCCTCCGCCAGTGTGAAGCGCGCATGGATGGACTCCCCCAGCGCCCGGATTTCGTCCGGCGCCGAGAACGTCGGCGTGCCTCCCCCGAAATGGAGCTGCACCACTTTGCGCTTGGGGTTGAGCAGCGGCTTCATCAAGTCCATCTCCCTCTCGAGGTAACGCACGTACTCCGCGCTTTTCCCGGGGTCCAGGGTGATCACCGTCGTGCATCCGCAAAACCAGCACAGCGATTGGCAGAACGGCAAATGAAAATAGAGCGACAAGTCCCCCTCAGCCCGGTTGTTGCGGCGGATTCTCTCGACAAAGGCCTCCGGCGAAAACTCGTCCGTGAAATGCGTTGCCGGCGGATAGGACGTATAGCGCGGGCCTGGGACGTTGTATTTCTTGATCAGGCCAAGGTCGACTTTAAGCATATCAACACATTACCACTACTTTGGCGGCCGGTAACCCCGGACCAGCGAAACCAGACGCTCGATGTTCTCGAGTTTCGCGTCCGGCGGCACGCCATGGCCCAGGTTAAAAATATGGCCCGGCCGGTGGCGCATTCCATCTAGCATGAGGGCCGCCTCGACAGCCATGGCCTCGGGCGGCGCGCACAGCAGGAGCGGGTCCAGGTTCCCTTGCAAGGCCACATTCGAGGGCACCTGCCCGCCCACTTCCGCCACATTCAGAGTCCAATCCAGCCCCAGCACCCGCGCCCCTGTGTCCACCAGGTCGTTCCAGTTGCCGTGCGTGCCTTTGGCAAAGACGATGACGGGCGCCCGTCCCTTGAGCCCGCCGATGATTCGCTTCATCCAGCACGCCGAAGCGCGCCGGAAGGCATCCGCCGACAAGACCCCGCCCAAGCTGTCGAAAATCTGGACCGCATCCACGCCGGCGTCAATTTGCAGTTGGAGAAAGTCCGTCACGGCGCGCGTCAGCTTGCCCATTAAACGCTCGAACACCCGCGGCTCGGAATAAAACAGCATCTTGGCCTTGGTGTATTCCTTGACCCCGGCGCCCTCCATCATGAAGTTGGCGAGGGTCCAGGGCGAACCGGCGAAACCGAGCAAGGCCCGGTCGTCCCCCAAGCCCGACCGTATCAGCGGAATCGTCCGCGCCACATACTGCAACCGGTCCGTCACCGCGGATTCGTCGAGCCGGTCGATGTCTGCCGCCGAGTTGAGCACGAACTCCATTTCGATCCCGCCCTGGTCCCGGAACCGGTAGGGCTGGCCCATCCCCTCCGCCACGACCAGGATGTCGCTAAACAGGATCGCCGCGTCGAAGCCAAACCGCCGAATCGGCTGCAAGGTGACCTCGGCAGCCAGTTGCGGCGTCCGCACCAATTCGAGGAAGCTGTGCTTCTGCTTGAGCGCGCGGTATTCAGGCAAGGCGCGGCCCGCCTGCCGCATCAGCCAAATCGGCGGATAATCCAGGGGCCGGCAGCGGCAGGCGTCCAGGAACCGCTCCCGCCCGTTCAAAGGTGAAGGCTCGATGGGCGCGCGCGGCCAAGCCGGGCTCCCTCTTCGCGCCGCAACGGCCGCCTTGGCCGGTTTGAGAGTTTTGCTCATCACCGCTGGTTGGTTGCCCTTTCGAGGCCCGCACAACATAGCAGCACACCCCGGCAGGTCAATGACTATGCCCGCCGCCTGCCGGCCCGGCGGTGCCGTGGACGTTGACAAGACACCTTGGAATCGAGAGACTCTCTTCCGGTTTCAAGTGCCAATAGAACAAATCGAGTTCCCCATGGCCGTTACGGTGTGCGCCTGGTGCAAGCCTCGCGAGGCCGCCAGGAGCCTCGTCGTCACCCATGGGATTTGTCCTCGGCACCTGCGCAAGCTGGAGCATGACATGCACAAGCCCCCGCGCCGAAGGGCGCGAAAGGGACAAACGCGCGCCGGCGGCCAGCTCTTTTCCACGTAAGGCGACGGAACCTGCTACACGCCGGTCTCTTCACTTTTCGCGAGCGAAGTGGAATCATTTTTCTTGACTCGTTGGCACTCGGGGGAGTAAACCCGTGCCAGTCTCCGAATAGGCCCCGCAACCACCTTCTGGATTCCCCTCTCGTCTCGAAGAAATACGAGAGGTGGAGCGATGAGGAGCGATCGCGCGCTCCGGCATCCAGGGTGACCCCAGTGAACCTAGGCAAGGTTGAGGATAGTCTATGTCAGGACACCATTTATGAACCGGGATTCCGACGACGTGTCTCGAGTTGACGGGTCCCTGCGAGCCTGGCTGGCGCCGGGAGTTCCCGGCGCGACAATGGGCACGATGGGCCTGGGCCTGGCGCTCCCGACGCGGTCCGGGACGCTCTTCTCCTTGCCGGCGGCCCTCGATGGTTTTCCAGGCACTCGTGAAGCGGCCGCTGCACGGCTTCTCGAATGGGTGGCGGCCCATGAAGAATGGGCGGTCACGGGCTTCCTGGACCTGGAGCGCGCGGAGGCCGATTGGCTGGCTCGGACGCGCTCAGGAGAGCCCGTCCCGCCGGACCGCTCGCCCGCCGCGGCCACTTTTCGGGAGCGCCTTTTGCGGATGCGGGCCGCGCAGGCTTTGGATGATTGGCTGGCGGGAGTGTGCATCGACCTCTTCAATGAGCTCCGTCCCCTGGCTTCGGAGATTGTGCCCGGCGGAACTCTGCGGCGTCCAAGCCCGGAACCGGCGCGCCAGACGGTGTTGAACTGGGCATTGCTGTTGCCCGCGGGGGCGGCGCCGGATTTTCGCCGGCGCATCGAGCGCGCCAACAGCCAGCATCACGCCGCGGGCCTGGTTTTGGAGGTCTCCGGCCCTTGGCATCCCTGCGCGTTCTTCGAGGACCTCTTGAAGAGCCGCGTTTGCAAACCGCCGGCGGCCGAGCAACGTTAGGACGGCGGTGTCACGGATAAAATGGAACCACTCAAGACTCCTTGAACATCCTCCTCACCGGCGCCACGGGTTTTGTCGGCCAGGAAATGCTGCGCCAACTCCTGGGCGCCGGCCATTCGATTCGCATTCTCGCGCGCAACCCCGCCTCGCGGCGCGTCAAGGAAGCCTTGTCACTGGGCCGGGTGGAGGTTCATCCCGGGGACATTACAGACGCCGGTTCGCTGGCGGATGCCTGCGGCGGGATGGCGGGCGTCATTCACCTGGTGGGCATCATCAGCCAGACGGGCCGGAGCACCTTCGAGAACATCCACACGCAGGGCACTCGGAACATCCTCGCCGCCGCGCAAAGCGCCGGCGCTCGGCGGTTCCTTCATATAAGCGCCCTGGGCACTCGGGCCGGAGCCGTCTCCCGCTACCATCAAACCAAGTGGGCGGCGGAGCAAAGCGTGCGGGGCAGCCGGCTGGACTACACTATTTTCCGGCCCTCGCTCATCTACGGGCGGGGCGATCGCTTCGTAAACCTGTTCGCCACAATCACCCGCTTCTCGCCGGTGGTGCCGGTGCTGGGCAGGCGCGGCGCCAGGTTCCAACCCGTGGCGGTCGAGGCCGTTGCCAAGGCCTTCGTCCAGGCCCTTGTCAGGCCGGAGGCCGTTGGCAGGACTTACGACCTCTGCGGTCCCGATGCGCTCACGCTGCCGGAAATCCTCGACGTGATTCTCGAAGTTACCGGGCGAAGACGTTTCAAGGTGCGTATCCCGGCCGGTCTGGCGTGGGCCCAGGCGTCTGTGATGGAGCAGGTCTGGCCCAAGCTGCTGGGCCGAGCGCCCCCGCTCAACCGCGACCAACTCATCATGCTCGGCGAAGACAACCTCGGCGATCCAAGCCCCGCCAACCGCCTCTTCAGCCTGCCTCGGACCTCCTTCCGCGAAGACATGGCCCGATTATTGAGAATTGAGAATTGAGAATTGGTCAGTGGTAATTGACATCCGGGTCCGATGCGCCCCTTCATTCGGCGCTTGAACTTGGCGCGTTCCCCGGTGCAAGCTCCTTTGAAATTAGAGACAACCACGATATGACTCTTCCAATCACCCGCCGCCGGTTTCTTGGCCGGGCCGCTGCCGGCTCGCTCGTTCCCACCCTCATCCGCCCCTTGAAGATGCTGGGCGCGGAGGCTCCCACCTCCTCCGGACCCGAGTTGCGCTGGACCGACTTCCATGTTCACCTGGACAACAGCACGATCGATAAGGCCCTGGAGTTGTCCCGCGAACGAGGCGTGAAGTTCGGCATCGTCGAGCACGCCGGCACCAAGGAAAACAAGTATCCAAGGGTGCTGAGCACCGATGCCGAGTTGAGAGATTATCTGGCCACGCTGGAGGGCAAGCCGGTTTTCAAGGGCGTCCAGGCCGAGTGGATCGATTGGATGGGCTGTTTCTCGGCCGAAGCCCTGGGCCAATTGGATTACGTCCTGACCGACGCCATGACTTTCCCCGGCAAAGACGGCCGGCGCGCCAAACTCTGGGAGGCGGACGCCGCGCAACGAGTCGACATGGAGGACAAAGAGGCCTTCATGGACCGTTACGTTGATTGGCACGTCGAGGTCATGGCCAAAGAACCGTTCGATATCCTGGCCAACACGACCTGGCTGCCCGCGGGCCTGGACACGCAATGGGAAACCTACTGGACCCCGGCGCGCTGCCAGAAGGTCATCGATGCCTCCCTCAAGTACGGCATCGCCCTCGAAATCAGTTCCAGCTACAAACTGCCCAAGCTGCCCTTTTTGAAACTCGCCAAAGCCGCCGGAGCCAAGTTCTCCTTCGGCTCCAACGGCCGGTACCCGAACATGGGCAAACTGGAGTACTGCCTGCTCATGGCCAAGGAACTGGACCTCAAGCCCTCGGACATGTTCACCCCCGCCCCCAACGGCCAAAAGGCCGTCCAGCGGCGCAAGTAATCGAAAGCGCGCCGGGAAAAGGGCGTTGGCCGCTGCCCCCGGTCTGTTTGACAAATAGTAGCATTTTGCTACCTTGGTTGCATGAGTCAACCTGTGAAGGTCTCCGATGCTTTGCTTCTGGACGCCCGCCTCATGAGCGAAGTCACCAGTAGGTCCATCGCCGGCCAGATTGAGTTTTGGGCCCGGCTGGGCCGTGCTCTCGAGACCCTGTTGCGCGGCGACCAAGTGCTGGCGCTGTGCAAAGCCGGCAAGGCGAAACCTCTTTCGGCCTGCCTTGGTTCGATCGGCTCGGCGGAAGGCCGCAAGAGGCTGGCGGAGCACCTCGATTCGCTGCCCTACCCGCATTATGAACCGGCGCGCGGTTCGGCCGGCCTGCTGGTCAGAATCGAGGCCAGCGGCAGACGCACCACCGGAAGGTTCGTCAACCGCAAGTTTCAGGCCGTCAAACCAGCGGACAAGTGACCGCTCGCACCATGCCCGGTTCATCCGGAGGCAAGGCGGACTCCTGGCGAATCCTGGGGAGCGTTCTTGACCGGCGGCCCATAATCGTGGCGCTGGCTGGACCGAACGGCGCGGGAAAGTCGACGTTCTACCACGCCCACCTGAAGCCTGCCGCGTTGCGCTTTCTCAACGCAGACGAGGTGTCTCGTGAACTGGGGGTGGGCGCTTATGAAGCAGCCCGCGTCGTCACGGACCTCCGGCAACAATTGGTCAACCACCTGGAGAGCTTCGTTCTTGAAACTGTGTTTTCCGATCCCGTCGGTGACAAGTTGGCATTCCTCAAAGCGGCTGCGCAATCCGGCTATACTGTGGTGGTCTGCTTCATTGGCATTTCCAGCCCCGAAAAATCGGAAGAACGAGTTGCCATGCGTGTGTCCCAAGGGGGGCACGACGTGGCCACTGAAAAGTTGGTTTCCCGCTTTCCCCGGACTTTGGCCAATCTAAAGGCAGCCATTCGAGAATTGCCTTATGTGATGGTCTTGGACAACGATGACCTGCGGACCCCGTTTCGGAGGATCGCGCTGTTCGCGGATGGACGGCGAGTGTGGTCCGCCAAGCAAATGCCCGAGTGGCTTGCGACCATCGAGCCGAGGTAATTCGAAGTCACAAGGCGGAGCACTTCGGTGTTCGGCAGGCGCCGACTCGGCGCCGGTACACGTCATCAGAACGGATAGCGCAGGCGGAAAAACTCGGTTGCGGGCGTCGAATTGGTAGCCTGGAAAATCATGTGGGAGTTGGTCCCCGAGCCGGGCACGTCGCCCCAATAGAGGCTGTTTCCGACATCCACCGCGTTGGTCTGGAGGAGCCAGCCCACATGATCTGAAGGCCACGAGACGATAAGGCTGGCGCCGCTGAGCTTCGCCGCGATGTTCGTCCCCGTCGAGGGCACCGCGCCGTGCGGCGTCACGGCGGTCTCGGGGGAAGGAGGGCCTGAGCCGACCTGATTCGTTGCCGCCACGATGTAATAATAAGTGAGGCCGTTGACCACGTTGGTGTCGATGAAACTGGCGCCGGCGATTTCCTTGGCCACGGGCGTGTAGGGGCCACCGCTTGTCGTCGCCCGCTGGAGGTTGTACCCCGCAGCCAGGGCGACTCCATTCCAGTAGAGCACCACCTGGCGGTTGCCGGCTATCGCCGACAGGGCATTGGGCGCCGCGGGCGCGGAGGTGGGCACGGGGTAGCCGGGATTGTTGGTTGGGTTGAGCCACCAGAGCGCGCTGGTAATGCCGCGGGGATAATGGCACCCCCCCAAAAACCGGTCAGCCCCCGTGGCGTCGGTCTGATCGGACCATTCGTGAAAGGGAGCGTTCTGAACCTGAATGGTGGCATGGATTTGGTCCACGGCCCCATTCACCGTGTCGCCGGTGAACCCGAGGACCTGTTCGGCGACGTATTGGGCGATGTACATCTTGCTTTGCCAGGTGTTGGGGAAGTTTTGGTAGTCGGTGGCGCTTGTCATATTCCACGCCCCGCTGATGGCGTTGAGGCACCTGCCGGGAACCAGCACCGCCGCCAAGTGGTTGGACAGGGCCTGAAGCATGGACGCGTAGGGGCCGCCAACGCGGTCGACGGCGTTCGTCAGGCCCATTTGCAGCGGATAGGCCAAGCCCTCGACCATCGGGATGGTGGCGTATTGCACGCTGCCGTTCAGCAGAGCGGGGAGGTAACCCAGCGTCTGCCGGTAATCGGTCCACAGGGCGGAAATGGTCTGTGCCGCGGCGGCCGCCATGTTCTGACAGGTCGCCTCGTCGGCGGCGTCGCCGATTTGGCCGAACATCGCCTGCAGGGCGAGGTAAGAGGCCCAGTTCCTGACGGCCAGCCTGCCGCTGTAGCCCGGCGCATGGAGAGAAGCGTCCAGGTCGTCGAATGTGGTGCCCTCGGGCGAGTTGATGTTCTTGGTGATTCCATCCCTGGCGAGGGCGTCGGTGTCGTCCCGCAAGAGCATCGAGCTGAGGCAGGTCCGGAGCAGTGCCAGGTTATTGGTCAGCCAGGCATTGTCGGTCGTGTGGCTCCAGTAAAGCCCGGCCGAGAGAATCCAATTCTGGAGCTGTTCCTGGCCCATGTAATCATCAAAAACCGGGTCGGTTCCGGGGGCGTCCGAGGTCGGCCAGTTGCCCATGTCGTGATGGAAGGAGAACCCGCCTTGCGAAACCTCGGCGCCGGACAGGGCGTCGTAAAGGGGATGATTGAAGCTGTAGCCAGTGCCGGGGAGCGCGCCCGAAAAGGTGTCCAGCACGTTGCGCAGAGCCCAGGGGTGCATCAGGGAGTCGTAGAAGGCCATGTCCACGGTCAGATCGAAGGTGTTGATATAGCCCCAGTACCCCTCGGTTACCCACCAGTGAACGCCGCCGCTTGGATCGATGAGACAGATTGTGTTGGCCATGTAGGAATGCAGGGCGTGCGAGGCAAGGAACTGGCGATAGGCGTTCACGCCGGCGCCGGCCATCGCCGAGGCCAATTGCTGGCAGCGCATCCGGGCGTCCGCCAGCCCGGCGAAGGCCGCGTCAATCACGCTGTCGATGGAACCAAAGAGGGAAGTATAATAATAGTATCCCGATATTCGCGAATCCACCACGGCGGCGCGGTAGAAGGCAAGCACCACCGTCAAGGTCCTGGTCTGGCCGGCCGGAACGCTTAAATGAAACGCAAAGCCCTGGCTCACCCCGCCGAGGGCCGCGGTGAGACTGGCGCCGGTCAACAAGTCGCAGCTTCCTGTTTGCACGGCCAGGGCCGCTTCGCCGACCGCGAAGCCCTGGTATGCGCCATTGGCAAAGCTCTTTTGTGCGGCGGCGGCGGGCAGGCCAAAGTAAAAGTCTTCAGGGGTCGCGTTGGTGTTCTCGACGGTGAACACGATCCAGTTGGCCGGGAGGAAGAACCGTTTCTTGTCGCCGAGGGTTGCCGCGTCGAGACTGGCCATGGACCAGGCCGGGGTGTAATGCGTGAAGGCCAGGCCGGCGTTCTCTATGGTCCACTGGTCCGTGCAAGGGGTGAGCGTCCGCTGCACGTTGGTGGCGTCGAAAAAACGGGCGTTGGGAGCAACGCTGGCGGGCGAGGCGAGAAAAGGGAGAGCGCACACGCCGGCACTGCTTGAGAGTGCGACGATCACGCCGCCACCGCCGTTGCGGTAGGGAATGACAGGGCTGGACATTCCCAAACCGCACAAGGCGCCCGTGACGTTGGTGTAGGGGCCGGACGGGCCGCCGAGGCCGTAGGCAAGCGTCGAGCAAATCCCCATCGGGGCGTGGTCCACGTTCACAAAGACGAGTTGATTGGACGAGAGAAGCGTAAAGGCCGGCGCGGAAGGCGCGCCAACCCCGAGGACAGCCACAAAGAGCCACAGCAGCCGGGCTAGACGCCAAATGCCGCGTGAAGGCGGCGTTCCGGGCGATTCGATGGTATCCGAAGTGGCATCCGGTTTCGCGTCACGCCCGTTGCGGAACGGGGGAACGTCACCCCGTTTGATGTCAGCGGCGCCGCGGCGCGCGAGAAGACCTTCAGGGCCATTCATATAGTCCTATCTTAACACGCCCGGAACGACCCTGTCACAACCATTTTGTGAATGGCCATCCTCTCCTCCTCCTCTTCTTGGTCGCATCATTGCTTGCCATGGAATGAACATCATGGCAAATTGCCATCATGATAAAGACGCAGGTCCAGATTCCAGATGAGCTTTACCTGCGCGCTAAACGAGTGGCCGCGCAAAAGGAGTGGTCCTTTGCGGAGGTAGTGCGGCGCGGGCTTGAGTATATTACTCAGGTTAACCCGCCCGGGCGCATCCCCGGCGCCAAGTGGAAATTGCCGCCGGCCCGGCGATGCGGTCCTTTCCTGACGCCGCCCGAGCAGTGGACGGAGGTAGCGCATGATGTTTAAGGCCAGCTTCGTCGCCTGATGCTCTCGTTTGACACCAACTTGTTGGTGTATGCCGCCAACTCCGATGCGCGGGAATGCGAACCTGCTCGGGCATTCCTGACGTCACTTCGGGACCGCCGCGATGTGGCCGTTTGTAAGTTGGTCCTCATCGAGGTCTATCTCAAGGTTCGCAACCAACGGATTCTTAGCCGCCCATTTGGCGCGGCTGAGGCCGTCAACTTCTGCCAGACATTCCGCCAAAACCCAAATTGGGTGCTGCTGGAGCAGGCGCCGGTGATGGATGACGTCTGGCGCCTGGCCCGCCAGCCGGGTTTTGCCGTCCGCCGCGTCATCGACGCGCGCCTCGCCCTGACCCTGCGTCATCACGGCGTCACCGAATTCGCCACGGCGAATGAGAAGGATTTCGCCGACTTCGGCTTCACACGGGTCTGGAACCCTCTCGAGCCCTGTTAGGCGGCGGCAATAAAAAAAGACAGCATGAACAAAATGTGAAAAGTAAGGACCGATCCCTGCATCTACCCGCCGTTATCCAGGCAATCTCTCACGGCCCTGGCCAGGGTGGCCTGGGTATACGGTTTTTGCAGGAAGGTGGCGTGGCCTTGGCGCAGGAAACTTGAATCTAGATCGTCCATGCTGTAGCCGCTGGCGAAGACGATTTTGAGTTTCGGGTTGCTGGCCTGTAACCGCTGAGCCAGGTCCATGCCGGAGATGCCTTCGGGCATCACCATGTCGGTGAGGAGCAGATCGACGGCGGCGGAGTGCCCGTTCCACATTTCGATTGCCTTGCGGCCGGAGGCGGCCTCGATAATTGTATACCCGCAATCCTCCAGTATCACATGGGCCATCTCGCGCAGGACAGGCTCATCTTCCACGACCAGGATAGTCTCCTTGCCCCCGCGCGTTTCCGGGGCCAGCGCCTTGTCCGGGCCTTTGGCCTCGACCGGTTCTGTGCAGGCCGGGAAGAAAATGGCGAAGGTCGTGCCCAGGCCGACCTCGCTGGCCACTTCGATCCAACCGCCGTGGCGCTTGACGATGCCATAGACGGTGGCCAAGCCGAGGCCCGTTCCTTTGCCGACCTCCTTGGTGGTAAAGAAAGGCTCGAAGATGCGCCCCAGCGTGGCGGCGTCCATGCCGCAGCCCACATCAATCACCCGGAGGCAAACCGCCGGGCCGGCCCGCGCCTCCGGATGGGCCTGCGCATAGGCCTCGTCCACCTCCACGCGGTCGGTGTGAATGGTCAAGGTGCCCCCTTTGGGCATGGCGTCGCGCGCATTGACCGCGAGGTTCATCAGGACCTGTTCGAGCATGCAGACGTCGGCCCGGATTAGCGGAATCTGGAGCGGGGGCTGGAATTGCAGGGCGATGGTCTCGCCGAGGAGGCGTTCGAGCATCTTCGTCATGTTCCCGACCACCTCCCGCAGGTCCAACTCCTTGACCTGCATGACGTTCTTGCGGCTGAACACGAGCAGTTGGCGGGTCAGGCCCGCCGCCCGCTCGGCGGCATAGAAGATCGCCTGGGCGGAATCCAGCAAGCCCGGCGGCAGAGGAGTCTTGGCCAGCAACATGCTCGAATGGCCCTGGATGACGGTGAGCATATTGTTGAAATCGTGGGCCAGCCCGGCTGCGAGTTGACCCACCGACTCCATCTTCTGTGCCTGGCGCAACTGGGCCTCCAGGCTCAGCCGGCCGGTAATGTCCTCCACATAGCAATGGACGGTCTGGCTCTCGACCACCGGGTGGAAGGACCACGCCAGGGCGCGCCCGCCGACGCGCGTCTCGTGCCGCGGCAGGCTCGGTCCCGTGGCCAGGCACTCCTGCACCCGGTCACGGATGTCCTCCGGCAGCAACTCCGCGGGGTGGGCTCGCCCGACCAAGGCGGCCAGTTTATGCGCCGCCTCGTTGGCATAGGTGATCTTCGCCTCGGCGTCGAGTTCCATGGCGGGGTTGGGGTGGAGTTGGACGAACGCGGCGAGCTTCCGGAGCCTGGCCTCGATCTGATTGCGGGCGACCGCCATGGCCAGAACGGCAGCAATAGCCATGAGAAAATGGGCCTCGTCCTCGGTAAAGTCCCGGCGGTTGGTCGTATGCACTCCCAAAATGGCATAGGGCCTTCCTTGGCCGGGCACGGCCACGGTGATCCCGCTGACCACCCCATGCTCGATGAGCAGGGAAGAACCGGCAAAACGGGGGTCCGTAGGCAGATACTCCACGACCACCGGCTCCCCCATCGCTAATGTGAAACCCGCCTGAGTGTTCCGGCCCGCCGCCATCACATACTGTCCCACCAACCCATCCCTCCAGCCCACGCCCGCCTTCAACAACAGGCTCCGCCCATCCGGGAGCAACTCCAGCACGCAGCCGTACTCCACTTCGAGCGTCTGGCTAGCCATCAGCACGGCCTGGTCGAGCAGGGCGGAGAAATCGTTCCCCACCAGGGCAAATTGGCCCAGCGCGCTCACCACCGTCTGCTGAAAGGACCGGTTCAGGAGCGTCTTTTCGGTCCGCTCGCGCTCCGTGACGCGATGTTCGAGGGTTTGGGCCATCGCGTCAAAGGTGCGGGCCAGCTCCCCCAATTCCCCCTTCTCCCCCCCCAGCCCCGTGCGGCTGCTCAAGTCTCCGGCGGCCAGGCGCTGGGCCGCCCCGAGCAGCGTGCGCACCTGCCTCAGGATGAACCGCTCCCCGCCGGCCCAGGCCGCCCCCAAGGCCAGCATCCCCACCACAAACGAGGCCCAGGGCGGCTCCGTCCCGGTGTGCTTGGCCAATAGATGGATAGCCAGCCACGCCGGGGCGATGGCCAGGAATACCGTCCCGACCAACCTCGCCCGCAAACTGCTGAAGCTGGTCTTTGGCTTATGTGCGCTCACGGCAGGACCATGGCATTTTGACACAACCCTATTCTGGAGCATGTTATCGGCTCCAAACCGTTCTTGCTGAGCTTTTTGATCACTTCGGACCCGGCGCCCACCCCCTCAGAATTGATTTGCCCCGGCGTGGTTTACCCTTAAGCTTGCCAAATGCGGCTGTATCCGTAGAGTTAACGGCTCATTCAAGAATATGATATTATCGAGCGTCAGAGCGGTGCTGGGAATGGCGCCGCCGCCCCCCGGTCAGCAAGGGCAGTCTCCTGTGATTACCCTTGTGCCTCTTGTTCTGCTCTGCGTCATGTTCTACTTCATGCTCATCCGTCCTCAGCAGAAGAAGGCCAAAGAGCACGCCGCGATGCTCAAGACCGTGAAGGCCGGGGACAAAATCATCACCAACGGCGGCTTGATCGCCGTGGTGATCACAGTCAAAGACAAGACTCTCAACGTCCGTTCCGCCGACGCCAAGTTCGAGATCACCAAGACGGCCATCGCCGAAATCGTCGAACGCGGTGGAGAGTCCAGCGCATCCTAGTCCTTTCTCATGAATCGCAATAATTATTGGAGAGTTGTCCTGGTCGTCCTGGTCATCCTCTGGTCTCTTTACGAGTTGTATCCGCCCGAAGGACGCGACCTCATACAGTATTTCCGCCAGCGCGCGCGAGGCCATGATACGGCCTTTGGCTTGATCGTGCAGAAGGCCGAGCAGCTCGAGGCCAAAAGCCCCGGCAAGCAATACGAGAACCTCAAAGAGGCCATCGGGACCAACGACATCACGCGCTATTTCCCGTTCTTCGAGGCCAAGGAGGAGACGGACCCGACCCGCTACGTTCTCAACCGCCTCCAGCGCGAAGCGGCCGGGCGCATCCGGTTGGGGCTCGACCTCCAAGGGGGCACTTCCTTCCTGGTGAGGATGGACACGAGCGCTCTGACCAACGTCTCCGACAGCGGAGCAGCCCTCTCCCAGGCGGTCGAGGTGCTCCGCCGGCGCGTCGACCGCTTCGGCGTGGCCGAACCCCTCATCCAACCCCAGGGCAAGAACGAGATTCTGGTCCAGTTGCCGGGCCTCTCGGCCGCCAGCCAGCAGGACGCCATCGATTCCATCAAACGCGCCGCGTATCTCGAATTCCGCATGGTCCACCCCGACAGCAAGGAACTGCTGCCCCAGGGCATCGTGCCGCCGGGCTATGAAGTCATGAAGCTCAAGGAAAAGGAGCAAGGGCGGATGGTGACGGTGAGTCTGCTCGTCAAGAAGCGTCCGGAGTTGACGGGCAGCAGCATCTCCAGGGCCATGGCCCAGCGCGACCACATGGGCCAGCCGGACATCGAGTTCGAGCTCAACGCCAAAGGCGCCGAGATCTTCGGGCAAGTCACCCGGGAGAACGTGGGGCACCAACTGGCCATCGTGCTGGACGGCGAGATTCGGTCCGCCCCCGTCATCCGAGGCCCCATCGAAACGGGCAGCGGAGAAATTACAGGGCAATTTGACATGCAAGAGGCCGTGGACCTGGCCAACGTCCTGGAGAACCCCCTGCGCGCCCCTCTCCTTCTGGAAGCCTCCAGCCAGGTCGATCCGACGATGGGCACGGACGCGATTCACAGCGGCATCAGGGCCTCCATCTTCAGCATCGTGGCGGTTTCGGCGTTCATGCTCTGTTATTATCTCATCGCGGGCATGGTCGCCAATGTGGCGCTCGTCGCCAACATCATCATCCTCCTTGGGGTGATGTGCTCGGTCGGGACGACGCTCACCCTGCCCGGCATCGCGGGCGTGGTGCTCACCGCCGGCATGGCGGTGGATGCCAACGTGCTCATCTACGAACGCATCCGGGAGGAACAGGGCAAAGGCAAGTCCCTGCGCGGCGCCATCGCCGCCGGCTACAGCCGCGCCTTCAGCACGATTTTCGACTCGCACGTGACCACCCTGATTTCCTCGGTCATCCTCATTTTCATGGGCACAGGTTCGATCAAAGGGTTCGGCGTCGCGCTGACCATCGGTGTGGCTGCGAGCCTGTTCACCTCCCTGGTGGTGACGCGGATCATCTTCGATTGGATGGTGGACCACAACTGGCTCAAGTCGATCAAGATGTTCCATCTCATCCCTTCCACGATGAAGCTCGACTTCATGAAGCTGGCCAAGCCGGCCTTTATCACGTCCTGGGTCATCATCACCATCGGCGTAGCCTACGGTTTCTACCGCGGCAAGAGCACCTTCGGCCGCGATTTCATCGGGGGCGACACGGTCACCTGCTACTTCAAGAAGAAGATCGAGCCGGCCCAAATCCGCTCGGCCCTCGAGGCCGCGGGCATCAAAGACCCCAGGATACAGTACCAGAAAGAACTTGGGACCGGCACCGAGGCCCTGCGCCTGGATACCCTTGCGGATCCCAACAACGTGGTGATGAAGACGCTCGAACAAGTGGCCCCGGGCAACTTCACCCTCAGGGGCAGCGAACGCGTCGGGGCTTCGGTCGGCAGCGACATTACGCACTCGGCCATCATCGCCTCCTTGCTTTCGCTATTCGGCATCCTGGTCTATGTGGCGTTCCGTTACGAGTTCTCGTTCGCGGTCGGGGCCGTGCTGGCCGTCATCCATGACGTGCTCATGACGATCGGTCTGTATTGCCTGTCCGGACGCCAGTTCAACGCCACGACCGTGGCCGCCGTCCTGACCATCATCGGCTTCTCGACCAACGATACCATCGTCATCTTCGACCGTATTCGGGAGAGCCTGAAGCTCGGGATACGCGGGACCTTCAAGGAAGTGATGAACCTGTCACTCAACCAAACCCTGAGCCGGACGATCATCACGTCCGGCACGGTCTTTTTGGCGACGTTCTCGCTGTTTATCTTCGGCGGCGGCGAAATCAACGACTTTGCCTTTACGTTCCTCATCGGCATCATCACGGGCACCTACTCCAGCATCTACATCGCCAGCGCTCTGGTCCTGTGGTGGCACAAGGGGCAGCGCCCGCAAATCGGCGCCGGGCCGGTCGCCGTGGAGAGCACCGCAGCCGTGCGCGGCCAACGCGCCACCCCGCCAGTTCATTGAGTTGGTTCGCGGTGTCGTGTTCCCGCCGAGACGTCTCATAACGCCGCGGCTTCAGCCGGGTGCAAATTGGCGCCTGATGAGAAACCGGCGGCTTGGCCTGTGGACTGTCTATGCTTGCGGTGGTTGACATTGCCTGGTGGCATTGGGCGGGGTTTGTCGCTTGTGTGGTCGTGTTTCTGGCCTTGGACCTGGGCGTGTTTCATCGGCGCGCCCATGCGGTAAGTGTGCGGGAGGCCTTGGCGTGGACCATCCTGTGGGTCGGTTTGGCCGTTCTCTTTGGGCTGGCCCTGGAGCCGATGCGCGGCAAGAGGGAATCGCTGGAATTCTTCACCGGCTATCTCATCGAATTCTCCCTCTCGATGGATAACGTCCTGGTCATCGGCCTCATCTTCGCCTGGTTCGGTGTGCCCAGGGCTCTTCAGCACCGGGTGCTGTTTTGGGGCATCCTGGGCGCGCTGGTGATGCGGGGCCTCATGATCGCTTTGGGGGTCGCTCTGATCGCCCTGCTCCACTGGGTGCTTTACCTGCTGGGGGCGTTCGTGTTGTTCACCGGCATTAAAATGATGTTCGGCGCAGCCAAGGTCGATCCCGGCAAGAACCGCGTGGTCCTCTTCGTGCGACGACTCTATCCCGTGACGCCCGGGCTGGAGGGGCAGAGATTCGTGACCCGCTGGAATGGCAACCTCGCCCTGACACCCCTGGCCCTGGTCCTGGTGATGATTGAAACCACCGACATCCTCTTCGCCGTGGATTCCGTTCCCGCCGTCTTCGCCGTCACCACCAAACCGTTCATCGTCTTCACCTCGAACGTCTTCGCCATCCTCGGCCTGCGGTCTCTCTATTTTGTGCTCGCCGGCGCCATCGGTCATTTCAAATACCTCAAGTCCGGTCTTTCCGTCGTCCTGGTCTTCATCGGGACCAAGATGCTTCTCGATCCTCACGGCCTGCCCCCTCGCGGCATCCAAATCGAAATCCCCATCTCCACCTCGCTGATCGTGATCGCCGGCATCATCCTCCTCTCGATGTTGCTCTCCATTCTCGCGGCCCGCCGCGATGGAAAACGGCGCCGGTAGTCGACGCCCGTTGGCACGCGGTACGGCACCGGAAGGGCATTGTGCGGAAATCCGAAGGCCCGAAATCCGAAATCCGAAGGAAATCCGAAATCCGAAATCCGAAATGCCGGTATCGAGTGCGGAACTGATGGCCCAGGGCTATCGGATTTCCTCCAGTCTTCGGCGGGCGGCGCGCGGCGCACAATTGCTATTGAAACACGGGCGCCTCCGAGGCAAGAGTATTGTGGTGTTCAACATGAGATTTCATTGGTCCTTTCCGCCCGCCCAGCCGGAGTTTGCCGGCGAGTTGGCCAGGAAGATCAAGGTCTCGCCTTTGCTGGCGCAATGCCTCTTGAACCGGGGGCTGGGTGAACAGGCGGCGGCGCGTTCGTTCCTGCAGCCCCGGCTCAAGGAACTCGCGGACCCTTTTGCCTTGCCGGACATGGCGGTGGCCGTGAACCGCTTGTTCGAGGGACGCGAGCGGCGCGAGCCGCTGGTGATTTTCGGCGATTACGACGTGGACGGCGTCACTTCCACGGCCCTGCTCATCGAGGTGCTGCGGCCCTTGGGCTGGAGCGTCAATGCTTATCTCCCACGCCGCCTGGATGAAGGCTATGGCTTGAGCCGGGAGGGTCTCGAAAACTGCCTGCGAAGATTTCCCGCCTCGCTGCTGCTCGCCTTGGATTGCGGCTCGACGGCGGTCGAACCCATCGCCTGGCTGGCGCAACGCGGGGTCGATGTCATCGTGCTCGACCACCACCAAGCCACCTCGCCGGCCCCTGCCGCAGTGGCCCTGGTCAATCCTCGCCTCCGCTCCCCCGCTCCGCCGCTTCGACGCGCCGACGCTCCCCCGCCCTTCCCGCCGGAGGGCCGCTCGGATTTCACCGAACTGTGCTCCGTCGGCCTGGCCTTCAAGCTCGCTCACGCCCTGGTAAAGCGCGGCCGCGAATCCGGCCTGCCGGGGGCCGCCAACTTCGACCTGCGCCCGCTCCTGGACCTGGTTGCCCTCGGCACGATAGCAGACATCGTCCCCCTGGCGGGGGAAAACCGCATCCTGGTTTCGGCCGGCCTGGACCGCCTCAACGCGACGCAGCGCCCGGGCCTCGTCGCCTTGAAACAGGTTGCCCAAACCCCCGCTCCCCTGGGCGCCTACGAAGTCGGCTTCCAACTCGCGCCACGGCTCAACGCCGCCGGCCGGTTGGAGACCGCCGAACAAGCCCTGCGCCTCCTCCTGGCGCGCGACCTGACCGAGGCCCTCCCGCTGGCTCGAGACCTGGACGCCTGCAACGCCGAGCGCCAGAGGATCGAGCACCGCATTTCCGAGGAGGCCCTCGCCGCCATTGGCGCCAGGTTCAACGCCGATGCGGATTTCGTGATCGTCGAGGGCCGCTCCGGCTGGCATATCGGCGTTGTCGGCATCGTGGCTTCAAGGGTGCTCCAGCAGTTCCACCGGCCCGCGATCATCGTCGGGGGCGATGGCGTGGAATGGCGCGGCTCTGGCCGGAGCATCCCCGGTTTCGACATGGCCGGCGCGCTGCGCGACTGCGCCGGGCTCCTGGTGCGCCATGGCGGGCACGCCTCCGCCGCCGGTCTCTCCCTGCGGCCTGAAAACCTGGACAAGCTCCGCGTCCGCCTCAATGAACTGGCCCGCCAAACGCTCAAGCCCGAGGATTTGAAGCCGGCCTTGCGCCTGGATGCCCGGGTGGGCCTCGATCAAATCACCCCGGATTCATTGGCGGAATTCGCCCTCCTCAAACCCAACGGCCATGGCAATCCGCCCGTGCAATTCTCCGCCCATAACCTCACGCTCAAGTGTGCTCCGCAGCGGATGGGCGCCGAGAAGCAGCACCTCAAACTGTGGGTGACGGACGGCCTGACGACTCATGAGGCGGTATGGTGGGGCGCGGGCGACGAGGCCCTCCCCGACCCCCATTTCGACCTGGCCTTCAGCCCCCAAATCAACCAATACAAGGGCCGCCGCCAACTCCAGTTGAAGGTGCTGGACTGGCGGCCGGCCAACCAAGTCTCATGAATTGCTTCGTCACAGGAGCGTCGGGGTTTGTCGGGGCCAATCTGGTGCATGAGTTGGCGGCCCGGGGCCATCGAGTCAAGGCGCTCCTGCGACCCGGGAGCAACGCGCGCGGGCTGGAAGGAGCGGCGTTCGAGCGGGTTGAGGGCGACCTGGGGGACGCGGCACGGCTGAGGGCCGCGATGAAGGGCTGCGACTGGTGCTTTCACGTGGCGGCCAGCTATCACCTTTGGCTGCGGGATTACCGGCCCATGTACGCCGCGAATGTGGAAGGGACGCGCAACGTGCTCGAGGCGGCGGGGGACGCGGGCTGCGCCGCCATCGTCTATACGAGCACCGTCGGCTGCATCGGGCTGCCCGGCCACGGCGGCGGGGAGGCGGTTCCTTCCGATGAGACGACGCCCCTTTTGGAAGGGCAGATGTGCAATCACTACAAGCTCTCGAAATGGCAGGCTGAACAGGAGGCCCTGCGACTTGCGCGCCAGGGGCTGCGCGTCATTATCGTCAACCCAAGCACTCCCGTCGGTCCGCGCGATGTCAAGCCGACGCCGACGGGACAAATCATCGTGGATTTTCTCAATCGCAAAATGCCGGCCTACCTGGAGACCGGGCTGAACTGGGTGCATGTGCGCGACGTAGCCATAGGGCATATTCTGGCCGCGGAAAAAGGGCGCGTCGGCGAGCGCTACATCCTCGGGAACGCCCAAGGCAACTGGCCTCTCAAAAAGACCTTTGCGGTGCTTGAGGAAGTGTCCGGGGTGCCGGCCCCAAAACATCGCATCCCTTATTTCGTGGCCCTGGGGGCGGCCTACGTGAGCGAGACCATCTCAAGCCTCACCGGCAAACCGCCCCGGGCGCCGCTGGCCGGCGTGCGGATGGCCCGGCACACGATGTTCTTCAACCCGGCCAAGGCCATCCGCGAGCTCGGGCTGCCACAAACCCCGCCCAAAGCGGCCCTGGCTGAAGCGGTCGAATGGTTTCGAAGCAATGGGTATGTGAAGCGCATGGGGAGCGTATGAGGTTGGAAGTCCGAAGGGCGAAGGTGGGAGGCAGGACGAAATCCGAAATCCGAAATCCGAAATCCGAAGGAAATCCGAAAACCGAAATCCGAATGCCTTCGGCAATTCTCTGTGATCTTTGCGCTCTTTGCGGCCAATCCGTAATTCCACAACCGGCTGTCGGGTTTCGGTTTTCGGATTTCCTTCGGATTTCGGATTTCGGATTTCGGATTTTTCCTTTCTTCCTGCTCTCATGCGCTTTGCTCCGCGTCCCGAGTCCGGCCGGGGCCGCGGCCCCGCTCTATGCGGAAGTCTATGGGCGGGCAACCAACTCATTTGCGGCGGCGGTGTTTTACAAGCCGGCCGAAGGGGGCGGCTCAGACCTGACCTCTCAGCTTGCGCCCCTGGTTATCCAGGAGGTCAAGGAGGGCGCCGGCGCGGGGTCCCTTGGCCGCGATCAATTCGGCGCTCTGAGCCTCACCAATGGCATGAGGACCCTGGACCTGGCGCGGCCGGCCGTGTACGCCATTCTGGACGCGACGCAACTCAACGGCAAACCGCACACGCGGCTGACCTACCTTTGGTGCTATTCGCTGGAACACGGCGAGCCGGGAAGGGGTCTGCCGTTGCAGGGAATCCGCATCACGCTCGACGCGGCCGGCAAACCCGCGGTCTGGGAGGTGCTGGCCGAGGACGGCGGCGCCGAGTTGATTTTTGTGTCGCAGGAAGTGGAATCCGGGGCGTTGGCAGAATACGGCAAACCGCTGCCCGGGCGACGCTACGCCGCGGAACGGAGCGTCAATGAAACGCCCGCGGTCATCGTGGGGCGGGTCCTCGATGAGGCTCCGGTGGCGATGGGGCCTATGGTGTACCTGCGGGCGGGCAAGCGGTCGGTGAGCACCGTGACTTGCCGATGCATGGCCGCCCAGGTCAAGCGCCTGACGGCCACCCGGACCTACGAACTGCGGCTGTGCCAGGGGACCTTTGCCGAGCCGCTCCCGGCCCCGGCCAGGACACCCTCCGGAAGCGGCACAGCGTTTTGGCCGGGCGACGAGACGGCCGGCAACCGCCTAGATCGGTGTCTCCGGCTGCCGGCCCGATTTTGAGTTACTTGATCGGCTTCAGGCGGATCGAGCGGAGGTTGATAGGCTGCCAGCCTTCCTTGACGGCGCGGACCGCCAGGGTGGCCGTGCCGGTCGAGGTCAATTCGAGGGTGCCGAGTCTGACGCCCCGGAAGCGGGTGTAATCGCCCGTGACCGGGGCCGCAGCCTTGATCTTCTGGTCGCCGAGGATGACCTGGAACGAGGCGGGCTGAGGCGCGGCGATTTCGGCGCTGACCTGGTACTTGCCGGGCTTGGTGACTTGGAATTCCCAGTCGACCCACTCGTCGGAATCGACCCAGAACCCGATGTTGTCGTGGTCCTCGCCGGGTTCGTACTTGATCTGCTGGCCGTGCGGGCGGGCCTCGGCGGCGGGCAGGGTCAAAGAGCCGTCATAGTCCTGCGCGAGGGGGGCTTGCGCGATGTCGAGCGCGCCCAGCACAGGGAGGACCACGGTCGAGCAGATCGGGTCGGGGGCCGCGGCGGGCAATGAGATGACAAGCCCTTGCGGGCCGCTCTCGACGGCGAGCGATTCTTTGGACGCATCGGCCAGGAGATACGGCTTGCCGGTTCGGTTTTTGAGGCCGGGGACCAGCAGTTTGCCGTCGGCGGGCCAAGTGAAGACGTGCATATAGAGCGTGACCCCATCAGGCGTGAGCTTCTTGGTGGACCGGCCCCAGGCCAGCCGCTTGAAGGGGCTGGCGGTGGTGGCATAAATGGACTCCCCATTGACGCTCATCCACTTGCCGATTTGCTGGAGGCGCTCGACGGACGGAGGGGGCATGAGGCCCTCGGAGGTAGGACCGACGTTCAGGAGATAATTGCCGCCCTTGCTGGCGATGTCCACGAGGTTCCGAACGAGAGACTCGGTGCTCTTCCAATTATTGTCATAGCTCTTGAAGCCCCAGGTGTCGTTCATGGTCATGCAGGTTTCCCAGTCGCGGCCCGGGTAGCCCGTGGCGGGCACAAACTGCTCGGGGGTCTCGGTGTCGCCGCGATAGCCCCCGCCCAGGCGGTTGTTGTGGATGATGCCGGGCTGGAGGCGGAGCAAGGGCAGCAGCATTTGCGCGCGCTCCTGGGTCATGTCGACCGGGGTGTCCCACCAAAGGACGGAGATCGGGCCGTAGTTGCTGAGGATCTCGCGCACCTGGGGCACGGCGACGTTGCGGATGTACTCGGTCATGTCACCGTTCTGGGCGGGGTCCCAATGCCCGCCCGCGGCGGCGCCGCCGGGGTTGTTCCAGTCCTGCGCCTGGGAGTAGTAGAAGCCGAGCTTGAGGCCGTGCTTGCGGCAGGCCGCGGCCAATTCCTTGAGCGGGTCGCGCCCAAACGGAGTGGCCTTGACGATGTTCCAATCGCTGGCCTTGGAATCGAACATGGCAAAGCCGTCATGGTGCTTCGAGGTGATGACGATGTATTTCATGCCGGCCTCCTTCGCGGTGCGCACCCATTGGTCGGCGTCGTATTTCACCGGGTTGAACTCCTTGGCAAAGGCACGGTAATCGGAGACCGGGATCTTGGCGTTGTTCATAATCCACTCGCCGATGCTCGGGACGCGCGTGCCATGGTAGGTGCCCGCGGGCACCGAATAAACGCCCCAGTGAATGAACATGCCGAAGCGGGCCTCGCGCCACCATTGCATGCGCGCATCGCGCTGGGCGGGAGTTTCGTCGGAATACGGGTCCGGCTTGATGACCTCGGGCTTGCCTTGGATGTCCAGGGCGATGACCGTGTCGTGGGGGTTGGGAGTGATGGCGGGCAAGGAGAGGGTGACCTGGTTTTCACCCGCCACCGCCGGGACTTCGAGGCCGCCGTCCAGGACGTATGCCTTCAGCGGCTTGTTGGCGAGGCCGGGCAGGACGAGCTTGGAATCGGCGGGGAGATCGAAGACGTGGAGGTAAAGGCGGGTCGTCGAGTCACTGATCTGCTTTTGCGTGCAGCGGCCCCAGGAGAGCTTGTCGAAGGGGCTGGCCTGGGTGCCATAGATGGCCTCGCCATTGGCCTTCATCCACTTGCCGATTTCAGCCAGGCGCTCGATGGAGGCGTCTGGAAACAAGCCCTCGGAGGTGGGGCCGATGTTGAGGAGGTAATTTCCGCCTTTGCTGGCGCAGTCAACCAGGTTCCGGATGAGGGTGGTGGCCGATTTCCAGCTTTGGTCGTGCTTGTTGTAGCCCCAATGGTTGTTCATCGTCATGCAGGATTCCCAGTCCACGCCCGGGCCGAAGCCGGTGGCGGGGATCTCCTGCTCCGGGGTGCCATAGTCGCCGATGCGCTCCTTCCCCTGGTCCATGCCGGCCATGCCGGCGCGGGCCTTGCCGACGCGGTTGTTGACGATGATGTTGGGCTGGAGGCCGCGGACATAATCGTAGAGGTCCGCTCCGCGCTCATGGGTCCACGGGCTTTCCCATTCGCCGTCGAACCAGAGGATGCCGATGGGGCCATAGCGGGTGAGGAGTTCTTTGAGTTGGCCTTTCATGTAGGCCGTGTAGCGGTCCATGTCCGGGGTCCCGGTCGCCTTGTCATTCCAGGCGCGGCGCGTGCCCCAATCGGGATGGTGCCAGTCCATGATGGAATGATAAAAGCACAGCTTGATGCCGGCGTCCTTGCACGCCTGGGCCAGTTCCATGAGCGGGTCGCGCTGAAATGGCGTGGACTTGATGCACCAATCCGTCCCCTCGGACCGGAACATGCCGAACCCGTCGTGATGCTTGGACGTGATGACGATGTACTTCATGCCCGCATCCTTGGCCATGCGCACCCAATCGGCGGCGTTAAACTTCACGGGATTGAACTGGTCCGCGAACTTCTCATACTGCGAGACGGGCATCTTGGTCTCCTCAAGGAACCATTCGGCGTAGTTGGTGTTGCCCTTCCACTCGCCGGCGGGCACGGAATAGACGCCCCAGTGAATGAACAGGCCGAACCGGGCCTCGCGGAACCAGGCCATGCGCTCGCTGCGCGCCGCATCGGATTCCGCGGCGCAAGCCGGGCCCGGCTTCACGAATAAAGACAGGGCCAGCAACAGGGACGTGTTAAGAAGTTTCGAGGGTTTCATGTCGTGTCTCAGGTTCAGTTAAGCAACGCGCGAGAAGTTTATGGCGGGCAGTCCGCCATTGCACGCAGAAAGATGCCCGCGCAGGCGCCCATCGCGAGGGGGGAAGACCCCTACGGCACAGTGACCTTCCAGATTTGCCCGTTGGTAATGTAAAGGGTCGCGCCTCCCGAGATTGAGATATTGGTGGTGATTCCATTGCCAACGGCCGCCAACCGGTTGGCCGGCGAATCGCTCGTCAGGCCCATCCAACTCCAGAGCAGTTGGCTGAAGGTGGCGTATCCCAGCCCCGAGAGGTGGGCGGTATCCTGGTAAAGCCCAAGCGCGCAGCCGTTGTTGTAGCCTCCCCAGGCCGCGATGGATGCTGCCCGGCCGTCAAAGCAGGGGATGCCGTTGGCCAGACAATACTGGCGCTCAAAACTGTAGTCGTAGGCGATGGCGACCACATGCGGCGCCACATCGACCAGGTCGGCCTGCGGAAAGCCGCTTCGCAGCAAGGTCAGCGTTCCGATCAGGTCCGCCGAGAGCCGCTCCTCGAATCCTCCCGTCCATAGGAGCAGGTCGGGTCTCCAGGCCCTCCAGATTGGGAACACTCTGTTTGTGTCGGTGTAGGTCCACCAATTGCCCGAGCTTTGATGAGAGTACTGGCACAGGACCACGCCGTTTGTGAGAGTGCTGTTCCATTGGGCATATCCGACGATCGGCGTCCAACCGGGGCCGGTGGCCCGCACCCGCACCTGGCTTTGGACCGGGCTGGTATTGGTCCACCATAGCGTGCGTCCCTGCCAAACCGGGTTGAAGGCGTTGGCGCCGGCCACGGTGGTCCACGTGCTGTCCAGGTTCGTGAAGTTATAGGTCCACGCCCCGTTGGTGCGAATCTCCAAGGCGAATGAACCGCCGTTGGAGTTGGCCAGGTAATGAACGGCGCAGACATCCGAAAACACGGTCTGTGCCGGGGCGCTGATGCTGCCGGTGTTGGTCAACACGAAATAGCTGCCGTGCCAGTTGGTGTCATCTCCCGAGACATAGAGCGCGGTATCGGCGCCGGTGAACGGACCATAGCCGATGTAATAAGGCAGATTGAACAGCACATCGGATGCGAACCCGGCAAGAGGCTTGCTCGCGATGAGGTTTGTGACGAAACCGCCAAACTCCGAATCTTCCGCCCAGCCGTTGCCCACGATGGCCAGAACGAGGGGACCGTTGGTGGAGAGCTTCGCCAGAGTCTGGGGCCAGCCGAAGCGG
The DNA here is from genome assembly GCA_964653485.1 of uncultured Verrucomicrobiota bacterium. Classification (GTDB taxonomy): domain Bacteria; phylum Verrucomicrobiota; class Verrucomicrobiia; order Limisphaerales; family UBA8199; genus CAVQND01. Next base: position 7,182 of record CAZZFF010000005.1, on the reverse strand, counting down.
CCGATGCCGTACGAGTCAACGTTGCCGCAAGCGATTCGCAGAGAGTTGTCCAGCGTGAGATTCGTCAGCGAAACGCTCTGGAGACCCAGTTCGCCGGCGGTGACGCTCAGGTTGGTGAGGCCGACGCCGGACCCGGCGAAAACGCCTTGGAACTGGCCGGTAAAGTTGGTGGCAGCCGGGCCGATCGGACCCGCGTTAAGCGCGTAAAGCGCGAAGGGAGAACCGGTGAGCGGCTGCCGAGGAGTGAGCGTGGTGAAAGCGGAGCCGCCGTTGGTCCGCACGCCAATCTCCAGCCATAGCGCCTGCCCGTCGAAGGCCGCGGCCCCGAAGTCCAGCGAGACGGTGAAAAGGCCTTTAATCACCGCAAGGGCGTTCGTCGAAAGCGGACCGGCCACGTTATCGCCGCCGGCGGCGGCATCCCAAAGGGAAAACTGCAAGTCGTAGAGGCCATTGGCGGGCTGCCCGCCATCGGCCAGGCTGCCCTGGTAGGTGAATGCGGCGCCCGACGGAGCGGCCGCAATCGGCGCGCTCGAAACCGCAAGAAGCAGGATAGCGATGAACCGCCGCCAACAGGCTCTATAGTTTGCCTTGCTCATGATCTCGAAACTTCTGATGGCTTCGTGATCATTCAACCGGGCAGACCGCCTGTTGTCAACTCCTTGGCCTTCATGCATCATCCGGGGCCGGACCGCATCCGGGCCGAAACCAGTGAGCGCGAACGCAAAAGAGATTATCGCCGTTGTCATTTTCTGCATCACCTATCTGTTGATCAGCGGACGGCAGTTGAAAGTCCTGCCGCTGAACCGGCCCGCGGCCGCCTTGCTGGGAACGGTGCTGATGGTGGCCTGCGGCGTCTTGACTCCCGAAGAGGCCTACCGCGCGGTGGATTACGACACCCTGGTGTTGCTGCTGGGGATGATGCTCATTTCCTCGTACCTGTTCATGGCCGGGTTTTTTGATTGGGCGGCCGAGCGGATTCTCCGCCAGGCCAAGAGTCCGCAGGCGCTCCTCGCCTGCCTGGTCTTCACCTCGGGCATCCTGTCGGCCTTGCTGGTCAACGACGTCATCTGCCTGATGCTCACCCCGCTGGTGGTGGCGGTCATTGTTCGAGGCAAGCTGCCGCTCGTGCCCTACCTCCTGGCCCTGGCAATGGGCGCCAACCTCGGCAGCGTCGCGACGCTCGTGGGCAATCCCCAAAACATGATCATCGGCCACCTCTCGAAGATTCCATTCCTTGGATTCTCAGCCTCCCTGGCCCCCGTCGCCCTGGCGGGACTGGGAATTGAATATGCGGTCCTGCGCATCGGCTTCCGAAAGACCCTCAGCCAGGCCGCCATCCGCCCCTCCGAGGCGCGCCCTCACGCATTGGACCGCCGGCTCTTAACCCTCACCATCGCTGTCCTGGGGCTGGTGTTCATCGGCTTCGCGGCGGGGCTAAACCTGTCATGGACCGCCCTGGCAGGAGGGGCGCTGCTCATGGTCCTGGCGCGGCGCGACACGCACCAGGTCCTCAAGCTCGTGGACTGGCATCTCCTGGTCTTCTTCGCCGCCCTGTTCATCGTCGTCGAAGGGCTTGGAAGAACCGGCCTGCCCGACCAGGCCTACGAAAAGGTGCGCGGCCTCTTCGGTTCGTCCGTCCAAAGCCAGGCATGGAACCTGGCCTGGTTTTCTGAGGCCGGCTCCAATGTGTTCTCGAATGTGCCTTTCGTCCTGGTGGCAGGCAAATGGGTCGGCAACTTCGCCCAACCCGAGCTGATGTGGAAAGTCATGGCTCTGGCCACCACCTTCGCGGGGAACCTCACGATTGTCGGCTCCGTCGCCAACATCATCGTCGTCGAATCCGCCCGCGCCCACGTGGAAATCGGCTTTTGGGATTATGCCCGCTACGGCATTCCCGTGACCCTCCTGACAACGGTCGCAGGCATGCTCATCCTGATGTGGCTGCGTTAGGGGACCGCTCTTCGAAACGATCGGCCGATTCTCAATCCCAGTTTTCAATCCCAACACTCGGCGTATCCGGAAAAACTTGAGATGCGCAGGCCGGCCCTCGGCACTCGCCCCTTCCCCCTCGGCACGACGGGCTCTAGCGGCTCGCGCCGGCGAACTCCGGGTGTTCCATAAATGCGTAGCAGAGCAGATGGCAGATGCCCATTTGCGCATCCTCGACCCGTCCGTAGTGGGTATCGTTGATGACAATGGCCTGCTCGGCAATCTCAGCCATCCGCCCGCGCTTGGCCCCGACCAGGGCGATGGTCCGCAGATCATGCTTGCCGGCCCATTCCAGGGCTTTGACGCAATTGGGCGAGTTGCCGCTGACGCTCAGCGCCAGGGCAATGTCGCCGGGACGGGCGTAGTTCTGCAATTGGCCGACGAACACATCCTCGTAAGAGTAGTCGTTGGCCAGGGCGGTCATCCAGCCGGTGTTATCGTTCAGGGAGAGCACCCGAAAGCGCCGCTTCAATTTGTCCGACGCCCCTTTGCCGAGGTCGATCGCGAAATGAGACGCATTGGCGGCGCTGCCGCCGTTGCCAAAGACAAAAACCTGCCGGTCTTCCACCAGAGCCCGGCGCAATAGCTCGACCACTTCCCCCACTGCGCCCGCGGGGATGGAATCCAGGGCGGCCTTCTGGGCCTCGATATAATCGCCAATCCATTGTTTCATGAGCCACGAATATGCCTCAAGGAGAGAGGAATGTCAGGCAGTATTTAAAATCCGAAATCCGAAATCCGAATGCCTTCGGCCATTGACTGCGCGCTCGAGATTCGGATTTCGGGAGGTGTTTGCAAAATCAACCGCGGGGAACACAAATGCCTTGCAACGATGCGGCAACTCTCTGCGATCTTTGTGCTCTTTGCGGCCAATTCGTTATTCTGCAACCGGCTGTCGGATTTCGGATTTCGGACTTCCGCCGCAAGGCGGTCATTTCGCGGTCCTGGCGAGGGTCAAGGCCCCCACTGGCACGGCATCCTCGCCCAGAGCGGCCAGGGCCAGGACGGGGCCAGGGGCGAAGGCGTCCATAATGAATCGCGACAGGGCGTCCGCAACGGCGGCCCGCAACGGCTCGCCCACCCCGGACAAGCCGCCGCCCATCACGATGACTTGCGGATGAAACAGGTGAACCACATGCGAGAGTCCGAACGCGAGGTCCTCCGCGGTCTCGAGCAGGATTTGCCGAGCGGCGGCATCGCGTTGCCGCAATGCGGCGGCCAGGTGCCGCGCTTCACCCCCCTCGCGTCCGCCGGCCAATCGGGCCAGCAGTCCTTGCGGGGCCTGCCTGTTCAACTCGCGGATGCGCGCATCGACCGCCCACCCGGAGCACCGGGCCTCGACAATCGTTCCCTGGCGATCGAGGCGGACGTGGCCAATCTCCGCCTCGCCAGGGGTGGCGCCATGATAGATTTGGCCGTCCACGGCCAAGCCGCCGCCCACGCCGCTGCCCAGGGTGATGTAAAAGACCGGGTTGAAACCCACGCCCGCCCCGTGGCTGGCCTCCCCCAAGGCGCCGACGTCGGCGTCGTTGTCCACCGCCACCGGAACGCCGGACAGTTTGTGCAGCCAGGAGCCGAGGTCAAATTCCGACCACCCTTCGATCTGGTGCGAGCGGCAAATCCGGCCCGTCTTCCAATCCACCGGCCCCCCGAAGCCCACCCCGACCGCCTGGACCGGCCCAAGGCCCATCAGTTCGGGCAAGCACTGCCGAATCTGCCCGCGAATCCCCTCGGCGCCCGCGGCGGGCTTCACCTCGAGCTTCCGCCGTTGGAGAATCTCGCCCGTTTCGTCGCCCAGGACCAGTTGAAGTTTTGTGCCGCCGATTTCGATGCCGATATATGAAGACATGGGGGTTTCTATCCGAAATATTCAGGTTCCTTTCCCGGCTTCCACTTGATGTTGCAGCCCATGCTGGGTTTCTGTTTGAGCGAGGCCGGCTTGCCGGCCAGCACCGCGTCCAGCGCGGCCCTCAAATCTCTGCCGGTGACGGGAACGTTGTTCCCGGGCCGGCTGTCGTCCATCTGGCCGCGATAGACCAGGCGCTGGTTCTGATCGAAGAGGAAGAAATCCGGAGTGCAGGCCGCCCGGTAAGCGGCGGCGACCTTTTGGGTCTCGTCGTACAGATAAGGGAAGAGATAGCCGGCCGCTTTGGCTTCCGCCGCCATCAAGGGCGGGCTGTCCGCCGGGTAATTCACCACGTCGTTCGAGTTGATTCCCACGATGCCGACCCCGCGCGCGCGATAGTCGCGGGCAAGTTGAGCCAGGCCGCTCCGGATGTGCTTCACGTAGGGACAGTGATTGCATATAAACATCACCAAGAGCGCCGGGCACTCTTTGAAATCCGCGAGAGAAACGGGTTTCCCGTTCGTATCCGGCAGCCGGAAATCCGGCGCTTGGGTTCCCAAAGCAAGCATGGTGGAATTTGTTGCGACCATGGACCAATGTTCTACGCCGCGGCCCGCTTGTCTAACCAAAAATCCTGTCCCAATCAGCCTCGACCAGATTTCGATAATGGTTTCATTCGACGCCGAGGCGCGCCCCGGAGGACCAGGTCCCAACCAAGCTCCTTGACTGGCTTGGCGGTTTCCAGGCAGAGTCATGCTATGTACAAGTTAATCGGAGCGGACGGCAAGGAGTACGGACCGATCACGGCCGAGGTGTTGCGCCAATGGATAGCCGAAGGGCGGGCGGATGCCCGGACGCGCGTCATTGAAGACGGCGGCACCGAATGGAAGACGCTGGCCGAGACGCCGGAACTCTCCGGACTGCTCGCCGCGGCTCCGCCGTCGGTGCTGCCTTCAACCGCCGTGCCCGGCGTTGAGGAGCCTCGGACCAACAGCCTCGCCGCGGCCGGCATGATCATGGGCATCCTGGCGGTCAGTTGCGCCTTCTGTTGTCATGGATTGCCCTTCAACGTGCTCGGCCTCATCTTCTCCGCCATCGGCTTGTCTCAGATCAACCAAGACCCTGCCGGGCAACGGGGCCGCGGCATGGCCATCGCCGGCCTCGTCCTTTCATTCATCAGCATTTTTCTCGCGGTCCTCCTCCTGGCCCTGGGGTTCGCGCTCAGGACCTCGGACGTCTTCCGCCATTTCAGGGCACTGGCGCGCTAGACTCGTTTGACCTAAGTGGTCATGAACATAAATACGATGCGCTCTCCTCAACGAGCAACGATAAGGGTCCTGCTGTGGCCCTCCGCGCTCATCGCCGTGGCCGCGGTGGCAACGGGCCTCGTGCTCTTCCGGTTCGACCCGGCCCGCTCTCCGTTTTATCCAACCTGCCAGTTTCACCGCCTGACGGGCCTGCAATGTCCCGGCTGCGGTTCGTTGCGCGCGATGCACCAGTTGCTGCATGGCCGCGTGCCGGCCGCTTTGCATTACAATGCCTTGCTCGTGGCCTCCTTGCCGTTCATGGCATGGTGGGCCGCGCTCATGCTGGTTCGCGTTCACAGCGGCCGGCCGCTGGCCGACGGCATCCGCCCCGCCTGGCTCTGGTGCGCGCTGGCCGCAACCCTGGCATTCGGCGTCCTGCGCAATTTGCCCTTGTCGCAACTGGCTTGGCTCAGACTCCAGCCCTGAGCGGACCCTATCAACAATATGTACAAAATCATCGGGGGAGACCGACGCGAATATGGACCGGCGACCGCCGAAGAGCTGCGTCAATGGATAGCCGAGGGCCGGCTCAGCGGGCAGAGCCTGATCCAGCTCGAAGGCACCGGGGAATGGAAGCCGCTGTCGGCGTTTCCCGAGTTTGCCGCGGCCCTGGGCACGCAACCCCGCTACGACTCGGGGCCGTCATTGGACGCCAAGGCATGGTCGGCCGAGGTGCTGGCGCGCCGCCCCGAGGTGAGGGTGGGCGGCTGTCTGGCGCGCTCGTGGACCCTTCTGCTCAACAACCTGGCCCTGCTCCTGGGGGCCACCTCGCTCGTGTGGATGATCGAGGTGCTGTGCCAGAGCTTCCCGCCCGCCGGCATGGTGTACCTGGTGCTGCACGGAGTCTTCTACGGCGGGCTTTCCATGGTGTTCCTTAGCCGCCTGCGGGGCCAACCGGCTTCGGTTGGGGACGTTTTCGGCGGCTTTCGCCGCGGCTTTGCGCAACTGCTGCTGGCCGGTTGTGTCAGCTTCCTGCTCTCGTGGGTTGCCTCCTGTTGCTGCATGATTGTGCCGGGGGTTTACCTCTTCGTGGCCTGGCTGTTCTGCGTGCCGCTGGTCGCCGACCGCGGCCTCGAATTCTGGTCCGCGATGGAGCTAAGCCGCCGCACGGTCACTCGAGCCTGGTTCCAGGTGTTCGCGTTGTTCGTGTTGGCGTTCCTGCCGACGCTCCTGATGTTTCTTTTCATCGAGGTCAAGGTGACCATGGCCATGTTTCCCGTGATGCAGAGCCTGTTCGCGGCAGGGGCGTCGCCCGACCTCTCGCGGCTGATGGAAATGCTCGCCCACGCCCCGCAAACGGCGAAGATAGCCCCCGCCTTCCTGCTGTCCGCCAAACTGGTGCTGCTCTTCAATCTGCCCTTTGGCTTCGGCGCCCTGTTGGCCGCCTATGAAAACCTCTTTGGCACTCCGCCCGCGCCGCCCCCTTAGCCGGCAGACCGCCTGGGGCTGCCTGACCGCCAACCTGGCCCTGCCGGGGTTTGGCTCCCTGGCTGCCGGCCGCATCTCCGGCTACCCCCAAGCCGCCCTGGCCCTTGGGGGCACCGCGCTTACCATGGGGTTTGGGGTGCGCTCCATCCTGTGGTTCGCCGCCAACTGGACCCGGCTCCACGACCCCGACGCCGACCCGCTCGCGAACCTGGTGGACTTATGGGTGGCCGGATGCCTGCGCTGGGCGCTGCTCGGCATCGCCCTCTTCGCCCTGGGCTGGCTCTGGGCCCTGGCCACCAGCCTGAGCCTCCTCCACGCCGCAAAAAGGGAAGAACCCCCGCGCGTGCCCCCGAAGCTGCGCTGAGAATTCTCTTCTGTGCAACCTGCGCGATCTGTGGCTCAATGATCGCGCTCTTGTTGACCCAATGAAAACCACAATCTTCCTCCCTCTCCTCGCCCTGAGTTGTGTCGCCGCCGGCGCGGCGGCCCGCGCCGCCGACCCTGCGTCCGTGCCGGACCCCACGCAAGTCCCCCAGGCGATGCACGCGCCCATGAAAAAACGCCCGCGCGTCTCCGTGGGCTTGAGCGCCTGCGATATCATCGGCAGCGACA
>CAZZFF010000004.1:0-109328 GCA_964653485.1 uncultured Verrucomicrobiota bacterium | reverse complement strand
GGGCGATGATCCAGATTCGCAAAGCCGCCATTGTAGCGCTGGATCCAAGCCTCTTGCACCTGGGCGGCACAGGAAAAGACCACCAGATACGGAAGCCCAAAGAAAATCGCTCTTTTCATACGGTCTCAAGGCTGATACTGCACCGGCATGCCCGTTGGCTGGACCAACAGACCGTTTGTAGCCCCGCTGGCGTTCAGGTACGTGTTTTGGATAAGGAACCAGTGGGCGCCGTCGCTAAGCGGCGCCTGGAGATGGAAGGAGGAAGTCCCGCAACTCAGCCTGTTCTTTAGCACCAGCGAGTTAAGCAAGTGGCCGCCGGAACTGGTGTCCTGGATGCCCCATAAACTCGCCCCGGAGAAGTCGTTCTGGAGGACGATGAGGTTGGTGCATCCACCGGTGTAGTAAATGTAAATCGGCATGTCGCCGCTCTGGAGTGTGTTGCCGGCGATGTCCACTCTGCCGGCCAGTGACAGCTCAGCCACACCGGCCCCGCCGTAGGGGTAATTCGTGTTCCACGGAAGAAGGGCGATTGTGTTCCCACTCACGACGAGGTAAGCGATGCTGTCCGGCCCGCCCGAGTATGTGCCGAGGACGCCCTGGCGGCCACCGATGACGCTGTTGCCGACGAAGCCGAAACTCAAGTCCAAAAAGCTGCCCGTGGGCGAGTAACCGGGCGCACCGACGGGATTGTTCAGGGCGCACGTCGAGGGCGTGTTCACGGGTGTCGAGAACGTGTTCTGAACGGCGGCGGCCGGGCCGCTGTTCCATTGGATGGCCTCCAGGCCGTAGTTGGTAATCGCGTTACGGGCGGCAAACCAATTGCCACCCAGGTCCTGAAACCACAGCATACCGTCCGCATAGCTCTCCAACGCCGGACTGGTTGCATTCGTGCTGGTGTTGGTCACGTTGCCGTTGAAGGTACACTCGATGAGGTTCATGTTGAAGGCCCCAATCGGCTCTGCCCGCGTCCAAATCCCCACGTTGCCGTGCGGACAGTAGCTGGTGTTGGTGTTGTTGGGATTGGTCACGTTCCCAAAATAAGCCCCATTCGTCCCGGCGTCGCGGAACCGGAAGTCGTTGCTGCGCGACAGAAAGTTGACAATGTTCCCGGGCATACAGATGGCGTCGAAGGAGGGGTTCCTGAAAAGACAGTTCGTCACCAACAGGTTGTTCACGAAGTCGTCCCCAGCGGCCATCAACAATGTGCCGTTGTTATTGAGGCCAGGCGGCACAAGCCAACCATTTTCCCACGTCACGTTGTTGGGCAGGCTGTTGGTGTCGTAAACCCAGTGCGGGCTGCCTTCGAGGGTCAGACCCGACAGGGCGGAATTGGTTACATTCCTGGGAGGAATGTTCGTAGTAGCAAGGAACTGGCGACCGACGTACAGGATCGTTGTATCCCTATTATGCGCGACGAGCGTGGTGTTGGTCTTGCCTTGGCCCTGGATCTGCACATTGTTCATGTAAACGTAAAGTGCCGTGTTGCTTTGCTCGGGGTAGGTCTCATTTGGGATACAACGGGAAGCCAGGTAGTATCTGCCCGCCGGAAGCACGACCGTTCCGCCGCCGGAATTCGTCAGCGAATCGATCTGGTTCTGGATGGCGACCGAGTTGTTGCTGGCCGACAGCCAGTCCACGTTCGTGGACAAGGCGCTGGCGGGCACGGAGGTTGTGTTAGTAGCCCCGGCTGGCAAGCCCTCATTCCAACTCGGGTAAATGGAGACGTAGTTGAGCCTGGCGACCCCGCCGCTGTCCGCGCCGTTAATCTTCCCGTCGGAGAGCATCGTTACGGTCATGATGTTCGTCCCCGCCTGCAGGAAGACATTCTTGGCCAGGAGGTTGGTCCAGGTTGTGGTTGGGATGCTAAAGACGTTGCTGGAGTAGTAGCTGGCCGGCCAGTTGGTCGAGAAACTGATGCTAAACGTCCCGCCGGTGCCGATGCCGGCAACGCGGGGTTCGATTGCATAAGTCTGGCCGATGCGCACGTCTATAGAGTAGCTCAACCACTCGTTGGCGCGCAACTTGTCCACCAAGAAGCCGCCGCCCATGGGGTCGCCATTGTTGGTCGTGATGCAGAGATTGCAGACCCGGTAGCCGGTGGTGGCGTTGTTCGTGTCGTTGACCTGGTATCCTACCCCGCGGCCGCCCAGGTCGAATTGCTCCGCCTCGATGACGCCGGTGACGATGAACGGCACGCCCATGAAGGGGACCCTGTTGGTTAGCGTTTCGTCCAGGAGATCGGGCACCGCGTTACTATACGGCAGCAGTTGCAACCCGGAGATCAGGGCGTAAGCCAGCGAGTCAATATGCACGTCCACCGTGATCGGCTCGCCGCTGGAAACGCTCAGTCCCGGAAAGACTACGTATTGCGCCCCAGCCATCCAAGTCGAGGATTGCCAGTTCGTGCCGGTGGAGAGGGTGCCGAGGCTGTTGCTCGGGCTGGTGACCGAAAAGATGGAAGCGTCGGTGGTCGGGCCGTGTCCGTAGAGATACAGGGCGTAGGCGCCGGCCGGCACGCCCGTCAGCGTGACCGTAATGTCGCCGGCCCCATCAAACCCGCTGCTTGTGCTGTAGGCATAGGTGCGGAGCATGGGATCAATCGCTCCGTTTGCCCAGTCGCCCGGCGCGTTCGAGATCAGCAGGCTGATGCCCGAGGCCGTCTGGTCCGACCACAGAAGATTGTTGATGGTGCTGGAATACGAATAGGGAAAGTATGCGCCGGTCCAGAAATCGCCGGCGGTTTGGCCGATCGCCGCCAGCCCCACCTCGGCGTTGGTGAGCCCCCCGATGTTGATGTTCAGGACATGGTTGGCGACGGTGATGCCGCCCGACATCTGGGTCATCGGCTGGGCGGAGCCGGCGCTTTGGGCTTGCGCCGCCAGGACCTGGGCCGCCATCGCGGCGATGGCGGACACGTCGTCCGCGGTCAGGCCTGCCTTAATGGCCGCGAGCGCAGCGGGGCTCATCGCTCCGCCCTGCGTCGCCAGGTTTGCCAACCCGGCCAAATCGCCGGGCGCCATGCCGTTGGTGACGGCCCACCACTCGCCGGGCGTAAGAGATTGAACCGGCGGCGGAACTCCTTGGTTAGTCGCCGTATCGGTGGTGCCGCCGGGCGCGGCATTGGTGGGATCAAGCCCGCCTACTTGTGCAAAACAATCGAGAGCCAAACAGCCACAAATGACAGCAACGATCCTCCTCATAACAATCGAGTCCTTCCGAGATGCGGCAGCACCGCGACCCTGCGGCGGGCCAAGTTTACCGAACGCGCGCCAAACCGTCCTGGACTGAGGATGCGGAGGTTGGAGAACGATGTCAATATCTAATGAACATATATTTGAGAATAATTCATGCTAATTTATTGTTCCACCGGGAGCAACCTACGGTGAGCGGCGATGATCGGTGTCCCTCTCGACCGGACTTTCAGGAAGCTGGCTTCGTTCAAAGCGGCTGATTAAATCGGTTCGCTCGGCATGCGAAGGATACAAGACAATATTTTGGTCTTTTGCCGTCCAGCTTCCTTGCTCGCTCGTTACGTCTCGGCGGATAAGCGCCTCACTGGCCGACAAGACCCCATCGGCTTGTTGCCACGTTTATTCTTCTCCACCGCCTGAGCGCCCGAGGGGAGGGACGGCACCTACCTTGTTCGCTCGACACTCGCCGCTCGCCGCTCAGGCCTTTCCGGCAGCAGGCGCGGGTGCGGGTGCAGGGGCGGTCGCAAGGGCTGGCGCCGGCACGGGGGCCGGTGTGGGTGCGGACGCATGTGCGGCTCCGGCCTTGCCTTCCTTCTCCTTGACGAGCGTGGCGCCCTTGCCCAGGCGCTTGCGGAGGTAAGTCAGCTTGGCGCGGCGGACCGAGCCTCGGCGCTCGACCTCGACCTTGTCCACCCGGGGCGAATGGAGCGGGAAGATGCGTTCGACGCCTTCGCCGTAACTGATGCGGCGGACGGTGAACATCTCGTTGAGACCGTGCCCGCGCCGGCTGATGACAACGCCGCTGAAAATCTGGATGCGCTCTTTGTCGCCTTCCACGACCTTGGTGTGTACTCGCACCGTATCGCCTACGGCGAAATCCATGGCGTCTTTGCGAAACTGTCCCGATTCGATTTTATCAAGTAATGCCTGGTTCATAAATTCATTGCCCCGTTCTTACAACAGGTCCGGTCTGCGCTCTTGCGTTCGGAGCATGGCTTGCTCCGCCCGCCAGCGGGCGATCTCGGCGTGGTCGCCCGACAACAGCACGTCCGGGACCTTCATCCCTCGAAACTCCGCCGGGCGCGTGTATTGCGGGTATTCGAGCAGCCCGTGGCTAAACGATTCTTCCTGGGCGCTTTGGTCGTCCCCCAGGACGCCCGGCAACAGGCGGGCCACGGCGTCAATGACGACCATCACCGGCAAACCGCCGTTGGTCAGCACGTAGTCGCCGATGGATAACTCATCGTCCGCCAACTGCTCGCGCACCCGCTCGTCAAACCCTTCGTAGTGCCCCGAGATCATGAGCAGGTGCTCCTGCACGGCCAACTCGCCGGCGACGGCCTGGTTAAAGGTGCGGCCCGCTGGTGAAAACAAAATCACACGGGCTGACTGCCCCCCCAACTCTTCCACAGCTTCAAAGATCGGTTCGGGCTTGAGCAACATGCCCGGCCCTCCGCCAAACGGGCGGTCATCCACCGTTTTGTGGCGGTTATGCGCATAATCGCGCAAATTGTGGATTTTTAAATCCAGCCGCCCCGTCTCCCGCGCCCGTTTGATGATGCTCTCATCCAGCGGCCCTGTGAACATTGCCGGAAACAGGGTGAGGACGTCAATTCTCATGTGCGTTTAGGCGGAACACGCTGGCGCGCGCGCCGCCGCAGTGCCGGGCAACGGGCCGACCCGGCCAATGAGCCGGTTCAACTCCCCGGCTGTTCCTCGACGATCTCCAGCGTGCAGCGCAGGCCCTTTCGCGCGCTGCCGGCCAGCAAGAGGGAGCGAATCGCGTTGATGGTCATTCCTTGCCGGCCGATAACCTTGCCCACGTCCTGCGGATGCAGGCGCAGTTCATACACGGTGGTGCCTTCGCGTTCCACTGGGGTCACGGTAACGGCATCCGGATGCTGCACCAGCCCTTTGACCACGTATTCGAGAAAGGCCTGCATAAGCCGGCTTGGGGGTTATGCCGGGGCCTCGGCCGCGGCTTTGCCTGCCTTCTTGATGAAACTGGCTACGGTTTCAGTCGGCTGCGCACCTTTGCTCAGCCAGTACTTGGCCCGCTCCAGGTCCAGTGTGAAATTGTCACCTTTGTTGAGCGGGTGATACGTCCCCAGTTCCTCGATGAACTTGCCATCCCGAGGACTGCGCGCATCCGCCACGACAATGCGGAACACAGGCGTGTTCTTCGCCCCGACGCGCTTCATGCGAATTCTAACTGCCATAAATCATCATTTCGTTTGACGGCGACAACCGACCTGTCTGGCGCCGCCGTCCAGGCTTTGCGAAAAAGAGAGGGGAGCCTAGCCCCATCCTCCGGAGTGCGCAAGCCCTGATTTTACCTTTTTTCCGGCTTGCCGGGAGCCTGCGGGTCGGCTTCTCTCTGGCTCAGAGTTTATGCGCGTAGTGATTCAGCGTGTTTCCGAGGCCAGCGTCACCGTTGGAGACTCCCTCAAGGGCGCCATCAAGAGGGGACTGCTGGTCCTGGTGGCCGTCGAGGAGACCGATACCCAGGAGGATATAGAATGGCTCAGCAGCAAGATAGTCCGTCTGCGGGTCTTCGATGACGAGAAGGGCGTGATGAACCTGTCTGTCCAGGACGCGCGGGGCGAAGTGCTGGTGGTCAGTCAATTCACCCTGTTCGCCAGCACCCATAAGGGCAACCGCCCTTCCTACAGCCGGTCGGCCGGGCCGGCCATTGCGGCGCCGCTCTACCATCGGTTTGTTGGCCGCATCGCTCAGGACCTGGGGAAGCCGGTCCAGACGGGCGAATTCGGAGCCCAGATGCTGGTGCGCCTCGTCAACGACGGCCCGGTGACCCTCATCATTGATTCGAGGATGCGGGAATAGGCGGCTGGCGATGAAGACTACCGTCGGCCTGGGATTGCTTCTCTGGTGTATGGGATGCCATCGTGCCGCCCATTCGCCGTTTCCTGAACCCCCACTACAGCCTCAACCGGCCCGAGCGCGCGCCCCGACAGTAATCCTGAACACGAACATCCACGGCCCCATCAAGTATCGATGGACCTTTACCAACGGCCCGGACGGGGCCAAGGTCCTCAGGTTCACGCCTGGGAACTGAACTGCGCTCGCTTGACTTACAATCAGGGATGTCTTCTATAACTGCGGGCCTCGAGGACGAGGCGTAGAGTGGTGTCAACGCAAGCTGCTGCCTATGAAAACCAATTTGTCTGTTGCCGTATTAGCCGCCTTGGCGACGTTGTGGCCTGACGCTGCCGTCCGCGCCGCGACCCACGAAGAGGGAGTGGCGCTGGCCATCGTCTATGACACTTCCGGCAGCATGAGGGATTCTGTGCCGGACCGGGCCGGCAAACATGCCCCGAAGTACGTTGTGGCCAACCGTGCCCTCCAGGCCATCGCCAGCCAACTCCAGGCATTCGCGACCAACAGCGGGTCCGGCATCACGCCACACAGAATCCAGACCGCTCTTTTCGTTTTTAGGGGTCCCCAGGCCCGGGCGGCGATCCCCCTAGGGCCCTTCGACGCGGGGGCGCTTCAAGACTGGGCCCGGCGTTTCTCCTCACCTCAGGGCGGCACGCCCTTGGGCAACGCCCTCCGCACCGCGGGCCAGTGTGTTCTCAACTCACCCCTCTCGCACAAACACGTCCTGGTCATCACCGACGGTCTGAACACCGTTGGGCCGCCGCCGGAGAAGGTCATGCCTGAACTGAGGGCGCAGGCTGCCCGGAACCAGAGCAGCCTGGGCATCCATTTCGTGGCATTCGACGTCGACGCCACACAATTCGAGCCGCTCAAGAAGTTGGGTGCGACGGTGGTGGGGGCGGGCGACGAAAAGCAACTCAACTCGCAACTTGAGTTTATCCTGCAGCGCAAGATTCTCCTTGAGGAGGAAGAGCCTCCGAGAAAGTGAGGGGGGCTGGTGCTCCAGGGGCGGAGAGTGAAAGCGTCAGAGCGTAGAGCGCGACAGGTGTTGCTGCGCCCTCAGGCTCTACGCTCTGACGCTCCAGGCGCCGGACGCGACGGACGCTGGAGCAGGGGTGAAATGAAGCATTCGGCGCAGGAGAGGGCTGTCAATTGGCAGTGAAAGGCTGTAACGTCCCGTGATGTTTCTGAAAGTGATTGCGTGCGAAATTGCCGCGCGGGAGCTGTATTATCTTGCGGCGCGGTCGAGCAACCTCATTGATCTGGAGCTGCTGGCCCAGGGCTACCACGACACGCCCGCAAAGGGCCGGGAGGAACTTCAGAAGCGGATTGCGGCGGCGCCCGGCGGGAAGTACGACGCCATCGTGCTTGGCTACGGGCTTTGCAGCAGCATCCTGACCGGATTGGCGGCGGGACAGACCCGGCTGGTGGCGCCGCGGGCGCATGACTGCATCACTTTTTTTCTCGGATCGAAGGAGCGGTACCAGCGGTGCTTTACAGAACGGCCGGGGACTTATTACTACACCTCCGGGTGGCTGGAGTGTTTCAAGCGGCGGGGCGACAAAGGTTCTGTATGGGGCGGGGCGTCGCTGCCCGCGGGGGCCAACCAGGGTCTTGGGAACGCCTATGCGGAGTGGGCGCGAAAGTACGGCGAAGACCAGGCCAAATACCTGATCGAGGAAATGAGTCGGTGGGCGCAATCCTATTCGCACGGGACCCTCATTGATTTCGAGTTCGCCAGGCATCTCAAACTCCGCGAGCAGGTCCGGGAGGTCTGCGCCGAGAAGGGGTGGCAATACGATGAACTTCCGGGAGACCTTGGGCTGCTGGAGGCGATGCTCGAGGGCCGGTGGGAGGACCCGGCATTCCTGGTCGTGCAGCCCGGCCAGAAAATCGTGGCGACGTTCGACGAGAAGGTGATCCGCGCTGTGTGAGAGGCGTCGGGAAACTGAAGGGCGTTTCCCGCCCCTCGCCGCTCGCTCCCCGGCGTGTTAGAAGCTCAGCAGGAGTTGCCAGATGAACATGTCTCCGAAGCTGTCCACGTCTTCCCATATCTTACGGACGAGGTCGGGGCTGCCGGTGATTTCGGGCAGTTCTTTGACGCGTTCTTCCCAGGGGAAGCAGACGCCGGGTCGCGGGCCGGGTTGAGACCGGCCAGTGAGGCCGGGCAGGCTCTGGCGCTCGGCGACTGAGGCGGGCACTTGGCTGGGAGAGAGGGCTGTCGGGGGCTGATAGGAGCCGGAGGGATAGACGCCGTATTCGCGGGCGGTCTGGGTCATGACACGGAGGTTCTCGATGCTGGTGTCATCCTGCATGATGGCGCCGGCGTCCATGATGTAGCCGCCGTCGCGGGCGACTTCGTCGAGCACACGGCGGCAGAAGGCGCGGACTTCCTCAGGTTTGCCGTAGCTGAGCAAGACGTTCGGGATGCCGCCGCTGAGGGGGAATTTGTCGTGGAGCTTTCGATGGGCCAGGAAGATGTCATCCTGGTCGCAATGAAAGACAATGCTGCGGTCTGGGAGTTCCCGGAAGGCGTCAAAATGATGGTGCCATTTGCCTTCTCCATAGAAAAGGGTTTGGCGGCCGTGTTTCCAGAATTCCTGGATGATGGGCTTGAGAGTGGGCCAATAGTGGGAGGCGAATTGTCTGGGGTTGATGAAGGGGACGCAGCCGCGGTGCATCCAGAAGCCGATAGGGACCTGGCAGGCGGGGTCGGAGGTGGTCAATCCGACGTGGCAGAGGTGCGGCATGAGGGCTTCGCAGGCGGCCAGGACTTTGGCAGGCTGCGTGTGCATGTCCATCGTGAGGCCGACATACCCGCGCAGTTTATCGGCGATAATATCGAATGGGGCCTTGAAGATGCCTGCGATGGCGGAGGCGGTGGCGCACTCGGAGCGAAGGCGGGCCACTTGGGGGCCGAAGGCGTGGAAATAAGAGAGCATGGCCATGGCGCCCTTGACCAAGGCGAGATTGTTGCGGTAGGTGACGGGCTGGCCAACGCGGCCTATCTCGGTGGAGACGCGGGGCAGCCAGACATTGTAGAGGAATGCCGTGGGGTCATCAATGAGGGCGTCGTATTCGTCCTCGCGCATGAACGCGGCGTCCTCGGGGGGCTCGATGTAGTTGAAGCCGGTGGTGTGGGGGATGCCGATACCGGGGATGCCGTAGTAGCGCAGGCCGAGGGCTTGGGTGAGGCCGGTCCACACATAGACCATGTTCGGCACGACCGCTTCCCAACCGAAGTCCCTCGCCGTGATGATGGCGGCCTCGAAGGCCTTTGAGTAGTCATGGGCCACCTCTTGGCAGGTGTAGCCGGCATACTTGGCGGTGAACTCGGCGACAAAGGGCCTGACCGGAACCATGTCCGGCTTCTCATTGCGCAACGCAGTGACGTATCGGTTCAGACGTTCCTGGTAGAGTTGGTCGGTGTTCATAGCCTGCGAGGCAGATTACCGCGAGGGCTTCTCTTTGCGAGAGAATTCTTCCACGGACGGCGTTGCAAACCAATATACCGACTCTACGAAGAGTTCCGACTCCCTAAACAGACCTTCGCCAAAGGGGTGAGGGGGAGAAAAGGCTGGCAACTGGAGGGGCGCTTCTTCAATATGGGCGGGACGATGCATCTTCAGCAAACAAAGTCAGCCAGCCGGGTTTCGGGCGGGCCGCAGTACTGGTTTGAGGATGTGCCGGAACACATCCGCGGGCATTTGCAGCGGAAGAAGGCATGTCCGGTCATCCTGATGACACCGTACGGGCCAGTCGAAACGCCATTTGTCGCAGTGGACCGGGATTACAAGCTGAGAAGGGGCAGACTCCTCAAGGCAAACGCACAACATGACCGCATCCAGAGAGGCGATTCCAAGGAGTCGATCGGCGAAGCGATCCGCCGCTGGTTCGCTCTGAGGGAGGGCGCGGATTTCGAGAGGGTCGACATCAAAGTCACCTTCGACAATCAGAGCCGATTCATTCTCATCCCGCAGATGGTCAAGTGGCGCCATTCGGGTTGGAGAGGAAGACCTGCTTCGCCTCGCCGGCGCGCTGGATCGGCTCGGTCTGCGCCTGGGGCCTTACACGCGCAAAGGCTACGACTGTCCTGATAGCGCGTT
Organism: uncultured Verrucomicrobiota bacterium; assembly: GCA_964653485.1. Classification (GTDB taxonomy): domain Bacteria; phylum Verrucomicrobiota; class Verrucomicrobiia; order Limisphaerales; family UBA8199; genus CAVQND01. The sequence continues at coordinate 99,133 of CAZZFF010000004.1, read as the reverse complement.
TCGGTTTCTGGAACTACCCGAATACGCCTGCCCTGTGGAGATCAAGAAGCGTTCGAAGGGCTTCAGTTACCAGCAGAAGAATTACCCCAGCCTCCCGAGGGTGGTTGTGTTCTGTCTCGACCATGATATGGTTCACCCGCCAGAACACGTTGATGTCCTGGAAGCCAGGGTGATATCGAGTTATTTTTTTCCATGATGCAGAGGGGCGAGATTCAGCCGATTCTGGAGGCCATTCCGGCGGCGCGCCAGGAAGACGCGCGGCATTATGGGGTTCATCCCTACTTCACCCGCCGGCCCAGCAACGTCGTTCGCGCGTACGTCGCGCGGTACTCGCGGGTCGGCGATGTGGTGCTTGATCCATTCGGTGGAACCGGAGTCACGGCAATCGAGGCTTTCTTGCTGGGACGGAAGGCAATTCACAACGACCTGAACCCGTTTGCCAATTTCATCGCGGCGAGTATCGCCGAAACCACGCTGCCGTCGATCGCCCCGCTCCGAGGGGCATTCCAAAGGATCGAAACGAGTTGCCGGCGCCAACTCGACGAGGTTGAGAAATCCTCCGATTCCGAGGCGTGGAATGTGCTTCGGGGACTGCCACTCCCCGCGAATATTCGCCTGCCGAGGAGCTCCGACGCCGAGTTTTACTACGACATGTTCACACCGCGGCAACTCGCCGGCCTGGCCATCCTCAAACGAGCGATTGACGAGCAAGCGGAGGGCTCAGTCCGCAACTGCCTGCTGCTAGCTTGGTCGGCCACGATCGCGAAGCTGAACAAAACGTGGCTCTCGGCCAAGGGCAGGCTGGCAAGCCGCGGCGGCTCCTCTATTTTCAGCATCTACCGCTACAAGCTGGCGTCTCAATGTGTCGAGCTGCCGCTCTGGGGAACGTTTGCCCGACGGCTCGAAAACGTGATTGAGGCCAAAAAGGAGGTCTTGAAATTGCGGGACTACTTCCGGGCCAAATCACGCCGTCCCGACCTGGTCGACAGCAGGAAACAGTTCCGCGTGCTGGCCTATGACGCCGCCGCCCTGGGCGACATCATCGAGCCCGGCAGCGTTGATTACATATTTACGGATCCTCCATACGGCGGATTCATCACCTACCTCGATCTCTCAATCCTCTGGAACCATTGGCTTGGCTTTGCTGTCAACGACTCCGACCGCAGGGCCGAGGCCATCGTCGGCGGTGAGTGCAACCTGACCGAGGCGCATTACAAGGCCAAGCTCGCCCAAAGCATTGCGGTGTGTCTGAAGCTGCTAAAGCCCGACCGCTGGTTTTCCATCGTTTTCCAGCACTGGGACGTCGGCTACTTCGCCGCGATTCTGGAGTCGGCCACCGAGAACGGAGCCGAGCTGAAGGCGGCCGTCACCCAAACCGGGGACGTGATCTGGTCCATGCACAAGAAGAAGCACTCTCAAACCGTCCTTGCCGGCGAGATGATCCTGACCTTCTATAAGTCCGCAAACAAACCGAGAGTCAAAGACCGACGCCCCGCGCAAGCGGCGCACCTGGACTGCGCCGTTACGCTCGAAAAGGCGTTCGACTCATGTTTGCGCAACGGCCAAACGGCTTTCACAAGCGAAGCATTGTTCAACCGCCTGATTCTGGAGCTCTGGGAACAGCGAGCCCTCGGCTGCTTGCAACTCGACCGCCGCGAATTCGCCTCACGGTTGAGGGAACGCGGCTGGACGTACGACGAACACCGGCATCGCTGGCAGCGGACCGGGGAGCAGGCGATCACACAGGCGGACTCCCTGCTGCCGCTGGATTGACCGTCCTGTCTCCGCACCGGTCATTCCCATTGACAGAGGCTCTCGACGTAGGCTGCGGAGCCGTCGCGGAGCCAGCCATCGAGTTGGGCCTGGTCCTTGAGTTGCTGGCCGCGCAGGCGGGGCACCACGAGGAACTGGGAGGCAACCTCGGGCAGACCGGTCATATCGACCCAGAGTCTTTCGAATTGCGTGATAGGGAAGATGTCTTCCTGGCCGTGGCCCCAACGTTTTTTGACCTCTTTGAGCGTGATATAGGTGGGCATTCTCGAAGCGAGGTGGCGGATGGCGGCGGTCACCTTGGCCTCGGAGGCAAGGTCGGCGCGCGTGAGACCGAAGGCGGCCAGGAGGCGGTCCAGGTGTATCCAACACGTATTCGAGTTGTAATAGCTCAGGGCAAACTCGGTTTCCTCGCGGGGCATGGCCAAGCCCTCGATGAGGCGGACAGTGCCATTGACGCGGGCCAAACCGCCGCCGCGGTCTTCGAGGCGGCGGGTAATGACCTCGAAGGAGAGGCAAGCGCCGCTGCGGATGTGCTGGCCCAGCAGGGCCGGGTCAAGGTCGGCGCCCAGGGTATCGATATTGTGGAGGAGCAGGTACTTGAGTTGCGGACGCAGGCCCAGCAGGCGGGCCAGGATGCCGTTGCGAAAGAGGTTGGGGACTTCGTACCAGTGGCCGACGGGATGGAGGCATTGGAGCGGGACATTGTCGGTGTAATCGCTGGCCTCGCCCGCGCTGTGCGCCCAGTTGAGGAGGGCGTGGCGGAGGCTGTCGCGCACTTTTTGCTGCTGCTCGTCCAGGAGTTGCTGCGGCATTTCTTCCCAGGCGAAGCGCAGGTCGCGCACGGTGGGGACCAGCCGCAGGCCGACCGATTTGCCGCGGGAGAGGAACAGCGGCCCTTCGTAGGCGTAATGGTTCTGCCGGATAAGAAATTCCGCGGTGGGGCCGTGTGTCAGGTAACTGGTTGTGAAGATGTGCGGCACGGGGGCGCCCGCCTCGCGTGAGACGCGGCGGCTCTTGGCCAGGTGGGTCTCGATAAAGGTCCGATGCCGGCCGGCGAGTTGGCAGAAGGGATGCAGGGCCTTGACGACGCCCGCCCCTTGGGTCCAGCGGCTGCCCGCCCCTGCGGCCAGCGTTACCACGGCCACTTCGCCGTTCTTAAGGGAGGCCAGGCCAAGGTCCAGCGCCTCGGCGACATCGGCGGCGTCCTTCCCCGCTCCAGACGGCTTGGCCGGATTCTTCGCAAGCCTGATGGCTGCCCCGCTCCATTGGGTGGCATCGACGACGTCCTGGGGCCGGACATCTTCGATCACCGCGCTCGCAGGCAGGCGATTCTGCGCCAGACCGAGCCGGCTCTCCTTGAGATCGGCCCGTATCTGCTCGTGCTGCATCCGGTCGAACCCGTTTTGCTCCAACAACGCTGCCAGAGAGAGCTGGCCGGCCGACTCCGCTTTGCCCCGCGGCAGCATAATGTCAAAAAGCGTCGGCACGACGCCCCGCAGCTCCGGCCGGGACCGGCAGGCGGCGCCGAATTTGTCCAATTCGCCGCGGCGCGAAGGTGAGAGGGCGCGCCGCTCCTGGCGCAAGAGCGCCGGAACGGTCAGGGTGTAATAGCCGGCGGGCATGAGAGCGGCGTCGCCGGTGAGCAGCTCGGCAAAGGTGCCGCGTTCATTGATGGCGAAATCATAGACCACAGGCTCCATCGCAAAGGGCAGCGCGTGTTCGAGCGCCTGCTTGGTGTTGGACATCATCTCCTGGAGGCGCCGTTGGGCCAGGTCCTTTTTCTCCGGGGCGAAAATAAAGCCCATCCCGCCGCCGGACATTCCGCCGAGCATCCAGAATCCCCAGAATCCCTCGCCGAATTCCTCGCGGACCTGCTTGAGAAGCGTCTCGGTGAAGTAATTCGTGGCCCAGGGAATAATGGTCTGTATGGGCTGGGTGAAGTTGCGCGTCGTCGCCGCGCCAACCGCCTGGACGTCCCCCCGGCGCAAAGCGTCGAGGATTTCGTCAAGAATTCCGAGCATGCCTTGGCGGGCCTTCCATTCGGCCTCGGAGCGCAGCAGGTATTTCTCGGTGACCATTTCGAGAATGGGGCCGACATTCTGCGCCATGCCGCCGTGGACCAGGACGAGGCTGTCCTGGAGTTTGCGCCGGGTCTCGGCGGAGGCGTCTTGGTGCTCGAGGATGCGGTGTTGGGGCATAAGCCGCCCGCGGCTGATGCCGAACTCCGGGTCCCCTTCCGCGGCGAGGACGCCTTGGATAAGCTTCATGCCGGGCCAAACGCCGCCGGAGTCCTGCCAGCCGCCGCCCGAGCCGCCGAGCCACTCGCCAAGCAAGGCGCGGGCCAGGACCAGGCGCCGTTCGTGTTCCTGGAGGGGGCCGGTGAGGGACGCGGCCTGGCAGGTCGCGCGCATGCAGACGCTGACGAGGGCGGCAAGGAGGGTTGTCGAGACGGCCAGGCGCGAGCCTTTGGGGATGTTATTGACGCTGCTGACCAGTTCCAGGCCCCGGCCCGGACCGGCGATGCGCGCCAGCAAATCGGCCAGGCTGTGCCCGGAGCCTTCGATGCCCGGAGGCACAATGCCCGAGGCGATGACCGCCGCCTTGAGCAGGCCGAGGTAGTCTTTGGCAAAGTCGAAGACCTCGGCCAGGTTGGTGATGTCGGCGGAGGCGCCGAGGTCAACGCTTACCAGGCGGAGCAACGGTTCTTCGATCACGCGCAGATAAGCTTCGACCGGAGGCCGAGGGGTGGAGTCGCGGCCGTGGACTCCGAGATCGACGGACACATTGAGCACCTTGGCGCCTTCGGGATAATCCATGCCCAGGAAGAAAATGTCGCTCCAGCCGCAGTGGGTGAGGTCCATGCGCACCGGGGTGCTCTCGCGTAGAATGGGATGGGTGCCGTCCGAGGGATGGGGCTGGAGGAGTTCGGGCCGAAGGCGCAGGGGTTGGTCGGACGGATGGCCCATGCGGAACATCCACTGGTTGCCGCGGACCGAGCGCACGCTGCGGCGCACCTGGTCGGCGAGCGTCTGGAAGGCCAGGCGATGATAGGCCGCCGCCAGGGCGCTCGAGATGGCGTCGCTGGGGCCTCCGGCCTGCTGCACAGCCAGGAAATGGTCGATGGCCTCTTCAAACCGCCGGCGGAGGAGGTGTTCGTAGCCGGCGAAAGGGATGAGAGAGCGCGAAGGCTCAAGCTTGTGGGGCGCCTCGCCGAGGAGCTTGGCGGGCAGGTGAAACCGGTGAATCGCGTAGAGAAAAAACAGCGCCCGGACCCGCTCGTAAAGATTCTCGCTGCGACGGCGGAAGGCATCCAGGGCGGCGCATTGATCGAGCAACGCCTGGAGCGGCAGATCAGCGCAGGCGGCATCCAAGGCGCGGTTGCGCAGAGCCGGGTCGGTGGTGGTAATGATGGAAAGCAACCCCGTCATAGTTCATGATTCGTACTTCATAACTCCCTCACCTTGAGGCTCGCCGGGCCAGCAGCTCCACCAGGCCGCCCAGGACTTCTTCGCGGTCCCGTCCGTCGAGGGCCAGCGCCAATTGGGCGGTGAGCAAGCCGTATTTGACGCCGATATCGTAGCGGTGGCCCTGCAATTCGCAAGCCAGGTAACGCTCGCGGCGAGCCAGCCCCGCCAGGGCGCGGGTCAGGGAGACATTCCGGCCTTCGGCCTGGCGGGCGTCTTCTTCGAGCAAATCCATCACCGCCGGCGTGAGGACGTGCATTCCGAAGAAACAGAGGTAATGGCCGGCCCGTAAGCCCGGGACGATCAGCCGCTGCTCGGCTTCGGTAGGCGTCGGTTTTTCCAGCACCTCCGAGATTTGGTACAGACCCTTTCGTCCTGGCGCCAGGTGGCCGCCCACCGCCCCGTAATAGGGCAGCTTGCTCTCGTGGGTTGCCTGGACGGCCGACACGGCGGAGTTCTCCGCCGCCGCGATTTCAACCAATTGCTGGGCCGACCGCTTTTGGGTGCCGCTGACGTAGAGGTGGTCGCCCACCAGAAGCAGGAACGGTTTGGCTCCCGCAAACTCTCTGGCGCACAACACCGCGTGCCCGTACCCCAGGGCGGCGCGCTGCTCGACGAAATGGAGCCGGCTTCCGAGGCCGCCTGCCGCGGCGGCATACGCCGCCTGGTCGCCCGGGCAGACGACGACGCAGATTTCCTCGATGCCGGCCGAGAGAACTTCCTCGATCAGGATTCTCAGCGCCGCCTTGGACTGGCCGTCCCGGTCCACCAGGGCTTGCAGGGGCAAGGTCCGTTGCGTTTTGCCTGCGGCCGTAATGATGGCGTTCTTGATTTCCACAGCAATCGCTTTCGTTGATATGTGAGGCGCGCCAAGCTTGGCAAAACGCCCGCTCCCCGTCAACCATGAGGTTCAGGCGCACTTGAGACCGCGCGTTCTTGGACAGGCTCCTAAACAGGTCTCTCTTTTCTGGATATATAGCCGCTGAGGCCGGCGCCGGCGGTAGCGCCAAAAAGCAGGCCTGCCAGCGCTCCGATGGCCAAGTTCAGGGGCTTGTTGGGGCTCGCCGGTTTGCGGCCGGGCATCGCCTTATCTACAATCTCAACGTCGAAGGGACGGGGTTCCGATGGGAGAGATTCCATGGCTTCGTAGCGACTCTTTACGTAAACCCTCGCGATCTCATTGGCAATGTTGGCGGCCTCCTGGGACTTCTGCGAGAAAACGCGAATGTCGATAAGTGTGGTATTGCGTACCGGATGCACAGCCAAGCGCGTTTTGAGCAGAGCCAAGGTGTCGTCGTTGTCGAGCCGCGCGCCCGGGCCATAAGGCTTGCCCCACTCCTGGCGCAACCCGAGGTTTTCGATGACTTTGTCCAAAACCACCCTGGACTGAATGACCCCCACTTCAGTCCCGATGCGGCCAAGATCGTCAATGCTAAGGGCAACTGGCCTGCTAAGGGCAACTGGCGTGTCGGCGGTTTCCATCACCCTGCCGGTGTGGTTTGTTATTCTGATCCGGGTGGCGCTTGCGAACCACTCGGGCAGGATAAAGGTGATCGCAGCGCCGGCGCCGAATACCAGGAGGAACACGGCAATCAAGGCGGGGAGAAACCCGCGCGGCAGGTGCAGTTTCTTGACGACGAAAGCGAGGATGCTCAGGGCAAGCACCCCAGCGACGACGGCGAGTATAGGGTGCCCGGTCATGGCGCCGGAGACAGCCAGCCATAAGAAGAAGACAATCACAAGGGCCGCCAGGAGAATGTCCAATCGCGTTTTCCTGGCGGTGAGGAAAATGACCGACGCCAATCCGCCACTCAGCAGGAGGCATCCGACCGGGACTGAAACCGTGAACGCCATGGCGGTGCATACCCACAGGAGAACGGTCAACATGCCGGCGAGAAGGACGGTTTGCCAGAGGGGTTGGCCTTGTGTCGCGATGTCCGCTTTTGGCAACGGGCCGCCTGTCATGCCGTGCTCCGCACCTCCATGTACGGGGGTGGCCACGATGGTCTCAAGGGCTGTTCTTACTTGGCTGGCCTGCTGATAGCGCCGCTCCGGCTGTGTCTCGAGGGCATGCAGGACGACCTCGTCCAGACGCACGTCGATCCGCACCTTTCGGGAAGGGGGTTGAAGGGGCTTGGGTGGTAGCTGGCCGGTGAGCATTTGGTAAAGTACCACGCCCAGGGCATAAATGTCGGCGCGGTGGTCCACCTCGGCTGGATGCTCGGCTTGCTCGGGGGCCATGTAGGCCGGGGTGCCCATGACCTTCCCGGCATCGGTCAGCGTGGATGAGGAGGGGCTGGAACCGGGCCTTGGGGCCGGCTCGTCGGCGGTTCCTACCAGCTTGGCCAGGCCGAAATCGGCCACCTTCACCCGGCCAGCCAGGTCGAGCAGGATGTTCTCGGGTTTAATGTCCCGATGGACAATGCCCTGATCATGGGCGTATTGCAGGGCATCGCAAATCTGCGGCACGATGGCCAGGGCCTCGCGCGGCGAAGCACGGCCGCTCTCGAGGAGCCTGCGCAGGGTCACTCCATCCACAAACTCCATGAGAAAGTAATACAACCCGTCGGCGCGGCCGAAATCGTGGATGGTGACGATGCCCGGATGATTGAGTTTGGCCAGGGCCTTGGCCTCACGGGCAAAGCGCTCGGCAAAGGCCGGGTCGTTGCCGATGCCGGGCGGCAGGATTTTGAGGGCCACGATGCGGTCGAGCTCCTTTTGCCTGGCCCTGTAGACGGCGCCCATTCCTCCGCAGCCCAGCAGTTCGAGAATCTCCAACTGAGGGAAGGCGGGAGCGAGTTCCGCCACCGAAGGGGGATTGAAGAGACGTTTGGCTTCCGGGCCGCCGGAGAACTCGGTTTGGGTGGCCTGGAGCAAGGCGGCGGCACAACGCGGGCAGATGTCGCCTGTGCTACCGGAGGGCACAGGCCCATTGCAACGAGGGCATTTGGCAGTGATGGTTTCTTTCATCACCTTACAGATACGAAGCGGGGCTGTCTTGTTACGGACTGAGCGGCGCACGCCAATTCGGAGGCAACAAACCGTGGACTGGAAGCCCACGGCTGCCCACCAGGGCAGGTTTGCGTCGGCCCCCTTGCTGTGCATGCCACGGTTCACCCCCGGCTCAGCACGGCGACGACGTGCCGCAGTTCTTCTTCGACCCGTTCGGCCCCGGAAACGGTCTCGGCGATGACTTCGCGGAAGAGTTGGCGAAAGCGTTTTCGCAGGCGATGCACGGCCACTCGCGCGGCGCCTTCGGTGGTATGCAATTCACGGGCGATGTCCGCGTAGGGAATGGTGCCGCGCTCAGCGGCCAGGTATGGCTTGAGTTCTCGCAGGTCGCCGGCTTTGCCGGCTGCGGCGTACTCGCGTTCCAAGCGCGCCGTCACCTCGCCCAGGAGGGTGAGCGCCCACTGCCGGTCATAAATTTGGTCCGGGCCCAGAGTATCGGTTTCCTCGGCTTGGAAGCGTTGTTCGGCCATCGCGGTGTCGAAGCTCAGGCACGCCTGGCCGCCGCCGCGCTTTTCGGCGCGGCCCCGCTCCCATTCGTGGGCCAGGAACCGCTTCAAGGCCATCTTTAGGAACGCGCGGAAGCGTCCTCTCTCCGGCTCCACGAGCCGCAGGAAATCTTTGGCCAAGAGCCGGGCGAAGAACCCCTGGGTCAGGTCTTGGGCGTCCTGGGGCGAATAGCCGGAACCGCGAATGAACGCATAAAGCGGATACCAATAGGTTTCGCAGAGGGTTCCCAGGGCCTGGGCACAATCCGGGGAGGTCTTGTCTTTGGCGGCCAGCACCACGGACCAATGGGTTGTCAGGAAGAGGCCTTGGGGCGGGGTTGAGGGGAGGCCGTCGGTTTGGGTGGCTGGCATAGGGATCAAACCCCGTTACTGCATCGTCGGTTTGTAGTCGTCCTGTTTTTCGGCGCCGGGGGGTGAGGCGGGGGATTCAGGGGCAGGGGGGTGGGTGTCGCCTTTCGGGGCGAGAGTTTTGAGGGGGTTGAGCACGGCCCTGGCCAAGTCGTTTTCTTTTACAGTGATGGGTCCGAGGACGAATTGGGGGACGTTGAAGGTCTTGGTGAACGACTCGTAAAAGGCGGGATCGGCTTGAGGGAGGAGGAAAGGCTTGTAGAACTGGCCCTGGTCGTCCACGTAGCTGAAGAAGGGGCGGGCGAAGAGGCCGTCGAGGCGTTTGCTGCTGAAGACAAGCCAGCGGCCGTTGGAGGACCATTCGTGCCAGGAATCGGCTTGCTCGCTGTTGATGCCGAGGCGGCGGCATTCGCGGGTCTTGAGGTCGATCAAGTAGAGGTCGGCGCTGGGCTGGTAGATGGGGAAGTTGCCGTATTTGGCGAGGGTGAAGACGAGCCATCGGCCGTTGGGGGAGACCCGTGGATGAGCGGCGCTGAGGCCGCTCTGCTCGGCGGACAGAAGCACTTCCGGCTCGCCCCAATGGTCCAGGTCGATGTCATAGCTGATGCGCATGAGGTCGTAGCGGACCTGGCGGAACTTCTCGAAGGGCAGGCGCGGGGCGCTGCAGAAGTAGAGGTAGCGGCCATCGGGCGACCAGGAAGGCCATGTCTCGTTGCGGTCGGGCAGGGCGATGGGCGGCGGCACGACGATGGTGTTGGAATCCAGGCGGTAGATGCCGAGGTTGGAGGCGGAGTCAAAGACGTCGCGGGCTTCGCCGTGGGTGTGATAGAAGAGGTTGAGCTTGTTGGCCGAGAAGGCCAGGAGGCGCCCGCTGGGATGCCAGGAGAGGTAGCCCATCGTCTTATCGACCTGCGCCACCTGGTTCGAGACGACCAGGATCATGGGTTGGATTTTTCCCTGGGAACGCGTGTGGAAGGCAAAGGTATCGGGTTGATGGTTCAGAGGGGTGTGGCAATTGAGGCAGCCCTTTTGGATCTTTCCATTCTCCAATACCGGCCGCTCGTCGAACGATTCGAGGTCGCGTTGATAGATGCCGACGGTCAAGTAAAGGCTGTAGAGCGGCCTGAGCAGGCGATAAACCAGGGTGTGGTCGATCTCTTCGAGAGCGATGGAGTTCGTCACGGTCTGAAACCGGTTCCATTGCCCGCGCGCATCCTGAACCGAGACGTCGAAGCAAAGGGGCTCGCCGGGGTTGGCCCGCAGCAAGGCGCGCCATTTGTCCGCCGGGAAGCGAACGGCGGAGTATCGGCTGGAGACAGCAATCCGCTGGCCTTTGGACGAATAAGCCTCCACTTGATAGCGTGCCCCGGGCTCCTGGACCTTGAAATTCAAAGGGGCGATATTCGGCGGAATGACAACTCCGGCGTAGTCCGGAGAGAGATGCGGGGGGCGGGTTGCCCGGGCGGCGGCATGGGCTGCGGAGAGGTTGGCCGAGGCCAAAGAGAGCATCAGGCCGGCGGCGGCCGGCAGGCGCGGCCAACGGCGCCGGGAGGCTGCCATCCTGCCGGCAGGAAAGCCGTGCGGTTGGGGCTCAGATGCGCCTCGGGGACGGAATGCGGGGGCGAGAGGCTTCCAAAAGCTCCTCCGCGCCCCGGGACGGCCGGGGGCCGTTTCTGACATTGTTGGCAGGCGGTTGTTCATGCGGAACTAAACAGTGTATCGGGAGCGGGGGCGGAGTTCAATCATTTTCGATTCGGGTTTTGGCTTGATCCGCCTGGATCAAGGTGAAAAGGTCAGGGGCTTTATGAATTGCGCAACTGTTGATTCCCTCTCCGTCACCCGGCGAGTTAGTGATGGGTGGCGGCGTCCCGCCGGTTCGATGGGGTGGAAGGACGAGGGGCGGCGCATCAGGCGATGAAAGTCTTCGGCCTGACCGGGGGTTTGGGGATGGGCAAGTCCGCTTCCGCCCGGTTGCTGGCCGCCCGCGGGGTGGCCGTGGTGGACACGGATGACCTGGCGCGGCGTGTCGTTGAACCGGGCCAGCCGGCGCTCGAGGAAGTGCGCCGGGCGTTCGGTTCCGACGTGGTGGCCGCGGATGGGAGTTTGCGCCGCGCGGAACTGGCGCGGCGCGTGTTTGGGGATGGGGCCGCCCTCAAGCGACTGGAGGCCATCCTGCATCCGCCGATCCGGGCGCTGTGGCAGGCCCAGGCGGCAGCCTGGCGCAACGAGTCGCTTTCCCAATGCGTCATCGTCATTCCACTCCTGTTCGAGACGGGCGCTGAGGGGGAGTTCGACTCGACCGTGTGCGTGGCTTGCTCGGTGGGGACCCAACGCGAGCGCCTGCTGGCTCGAGGCTGGACGGTGGAACAAATGGAGCAGCGCATCCGCGTTCAGTGGCCCATCGAGCAGAAGATGGGCCGCGCCGATTACGTGGTGTGGACGGAAGGCGGTCTGGACGTCCACGCCGCGCAACTGGCGCGCATAGGGTTGGGGTCAAGCTCATAGGCCGGTCTTTCAACGGCCCGGTTTCTATCGACCGGTGCGGGGCAGAGGGATAGAGCACGTGAGAAGGGTGCCGCTATGGCCTGCGGCTTTGATGGTTAGGGAGGCGCCGATAAGGTTGGCGCGGTAGTGCATGATGCGCAGGCCCATGCCCGTTCTGGAGTGGCTGTGCAGGTCCGGGAAGGGCAGACCGTTGTTCTGGACGGAAAGCACGATCTGGCTTGGCTGGCCGTCCAGGTGGAGGGTGACGCGTTTGGTCTTTCCGTGCTTGATGGCATTGGTGACGGCCTCCTGGGCGATTTTATACAACTGGGTGACGGTATTGATTTCGAGGGACGGGATTTCGCCCTGGGCTTTGAAGCGGCAGGAGATTTGGAAGAGCTCCGCCGCGTGGGCGGCCAGCCGTTCGAGGGCGGCGGGCAGGTCGTTTTCCTTGAGATCGAGGGTGGCCAGGTCGTGGGCGAGGTCGCTGGCGTGGTTCATGGCCTGCTGGACCAGGGTGTGGATTCGGGCTGCTTCGTGGGTTTCCTGGGCGCCCAATTTGGCGAGCTTCAGTTCGAGTCCTTTGGTCATGAGCGCGATGCCCGACAGTTTCTGGCCGAGGTCGTCATGGAGGTCCAAGCCAATGCGGCGGCGCTCTTTTTCGGTGATTTCGAGCAACTCGTGTTCGAGGCGTTCGCGTTCGGTGATGGCGGCCTGGAGTTTGACATTGGCCGTTTCGAGTTCGGTTGTGCGCTGTTGGACGCGCAGTTCGAGTTCGTCGTGGGCCTTGCGCAGGGCCTCTTCCGCGTTGCGCCGCCTGATGAACTGGCCGATTTCAGTGCCGATTGCGTTCATCATGTTGAGCAGGACCAGGTCCGATTCGAGCCGGCGCACGGTGAAAAACTCCATGACCCCAAAGAAGCCGTCGGCGTTCTGGATGGGGAAGGCGACAGCGCTTTGGAGTCCGGCGCAGGCTGCCAGGTTGCGCCGTTCGAAATCGGTGTCTCGGGACAAGTCGGTAATCCAGATGGCGTGGCGTTCGAGCCAGACGCGGCCGGGGAGGCTGGCGCCCAGAGCGAAGCTCGAGCGCCGGCTTTCGTCCAGAAAGGCCCGGAGCGGCGCACTGGGGGCGCGGGATGCCAGGCAGCCGGGCCGAAGCGATTGGGGATGTTTGGGTTCGAGTATCCAAAGCACGCCTACGTCCGCTTCCAATCCCGTGAGGAGCATCTGTGCGATATCGGGGCCGGCGTCGTCGAGGGAATGGCTGCGGGCCAGAACGCGAGTGATGGCGTGCTCGGCCGCCAGACGGGTCTCAGCCCGTTTCCGTTCGGTGATGTCGGAAGCGGCGCTGACCCAGCCGGTGATTTGGCCCGAGCTGTCGAGCATGGGGGTGACCTGGAGGAGAACTTCCAGGCGCTCACCGCCGCGGCGGCGAAAGCGCAATTCGAGGGCGGGGGCGGGTCCGGGTTGCTCGGCGACAACCCTGCCCAGGGCGGCGCTGATGACCTCGCTCTGGTCCGGGGGCCAATACACGAAAGGCGGGCGGGCGCCGACGAGTTCGCCTTCGGTCCAGCCGACCATGGAGCAGAAGGCGGGGTTGACGTAGGTCTGGCGGCCGGCCAGGTCCACGGTCGCGATGCCGGCCGGGATGGAATTCTCGATGGCTTGGCGGAACTGATGTTCCTGTTTGAGCCGCTCTTCGGAGAGCCGGCGCTCGGCCCGCACCGCCGCCTCGCGCAACTCGCGCTCGACCGCCGGGCCGAGCCTCGAGAGGTTGTTCTTCATCACGTAATCGTGCGCGCCCGCTTTCATGGCGGCGACGGCCGTATCGTCGGTGATGTTGCCCGAGACGATGATGAATGGCAGGTCCAGGCCCTTTTCCTTGACGAGGGCCAGAGCGTCCAGGCCGCTGAAATGGGGCAGGAGGTAATCGGCGACGATCAGGTCCCAGGCCCCTCGTTGCAGGGCTGCGGCCATGGCGGCGGCAGTCTCGACCCGTTCGCAGACCGGTTCGTAGCCGGCCCGCTGCAGTTCCAGCTCCAGCAGCAGGGCGTCATTCTCGTAGTCCTCAACAATCAGGGTCTTGAGTTGCTTCATTGGAGTACAGTGTTGTTTGGGGCAGGGTGAAAAAAAAGGTCGCCCCCTGGTCGGGCGCGGCGATGGCCCAGGCGAACCCGCCATGCCGGTTGATAATGCGCTGCACGGTGGCGAGGCCCACACCCGAACCGGGGAATTCGCTGGCGGAGTGCATGCGCTGAAAGACTCCGAACAGTTTGTCGGCGCGGGCCATGTCGAAGCCGGCCCCGTTGTCGCGGACGAAGAAGGCGGATTGGGGATTGGCCACGGTTCCGAACTCGATGCAAGCGCGGGGCTTGTTGCGTGTGAATTTCCAGGCGTTGCGCAGGAGGTTGTCCAGGGCCACGCGCAGGAGGCGTTCATCGCCCTGGGCGCAGAGGTCCGAAGCGATGAGGAAACTGGCGGGGCGATCCGGCTCGGATTTACGGAGGTCCGCGGCGATGGACTCGGCCAGGGCGCTCAGGTTAACGGGCTGGCGCCGCATTTCGCTCCGGCCCACCCGGGAGAGCTTCAGCAAGTCCTCGATCAGGTTGTCCATCTGCTGGCACGACTCGCAGGCGCGCCTAAGAAAGCCCTGGCCGCGCGCATCGAGCTGCGGGCTGTAGCGTTCAAGAAGGACCTCGCTGAAGCCGAGGATGCTCCTCAGGGGGGCGCGCAGATCGTGCGAGACGGAATAGGAAAAGGCCTCCAGTTCTTTGTTCATCGCTTCCAATTGTGCGGTGCGCTCCGCCACCCGCCGTTCCAACTCCGCGTTGAGCCGCCGCACACCTTTGGCCGCTTGGATGCGCTCGATGGCCCCGCAGCAATGGTCCGCCATGGCCTGCAAGACCCGCATGTCTTCCTCCGAATAGGCCCGGGGGGTGTGGCTCTGAACGCACAACACGCCGATGGCTTTCTTTTCCTTGAGCACCGGGACGTAAATGAGCGACGCGCAGGGCCGCGCCTGGTCCTCGAAGGGCAAGAGCCGGGGCGGGGATGCGAATGGGACTTCGCGCAAGACCAGCCTGGCGCCCTCCTCGACGACTTGCGAGGCCGCGGCGCCGGGGGCGCCGCTGGAGGAGGGGACGGACTCCGTGCGGACGCCGTCGGCGGACTTGACGCAACAGACGGTCTCGGCGTTGCGGTGCTCGGATGAAAACAAATGCAGGGCAAAGGCATTCCACGCAAAAAGTCTCTCCGACTCCCGCGCGATCACCTGGGCGGCCTCCCTCACGGTGCCCGCCCCGTTCAGGCACGCGCCCAGCTCGGAGAAGCATTGGCAGCGCTGTTCCGCAGCCCGCAGTGTGCTCTCCCGCCCGTGGAGTTGGGTGACGTTGGCAGCCAGCACCAGTGCCATGAGCGCGCTCGCGCCGACGAATGCCTGCAGCGGAAACATCGAAGGGGTCCAGGCCCGGGCGGCCAGCGGGTCAATGCCACGCACCGTCCCGATGACCACCAAACACCAGAAGACAAAGATCGTTAGCGTGGTACCCGCCTGTCCCAGCCGAAGTGCCGGCCACAAAAGGACCGGCACCAGCAGGGATGCCGGCAGGACATATCCGGCTTTAGACGCGGGCCAGCCGCCGAAGACCACCAGGCACAGGGCGGCCAGGAGCACCTGCGCCGCCGCGAGCTCCGTCAATCGCTTGCGATCCGGCAGGGGAAAGGGCTGCGCGCCCCACGCCAGGAGCAACGGGGTGACGACCATCACGCTGGCCATATCTGCCAGCCACCAGGAGAACCACAAGCCGCCGGGGTTCCGCCCGCCCAGGAGCCCGGCCAACGACAAGCTGCCGACACACAATGCGGGACCGATCATCGTGCTCAACACGGCCCCCAACGCCGTGAACCGGAGGATGCTCGAGGGCCGCTCCAAGGTGGCGCTTCCGCGGGCGAACCTCCGGACCAGCCAGGCGCCGGCCACGGCCTCGGTCGTGCTGCCCAGTGCCGTGCCGGCCGAGGCGGCGACGAGGGCCGGCCAGCCGGCCTGGCCCGAGACCGGCCCGGTCACGCTGTCCAGGAATGCTCCGAGGGCCACGCCCGGCCAGGCCCGCAAGCCCAGCAACAGCATCGCTCCCACGGCCAGGCCCGCCGGCGGCCACAGCGGCCAAGCCCGCGTCCAGCCAGGCCCCAAGGCCAGCCCCAGCCTGGCGGACAAGACGTACGCCACAGCCAACCCGGCCACGGTCAACAGCCTTAACTTCATCACAAATGAGTAAACCAGCAACCGGGCGCCTTCAACCCGCTGCAAGGACAGTATCCGACTATGGGGTATCGGCCCCAAAATGTCATGGGGTAAGTACCCTATTGGGGCTGGCGCGGCGCCGGGGGGGCTGATATAAATGGAGCGGCAGAGCCGGCGGTGCCGCCTCTAAACATGGAATGGCTGAGATAACGAAAGCACACGAGAATGCAAACGAAACGAGTGGTTGAGAAAGAGCCCAAACTGAACCCGGACGATCTGGTGGTCATCACGGGCGCGGGCGGTTTCATTGCGGGGAACCTGGCGTTGCACTTCAAGAACCGGGGACACAAGCGGATACGGGCCGTGGACAAGAAGCCGCTTTACGAGTGGTATCTGCCGGTGCCGGGAGTCGAGAATTTGAGCCTGGACTGCAGTGTCGAGGCGAATTGCCGCCGCGTGTGCGAAGGGGCCGTCGAGGTGTATAACCTGGCGGCGGATATGGGCGGCATGGGCTTTATCGAGCGATTCCGCATCGAGTGCCTGCGCAGCATCCTCATCAACACGCACATGATCGAGGCGGCCTACAGGGCCGGGGCGCGGCGCTACTTTTACTCCTCGTCCGCCTGCGCTTACAACACGCGGTTGCAAGAGGACCCCAACGTCCGAGCGCTCAAGGAATCCGACGCCTACCCGGCCATGGCCGAGCGGGGCTACGGGTGGGAGAAGCTCATGAGCGAGATGTTCTGCCAGGAGTATTGGGCCGAGCGGGGGATGAAGACCTTCATCGCCCGGTTCCACAACGTCTATGGCCCCAACGGCACCTGGGACGGCGGCCGGGAAAAGGCCCCGGCGGCCATAAGCCGGAAGGTCATCGAGGCCATCGAGGCCGGCAGCAACAAGATCACCATCTGGGGCGACGGCACCCAGACGCGCAGTTTCATGTACATCGCCGACTGCGTCGAAGGCATCGACCGCATCGCGCATTGCGACGAGTTGATCGCCACGCCCATCAACCTGGGTTCGAGCGAGTTGGTCAGCATCAACGAGTTGGTGACCAAGATCGAGAAGATCGCCGGCGTGAAGCTGAAACGCGAATACGACCTGAACGCTCCCCGCGGCGTGGCCGGCCGCAACAGCGACAACACCTTCATCGAGCAGGTCCTCAAATGGGAGCCGAGAACGCCCCTGGACACCGGCCTCCGCGCCACCTACAACTGGATTAAGGAACAGTACGCCGCCCGCAAACAAGGCAGGCGCGTCGTGGAGTGAACTGAACCGGCCTTATAGTTCGCTGATAGATATGCTCGTTGGTGTGGCGCCCGTTCGCCGGCGCCGGACGAGTGACCTGTGCGCGGCGCGGGGTCACCACGACCTTACGTGTGCCCCGGACGCGATTAAGGCCGGGCTGCTCGCGACATGTGGGGGGCGTCGTTCCTTCCGTGGTGCTTCTTCCGGGCTTGACTCAGGTGCCGACGGTGGCACGATGATCTCATGACGGTTTTTGAGAACGCCGACCACAAGGTGGTTTGGGGTGATGCGCTGGAGGCGTTGCGTTCGCATGTTGCAGACTGCAGTGTTAGCCTCGTTTTCGCCGACCCGCCTTACAATATCGGCAAGGATTTTCACGGGCACAAGGACAAGTGGCCAAGTGAGGAGGAGTACTTGGACTGGTGCCGCGTTTGGATTGACCTGTGCGTGCAGAAACTTAAGCCGACTGGGAGTTTTTACCTCATGGCATCCACGCAGTGCATGCCGTTCTTCGATATTCACGTCAGGTCGCGACTGACGATCATGTCTCGGATTGTGTGGTTTTACGACAGTTCCGGGGTGCAGGCAAAGCGGTACTTCGGGTCGCTCTACGAGCCAATCTTGTTCTGCGTCAAGGATCCGGAGTGCTACACGTTTAACGCGAAAGACATCCTGGTTGACGCGAAGACCGGGTCCCAGCGGAGGCTCATTGACTACCGGAAGCCAGTTCCAAGTGTTTACAGCAGCGAAAAGGTGCCGGGAAACGTCTGGGAGATCCCGCGAGTCCGATACCGGATGGAGGAATACGAGGAGCACCCGACTCAGAAACCGGTGGCGCTGCTTGAGCGTGTTTTGAAGGCGAGTTCAAACCCTGGAGACTTAGTGCTTGACCCGTTCTCTGGCACCTTTACGACGAGCTATGTGGCTCAGAAACTTGGGCGGAGATCCGTGGGCATCGACAGAGAGGAGCCCTATGTGAAGATCGGCTTGCGGCGGTTGGGCATCCAGACTCACTTCAATGGCAAACCGATCGAGAGACCGAACAAGACTTACCTCCGCAAGAATGGGATTAGGAGAAACGAGCTCGATTCGACCTTGCCCCTTGCCTTGTATGATCGAGCACGCGTTCACTGAGACCATTCGAGGGGTCCTGGTCCGCCACTTTGCCGGGGCGGAGGAGGATATCCTCGAAAAGGGAACTCTGCTGCAATACATCAACCACAAGACCAAGGCGGCAAATCGTGGATCGAAATCCCGTGGGAGTTTCGCCAACCTGTACGCGATCTACGTGCTCGTCGAGGACTACGTCGCAAAAGGATTTCACAAGAAGGGCGACTATTCGAAGTACGGTGGGGCGGTCTTCAGTTCCCTTCTCAAGCGGCAACGCCAGCTACCATTCGGCGCAAAGCTGCAAAATCACGGCCTCAACCACAGGATGAACGAAGAGTTCAAGAAGTTCTTCCCGTCCTGCCAATATGTTCCCATCTTGCGGGACCCGGAGACCAACCGCTATTGGATTAACTCAAACCTCTTGCGCGTCAAGGTGGGGAAGAAGACGTATAACGTGGCAGAGGCGGTGATCGGCGTTATCGACGCGTACGTTGCCGCGAAGCGAAACTCATTCGACACTTTCATTCAAGCATGCACCAAACTGAAGGAGGCAGTGCGCGCTTCACCGGATGCCGTCCAGGCATACATCCTTGGTTTGCTGGCGCCGAACGTTGACGCGCGCCTCTTCGAGATCGTGAGCTTCGCCATCTTGAAGTACTTCTATCACGACCAGTTCGTCTATTTCGGCTTCACCCGGGCGGACCTAAGGAAGGAGCAGTTGAAGCTCTTCAAGACGGGACGGACCAACGCCAATGATGGCGGCATTGACTTCGTGATGAAGCCGCTCGGAAGATTCTTCCAGGTGACCGAAACGCTTGACGTAAGAAAGTACTTTTTGGACATAGACAAGTTGGAGCGACTTCCCGTTTCGTTCGTTATCAAGTCTGAGGACGGAGAAGAAGAGTTGCGCGGGCGGCTTGCGCAGGGGGCCAAAGCCCTCTACGGCATTGATGCCATCGTGCGATCCTACATGGCATGCATCGAGGAGATTATAAACGTACCCAGGCTGCGAGAGTGCTTTCAGGCTGCTGTGAGGCAACATCACCTCCCAGCGATTTTGGACGAGATCGTGAAGCAGTCCAAGGTGGAGTTTAACTATAGCGAAGAAACAGGCGCCGCGGAGGAGTATCTCCTTAACGATGCTGAAGAGGATGAAGGTGCTTCGATGGCCTGATGCTCGGAGCTGCCACATGAGATTGCCGTTGCTGCATCGCCTTGGATTTGGTTTCGCTGAGGGTGTTCATCGGGTTAATGCCCGCCGTTAAAGCCCAACCGCCGTTTCAGAGCCCCTGAAGCGACTCCCGTTCCGCTTCGTTCAATCGCCTCGGCAGTCCATTACAGAGTTCATCGCTCGCTCATTCACCCGCTCTTTTGGAACTAGTTGGGGATGGCAAACCGGTCCGGCCGGCACTCGACCAACCCGTCAGACTCCTAATCCTACAGAATCTCCTCTTTAAAGTGAAGAAACAGCCAATAGAGCCAATGGAGCCAATGGAGTGTTTGGCGGCCGGGGGGAAGTGTGCGAAAACAGTTCCAGGTGAATGCAATGCTACACAACATGGAACTGGGAGGCGCGGGGCCTGGCCGCCGCGCGGAAGGCGGGCCGGCGGCGGGGCGGTTTGGGCGGGCGGGGTCCGGACTCCGGGAGACCGAGGTGCCGGAATGGCGGAGGCGGGCGCCGGCCGGGGTGAGTTTGGCGGCGGCCAGGTTGGGCATGAGGCCGGGCCGGGGTCCCGTTGAGGCGGACGGGCAAGGTGGAAGCTCGACGCTGCCGGATGGGTTGAGCCGGAGTCTCGCGAAGGTCCTGCGGCCGCAGGCGGCCTATCGCTGGCTGCTGCCGCAGTTGGCGGCGATTACGCCCCAATACATCGAGATGGTGCTGCGCGGGGCGTTGGCGGGCAGTCACGTTCAGGCCTGGGAGTTGTTCGACCTGATGGAGGATACGTCGCCGCGGCTGGCCAAGAACTTGAACGAGTTGAAGCGCGCGGTGATGGCCATGGACTGGGCTCTGGCGCCCTGGCAGGAGGAGGACCAACCGCCGAGCAACTCCGCCAAAGACAAGGCGAGAATGGTGAGCAGCGCGTTCAGGCGGATGAGGCCGGCGCCGGCTGAGGACGAGAACGGCTTGAGCGGAACGATCTACGACGTGCTCGACGCCTGGGGCAAGGGCCAGACCGTCCTCGAGGTGGATTGGGAGGTGAGACCCGCCGGCGAGCTTGGGGACATTGTGGCCCCGCGGGCGACGTACTGGGTGCATCCCACTTGTTATACCTGGACCCTGGACGGGTGCTTGGGGTTGAGGGCGGAACTGGGACAGGGGAGGAACGGCGCTGGAACCCGCGGCGCCGGGGGAGGATGCAAACTCAACCCGGGGGTGTGGCAAAGCACAAGCTCGCAACCGTTGCCCGACTCCGTGCGGAGGTTTCCCGACCACAAGTTCCTCATCTCGATTTGCAAGGCCAAGAGCGGGACCGCGCTCGGGGGCGCATTGCTGAGGCCGTTGGCATGGTGGTGGTGCGCGGCGAATTTTTCCGCCGATTGGCTGTTGAACCTGGGACAGGTCTTCGGGCTTCCGTTTCGATGGGTGAATTATGACCCGGCCGCCCCGCAGGAGACGGTCGACGCCATCTGCTCGATGCTCGAGCGGATGGGCAGCAACGCCTGGGCCGCGTTCCCGGCCGGCACGACGCTCGAATTGAAAGAAGCCGCCCAGATGGGGGACCATTCACCCCAGGGCGACATGCTCGACCGGGCGGAGAAGCAGATGGACCTGCTCATCCTGGGGCAGACCTTAACGGGAGACGTGTCCAAACACGGGGGCAGCCGGGCGCTGGGGCAGGTGCATGCCGACGTCAAAGCGGAGGTTGTCCAGGCCGCCGCGAATTTCGCCGCGAGCGTGCTCAATGCCCAACTGGTCCGAAGCATCCTGCTCCTGAATTACGGGCAGGACAGCGAGGCGCCCGAGTTTCGGCCCGTGCCCAGGAAGGAGCAGGACACTCTGGCCAACGCGCAACGAGACTCGACCCTTCTGGCGGCCGGGGTGCCCATGCCGAGGTCCTGGTTTTACAGGCGTCATGGGATACCGCTGCCGCAACCCGGAGAGGAAACCGTCGGGGGGGAAAAGGAGTCCACAGCCCAGAGTCCACAGTCCACAGCCCAGAACCCATCGTCGAACGCGGGTGAGGATGCGGACGCAAACGGGAAGGCCGCGGAGGGACTCCCATCACGGCATTCCACCCTGCCTCCCGCTCTCAATCCTAATCCTAATACTCCTCCTGACTGAAAGGAAAAACCAATGAGCGACAAATGCGAACATCTTGATTCATCCTTTAGCCTTCAGCCTTCAGCCTTGCCCCTGGCGGCCCGCGTGGCCGTCGCCGCGCCGAGCGGCGCTCAAGATATGAACGCCGGCAGCATCGCCGAGTTCATGGTGATGCCGGGCGGGGTGCATCGGTGCTGGTTTATGCAGGGGGACAAGCCGGTGCGGCGGACGGTGGAAGTGGACCGGGCGGCGGCGGCGGCGCTGGAGGCGCAGTTGGAGGCGGTGAATGCGCGGGGGCAGCAGCGGGCCTTTTTCGATTTCGATCACAAGGACGAGGCGGCCAGCGCCTGGCCGCTGGCTTTCGTGTGGCGCGATTCGCCGGCGCCCGGGGTCTATTGCCGGGCGGAGATGAGCCAGGCCGGGGCCGACGCGATCAAGGGCCGGAATTACCGCGCCTTTTCCCCTGTGTTCTTCGTGACTCAAACCGACCCGGCAAAAGTGATGTGCAAGGAGGATGCGGGGCTCAACTTCGGGAGCCTGGTCAACGACCCGGCATTTCACGACATCGCCCCTTTGTGGGCGAAGCGGGCGGGAACGATTTCCGCGCGGGCAACCGCCGGCGCGGGCGACGCAGACAACCCAGTGGACTCCCTGACGGGCGGCCACGAAACAAAGGACAACATGAAAGAGAAGCTGGCCGATTTGACGGCCAAACTCCAAAAGCTGGACACCGAACTCCAGGGATTGCGGGCCGCCAATGCGGCGGGCAATGCCGAAGCGGCACAGCAACTCACGGCCAAGCAGGCCGAACGGAAAAACGTCGAGCAGGCGATTCGCATCGCGGAGCTCGAGGAGGACAACGAGCGCAAGGACGACGCGCTCAGGGCGCAGCGCGGGCGCGCCGCACAGGAGGCGGTCGCCGCCGCGGTAAAGCGCGGGGCGATTCCCGCCCAGGATGAACCGCTCCAGGCCAAGTGGATGCGGCTCTGCGCCGATAACGCGGAGATGCTCGACACGTTGCAGGCCATGCCGGGCAACGCCGCCCTGGCGGCCGGCAGCATCACGCGGGAGGCGTCGGCGACCGCCGGCACAACCAGGCTCGAAGCCAAGGAAGGAGCGGCGCGCGTCATCCAGGCCTACGGCGCCCTGGTCGCGAAAAACTCCGGCATCCGTGATCTGTCGTTCGCGGGATTCCAGCAGAAAGGCGAGCACGCCAAACAGATGGGCGCCCTCTACGCGCGCGAAATCGCGCCGCGGTGGAACGAGTTTCGCGACATGCCGCTCATGGCGGCGGACGTGAGCGACGCCAACCTGGGCACGTTGAGCGGGACGCTGGTGGCCCAGCGGACGCTGCAGTTGTTCAAACTGGCGTTCCCGGTAATCTCGCGGGTTTTCACCGACTTCAGCGACACCCCGGCGCAATTCAGGCAGACTGAAGCCACGCGCATCGTGGTGGTCCCGGCCGTCCAAAGCTACAACACGGCCCCGGATTCAACCGGCCGCCCGCTGGGCTGGAGCACCGTCAGCGCCGCGCAGACCAAGGACGTCCTGATCACTCTCGACGAGCACGTGGGCGTGCCGATTGTCTTCGACGCGAACACGCTGGCCAGCACGATGCGCCGGTTGTTCGACGAGCAGGCCCCGGCGGCGGCTTATGCCCTGGCCAAGTACTTCGTCGAGAAGATATACAAGCTCTTCACGCCGGCCAATTACAACGCCTACGCCCAGACCAACGGGGCGAAGGTCCCGGTGGCTTATGCCAATTACCCCGTCGGCATCGCGGACTTCGCGCGCTCCACGCTCACAAAGATTGCGGCCATCTTCAACCCGAACGAGGTGCCGATCAACGACAGGGTGGCGCTCTTGACGAGCAATTACTTCGAGCAACTGGCCACGGACCCGAGCCTGGTGACTTTCTTCGCCGGGCAGCAATCGCCGCAGATCGTGACGGAGAACCGCCTGCCCAAGCTGGCAGGCTTCGAGCCGATCGAGGCGCCGAACCTGACCGCGCCGGGCGTGACGCCAAACCTCGTGGGGATGGTCTTGCACAAGGCGGCCGTCGTGGCCAAAACTCGGCTCAGCAACGACTACACGCAGGCCCTGCCTGGCGCAAGCTACGGCTCCGTCACGACCATCACCGACCCCGACATCGGGATTTCGGTGGTGCTGGTGCAGTATGTCAATCACACGGGCGGTTATGCCGAATGGCGCATCCAGGTCATGCTCGGAGCCGCGGTGGGGGACAACCGGGGCGGCCTGTGCATTACAAGCCAGTAGGAGGAAAAGGATCACCGATGGAAAACACCCAAAGAGCAAACAACATGAAGAACGCGTTGCGATTCGCCGCTGCCGCCCTTGCGCTGGCATTATTGCCGGCGGCCAGGGCGGAGAGCTTCAACATCACCAATCAGGTTGCAACCGGGGTCAGTTATGTGTCGGCGCCTACGAACAGCGTTGGCACCAACGGCATCGGGTACTGCACTGGCGGGGCAATCAATACGGCCAGCTATCAGCAGTTGGGCTTCTGGTTCTCGTGCGCCGGCGCCTCGAGCACAAACCAGACTCTGACGATCGGCCTGTGCCGGGCGGGGACCGACAGGCCGCCTCGGACGACGGATTGGGAGACCTCGCCGCAATGGTCGCTGACGCTGACCACCAGCGGGACCAACCAGGTGGTGTGGTGTACGAACCTGGACGCTCGCGTGGTCGGCCTCGCGAACTGGCTTGGCATCTACTCGATCACCAATTCGGGCAACGGCCTGGTCACCAACTGTTCGGCCTGGGTGGTCAAAAAGATTATTCCGATTCGCTACCCATAGTAGCGAGGGGCGGGGGAACAGACCCCGGCGGCGGGTGTTGGCTGGTTTGCCGCCGCCGGGGCCAATCGAGTGCGGAGCGCGGAGTGCAACCATTCACCATCAACTGACTATGGCTTGGAAGACTGTAACAGTCGAAGACGTGCTGGGAGAGTTCACAGTGGAGGAACAGGCGGCCCTGAAGAGCATCCAGGGAGCGGGCGATGCGCTGCCGCTGATTTTGGCGCGGGTTGTCAATGCGGTGCGCGGCGCCATCCGGGCGGGAGGCTATCGGCTCGGTGCGGATGGGACGACGCCCGACCAGCTTGATCTTGAAATTGTCGCCATGGCGCGGTGGCGTTGGCTGACGGCCTTCTCGCAATTGCAGCGTCTCCAGACTCGAGACCGGCGGGACGCGCACGACGAGGCGCTGGCCAAGCTCGACCGGATAGCACAGCAGCGGATTGCGATTGAGCCGCCCGGCGAGCCAAAGAAGGGTGGTGTTGGCCGGGCCGGCGTCCCCAGTCCGAAAAGCGGCCAATGGAACAGCGAGAACAAGCTTCTTAACCGAACCCACCCGGTGCCGACGCCGGAGGCTCAGTGGCCGGTCCCGGAGAAGTCCCTGCCGCCCTGGGCCAATCCACAAATACCGGAGTGAGTCATGAACGATTTCGTCGAGTTACAGGAGGATTTGACCCAAGGGCTGCTTGCGGAGCCGGGGCTGCGATTCATCAACGTTATCCAGTACCGCAAGCTGCGGCTTCAAAGCGAGATTGACTGGTCCACCGTTTATACAGCTCCTCGGAACGGCCGGAGCGGCTGCGGCATCCTCGTCGAGATGCCGGCCTTCGAGGTCCTGCATCCCAATGTGTCCGGCCCGGTGGGCAACCTGGTGTTGTCCTGCGTGGCGCTGGAAGAGCCGAACCTCAACTACGCCCCGGCCACGGGCACCCAAATGAGCGCGGAGGAGGTCTCCAAGTTCATCCTGGACAGCTCCCACCAGTGGGAGATTGGCGGGGCAGGGGTGATGTCCGCGGTGCGGGAGGCCATCCGCGGGCTCTGGCGGACGGAGAACCTGCGCGTGGTCGGCGAGGGCACCCTTCGCGATGCCATTTGGGATGCGCAGCGATTCGCGGGGTTGGTCGCTTACCGGATCAAACTCCAGATGCAGGCGGCCGCCACACCTGTGGGACGGGTGAGCCAGCCCGCCGCCCAAACGCAGCCGTCCGGCGTGAGCCTTTCGTCCGCGACCATCGGAGCGGACATCTTTTATACGTGGGACGGGAGTTTTCCGGGGCCTGGCAATCCACGGGCAACCAAGTACAGCGCGCCGTTTCAGCCGGCCGGGCCGGTGTTGCGGTACGCGGCGTACAAGCCGGGCATGTTCAGGAGTTCGGTGGTTCGGCAGCAATTCTGAGAGCACTTAAAAAAAAGTCCAAACAAAATATGAGCACAATATACGCGGGACCGGGCAAAATATACATGGGCGGCAGCGCTCTTTGGCCGGAGGGAGAGAACGGGGAGATCAAGGCGGAGGTCAAGCAGCAGGCGGTGGATTTGGCGAGCGGGTTTTTCGGCCGAGTCACGGCGCTGCAAGCCAATGCGGAGGTCATTGTCAGCCTGACACCCTTTGATAACTGGTCGGCCCTGCCGCTGGTTTTTCCCCGTTACCTGGGGGTCAGCGTGGGAAGCACGATCGGCGCGCTGGGGATCGGGACGCGCCCTCATAACCCGGCTGGGGCGGCGGACACTCCGGCGGTCATCTGGAGCCCGGACGGACGCAGCTATTCCTTCCCCCGCGCGGCGGTGACCAAGCACCCGGACCTGCACCTGGGCATCGACAAGCCGCTGTTCGGGCCTGTCGAGATCGCCTGCATTCTGGCGACCGGCGCCTCGCTCGGGGCGGCCGGAGCACTCTACACGCTCATCCCCGGCGGGGTTTCCGATCCGGGCGGCCAGCAATCCGGCACTGACTACCAGCGTGGCGCGTGGACGGGCGTGTGGGGAACGGTCGCGGGCTTCGGCGGCGGCAGTGCGGGCCTGCCTGTGGAAGCGGAGGACCAATGGGTGATCACGAGCGACATCAAGTACTCTCCCTTGCCCGTGCAGACTCTCGTGCGGGCCTACAAGCTCGATAGCGTTGCCTTCATGGCGAGGTGCCGTCCTTACGGGCCTACGCACAGCCAGATCGACGCCGCCATCGGCGTCAATACCGGCCGGTTGCTCGGCCAGCAATTCGCCAACGGAACAACCGGCGCCGACCTCGTCCTCACCGGGCCAAACAGCAAGTCAATCACCCTCAAAAACGCGGATGCCGTCGGCGCCGGCTTCGAGTTCGGCGGGACCAGGCTCGGGACGGGCGAAGTGGGCTTTGTCACCACGATGACCTTCAGCGCCGGCGCCCCGCAACCGCTCCTGGTTTTCAGCGCCTAACCCTGACCCTTTTAATCCTTTATTCTTTAGTCTTTATCCTTTCCCATGAACATAAGAGCCAAATACCCCCTTCCCCATGCCGGCAAGGTCATCGCCGCCGGCTCAACGGCCGACCTGCCCGAGAACCTTGCCCGCATGCTCATCGCGCGCGGCCAGGCGGAGGATGCCGCCTCCGCGCCGGCGCTGCCGCCTCCCATAGCGCCGCAAGCCGCGGCAGCTAAACAAACCGCGCAGCCCAGTCCTGCACGGGCGCAAGGCTAAAGACTAAAGGCTAAAACAAGAAGTCACCCGCGCTGCTCCGGTTTCATCCTTTATCCTTCATACTTTCATGCAAATAATCGCCACCCCAATCCCGAGCGCGACGCCTGTCACCCTGGGCGATGACGGCGCGGGAGATTTCATCATTGACCCTCCGCCAATCCCAGCCGAGGCGCGGCAAATCCAGACCGAGCAGCTCGCCCTGGCGGCGCGCGTCTTCGCAAATGGCCTCGGCAACCGGGAGACCAGTTTCTCATGGACGGTTGCGCGGGTCCACGCGAGTCAAGCCGCGGCCGACGGGTTTGTGTGGGGCCACGCCGCCACGGTGCCGATGAATTGCTCCCTGGGGATCAACGACCCGGATGGCACGATGATCGCGAGCTTCTTGAGCGCCGTCATTGTTGAGGTGGCGTGCGTCGAGCAAACGGGGGTCAGCACGAAGTTTCGCTACACGGTGCAAGGTGCCGTGCCGGCGTAAGGGGCGGGGAGAAATCACGAAGTATGAATCATGAATTATGAAAACTGAGACGATGACACGGATGGTTTTAACCGGAAGTTACGCGGGTCGCGGGGATGGGCCATTGAGAATTGCCAATTGCAAGTTCGCAATGCTCAATTCTCAATCATGCGCACCCGGAAATCGGGAATTGAGAATTGAAAAATGGTTATTGGTAATCTCGCTCCTTCTGTGCTCTGTGCTCTGTCCTCTGTCCCCTGCCGCTCAGACGGCGGTGCTCTTCTCGACCTACAACTTTACGGGCCAGGTGCTCAATAACCCCATCACCGTCACCGCGCTGGACCCGCTGTTCTCGGATTCCGAGTCCCTGTATGCCGGCCTGCCGATCACGCTTCAGCCGGTCGGCGGGGTGGCGGCAACCAACTTGATGCCGGGTGATTACCGAGTGGTTATCGAGGGGATCGGGCAGGCATGGACGATCACGGTCCCATACACGACGAACGCGGTGAACGCCGCCGCTATTCCAAAGCGCGGGGTTGAGGGCCAGAACACGTTCTTGTGGACCAACGCCCTGGCCGGGGTAACGCTCAATCTATTCCCGAGCAACACCAATCTCAACGGAGCCGCTCTGCCCATCCAGGCTGGGGCAAACATCATCCTCTCGACAAACGGCGGGCAACTCTCCATCGCGGCGACGGGGGGCGGAGGAGGAGGCGGGACGGTGACGAGCGTCAATGTCTCGGCGCCCGGGCTGACCTCGGGCGGCGCTGTCACGACGAGCGGGACGGTCGTCCTGAGCACCGCGGACGGCAGCGGCGTCGAAACGCTCACGGGCGCGACCAATGCGGTGAAAGCAGCGACCAACGCGCTGGGGTCCGCTGCCTACTCCGCAGCCTCGGCCTTTGATTCAGTCGGCGCGGCGCAGACCGCGACGAACGGGCTGCCGGCGACGGCGTTTGCGCCCCTCGGGACCTTTCCGACGAATGCGCCGGGGGGAATTAACCCCCTGAGCATCGCGGGGGCTGTGGCTTCGGCATCGGCGCTGGTCATTCCATCGCTGCTTTTACCGGCGGCCACGGGGAGCGTCGGAGTGCTCTATTACAAGACCAACTGGAGCGACCTGTCAGATTTCAGCTACAGCGGCTTTACGCCAAGCGTGGCGGCGGGGGGATACATCGTGTTCCCGCAGGGGGTCAATGATTACAACCAGACCTTGTCGCTGGTTGGGCTGACGAACATGGATGAGAATTACGACGTCGAGATCATCGCGACGAACAGGTCCGCTCCGAGCGGTTGGTCTCCTGGGTTTCCTTACATCGGCAAGAAGACGATCAACCCGTGGTACTCTGAGTCTATGTGCGGCATGCTGGATTCTGTCGGCCATCTTGATTTCCTGACGCTGAGTGGCAGCAGCCCCAA
Organism: uncultured Verrucomicrobiota bacterium; assembly: GCA_964653485.1. Taxonomy (GTDB): domain Bacteria; phylum Verrucomicrobiota; class Verrucomicrobiia; order Limisphaerales; family UBA8199; genus CAVQND01. Next base: position 70,324 of record CAZZFF010000004.1, on the reverse strand, counting down.
TCTGTATGTGACGTCGGGTCTTAACCCGTTTAACATAGCGCAGAACACGCCAATACTGGAGAGGTTCAGTCAGCGGGGCAACGTGGCCACCATTAGCTGCACAAACCTGAGTACGTTGTATGGCAATAGCCTCTCGGTAACGGACCAACTGGCGGCGCTGGTTGGCGGGGTTTATAGCTCGATGCCCAACGCAGGGAATTTCACGATCTGGAATTTCAACAACGTTGGTGAGATTGACATTGGGTCCATCAAGGTGACGACCTTCACGCCGACGAACTGCGTGGCCTTTTTGGGCGATTCAAAAACCGTCGGCTACGCGGTCGGGAACGCGGCTATAACGAATCGATTTTCGGCCTTGGCGGCGCAATCGGCGTCCGTGCCTTACGTGAATTATGCGGGGCCCGGGGACCGAACGGTGGAGTTGGAGCAGTGCATGCCTTATCTCTTGAACTACATCCGGCCTTCGGGATGTGTGCTGTGCATCGGGCGCAACGACCTCAACTCCGGGGTCAACGCCTCGATCTACGAGACGAACTACGTGCTGATCGTGAGCAATTTGCTGGCCTCGTCGATCCCGACGCATCATCTGCTGAACATTCCCGATTCATACGCGAGCCAGGCGGCGTTTGCCTCATGGGTCGAGGGGGCTTTCGGGGCGGCCCAATGCACGGACGTGAGCGCCGGCTGGAACAGCGCGACGATGTTATCCGCGGACAATGTGCATCCGAGCGCGGCGGGTCATGCTTATATCGCGTCCCTGCTCAACTTGTCCACGGAGCTCTCATCCACGGGGTTGGTCCGCTTTAGCGGGCTGCGCGGGGGCAACGCGGCGCCAATCGTGGTTGGGCAACTACCTACGGTGGTGAACGGAACCACCTATTATCTTGACCTCAAGCAGTCGGTCGCGGGGCAGGTTCCGTCCTACGTAGGCAGTTTGGCCGGGAGTGGCGTCGGCATTTCAAACCTCAACGGGGGCCTGCTTCCCATCCAAGCTGGAGCGAACGTGACGGTGACAACCAACTCCGGGCAGCTTGTGATTGCATCCAGTGGCGGGGGTGGGGGCGGTGGCACGGTGACGAGCGTCAATGTCTCCGCGCCCGGATTGACCTCCGGCGGCGCAGTCACGACCAGCGGCACGGTCGCCCTGAGCACCTCGGACGGCAGCGCCATCGAGACGCTCATCGGCGCGACCAACGCCGTCAAAGCAGCGACGAACTCTCTTGCCAGTGTCGCGTTTAGCGGCCTTGGGGAATCGCTGATCTGGCCTTCATTCGCTGGTGTATGGCCGGCGCCCGCAGGGTGGTGGCCCCTCAATGATGGGAGCGGGGCGACGGCGCTGGACAAGTCTGGCAACGGTAATGCGATGGCGCTCTACGGGGCGCCGGCGTGGTCATCCTCGGCGCCGGCGGCACTCGGCAGGTCGCTGCAATTGGTGGGCACGAGTTCTCAGTATGGTCAGTGCTCTGGCAGCGTCGCCGGTTTGGTAGGAGGCGGCAGTGGTTTGACGATCGCATTCTGGTTCAACGTCTCATCGGGAGGGAAAATCCCTTACGTCGGTTTCAGTGCGTCGGGTCATCGCTTCCTCACTTACGACGGTGGCTCAACCATTTATCTGATCTGCGACAGCGGGAGTGCAACCGGCTTCATTCCGTACACTAAAGACGGCTTGTGGCACCACTTTGCCCTCGTGTTTGACGGCACGCAGTCGGGGTGGGGGAGGGTGGCGATGTACACGGATGGCCAAGCCCAGACCGTCACCGTGAACACCGGCAGTCCTCCCGGGAGTCTCGATTCTGCGGCGCAACTTGGGTCATTTGTATGCGGCGCCGATATTACAGATGCCCTGTACAGCACCTGTTTGGTCGCCGATGTCAGACTCTACTCCACAGCGATTTCAGCGGCGGATGTGGCACATCTGTATGGTGGCGGCCTCGGAACGATCCTGGTTGATTGGGCGTCCAGGACCATGCCCGTGTTTACCAACGGAATTGCTGCGACCAACGGGACGACAATTGTGGGGCCGGATGGCACCATTGCCAGCACCAACTACATTGGCAGCGGCGCTGGGCTTACAAACCTGAACCCGAACTCGCTTTATTGGCCGACTAATGCCGGCAGCCTCATTCCGAACTTCCAGAAGCCATATACGCTTTACAGTGCGTCCGCCGGCTTCACCTTCAGCGCGCCGATCAATGCCAATCTCTCGGCCGTCAACACATGCGTCTGCCTTGTGACCAATAGCAGCGGCTCGCCAATCATTGGCACTCTCCCTGCGAGCATCAGCAGTCAAGGGACGCTCAGCGTGACAAATCTGGCGGCATTCACGTTCATCCAGTACGGCAATTCATTCACGAACTGCACCTTCCTCGGCCTCAAATGAAGAGTCTCCTCGCCCTCTCCTTTTTATATGCCTAACCAAAGCCTTGAGGTCCGGATCGAGACGACGGCCGACACACCCGGAGGCAAGCTTGCCGCGGCGGCCCTGAACCAGACGAGCGACGCAGCCCGGAGGTTGCAGCGTGTCTTTGACAGCACGGCCGGTGACGCAAGTATTGCCGAGTCGCTCCAAGGGATGGCTCGGGGGGCCGAGGACGCGCAAAAGGCGTGCGAACAATGGAGTCAACGTTTGCATGAGGAGTTCACGCGGCCCTCAAAGGACCCGGAAAGCAAACCACCGGCAGCCGGCAACACGGCCTCTGACGCGGCCCAGGAGTGGGCGATAGGACCCGAAATCGCGGCCCGCGATGCCAGGGCAAGGCGAATGGACGTGTGGCGGCTGCCTGGAGCCGACCGACGCGCAGGGGCGGTTGAGCGTGATCTGGCAGCGGCGCACTTCGCGGCGTCCGAGGCAAAGACGGGCGCGACAGGGGAATCTCCCTTGGCCACAGCGGCCAGGCCGCCGGCTCGAAGCCCGGTGGCCGCGGCAACGCAGGCTGTGCCTCCAGGCGCCCTTGGGACCCGGAATCGAGCGGCCGTCGGTGCCGACTCCAGCCAGACGGTCCAAGCCGCGACGGGCTCAGGACAGGCATGGGCGGCACAGGACCGGGACTTGTCGTCCGCTCAGGACCGTGTGGACCCTGCAATCAAGGCGCTGCTGGTGGAAATAGGCAAGATGCAGGACAGACACGTAAATGCGCTGAAGCAGGCGGTGGATGTGATTAGCGGCGCCTCCAGGACCGTGGATGGAATGGTCGGCCTGATGAGGACGGTGATTGCCCGGCAGGCGCAACTCCAGGGCGAACAGGCCGCAATGGCGCAGCAGATGGCTGCCTGGGCGCGCTCGACGCAGATTCCATGAAAGGATGAATGCTAAAGACTCAAATGACACCAGCACCGCACAGCGTTCCTCTTTCCGCCCTCTTCCTTTTGCCTTTTGACTATGTGGACCCTCGTTTATAGCGGTGTGGAGAAGGCCCTGGGCGACTGGGGCTTGTGCGCTGATTTCACCGTTGAACTGCTCAACAAAGGCCGCGACTCGGCCACGATGCGCTCAATCGAGGCCCTCGATGCCGGCCCACCCCAGTTTGCCTGGGGCGCGTCCATCACCCTCTGGCGTGACCGCACGGGTTCGGGCAGCCCGGTCAGCTACACCGGAGGAACGGTTTTCTTCCAGGGCTATGTGGGCGACACGAAGCGGCTGAATGTCCAGGGCCGCCAGAGTATTCAATACTCGATCTACGGTCCCTGGTGGCTCCTCGAACGGCTCGAATTCATGCAGGGCCGAAGCGTCTTCAACGGATGGGCCTCTCCCGGCCTGCCCGCCTCGGGAGCGACGCTCAGGACCATCAACACGCCCGAGGTCTATCTGGGCGAAAAGGCCGATGAAACCTGGCAGACCAACGGCGAGCAAATCGTCGAGATTCTCAACTGGGTCAATGAATGCTACAACCCGACAAAGCAGGGTGCGACGACCGGCCGGGACGACGCCCAGGACGCAATCCGGATCGGCGCGATTGACCCCGCGGTAAACTTCCCAAAAACCAGGGCGGCCAATGTTTTCTGCGCCGAGGCGCTCGTCAGTGTGCTCCGGTGGTCGCCGGACGTCGTCTGCTGGTTTGATTACACCACCTCTCCACCCACGTTCAACGCGCGAGCTTTGGCGGCCCTGACGCCCGTGATCGCCACCATTACGGCGGAGCAGGAGCGGCAGGTCGAGCTGGCGCCGCGGTGCGAACGCCAACTGGCGGGCGTCGTCATCGAATACAAACAGACCAACGTCTTCAATGGCTTCGCATGGCCGCAGTTTTATTATGACATCTATCCGCCGGGGGTAACGGATTACACGCCCAATTGTTCGAGGCATTTTGTCGAACTGGACGGATCGCAGGTCTCCCGGACGGACGTGGCAGTCCAGGTGGTCCCTGTCGCGTTGGCCGTTTCGGCCACGGCTTCGGATCGGCTGAGCTGGTGGCTGGCGGCGGACAATACGCTGAGCGACCCGAACATTGACCCGGCCAGCATCCAGGTGGATGCCGCTGTGGTGACCGACTCCTCGGGCAGCCCGGTGGACCTGGCGGCGTATCCGAATACCCTGGTCAAGGGACAATTGTCCAATTGGATGGGCGTGCAATGGACCGACGCCACCGTCACGGCCAACGTGAGCTTTTGCCGCTACGCGGACGCTGCTCACAAACAGCCCAACGCCACCGTCCAGTCGCGCCCGGTGAGCCAACGAGTGACCTTGACCAACGCCCTGAGCCAGACCTATCGCACGGTGACTTTCTTCGACCCCGGCGAGGCCGTCCCCACAGGCGTTGCCCAGGCGCTCTATGCCAGCCTGGCAACCCTGCAATACTCCGGCTCGGTGGAGTTCGTGGCCGGCCAGGTGCGGAGCGGCATCGGCGTGGGCAATACGCTGACCCTGGCCGGGCCAGCCAACACCTACCCCAATCTCCTGGTGCAAACGGTCCGCGCCGTCCCGCACCTCGGCCTCTTGACCGTCGCCTACGCGCCAAGCGCGCGTCTGGATGCCCCGGAACTGATCGAGTTGGCGCGATGCTCCCGGTGGCGCACCGTATATAATATGCCCAGCGGGCGCTCAACCGGCCAGGCGGCCGGCTGCAACGACGTGGGCCTCGGAAGCGCGACCGCAAAGGAAAATACTCAGCACGGCCTGGCCAACTATGCGCTCCAGGCCGCGACTTACGACCAGGGCACGACCAGCGGGAACCCAAACGGGGTAACCCAGATCGCCAGCGACGCCCAAAACGAGTTGATTTCGATCCTGCGCCTTGACACCGCCGGCGGAGTCCTCGGCACCGATGGCGCCGGCAACCCGATCGGCCAAATCCTTCAGAGATTATCCGATGCCGAGGGCCAAACCCTGCGCATCGGCCGCGTCCATTACACCGATGCCCGAAATGGCGCGGGCAAATGCTCCTGGATGCTCCGCGCCGCAGGCATCCCGGACCCACCTGACTTTGGTGCCGATGGGGCGGACGACCTCTGGCTGGGCGGCGGCGGCATGGAAACCCTGGCTGAAATGACTCTCCAGAGTGTCCAGGGTGACTATGTGACGGCATGGCTGGCGCCGGCGCTCGTGAGCTCGATCCTGTCCAGCGGCACGACGGCGACCGTGACGACCGCCGAGCCGCATTGCCTTGCCACCGGCGCCATCGTCCACGCCAAAATCACCGGTGCCACCCCAAGCGCTTACAACGGCACGTTCAGCGCCACCGTCACCGGTCCCTCGACGTTCGCTTACGCCGTTCCCAGCGGCACAGCCAGCCCGGCGACGGGCACGATCACCTACCAGGCTGACATTTACGTGGCAAAGAACTGGAAGCTGCGGAATAGCCGCACTGCTGAAACCGGGGCGGACGGCACGGTTTACAGCCTCAGCTACAGTGCCGGCCCCGACGCCAACAACATCCTGCGCGTGAAGACGGGTGCCAGCGGCCCAGGTATCGGAAACAGCGAGGCTGAGGTCGTATCTCCGGAATGGCTTGTCGGCGACATCTTTTACGCCCTCCCCGCCGCTACCGGCGTCAATGACGGCAACGGCAACCCCATCAACTTCATCATCGCCGGCGAGTCCCGGAACTGGACGGCGGTCGCAAGCTGAGCATGAACACGCCCGCCCAATCTCCGGCCAAAGAGCTCGTCATCAGCCCATGCCGTGAATGGAGTGGCGCGCCGACCGGGCCAATTGTCGAGGCGGGGCAATCGCTGAGCTATGGGACCGGAGGATATGGGGCTGGGGAGGATGCCTGGGGGGCGATCTCCGGCGTGCAGGCGCTCACGTGGGCTGATGCCATTTATCCGAGCGCGCCGAATTATGACTACGACCCCGCGCCCCCTTGCCCGCTCGTGTACGGTGTGGACACCTATGGGGCGACGCCCAGCGGAGGCTACAATTACTGGCCGGGCGGCGCCGCCGGCGGCGGAACGGCGAGCGCGCCGAGCGGCGAGAGCGTGATGTGGCTCTCGGATGCGGCGCGATGCGTCGGCAGCTATCCCAACACCCCAGGCGACACCATTAACGCGCGGCAGTACTTCTTCCGGTTGTGCCAGGCGAGTTGGTGGGTATATCTGCCCGGATGGTTGTCGCGCATCCCTGATTTCGAGGGCTACGTGGGCGGCTACGAATCGATGACCTATGCCTATCGCGGGCGTTACAAGCTGGACCGCTACCGCGCCGGGTTCCGGGCGAACTGCGAACTGTGGGCCGTGAACAGCTCCGGGGCCTTCGGTTGGGATGATTACGCGGACGGCGTTGCGATGGGGACAGCGGATGCCTATATCGGCATCTTGCCGAGGAACGTGGTGTATGATGCGCCCATTGGAGCCGCGCCCGGCATCTGGCGCGAGGTTCTGATCCCCGCCGAGACGAGTGGCAGCGGCAGCACCGAGGATGGCTTTTTGGGCCTGGCCACGTTCGAGGTTTGGGGCATCGGTTTCGACCAATGGCGGGCGGCAACCGGTTTATGATCAAGCTTGGCATAGTCAACGGGTCGGAACTGACACCCGAAGCGGTGGCGGCGCTGAATCGGCACGATGCGGCGCTGGTCAGCTCGCATGAGAGCCTCGTGCGGTGCCGCCGCGCCGGCGTCGCGATCCCCCTCCACGTGCAGCCGCATGGGCGTGAGATTGCGACCTTGCATATTGGGCGCGGGGGTTGCTTTTCCCCGCGCCCTCAGCGCGCATCGAGCCAGCAGCCATTCACGGAGGGTGATGTCTGCATGGTGACGCCCGGACACCGCGGGGACATGCTGAACATTTTACCGGTCGCCAAGCACCTCCATGACCAGGGGTTGCGCGTCTGGATGTCCGTGCCCGAGCTGTGTGAAGACCTGTTCGATGAGCGGATACCCTACGTCCAACTCTTCAGGTCTCCCGTCAACAGGTGCCACATGATCGAAGCTATGGCCGCGGCGAAGCGCGAGTTTAAACAGGTGGTTCGCTGTCACCTGGACACGCTGGAAAGCCCGAAAGCGACGAGTCATTGGACAACTGAGATGTGGTGGCTGGCTGGATTCTTGCCGCATTTCGGGGACCCCGCATGGCGGCTGGACATCGCCCGCCGTGAAAAGCATCCGGGCCAGCCAAAGATCGTTGTCAACGTCACGTCAGCCATAACGGCCCCCTTCGCCGATGGGCCGCGGCTCCTCGACGAACTACGACGGGCGTTTCCGGGCCGCATCCTGGATATTGGGTCGTTGAGGGTGTCCAGCTTGCTCGATCTGCTGCCGATTATGGACGCCGCCCTTTGCGTTGTCTCTATCGATACGGGCACACTGCACCTCGCTGGGGCCGCATCTGTCCCCCTCATCGCCTTGGTGCCAAGGGAGGTGGGGGGTGATCCTTGGCGGAGCACCCTGCCGAGGTTCTACCATTCGCTGATTGGCTACCAGGAAGCCGCGCTATGCCCCGCCCTCGTCATCGCCGCCATCGAGCGCGCCACCGGCATCTCTGCCAACGCATGCAGGCTCCAGGCCGCTTAAGCCCCGAGCAGCACATGAGGTGAGCCTCCATGCGTAGCCGCCCAGCCATGCGGTAGCCAAGTCTTGCTACTCATCAGGCAATATCTGAATATAGCCTTGCGTTTGGGGACAAGTAAAGGTAGAAAATCAGGGTGAACTTTTTATCTCTTGACCCGGGGCGCCCCAAGTTCGGGTGGTACGGGCTGCTCGTCGTGGCGACGGCCTTGGCCGGGTGCGGACGCAATGACGCTCAGGCTTACCGGGTCGCCAAGGAGCCGGTTTCTTCGCAGGCGCCGCCGCCGGCGCTGCCGCCGGGTCATCCCGATACCTCAGGCGGCGCACCCATGTTGCAATGGAAATTGCCCGCCGGATGGCAAGAAGTGCCTCCGGGCCAGATGCGCGTGGCGGAGTTTCGCGTCGCGGGCGCCGGGGGCAAGCAGGCTGACGTGAGCGTGGTCCCACTGCCCGGCCAGGCCGGGAGCGACCTGGACAATGTCAACCGGTGGCGCGGCCAGGTCGGCCTGCCGCCGGTAACGGCGGAGGAGTTGCTCAAGCTGGCACAAGCGGTCGAGATAGCCCACCAGGAGGCTCGCCTTTACGAACAGGCCGGGCCTGTTCCTGGGTCGGGTGAAACGAACCGCATTTTGGCCGCGGTGCTGCGAAGGGAGGGCATCTCGTGGTTTTTTAAAATGACCGGGGACGATGCGCTTGTCGCCCAACAGAAGCCTGGCTTCGTGGAATTCCTCGGGTCCGTGAATTTAGCGGCTCCCGCCGGACCCTCCGGGTTGCCGCCATCGCACCCGCCGATTGGGGGCGGCGGGATGACGCCGGTCTCCGCGCCCATGGCACAGAGCGCCGTTGCCGGCTCCGCCAGGCCGAACTGGCAAGTGCCGGCGGGCTGGCAAGAAGCCCCGGCGGGACAATTCCTGACGGCCAAGTTCATCATCCGCGGCAGCGGCGCTGAGCAGGCGGCGGTCAATATCAGCAGTTCGCCGGGCGAGGGAGGGGGGCTGGCGGGCAACGTGAACCGCTGGCGCCAGCAGCTTGGGTTGGCCCAATTACCCGAGAGCGAGGTCGAAAAGCTGGTCACGCCACTCGAGGTCCAGGGTGGCAAAGCGATGATGGTCGATATGAGCGGCGCCGCCCCCGGCACTGGGCAAAAGACGCGGCTCGTCGCCGCGGTCATCCGTCAGCCGAATCAAACCTGGTTCTACAAGCTCATGGGCGGCGAGCCGGTCGTCGAACGCGAAAAGGCCGCATTCACTCAATTTGTCACGACGGCCCAATACGCCCGGATGAAGTAAACTCGTCACGTGCTGTCAACATCATGAACCGTCGACAATTTCTGGATCGTCTGATCGCGGTCGTCACTTCGTTGCGCTTGACGGTGGTATGCCTGATTTTGGCAATCGTGCTGGTGTTCTGGGGCACGCTGGCGCAAGTGGACCTGGGTTTGTACAAGGTGCAGAATGAGTTCTTCCGGAGCTTCTTCATTTGGTGGACGCCGCCGCACTGGGGCATGAAGATACCGATGTTCCCAGGGGGATACCTGGTTGGAGGCGTTCTGCTCATCAACCTGATTTCCTCCCATTTCAAGCGGTTCACGCTCACAGGGGACAAAGCCGGGATTTGGATGGTCCATTGCGGCCTTATTTTGCTCCTGTTCGGACAGTTTCTGACCGATAGGCTCTCCCGCGAGAGCACGCTCCACCTGCGCGAAGGCGAGAGCCGGAATTACTCGGAGAGCGAGCGCGAGACCGAGTTGGCCATCATCGACCAGACGGACCCGGCGGCCGACAGCGTGGTAGCCATTCCACAAAGGGCCCTCATGCGCGAAAAGGAGATACGGCAGCCGCTCCTTCCCTTTGCCGTCAGGGTGAAGGCATTCTATGCCAACTCCAGAGTGGCCGAGCGCGGCCCCAATGCCGCCGAGCCGCCGGCCGCGACGGAAGGGGTGGGCAAGCACGCCATGGTGCAGGCCGAGCCTCGCGTGACCGATATGGATGAACGCGATGTGCCGAGCGCGGTGGTGGAACTGGTTGCGGCGCAAGGCTCCCTTGGGTCCTGGCTCGTCTCGGAGTATGTCAAGCAGCCCCAGGAGGTCGCTTGCAACAACCGGACTTATCGCCTGGAGATGCGGCTGCGCCGGTTCTACAAGCCCTTCAGCATCCAGTTGATCGAGTTTCGCCACGATGTGTATCCCGGAACCGACATCCCCAGGAATTTCTCGAGCCGCGTCCTGCTGCAGCGCCCCGGCACCGGTGAGAACCGCGAGGTCCTTATCTACATGAACAACCCGCTGCGCTACGCCGGGGAGACCTTTTACCAAGCCAGTTGGGACAAGGACGACCACGGCACCGTCCTGCAAGTAGTCCACAACCCAGGCTGGCTCACACCCTATTTCTCCTGCGTCCTGGTAGGCGTGGGCCTGGTCTGGCAGTTTCTGACCCACCTGCTCGGCTTCACATTGAAACGCAAGACCGCACCCGCGGCCAACGCCCCGGCTCCGGCCCAGGCGGCTGCCCCCGCCTCCGCCAGTCTGGCCTTCAAACACACCAAAGCGTGAATCGGTTGCTCAAGCCCCTGCTCGGAACGCCGCCTTCAGGCGGCGGCGAACCTCAAACAAACCAAAGTATGAGATGGTTGCTCAAACTCCCACCCAAGCTCTTGCCCTGGTGTTGGGTCGTCCTTTTTGCCAGCGAGATCGTCGCGGTAATGCTCCCCAGAAAGGACGACGCGCTCCACGCCCGCGAATTTGGCCGGTTGCCTGTCCTGCTTGGCGGGCGCATCCAGCCCTTCGATTCGGTGGCCCGCAATTCGTTGCTCCAGATTCGCAGCACGGGGGATGTCCCGCTCGAACAAGTGCCCTCGTGGCAATTCTGGCACCACCCCAAGAAGCTCAAATCCAGCGAATGGCTCCTCGAGGTGATTGCCCGGCCCGAAATGGCCGACACCCGTCCCATCTTCCTCATCCACCACTCCGACCTCCTGGGCGAACTCAAGCTCGAAGGCAAAGGTGTCGAGAAATCCGGCCTTCACTATTTCGCCTTCAACGAGCTGAGGCCGGCGGTCGACGAAATCATGCGCCAGGGACAAAAAGCCGGCGAGACCAAGTCCGCCGATCAGACCCCCTTTCAGAAGCAGGTCCTCAAGCTCGCGAATGCCATCCAGCTCTATCAGCGCCTCAAGTACACGGTTGAGCCGGAAGAGGCGGACAATTTCGCCAAGGAGCTGGCCGAGTTTCAAAGCAATCTCGGCCCCGTCCAGGCCGCCCTCCAGGCCAACGACAAGGGCGAGGCAATGAACAACGACGTCATCCGAAAGGTGGCGGAGCCGGTGCGGCAGTTCCAGGCGATGGCCGAGGCGGGCTACGCCATGATCGTGCCTCCGCTGGACCCGCAGGAAACGCCCGCACGCTGGCAAACCGCCGGCGCAAGTCTCCTCGACTCTTTGCGCACGGGGAAAATCCATCCTGCGATGACCTGGTTTGCGGCCATGGCAACGGCCTATCGCGAGAACAAGGCCGGGGATTTCAACCATTCCCTGGCGGACTACCAGGGATGGCTCGCGTCCAGGTTCGGCAAGGAGGTTTTCAAGGGCAGGGCTGAATTCTACTTCAACAGTGTTAAGCCGTTTCTCCATGCGATGATCATTTACATCGCCGCGTTTGTCCTGGCCCTGTTGGCGCTGGCGACGTTTACCTTGCTGCCCGCTCTTTCCGAGTCACTGCGCCGTTCCTCCCTCTATTTGATCATCCTGGCTGGGTTGGTTCATACCTTTGGCCTGGTCTTCCGCATGGCGCTGGAAGGACGGCCGCCTGTGACCAACCTCTACTCCTCGGCCATCTTCATCGGGTGGGGCACGATGATACTGGGGATTATCCTCGAGCGAATCTACCGCGTGGGCATCGGGAACCTCGTCGCCTCCTCGGCGGGGTTTGTCACGCTGATCATCGCTCAGAACCTCGCCCTGGGCGGCGACACCATGGAGATGATGCGCGCCGTGCTGGACACCAACTTCTGGCTCGCCACGCACGTGGTCATCATCACGCTCGGATACGCCGCCACATTCGCGGCCGGGTTGGTGGCCATTATCTATATCCTGCTTGGCGTGTTCACCCCCATGCTCTCGGTTGGCCTGCGCAACCGGACCAGCGCGGTGACCGTTGGCAAGGCCCTTTCCAAGATGGTCTATGGTATCGTCTGCTTCGCCACCCTTTTCAGCTTCACCGGCACCGTCCTGGGCGGCATTTGGGCCGACCAATCCTGGGGCCGATTTTGGGGCTGGGACCCCAAGGAAAACGGCGCGCTGCTCATCGTGCTCTGGAACGCCGTCATCCTCCACGCCCGTTGGGGCGGCACGGTGCGCGACCGCGGCATCATGAATCTCGCCGTCTTCGGCAACATCGTCACCAGCTTCTCCTGGTTCGGCGTGAATATGCTCGGCATCGGCCTGCACTCCTACGGTTTCATGGACGCGGCCTTCAAGTGGCTGATGATCTTCATCTCAAGCCAGGCTGCGATCATTGCCCTGGGCCTCCTGCCCCTGCACTGGTGGAGGAGCTTCCGCGGCCACTCTCGCGCCCCGTCATCCCCCGCTCCCGCAACCCCCGCCGCCAGGCCTTCGCCGGCGACATGATAGCCTGAAATCCGAAGGAAATCCGAAACCCGAAAGCTGAGATCGCAGAACTTCCGGGCATTGGCTCCGCACTCAATTTCGGATTTCGGATTTCGGATTTCACCCCCTCGGCCTTCGGCCCTCAGGGCCGCCCGCCCCGCGAAAAAGAAATCCGTGACGCTCCTGCCCTCATTTGCTACAACTCGCGCTGTTCATGAACCGAAGACAATTCGTCACCCTCTCCGGGGCTGCCAGCCTGGCAGCCGTCACCCCTGCAACCGCGGCGGCCGCCGAAAACTCCGCGGATCGCGATTATTACGAACTCCGGCAGTTCATTATAGAAACCGAGGCGCAGAAAAAGGGCATGGATGCTTTCCTGCGGGATGCGGCCATCCCCGCGTTAAACCGGATTGGGTTCAAGCCGGTGGGCGTCTTCTACCCGGCGCAGGGTCTCAGCCCCATCTATGTGCTGTTGCGGCATCGGTCCGTGGAGTCGCTGGCCGCCCTGGACTCTCAATTAGCCGAAGACCGCGAGTTCCTGTCGAGCGGAGCGGACTTCATCAATGCCCCGGTCGACGCGCCCGCCTTCAAGCGAATGGAAAGCTCGCTGATGGTGGCCTTCACCGGCATGCCCCGGTTGGATCGCCCCGTGGACGGTCCCGGACGGGTGTTTCAACTCCGGACCTACGAGAGCCCCAGCGCGAAAACCGGGTTGAAGAAGATAGAGATGTTCAACGACGCGGGCGAAATCCGGATTTTCCGCGAGGTTGGCCTCAACCCGGTCTTCTTCGGGCAAACCCTGGTTGGGTCTAAAATGCCGAATCTGACCTACATGCTGGGCTTCAAGAGCATGGACGAGCAGAAGGCGGCCTGGGGCCGGTTCGGCGCGCACCAGGACTGGAAGCGGCTCAGCACCATGCCCGAATACAGCGACAAGACGATTCTGTGCGGCATTACGAATCTCTTACTGGTCCCCGCCGATTATTCCCAGATTTGAATCCGGTTCCCGCCCGGTCGAGGCGCCATCCCCACGTCATGAGACCACGGTTACGCCCCTTGTTGCCGCATTTGGTTGCCATCGAACTCGGCCTGGTCCTGGCCGTCCATGGAGCCGATGCCCCCGCCCAAGAGGCGGCGCTCGTCATCCACGCTGCCGAGTTGGCGTCTTATCCCATCCCGCGGAATCTGACCGGGAAGTTCTGCGAACACCTGGGCGCCAACATTTACAACGGAATGGACGCGCAGGTCCTCCGAAACCCGACCTTCGCCGATTACCCTTTTGCCACCGGCCAGACTACCCCGGACGGGGTCGTCACGTTCCAATTCGGGCGCGAACAAATCGAAGGCGAGTTGCGCCGCCAAGCCCTTCGCTGCGGGTGGCCCGAGGACGAACTCCAGGAGTTGCTCGACGCGCGCCGGGACGGACTGGCCGCGTTCTGGTCCCGCGCCGGGTCGCGCGAGGCAGCGCGGGTCAGCCCCGATACGGGACCCCAGGGCGGGCGGGCCCAGCGAATCGAGTTCACAAACGGCGGCGGGGGAATCAAGCAGTGGACCTGGCTGCCGCTGCATCGAACACGGCAGTATGAGTTCGAGTTGCTGGCGCGCTCCCCCGATTTGACCGCCCTGGAGCTTTCCATCACGCCGCAAGGCGGGGCTGCCGCGCGCGCCCGGGCGGCTCTCACCGGCCTCTCGACCGAATGGCGGACATTGACCGGCACCCTGACCCTGGCGGAGGATTCCCGCCCGAACGCACCCTGTTGCCTGGTCCTGTCCAGCCCATCGGCGGGGCAACTGGTTATCGGACATCTGTTCCTGCGTCCCGCGGATCACCTTGAAGGCGCCGACCCCGACGTGGTGCGGTTCCTCAAGGAAGCTCGCCTGCCGCTGCTGCGATGGCCGGGGGGCAACTTCGTCAGCGCCTATCATTGGCGGGACGGGGTCGGGCCTGTGGAAGGCCGTCCCACGCTGCCCAACTATGCCTGGGGCGGCGTCGAGCCAAACACGTTCGGCACGGATGAGTTCATCCGCTTTTGCCGCGCGGTCGGATGCGAGCCGATGATCTGTGTCAACGCCGGCACCGGCACGCCCGAGGAGGCCGCCCGCTGGGTCGAATACTGCAACGGGCCTCCCGGCTCCCCCATGGGCGCCCTCAGGACCGCCAACGGCCATCCGGAACCCTATCACGTGCTGCATTGGGAAGTGGGCAACGAACTCTGGGGCCGCTGGCAGGCCCACTGGACCACCGCATCCGGCTACGTCGACCGCTACCAGCGGTTTGCCCAAGCCATGCTAAAGGCGGACCCGACCGTCCAACTCGCCGCTTGCGGAGCGCCCGTGATGTGGGGCAAAGCCTGGAACGACACGCTGATCGCCGGGGCCGGCCCTCAGCTCCACACCATCACCGATCACCCGCTCATCGGCGGCGACGTGACCCCCGCCGCCGACCCCATGGACGTGTTCCGCGACTTTATGCTCGTGCCCGACCTGCTCGAACGCAAATGGGGTGAGTTGCGGCAGGACATGGAGCGCGGCGGCGTTCGCGATGGACGCCTGGCGGTCACCGAACTCCAGATGTTCGCGCACCTGGCGCCCGGCCCGGGCGGGCAGGAGGCCCACCGGCTCGATCGGCAGAACCTGGTCAACCCCGCCACCCTTGCGGAGGCGCTCTACGACACCTGCATCTACCACGCTGCCGTGCGCCTGCAGCCTTTTGTCGAGATGGTGACCCATTCGGCCACGGTGAACCATGGCGGCGGCTTGCGCAAAGAGTATGAGCGGGTTTATCCCAACCCGTGCTACTACGCCAACCTCCTCTTTGCAGACTTCGCAGGGGCGCGCGCCGCCAAGTCCGAACTGCACTCTCCTTCAGAGCGGGCGCCGATGATTCTCCCCGACATCAAGAATGCGGGTGGCGCCCATACATTCGACGCCGTGGATGCCTTGGCCGCCCTGGGCGCCAACGGCGACCTGCTCCTTTCCCTGGTCCATCGCGGCGCCGGCCGCCCAATCCGCTTGACCGTCCACCTCAACGGTTTCTCCAGCGCCGATAAGGCCCAACTCCGGACACTGACCGGTCCGACACCCTGGGCGGTTAACACACTCGAAGAACCCGCAGCCATCCAGCCCATAAGCGCCGAGGCTGAGGTTCGCGACGGGTCCCTGACGCTCGTCCTCCAGCCCTATTCGGTCGTCCAGGCCAGGTTCGTGGCGAGGCAGTGATGTGGCATCCCAGGAGTCGTGACTCGGGTGGAAAAAACTGACTTTTGGAGAAAAACTATGAAGCCGAGCCGTGACGAATCTCTCGAAGAAATCTGGGAAATCCGCCGTCAAATCGCGTGGAAGCTTGGCCCTGACCCCAAAAAACGGGCCGCTCATTACCAACGCAAGCAAAATCAACTGGGCGCCAAACTTTACCAGCGGGTAGATGACCTCGCTTCCGTGAAGTGACTTCCGGCGGAACGGCTGGCTTGGGTGGGCGCGTTGGGCCTGGCCGACTTTGGCCGCGGTGTGCTTGACGCGGGGCGACGTAAAACTTAGTATTACGCCATGGTCAAGACGATCAGCAAAGTCGGCAATTCGCAGGGCATCATTTTTGACTCGGCGTTGATGGAGTTGGCCCATCTCGAAGTCGGCGACCGGGTGAACATCGAGGTTCACGCCGGTGGGACTCTCACGCTTACGCCTCTGCGCCCGCGGCCATCGCGGGCGGAGGTTTCCGAGGTCATCAAGTCCACGATGAGGGATTACGCCCGCACGATGAAGAAGCTGGCGTGAATCGCTTTCCCGACAATTGCCTCCATCTCACCGTAGAGATAGTGCGCGAGATTCACGCCGAGGCCATCGCGAGGTTCGGTGGTGCGAACGGTGTGCGTGACGTGGCCTTGCTGGAATCCGCGGTAGCCGCGCCTCAGGCGAGCTTCGGCGGCGGATCACCCTATGCCGACCTGGCGGAAGTGGCGGCTGCTTACTTGTACTACCTATGCAAGAACCATCCTTTCGTCGACGCCAACAAACGCGCGGCACTCGGCGCCTGCATCGTGTTTCTCCGCTTGAACGGGGTAGAGCCAAACGCCGACGGGCCGGAGTGGGAGGGGTTGACCCTTGCGATCGCCGCCGACAGGCTTGACCGTGACGAGGCAACCATGCGCTTGCGAACACTACTGCCGCCCGACTTCTGAGTTTTCCAACTCTCTTCCCACGGCTTCTCCAAAAGCAGCCGATATGACCACCTTCACGACGGAGGCCGCGACTGAGATTTCATCACGGCGGGCGTTTCGGCCATCCTCCTAAGGCGTACTCGTGGCCCATGGGTTGCCCGCCGGCACATAACCCAGATGCCAAATCACCGTCTTGCTGTCCTGCAGCCGCAACCTACCCGCGTGACCATCGGCGTAGCTCGCGTTGACGGCGCCCGGCAATTTCTTTCCTTGAACGGCTCGCGCGCTGCGCATCAGGGGATGCCGCGCCAGGCAGACGCGGCCCAAGGCCGTGTTGTAGTCGCCGTTGAACAAGTCGAGGGGAGGCGTATCTGTGATCTCGATCCACGTGTCCGGCCAATTCGCATCCACGAAGACCGGCGTCAGCGAAGGTTGGGTGATGGCGGTGTCTTTGGGGAAGTACTTCTCCGGCTCCGGCACCCATTGGCTGGCCCCGGCGTAAGTATAAAGCCACCCGTTGATCGCATAGCTTCCCAAGTCCAACGATGGGCTGCTGTCGCCGTTCCAAAGCCACGGCGCGGCGGCGTTCCCTTCCTCTTGCGAGGTCGGCAGGGCGCCCCGATCAACGGCCATCGGACAAAGCCGCACGGCGGCCACCTGCGCGTGATACTGGATCAGCGTCTTCATCCAGAGCGTGCTGACATCGCCGTACGCCACCGCCTTGCCATAATCCTGTTGGTACATGTAATAGGACGTCGTCATCTGCCTCAGATTGCTGACACACTGTATCGCCTTGCTCTTCTGCTTGGCCGATGAGAGCGCCGGCAACAGGAGCGCCGCCAGGATGGCGATGATGGCGATGACGACCAGGAGTTCGATCAATGTAAATCCCGCGCGCCCGGCGAGCCTCCGGCCGAGTCGAAGGGAGCCGATCTGTTCCGGGTTCCTGGAGGGTTCAATCATCAAACCGGGCGTTCGCCCGATTACGCTCCCCATGGGTCGCGAAGTCAAGAATCAAGGCATGTCGGGCGGAGCGGATGGCGGCAAGGGGGGCGCCTCTGTCTGCCGACCCGCAATCTGGAAATCTGGCTCTACTGGCCTGCCGCTCACCGTCGTGAGTCAGCACTGCAGGTCGACGAAGTCACCGACTACAAAAGGACCGGACCTCCGGGAGATTCTCCTCGCATCCAGAACGAGGATTGCCGTCCTGCTGGGGAGGCTCTCCATAGCCTCAACCATCTTCAGCCACCCCATGGCTGCCCGCCGATGCTGGTCCGGGCACTTGGGCACTTGCGAGAGTTCCTGAACGCGGTGCGCCGGTAATTCACCTTCGAGATGCGGGCGACGCCTCCGTCGCCATGCCTGCCGGCATTACACGCACTCGACGCGAATGTCGTCCAGCCTGTCATGGCGAAACGTCAATGTCGCAGTCCACATGCTGAAGGTCTCGTTGCTGTTGCGCGCATGGCCGTTCTCTGTCCAGGTAATTACGTTCCTCGTCGCTGTCGCCTTGATTTCGCTTTGAGCCAGGAGTGCCATCACCTGTGACCGGGCCATTCCGGGCGTCACGCCGCCGATGAACGTCAATGTGCCCGCATCCACGGACGCGCGGCGGGTTTTTCGATCAGTGTCATCGAAGGCGCCCACTTTAAGGCGCCTCGTGCTGATTTCAAAACTGTCCATCACGCGGCCAACAGGGCCTTTGTCAGCATTCTCATGGGCAGCGCACCAGGACGCGGAGGCGTTTGGATTGATAGGCGGCGGCGTTCCCGGCGAAGGTCCAGTCGGGATTCCCCGTGGGCTGGTTGCCCAGGCCCAGGTCGGCGTGGCTGCCCTCACGCCAGTGGTTGAGGGCGAAGAGGGTTTGCTTGGCGTCGTGGTTGTGGACTTGCATCGAGCCGTAGCCGTCGGCCGGGTCGGCAATCTGGTCGCCGAAATCAAAGACCTGAGAGGAGGCGTTGGGGACGTTGGCGCTGTTTTCGGGGCCGTAGTTGTTGGGCCAGAACTCGATGTTGCCTCCGGGCAGATTTGAGCCGGTGCCGATGCCTTTAACGTTGGAAAAAACGTTCATGGCGGCAACGTTTTGCTGGAAGCGGGCGCCGGAGCTAAGGGTGGGAATCCCGATCTTGCCCGGGTCCTGGCTGAAGGCGTCCATCGAGACATACACATACTCGGTGCTGCCGTCTTTGGCCTGCAGCTCCAGGAAATAGGCAATGCGGTCGAAGGGTTTGCTGATGCCGGCATGATTATCCACATCATAAGCGATGCTTGGACCCAGTTTTGACAGGTCCAGGTCATAGACCAACTGGTATTGCTTGGCCTCGGGGACTTTGAGGGCGAGGAGGTCGCGCTTGGGGACGACGCCGGCGCGGAAGGCGCCGGCCGGGAGGCCCTCGGCATTCATCAGGTTCGGCTCCGCGAGCATGCTCCAGGCAAAACGCATGGCCACGGGGTGCTTCACGTCGGGAGATGAGAGCACCACTGTGGAGCCGTCCACCTGGGCGCCGGCCTTGACGAAACCGCCTTCGTCGGCATCGATGATTTCAAACCAGTTGAGCGGGGCGCCGTCGCGGCTGGCGAGGCCGCCGCCGGCATTCTCGAAAGTGATTCGGAGGCGGTCGCCTTCGATGCTCATGGCCTTGAAGGTGGGACCGGAGCAAACCAGCTTCTCCTGGCCGTAGGTTTTGGCCAGGGCAAGGAGGGCGAGGCGGCGGCCGACTTCCTGTTTGTTGGCCGGATGGATGTCCTTGAGGTTCCCGATGTCATTAATGACGGCCATGCCGGTGTTGGGGACGGCCTGGGCGGCGGCGGCCTGGGCTTCCCAGAACTCGCCGACGAACTCAGGGTTTCCTCCGCCGTAGTTGAACGGCGCGATCTGCACGAAGTAGAAGGGGAACTCGCCCTGGTTCCAAATCTGGCGCCAGCCACCGACCAGGGCCTTCGTATGTTCGGTGTAGAGCTTGCCTTCGCCCGCATTGGACTCGCCCTGGTACCATATAGCGCCGCGAATGGCGAATGGGCAGATGGGCCGGATCATGCCGTTGAAGAGGGCGGTGGCATTCTGGACGTCGTGGGGCGGGAGCAGTTCGGCAGGGTAAAGAGGCATCGGCGGAACCAGGGACCGCTGGGTCAGGGCCTTGCGGGCTGCGTCGAGCCACTGCTGGGTGCCGTTCAGGACGGCTTCGAGGCGCTGTTGGTGCAGGGCGGCCCGCGGGTCGCCGAGTTCCACCAACTCGAATTCCCGCTTCAACGCCGGCACCTGGGCGAACCCTTCGGGCGGCGTCCAGGGTTCGATGCGGGTGCCGCCCCAGGACGCATCAATCAGCCCGACGGCGACGCCCAGTTTGCGGTGCAGCTCACGGCCAAAATAATAGGCCGCGGCGGAAAAACCGTTCCACCCGTCCTCAGCCACGGTCTTGGGGGAGCAAACCTTCCACGCGCCCTTCATATCGTCTTGAGGCTCGGGCGTCCAGCTCTTGGGGACCATCATGAGCCGGATGCCGGGGTAATTGGCGGCGGCGATTTCCTCCCGGCCGTTGAGGGCGGCGCCGATGCCCATCTCCATGTTGGATTGGCCGGAGGCCAGCCAAACCTCGCCAATCATGACGTCCTCGAACTCCACCGTGCTCGAGCCGCGCACTGCCAGCGTGAACGGGCCGCCTGCCTTCATCGCCGGCAGCACCGCCCGCCACTCGCCGCGATCATTGGCCTGGGCCTGGCCGCTTTGCGGGCCGAGTTGGAAGGCGACGGTTTCGTTGGGTTGTGCCCAGCCCCAGATGACAACCGCCTGTTCCTGCTGCAGAACCATGTGGCTGCCGAAGATTTTGGGCAGGCGCACTTCCGCCTTCAGGGCCGGCGAGAAGCTCGCCCCCACCGCCAGAAGGGCGATAAACAGGCAAGCCAGCCCCGCTCGCGCCGAAGCGGGCGAAGGCGTTCCGATCAGAGGCTTGGCGTGGCGTGATGAGAAAGGTTCCAGAGTCGTTGTCATTCCCGCGAAGATGCCAAGCAGCCAGTGCTTCTGTCCATTGTTTTTGCTGGTTGCTTTGGGCTTCTTCTACTGCATCAGGACGCGCAGGTGGGCTTCAACGGACGCCGCCAGGGCGTCCAGGTTGTAGCCTCCTTCGAGAACGGACACGAGGCGGCCTTGGCTGTATCGGGAGGCGATGTCCTTCACGATGCGCGTCAGTTCGGCATAGCCTTGAGGCGTCACTTTCATTTGCCCAAGCAGGTCTCCCTGGGCGGCGTCGAACCCCGCGGAGATCAGCACGAAATCCGGCTTGAAGGCGGCGGCAGCGGGTTCGAGCCTCTCCTGGAAAGCCCGCCGGTACTCGGCATCGCCGGACCCGGCCGGCAGCGGCACATTACACGTGCATCCCAGGCCCTTGCCCCGCCCTGTTTCCGCCGCGCCGCCGGTGCCCGGATAGAATGGGGATTGATGGACGGAGAAGTAGAACACCGTCGGGTCATCGTAAAACGCGGCTTGGGTGCCGTTGCCATGGTGGACGTCCCAGTCCAGGATCAGGACTTTGGGAAGGTTGTAGTGCCTCTGGATGTACCTCGCGGCGATGGCCACGTTGTTGAAGAAGCAGAAACCCATCGCCCGGTCCTTGAGCGCATGGTGGCCCGGAGGACGAATGGCGCAGAACGCGTTGTCGATTTTCCCGGCCATTACGGCATCGATCGCGCATTGCACCCCCCCGACCGCCGCCAGCGCAACCTCGTATGAGTCGGCTGATGCGGGCGCGTCCCGCGTGTCCA
Organism: uncultured Verrucomicrobiota bacterium; assembly: GCA_964653485.1. Classification (GTDB taxonomy): domain Bacteria; phylum Verrucomicrobiota; class Verrucomicrobiia; order Limisphaerales; family UBA8199; genus CAVQND01. The sequence continues at coordinate 48,870 of CAZZFF010000004.1, read as the reverse complement.
CATAGCCAATCCCTTCCCGGCAACTCCGCTTGACCCTCTCGACGTATTCCGGCGTATGGACCGTGGTGAGCCACTGGGTTGAAGCCGCCGCGGGTTTGAGACTGATCAGCCGGGCCAGGAGACCTTTCTGCTTCAACCGCTCCACGATCGCCGTCAGCCGCTCGGGACGCTCCGGATGCCCGGCGCCCGTATGATGCCGGAGATACACTTCGTCATACACGAATCCTGTGCGGGCAGGGCGACTGGGGGTTTCGCCTCGATTGCCGCCGGCGGCGCTGAGCACCGAGGCGGAGGCGCTCATCGCGGCCAGGAGGAAGAGATGCCCGCGCCCGGTCAGCCCATCGCGCCCGCGAGCGCGGCTATTCAGGATGGACGATTCGAGCGGGACCGTGAACGGGAGCAGGGAGCCTCGTTCAGACGCGGTGGAGGGCGCCGCCGGCGGCCCGTCACCGGCAATTGCCAAGCTGGCGCCTGCCGCAAAAAGCCCAAAAGCGATGACGCATTGTATCTTTTGCATTTCCCCTCAGAACGGTATTTCCTCACGCGGACGGCTGAATCGGGATGGCCAGCCAGCGAAGGAACCCCCCTTCAACGAGGCGCATCTGCTTCGCCGTTAGCGTGCCTAGCCGGCGCAGAAAGTACTGTCGTCCGACATGAGCACCCGCTCGCAGATACGCTGGCGCAACTCGGACTGCTCGGCGTGCGAAAGCCGCTCGATCTCGCTTAGAATCTGAGCACCTGCTTGGGTCATGAAATGAATATACCGGAGCGGAACCCCGACTCGCGGGGAAGCTCCGCATCCCATTGCGCCTATTTTGCGGCCGCCTTCTGGATTTCGACCGCAATGGCCTTGGCATCCCCCGCAACGGCCGCGGCCTGTTTCTGTTCGAGGTTGTTGGCCTCGAAAAGTGCCTGGATGTCGCCGGCAATGTCGGCCAGTTGAGCTTGGCCGATTTTTTGCGGGTTTAGGACGGCGTTGATCTTCAGGAACAACCGCTGGCGGGTCGTGGTGGCGAGGAGCTTTTCCGAAAGCGCCGAGGAGAGGCTCTCGGCCAGTTTGTTGGCGGCGGTCTGGGAGGGTTTGTTCGGGCCCTCGGCCGCGGCGATGAGGTCCTTGGCCAGTTGCTGCTTCATTGCCTGGGTGGCGGGGGCATCCGGTTTGATGGCGGTGAGGTCGCCGCGGAGCCTGAGCAAATCCTGCTGATGGGGAGTGAGGGGACGCGGCGGGGCCGTCTCAGTGGAGGCGGCGGCTCCGAGTGCCGAGGGCTGGACGGACGGAGCGGGCGCGGTCACGCCTTGCTCGGCATTGTTCTGGTCCCGCAACTCCTTGGCGCGCTGTTTGATGATGACTGCCGACCCCTGCCCGAAGGCGCTCCCGGCCGCCAGCAGGACAGCCCCGGCGAGCGCCAGAGCGAAGCTTGTTTTCATAGAAATGAGCGATGTGATGTTACCTCCAGAGTGCGGCCGGCCGGGAGAATTGTCAATCCTTGGTGATGGCGTTCAGGCTTCGCTCCAGTTGCAGACGCAGGTCTTCGCGCTCAGCGTCGGAGGCCTCGCGCGGGACGCGGACCGGTCTTCCGAGGAAGACTTCGCACCGGGCAAAGGGCAGCGGGATTTGAAACCGGTCCCAACTGTTCAAGCGGACCTTCCAATTCAGGTTATAGGAGGCCGCGATGATCGGCAACCCCGTGAGCTGGGCCAGGGACATGACCCCCTCCTGGACGATGTAGCGGGGGCCGCGCGGCCCGTCCGGAGTAATCGCCAGGTCATACCCGCGCTCCGCCCAGGTGGTCAGCTCCAGCAAGGCCTGCGGACCGCGCCGGCTGGACGAACCGCGCACCGGTTGCACCTGGAAACACTCCAAAATGCTGGTCAGGAACGCGCCGTCTTTGCTGGCGCTCACCATGGCGGCCAGGCCGGCGGTCCGCGTGCGGGGCAGCACGTAATCGCGATAAATCTCGATGCAAAGGGGCAGCCGATTATGCCAAACGCAATAGATGGCCGGGCCGGCCGCCGCATCCAGGAGGCCGGATTGGTCGTGGTAATGATAGCGCAAGGTCCGTGACACCCCGCGCACCAAGGCAAAGATGGCCCCCGCCGCCACCCTCTGATACCACCGGGGGCCATGAGGTATCACCAGACCGCCGTTCCGTCTCACGCGGGGCGGGGGATTGCAGTTTTCAGACGAGGGACTCACCGTTCAGCTCTTCTTGAGGCACGCCCGGACCAACTCTTCCACCGTGGCCTTCGCGCCAAGGGAGGCCTGGGTGCGGCGCACGGAATCGTGGGCCTCGAGTTGCTTGAAGCCCAGCGCCATCAGGGCCAGCACCGCGTCATTCACCCGTTGGTCCGGCTCCGAGAGGGCGCGTTGGGCGCTGGCGGCCTCCCAGGCCCCGGCAGCCCCTATCTTGTCTTTCAATTCGACGACCATCCGCTCGGCGGTCTTCCGGCCCACCCCTGAGATCTGCGACAAGACCTTCACATCGCTCGCCGCCACCGCGCCGCGAAAAGCGACCACACTGATGCCGCTCAGGACGTTGAGGGCGATCCTGGGGCCGATGCCGCTCACCGTATTGATCAGAAGCCGAAACAGGTCTCGCTCCGCGCCGCTCATGAAGCCGTAGAGCGTATGCGAGTCCTCCCGGACGACCAGGTGAGTGAGCAGTTTGACCCTCTGGCCGGGCGGCGGCAGTTTGTCGTACGAAGACAGGGGGATCAGCGCCTCGTAACCGACCCCGTTCACATCAATAGTGGCTTGGGTCGGAAGCGCGTCAACCAACGTCCCGTGAAGAAAACTGATCATAATTCAAAATCAAACCCCGCCCTCGGACCAGCGAACTGCTCACTACACTCTCTTGGGCGGGTTGAGCGAATAGCGGCCGTTCTCCTGGGCGAAAGTCAAAGCCAGCGCCAAGGCGTCGGCGGCATCCGGCGCGGGCGGTTCGGGCAGACGCAGAAGGCGCTGGACCATCTTGGCCACCGCCGATTTCTGAGCGGCGCCATAACCGACGATGGCCTGCTTGACTCTGCGCGGCGCCATCTCGTAAATCTCCAGACCGGCCTCCGCCACGACCGCCATGGCCGCGCCGCGCGCCTCTCCCATGATCAGCGCGGTCTGCAGGTTCTGGGCGTAAAAGAGACTCTCGACCACGCAAACGGTCGGATGAAACCGCGGCAGGACGTCCCGCAGCGACTGCGCTATCTTGACCAGGCACCGGGAATGCTCCCAGGTGTGAGGACAGGAAATCGTTCCTTGGGCCAGCGTCTCCGGGAAAGGCTTGGCCAGGCGGATCACGCCATAACCGGTCCCCCGCAAGGAAGGGTCCAGGCCAAGAAGCACCTGGTGCGGCGCCCCGCTCCGGGGGCCGCCGTTCCCGGAGACCGGACGCGCCGCGCGCCGGCTCCCGCTTAGACGCTCTTCCATCTGCTTGAACTGCTGTGCCGTTACACCCATCAGCCGAAGAGTGCCAAGGCGCCCCCCAACACAAAAGAACAAAACGCGCCAAAGACCCCTAATTCAGCGAGGGATCCTCCGGCATCTGGGCCAGCAATTTGCACCGCCAGCCCTTCTGTGCAAGGATTCGTTTCCAGAGCTTGTCAGGGTCGCTATCGAACACCAGGTCCAGCGATGCCGGGTGGGTCAGCCAGGCCTCGCGCTTCATCTCCTCCTCGAGTTGGCCTGGACTCCAACCGGCGTAGCCCGCGAAGAGCCGGATCTTCCTCGTCGGCGAAAACGACTCGCCAATCTCGATGAGGGTATCGAGGGAATGGCCCAGGCTCAAGTTCGGCATCACGTTGCCGTCCGGGTTGAAGTCGTCGCTGTGCAAATAACTCAGCGCTGAGGGTTGGACCGGCCCGCCAAGGAACAAAGGGCACGCCTTCAGCGAATCGGGCAAATCCGCGACAATCATCTCGCCCACCTGGTTTCCGGTAGCGCGGTTGAGCACAAGACCAAACGCCCCCTCAGCGTCGTGCTGACAGATGAGCACCACCGTCCGCTGGAAAAACGATCCTGCCAGTTGCCCGCTGTCGAGAAGCAACTGGCCCTTCAAAAACTCTTCGCTCCCAGCCATATCGCCGGATTGGTTCGGCTCGTATCGTTCGACTTGCCCTTCACGCACAATCTGGACTAAATTCACCGTATGTCAAAGATTTGTCTGTTGCTATTGTTGCTCGGAACGCTCCTGGCCGCGGGGTGCAGCACCTCTTCCGGCAGCCGGGAGTATGTTCCAGGCAAAGGCTGGATTCAAAACGATTAGTCGCAAGCTCACGGAGGATAACAGAGGAAACTGAGAGGAAACCGTCCCGGATGTGTGTTCAAACGCTCCCGGTGTCTTGTCGAAGGTCTCTTTCCGTTCTCTCCGTTTTCTCCCGTTGAACCTTGTTCCGACAGTTGCGGCATGGACCCCCCTGCGTCACCGTGGCGCCGGGCCGAATGTGCGGTCCAAGGCCACGGCTTGGCGCAACCGGCCCAGGTATTCCCGCCGCGGGATAACCGTGCCGCCCAGTTGTCTTGTTATCGGAGTTAGCATCTGGATGTCAAACAGCGCAAAGCCGCGCCGGCGCAAGTGCTCGACCAGGTGGAACAGGGCGACCTTCGAGGCGTTGGCAACGCGATGGAACATCGATTCGCCGGCGAAAAACCCGCCCAACGACACCCCGTAAATGCCGCCCGCCAATCGCGTCCCTGCCCAGCATTCCAGGCTGTGGGCGCAGCCCTGCCGATGCAGTTCGCAGTAGGCCTCAAGGAACTCCCCGGTGATCCAGGTGCTCTCCCGCCCGAGCCCCGGCGCCGCGCACCCCGTCATCACCTCCCTGAACGCGCGGTCAATCGTAACCTCGAATTCGCCCCGCCGAATCACCTTGGCCAGGCTCCGAGAGACGTGCAAACCGTCCAACTCGATCACCCCGCGCGGATCGGGCGACCACCACGTGATTGGATCGGCGGTCCACGGAAAGAGCCCCGAACTGTATGCCAGCCTCAAGCGCGCCGCCGACATGTCGCCCCCGACCGCCACCAGACCCTCCGCGTCCGCCAACCGTGGGTCGGGAAACCTGAGCCGCGTGCCGATTATTGCCGGGCGCATGATGCCTATGGAGTCGTGACAACTATTCCCAATTCGCTTCCAGGATGAGCCCAACCCGCTTGTCTTTGGCTCAATTCGGGTCCTGCAGCGCTTCAAGAAACTGCACTTGAAATTGGCCGGACATTTCCATCGCCCAATAGTGCGCGGCGGTCTTCTCGTCGAGTCGGGCCAACCGGCCCTCCGGGGAGCCGAGCAGGACCCAGCTCCCGACTCGAATGTCGTTGAGAATCTGGAGCAGCCACTCGAGGTCGGCCGGCGAGAGCGAGAGACGCCAGCCTGTCTCCTGCTCCTGGAATCGCCGCGGGTCGGCCAGCAGGGCCTGCAACTGCCCCCGGTTCTCCCGCCGCTGCTCCGCCAGCGCCTCATCCAGCAATGCCTGGCTCCCCGCCGCGTCGGGCAACCCTCCGGCCTTGCTCAGCGGTTGGCGCGCCGCGGGCAAGCAGGGATAGAGCCCGAGCAAATCCAACAGCACCTGCTTCTCCCGCCTGCCCAGCCGAAACTGGAGCTGCTGCCCGGTTGACCGAATCAAGTTCACTTGTCCCGCTCCATCGTGGCGTGGAGACTGTATTTCTGAAGCTGATGGACGTAATGCTCGGCCTTCTCCATGCTCTCGCGCACCAGCACGCTCTTCCCCTGCTCATGCACCTGGAGCATGTGAAACTCCGCCTTCCGGCGCGCCCAGCCAAAGACGATCTGGAACACGTGCGTGACGTACTCCATGTAGTTGACCGGGTCGTTCCAGCAAATCACCGTATAGCCAGGCTCCAGGTCCGAGCGTGGCTTTTCCTCTGCCTCCTGGACGGTTCCAGGCAGCAACTCTGGTGCGGCCGTCTGCGCCACAGACCCAAGTTATAGGACCCGGCCACCATTGTCGAGCCGGTCGAGGCTCTCCCTCTCTACCCAATAAGATGAACCTGCGTTAGTCCGGCGGCGCGGGCCAGCTCCGCCTGCGCGACGTCGCAAGTGAGGAACACTTCCGCTGCGGTGTGGTGTGCGGCGGCAACGTGGACAAAATCCCAAGTGCCGGCACGAGAGCCTTGGGCGTATCGGCCACTCAATTCATCGCCCCACTCCAAGAGATCAGACAATCGATGAATTTCCAGCCTCAGCTTTCGGGATGTTTCACTCGCTCGGTAGGCATGCCACGCCATCGTGGCATAGTTCCCGGAAAGCCGGCGAAGATTGTGGCGCAGTTCGATTCGCAGCACAGGGTTCCAACTGAACTCGGGTGACCGTTCCCGACACCAATTCGTTACGTCCTGCGCAAACTCATCCGCTGGGTGGAACCATGCGATCAAAGCTGAAGTATCGGCATAAATCTTCATCGCCGCCGGCGTTGCCGCTCCAGCAACACCGGGTTGGGAACATGTTCGTTCGACTTGACACCCCTTTGCGCGCGCCAGACTTCAGCCATGATGTCGGGCCAGCCGGCTGGCTCAGCGGCGGGCAAGGGCTCAATCCGCCCGATAGTCCGGCCATTGCGGGTGATGACCAAAGACTCGCCCTGCTCAAGCTGGTTCAGGACCGCCTTGGTCTCCTGGTGCAGTTGCTTTGCCGTGACTATGCCCACGCCGCGAAAGTAACACCTGAATAGTGTCCCAGCAAGCCAATGGTTGCCCCGGAGAATCGGAGATGTTCACCGTATGCTCCAAATCTCGCTTGAGCTTGACTCCCGCCCGCGGGTGTGCGTTATGAAGACGACAATTATCAACCATGAGCACGACCAATCACCCATTCATGCCTTCCCGCGCCAGCTTCCTGAAGAGCCGTGTCCCGGCATCGGCAGTGCTGGTGGCCGCGGTCCTGGCGCTAACGCTGAGCGCAACCCCCGCGCAAGCCAGGCGGGACGACCCGCCGTCCAACGACAAATCCAGGACTGTCGTTGCGGTCTTTCGGCTCGCCGGCCCGCTCGCCGAGGTGCCGTCCGGGGACGCCTTCCCGATGTTCGGTCCGCCCGAAGTCTCTCTGGGCGAGCTCGTGGCGCGCCTGGCCAAGGCCGCGGACGACCCAAACGTCAAAGCGGTGCTCATCCTGCCCGAATCCGAGTCTTTGGGGTCGGCCCAAATCGAGGAATTGCGCGAGGCGATGCACCTGGTCCGCAGCCGTGGCAAGGAGGTATACGTCCATGCGGAATCGCTGTTGATGGCGCAGTATGCCCTCGCCTGCGGGGCCTCGCGCGTCAGTGTCGTGCCGACCGGCGTGGTGCTCATCCCCGGCCTGCACGCCAGCTCGTTGCACGTGCGCGGGCTGCTGGACAAGATCGGGGTCAAACCCGACTTCCTGACCGAAGGGGCCTACAAGAGCGCGGCCGAGCTCTTCACACGCGAGCAGCCCAGCCCCGAAGCCGACGAGATGATGAATTGGCTCATGGACAGTTGGTACGCCAGCTTCAAAGACCTGATCGCCCAGGGCCGGAAGGCCGACCCCGCCAAGGTCCAAGGCTGGCTCGACAGCGCCCTGTTTAGCGCCGACCAAGCCAAGACCGCCGGGTTGATCGATGCCGTCGAGCAATCGCAGGACTTTGAATCGATGCTCAAGGAGCGGTACGGCAAAGACCTTGACTTTGACACCCATTACGGACGCAAGACCCAACCCGAGTTGGACCTCTCCTCTCCGTTCGCCCTTTTCAAGATTCTTGGAGACCTCATGCACGGACCCCAGAAAAAAACGGGAGCCAGGCCCGCCATCGGCATTGTCCATGTCAACGGCCCCATCGTCACCGGAAGAGGCCGGGCCAACCCGTTCGGGAGCATGGAGATGGCGTTTAGCACCGACGTGCTGGAGGCCCTGCAGAAAGCGGCGGAGGATGATTCGGTCAAGGCCGTCGTCTTGCGCGTCGATTCACCCGGAGGCTCCGTCACGGCCAGCGAGATCATCCTCGACGCCACCAAGCGCGTGAAGGCCAAAAAGCCCTTCGTGGTCTCCATGGGCGACGTGGCCGGCAGCGGGGGTTATTACGTCGCCTGCGCCGCCGACACTATTTTCGCCGATGCGACGACGCTGACCGGTTCCATCGGCGTCGTCGGAGGGAAACTCGGGACGATCGACATGTGGAATAAGATAGGCATCACCTTCAAAGACTACAAACGCGGACAGAACGCCGGCATCCTCTCCGCGCATGACGTCTTCACCGAGAGCGAGCGCGCCCGGATGCGCGCCTTCATGGATGAAGTCTATGGCGTCTTCAAGACCCACGTAACCGACATCCGCGGCAAGCGTCTCAAGAAGCCCATCGATGAACTGGCCGGCGGCCGGGTCTATACCGGCAAACAGGCGCTGGACCTGGGACTGGTCGACCGCCTGGGGACCATGAGCGATGCGATCGCCTTTGTGGCCGACCAGGCCAAAGTCAAGGACTACGACGTGCGTGTGGTTCCCGAGCCTAAGAACTTCCTCGAACAGTTGATGGAGCAGCTTTCCGGCGACAAAGATGTGAGCGCGCAGGTCGGAGTCGCCGCCGGCGAGGACCCCCTCCTCAAACTCGCGGCCTCCTGCATGCAAACACTTGACCCTCGGAGCGCCGCGGCAGTCACCTCCGTCCTGCGCCGGCTTGAGATTCTGCGAAAGGAAGGCGTCGTGCTCACCATGCCTGAGATTTTGCCGCAGGAATGACCCGCCCCCTTGCACGGCGCCTGCATGATCGTAGGTCCAAACCGCGCGAGGATATGGACATGGTCCTCGACGCCGCCCACCAGGTGGAGAAAACGAGGTGGATGTAAACCGCGGATTGGGAATGTGGCGTGGATGCCAGGCTGTCCAAAAGTGTGGGGGGGGGATTTCCAGCCCAAAGTGGTGTTCGCAGCCTCTCAACCGCAACGCGGTTGTGTAACAAAGCCCAGGGTTGGACCGGAGGGACAACCCTGGGTAACGGTGATGGAAGGGCCCTTAACCCCAACGGGGTTGAGGCCTGCGGGCAACGAATGCAACCGGTCTTCCGTCCGCCGGGCCACAACCCCGTTGGGGTTGAGGCGCATCGGCGCCGTTACCCAGGGTTGTCCCTTCGGTCCAACCCTGGGCTTTGCTACACAACCCCTTTGGGGTTGGGGCGTGGAGGCTTTATCTTAACCCGACGCGTATGGGCTGTCCCGCACCTCTCGCTCCCCTTCCGACCTGCGGCATCCGGGCTCTCACTTATGGTAATTGGGATAGGGAGGCCGCTGGGGGGTTGGCGGCGGGTTCTTCTTGAGCGAGTCCATCACCACCTCGACGGCCCTCTCCAATTGCGCGTCATGCCCTTGGCGGGCGAGTTTCGGGTCGTCTTCCACCTCGACGTCCGGCGGGACGCCGTGATTTTCGATCTCCCATGTGGCATGGGGAGTATAAAAGGCCAGGTCCGGCGTGCCTACAAAGCCCCCGTCCAGCAGGTCGTCGGGGTTGGTGTAGTGTCCGACCAGTCCTCCCCAGGTCCTTTTACCCACCAGCGGGCCGAGGCCCGTCTGTCGGAACATCCAGGGAAGCATATCGCCGCCCGAACCGGCCATTTCGTTGATGATCATCACCTTGGGACCGAAGATGGCCTCGATGGGCGATGTGATGTCCTGCCCTTCGCGCAAGGTCCAATAACTCAAGAGCGGCCGGCGCAGATAATCGATGATATAATCCGCGATGTCGCCTCCGCCGTTGAACCGCTCGTCGATCACCACCGCGTCCTTGCCGACCTGGGCAAAGTAGTAACGGTTGAAATTGCCGTAGCCGCCGGCGTAGGTATCGGGCAGGTACACGTAGGCCACACGCCCGCCCGTCAGTTCATCCACCTTCCTGCGGTTGCCTTCGATCCAGGCCAGGTTGCGCAACGCGAACTCGTCCTCCACGGGCACCACCGTCACATCGCGCGCCCCGGCTCCCGCGGGGTCGGGGCCCACCCTCAGCACGACGGCCTTGCCCGCCGTCTCCTCGAAATGCCGATAGAGATTGTCTTGGGCAGTTAGGTTTCGGCCGTTGACCGCCAGCAGGTATTCGCCCGCCGTCACGTTGACTCCGGGCTGCGTTAAAGGAGCGCGCAGCTTCGGGTTCCAGTTCTCCCCATTGTAAACCCGGGCGAACCGGTACCGGCCATTTTCGACAACGTAATCGGCCCCGAGCAGCCCTCCTTTGACCCGCTTAGGCTCCGGCCTGTCGCCGCCGCCCACGAACATGTGGCCGATGGTGATCTCCCCGAGCATTTCCTCGAACAGGTAATTCAAGTCATCGCGGCTGGAGAGGTTCTCCAAATACGGCTCGTAGCGTTTCCTGACGGCTTCCAAATCCAGGCCGTGCAAGCCCGGGTCGTAGAGGAAATCCCGTTCGTCGCGCCATGCCTGGTAATAGATGTGTTTCCACTCCGCGCGCGGATCGATATACGCCTCCATCGAGTCGAGCTTGAGCGGCCCTCCCTCTCCGGGCTTTGCAGGGCCTTCAGACGGCTTCTCGGCGGGGGCTACCGTCCACTGGTCCTTGCGGCGGAAGAGCATCTTCTCCCCGTTGAAGGACAACTCGAAGGCGTTCACATCATCGAGTATCTTCTCGGTCTTGCGCGTCTTGAGATCGAACTTGTGAACCATGAGCGCCGGCCCTTCTTCGTCTCTCTGGGGCAAGTCCACCGCCGGCCCTTCCACCACGAACACCACGCCGGTCTTGCCGGCGGTCAGCGCCTCGTAATTGCGGGCCGGGATGGGCAGGGCCAGGATGCGCTGGCCGATGCCGTCGAAGTCGATGCTCACCCTGGCGGGCGGTGGCTCTTTGTCTTTGCTCTTCGCTGCGTCTGCGGACTCCGCTTTCTTGGCCGTGTCGCCTTCGGGCGCTTTCTCCTCGTCGCTCTCCGGCGCGAGGGGCGAAGGAATGTCCTTCCTGAGCACTGCCACGTACACGCTGCGGGTGACCGGGCGGCTCAAGCTGGACATGTCCAGCCAGCCGGTGTTCAACCCGGTATCCGTGCTCGCGGTGAAGTAGAGATACTTGCCCTCCCTGTCGAAGGCGGCGAATAGCGCGTCGCTCATTCCGTCGGTGAGTTGGCGGCTCCGGCCTTGCTCCAGCGAATAGACAAATACCGCGTGCAGGTGATTCCGCAGTTGCTTGGTGTACGCCAGCCAACGGCTATCCGGCGACCAGACCGGACCCAGCAGCGTGAAGGGCCCGGCGTAGGTGTCGGCATCCACGCGCTCGGGCGTGGGCGTCTTCTTGTCCAGGTCCAAATACCACACGTTGAGCCGCTTATCCGTGTAGGCGATCTTCTTTGAATCCGGGGACCACGTCGGCGAGTAATAAAACGTCGGCGGCTGGCCCAGCGCGATTTTCCGCGCTTCGCCCGACCCGCTCTGATCGCGGATGTGGAGGGCGTACTCCCCCGACTCGTCCGACAGGTAGGCGATTGACTTGCCATCGGGCGACCAGGCCGGGTCTCGCTCGACCACGGCCGGAGTTTGGGTCAGGTTGCGGATGTCCCCCTTTTCGGCCGGCACGGTGAAAATCTCGCTGCGCGCGCCGAACACGGCCCTGGCGCCGGTCGGGGAGAGAGCGGCCGATTGGATTTGCTTCGGCTCTATCTTGCGGAAGTGAGGTCTCACCTCCGGCAGATCGCCCGCGACGCGGATGTCGAGGGCTTGGTTCTGCCCGGAGCTGAGATCGAGCAAGTGCAGCGAACCGAACTGTTCGTAAACGATGGCTCCAGGCCCGGCCGAGGCCGACTTGATGTCCAGGCCGTCGTTGGGGACGACCTGCGTGACCTCTTTGGACCTGGTGTCGAAGGCAAAAAGCGTCACCGGGCCGTTGCGGTCGGAGAGAAAGTAGATGGTGTTGCCGACCCACATCGGGTTGAAGTCGTTCGAGTTGTCCCGCGGAATTTTCGCCTCGATGCTCGAGTCCCCAAGGTTCGCTATCCAGATCGAGCGCGTTTGTCCGCCCCGGTAACGCTTCCACGCGCGCTGCCACTGCACGTTGGGCACATAAGCTAAATGCGAGCCATCCGCCGAAAAGGACCCCTCGGCGGCGCGCGGCAGCGGGACTTCGGCGGGAAACACGCCGTCGATTGCCATGGTGAAGAGCCGCGGCGCCCCGCCAGTGAAACTCGCCCGGTCGGACCGGAAGAGCACCTGCTTGCCGTCGGGCGTCCAGCCCAGGACGTTGTCCGAGCCGGGATGATACGTCAGGCGCCGGGGCACCCCGCCCGTCGCCGGCACCAAATAAACATCCGGGTTGCCGTCGTACTCCCCGGTGAATGCCACCCACGAGTCGTCCGGAGAGAAAATCGGATGCCGCTCGTGGCCCCCGGTGGTCAGGCGTCGCGCGTCGCCTCCCTGGCGGCTGACGAGCCACAAGCTCCCCGCAAACTGGAACACGATCTGGCTGCGGCTCACCGAGGGGTCGCGCAACAGCAGAGGAGCGTCACCCGGGCCGGCCGCCGAGGCCCCGCCCTGCATCGCCAGGAGCGTCCCCAGGACAACCATTGCAGTCGTCCGTTGGTGAAGGAGCATTCGGGGTTTCATCAGTTTGAGATGCGCGCGCAGGTTCATAAAACACGTTTGGCGATTCGGACATTTTCATTCTCCAGGCCTGCCTCCCGCAGGCTCCGGACTTGTCACGGCCATATATCTACTAACTGAGCCGCTTCCGGCGGCGAGTCAACCCTCTTTTTTCACTTCGGGGTGCCGTGGGGCAATGCCGCGCGGGGCATCCAGACTGTCATTGGTCCGGGGCCGCGGTGGTTCCAGGCGTAATAAGGGATGAGCCTCAGTGTTGCCGGCTCCAGCCGGCTGTGATTTCCTTCGACAACCCGCTGGCCCGCCGCCTCGACCGTCACGGCAACCCCGAGCAGCTTCGACCCTTCCGTGGGCCTCAGTTCGGCCGCATCCGGCAGGATCAGGTTCCGCACCTGCCCGGAGTGGTCGGCCCCCTCCACGCAATAAACCAGGGGGCCGCGCTCGATGGCAACGCAGCCGGCGTCGTCCTTCACATTTTGATGGGCCAGCACGCGGCGGATGGGCATGGGCAGGTCCAACTCAAGGCTATCGCCCGGGCGCCACGCGCGCCGCACGACGGCGTAGCCCCTCTCCTCGGTCACAACCAAGGGCTGGCGATTGAGCCGTAGCGCAACCGGCTCGGCGGTCGCCTCGGCATATCGATAGAGATCAGTGGGCAGGGGGCGGCCTTTCGCCCAGCCCGGAATGCGAAGATGAACCGTAACCGGCTCCTCCGGCGCTTCCAGTATCTCGACCCGTATTCTCCCGGCCCACGGATACCGGGTGTCCTGCCGCAGCACAAGCTCCCCGCGTTGCAAGCGAATGCGCGCCTGGCTGGCCGCAAAGAGGTTCAAGAAAACATCCTCACCTCGCGCGGCGTAAAAATAGCCGCCGACCTGTGGAATGAAACGCACCAGGTTGACCGGGCAACACGGGCACCCCGTCCACACGAACCGCTCCGCCACCCCTTGATTGAACTTGGATTGGCCGTCCGTGGCGAGAGGGTTCACGTAAAAGAAGCGGTCGCCTTGAATGGCCACCCCGGCCAGGACGTTGTTGTAAAGGGACCGTTCCAGCACGTCCACGTAAGCGGAGTCCCCATCGGCCAGGAACAGGCGATGCTGCCAGAACACGTTGGCGATGGCCGCGCAGGTCTCGCAGTAGGCAATATCGTTGGGCAGATCATAATCCGGAGCGAAGCCTTCGGTGTGCCTGCTGTGACCGAGGCCGCCCGTAAGGTAGAGCTTCCTGCCCACGATGTTGGTCCATCTGCGGCTCATCAGTGCGGCCAGCGCCGCGTCGCCCTTGAGCCGTGCCACGTCGCTGGCGGCCGAGGCGAGGTAGAGCATCGCCACCGCGTGCCCTCGGGCTTCGTCCCCCTCCAGCGGCGGATGGCCATCGGACCAGAGGGTCGTGACTTGCCGGGCGCCCCGGACGAGCGCGGCCGCCAGGTCGAGCCAGGTCGTTTGCCCGGTGGCCTGGTAGAGCTTGACCAGGGCCAACTCGACTTCAGGATGTCCCGAAACGCGCAGCAACTCCCCGGTCGAGCGGGTGCGGCGCACCAGGTCCGCGGCTCTGCATGCGACATCGAGGTAATTGCTCCGCCCCGTCAAGCGATAGTGCTCCACCGCCGACTCGATCAAGTGGCCGATGCTGTAGGACTCGCAAGTCCGGCTGGTTTCTTCCGCGAAGTGCCGGTACCCCGGCTCGCTGATCTGCAGGTGGGGGAACACGTAGCCATCCGCGGCCTGGGCGGCCGCGATGCCGCCCACGGTCTGCTCCATCTGCCGCGCCAACCCGGCGTCCGAGTGCAGCCTGAGCGTGGCGGCCATCCCCTCGACGGTCTTATAGACATCCGAGTCGCCCCACATGTAGCCGTGATAAACCTCGGATTTGTCTCCCGCCAACACCCGGAATCCACCCAGCGAGCCCTGCTTTTCCAGCTCGCGCAGCAGATGCGGGATCGTGACGACCCGATTGGTCTCGATCCGGGGCGCCCAGAATGTATCGGAGAATGTGATCTCGCTAAACGAAACGCCTTCCAGCGGCTCCGCGGCCGCTGCCAAAAAGGCCATCCCGATCTGCAAGAGCAAACAAGAAATGAAACGGAACGAGATGACGGACCTTTCTATGTCTTTCACGCGGCCGCAGCATGAAGCCCGTCGGTCCGAAAGACCAGCGCGAATGAACCATCTCGGCCTGGCCTCCCCACTTCGGATTTCGGATTTCGGATTTCGCCCCGCGCCCTGTTCCCGCGTGACAAACGCCCCCCGCCATTGTCTAATCCCCGGTGAGCATACTCGTGAGCAAACCGCCGGCAGAATATGAGCGCGCAAACGAGGCGGACGGCGCGATGAGCGCACCCAGGTCCCGCCCGGCGTCAGTCGCGCCCGGCCATGCCGCTTGCTCGGACCCCTCGCAGGGCGAGCCTGCGGACGGCCTGGAGGACTCCGAGTTTGCGGAGGTTTACAAAGAGCACAGCCGGGCGATCTTTTACCTCGCGTTGCGGCTGCTGGGCGATCCGCAAAAGGCCGAGGATGCGACCCACGACGTGTTCATGAAGGCCTTTCGCAAAATGGACCAGTTCCGCGGCGAATCCACTTGGCGGACCTGGCTCTACCGAATTGCCATCAACCACTGCCGCAACCTTCAGGCGGCGTGGCACGACCGTCACATTTTCACCAACGCCGATGACGCCCTCTGGGAGACGGCGGCAGCCGGGACAGATTCGCCCTTGCGCGTGCTTGAGACCAAAGAGCTCGGCCAGCGCATCCAAGAGGCTCTCGACAGGTTGCCCGCTGAATATCGGCTCCTGCTCCTGCTCGTGGCCGACGAGCAATTGAGCTACGACCAGGTCGGCGCGCTGACTGACCAAACGCCCGATGCCGTCCGCGGCAAGTTGCATCGCGCCCGCAAGGCCTTTGCCGTCCTGTTCGCGAAAAGCGCTTGACCTATGAAACGCCAGATACAGTTCAGTTCCCAGGAGCAGCAACAAGCCGCCCAAGAACAACAGCACCGGCAATCGGCGCCGTTGGAGTTTGCCAGCCCGGAAGAGATGTTGCGGCATGACGCGCTGCACACCCCCGTCCCGCCCGGCATCGGGCGGCGCCTGCGGGAATCCCTGGCCCAGTTGCCTGCGGCGCGGCCCTCCTGGTGGCGCCGGCTCTTCGGCCGACCATGAGCTTTCAAGGCGAATTGGAAACCCTCATCCGGGCGCGCTACCCGATCCTCTATCTCATCAGCAGTGAGGAAATGAGGGTGCAGGGCCTGGTGGTCGAGATAGCCCGGAAACGCCAAAAAAAAGCCTTCGAGTGGAGCTACAGCACCGGCATCGTTCCCGCCGGGACCTCCATCCAGGCCCAGAAAGTGCGCAACGCCGCCACCAAAGACCCCATCGCCGCTCTCGACCAGGTCATCGAGCAGGTCGAACCCGCCATCTTCATCTTCAAGGACCTTCACCCATTCCTGACCAAAACCAACTTCGCCGTCATCCGCAAGCTCAAGGAAATCGCGCTCCATCTCAAGAACAGCTTCAAGACCGTCATCCTGATCTCGCCCCTGATGGAAATCCCAACGGAACTGGAAAAAGAAATCACCGTCCTGAACTTCCCGCTGCCCGGTCCGGAAGACCTCGCCGAGCTGCTGGACAAAATCATCGAGGACCTCAAGGAGTTCAAGCAGGTGAGCATCGTCCTCGACCCTGTCGGGCGCGAGCGCCTTCTGCAGGCCGCCCTGGGTCTGACCTTGGGCGAGGCCGAAAACGTTTTCGCCAAGATCATCGTCAAAGACGGACGCCTCGGCGGCGAGCACATCAACGAGGTGTTCGCCGAGAAACAACAGATCATCCGCAAGAGCGGCCTCCTCGAATACTACGCAACGAGCCAGGGTTTCGCCGAGGTGGGCGGCCTGGCGGTCCTCAAGGACTGGTTGAACAAACGAGCCCTTGCCTTCTCCCCCGAAGCTCGGGCCTTCGGCCTGCCCGCCCCCAAAGGCGTGCTTCTGCTCGGCGTCCAGGGCTGCGGCAAGAGTCTCTGCGCCAAAGCCATCTCCACCCAATGGCAATTGCCCCTCCTCCGCTTCGACATGGGCCGCATGTTCAACAGCTTCATCGGCTCCTCGGAAGAAAATGTCCGCCGCGCCATCTCCGTCGCCGAGTCGGTCGCCCCCGCCATCCTCTGGGTCGACGAGATCGATAAGGCCTTCGCAGGCTCCCAAAGTTCGGGCGCCAGTGACAGCGGCACCACCGCCCGCGTCTTCGGGACCTTTCTGACCTGGCTCTCCGAAAAGCAAGCCCCCGTCTTCGTCGCCGCCACCGCCAACGACATCTCCCAGCTCCCCCCAGAACTGCTCCGCAAGGGGCGCCTGGACGAAATCTTCTTCGTCGATTTGCCCGCCTTGGAGGAGCGCATGGAGGTCTTCCCCATCCACCTGCAAAAACGCGGGCGCGACCCCGCCGCCTTCGACCTCGAGGCCCTCGCCCAGGCCAGCCGCGACTTCAGCGGCGCCGAAATCGAAGAGGCCATCAATAGCGCCCTCTACGACGCCTTCTACGCCGGAGAGCAACTGACCACCGCCCACGTCCTGACCGCCCTGGCCCAAACGGTGCCCCTGGCCAGGACCATGGCCGAGCAGATCGGTTGCCTGCGCTCCTGGGCCGACGGTCGCGCCCGCAACGCCAGCGTCCCCCGCCCCGTCAAGAGCTCCCAGGTGCAATGACGGGCCTCGGGGCCTCCCACTCCTCGGAGGCGCCCGCGCGGCGCCTGTGATATTGTATGTCAATGAAACGCATATTGCGCATTCTGGCGCTGCTCGCCGCCCTGGGGGCCGTCCTTGTCTGGCTCGCCGCGGGCGCAAACCGCGGCTGGACGCGAACGAGCGTGCCGGTGAAGACCCTCGACCAGGTCACCGGAATCGAAGGAATTGAATACCGCAAACAATTCTCCCCCGGCCTGGACTTTCTGGCCGCCGCTCTTTTCGCAGCCGCATCCCTCGGCGGCGTCTCCCTGCTATTTCGCAATAAACAACCACAGAACATTCAACTATGAAAAAAACAACCGTCTCGCTGATTGGACTCGCCGCCTTGACCTGCGCCGCGCTTGCCGCGCCGGAGACCTTCGACTTCAAAGACCCGAAGGGAGTCAACAACATCGTGTTCAAGCTGGATGCGCTCCTCGAAGCCACCCAGGGCAGCGCCAGCGGCATCACCGGCTCCGTCGCGTTCGACCCCGAAAACCCCGCGTTGACCCGTGGCAAACTGGTGGTGGCCGCCGCCTCTCTCCACGTGCCCAACCCGATGATGAAAGAACACCTCCACGGCCCTCAATGGATGGACGTGGCGAAGTACGGCGAAATCACCTTTGAAACAAAAGCCCTCAAGAACGTCAAAACCTCCGGCCCCCAGACCACCGCCGATGTCGTCGGAACCCTCACCATCAAAGGCACGCCCAAGGAGATCACCGCTCCCATCAAGTTAACCTATCTCAAAGATAAGCTGAGCCAGCGCGTCCCCAATCTCAAAGGCGACCTCCTCGTCATCCGCTCCACCTTCACCATTAAACGCAGCGACTTCGGCATCAACCCGGTCGCCCCGCAGGACAAGGTCTCCGATGAAATCGAACTCACCTTGAGCGTCGCCGGCGCCGCGGCGCATTGAACCTCCTGCGAATGTGTGTCGCCCGACCGTTCGACGGGAGCGGCTCGCCGCGCTCGGGCCGCGGGCTACTGCAAGACCGCCATCGTAGTCAGGAGGGCTTGGGCCTGGCGCGAGAGGCCAGTCAGCACCATCGAAACGTGGTAGCCCGTGTGCTTGTTGCCCGTACACGAAATCACAACGCCCGTGCAGTGGATTCTGCCCCCGTCGGCCGGAGATTCCAGCGTCAGAGTCATCTCCGCCCAGGCGGAGAATGGCGTGGCGCTTCGGAACTCGATGCCATTCTTGTGAAAAATGACGGAATCCGGGGAAAGGGACAGGCAGGTTTGACGGGCTTCAACCGCGACCGAGACATGTTGGAAGGACCCATTGCTTTCAGCTTTTCTCGCGCTCATACAACACGGTGAGAGTACCACGACGGATGGAAAAGTCAAGTTAGTGAAGTGCCGCTAAATGATTAGCAGATGGAATAAAGAAACTACCATTCGATGACCGCGGCGCCCCAGGTGAGGCCGGCGCCGAAAACGATGAGAAGGATCAAATCGCCGGGCAGGATGCGCCCGCTCTGGACCGCTTCGTCGAGGGCAATGGCCACGGAAGCGGCGGAGGTGTTGCCGTATTTGTGGAGGTTGATGAAGAACTGGGCGGGCTTGGCTCCCAGGCGCTCACCTACGGCGTGGATGATTCGGAGGTTGGCCTGGTGCGGGATAATGCACTTGATCCGGGAAATGTCGATTTCGCACCGGCGGAGGGCCTCCTGGGCGGCGCTGAGCATCGCTTGCACGGCGTTCTTGAAGGTCTCCCTGCCTTCCATTTTAAGGTAGTGCAGGCGGGCGGCCACCGATTCGGCGGTCGCGGGGCAGCGGCTGCCCCCAGCGGCCATGAAGAGCAAGCCGGCCTTCCGGCCATTAGCCCCCATTACCGCGGTCAGAAGGCCATGCGCGTTCGGCCGGTTGCGCAGCACGGCCGCGCCGGCCCCGTCGCCGAAGAGCACGCATGTATTGCGGTCCTGCCAATCCACGATGGAGGAGAGCTTCTCCGCGCCGATCACCAGCACCGTGTCGTAAGTGCGCGACATGATGAACTGCTGGGCAATTTCCAAACCGTAGATAAACCCGGAGCAGGCCGCCTCGATGTCGAAGGCCGCAGCCCGGAAAGCCCCGATCTTTTGCTGCACCAGGCAGGCGGTCGAAGGAAACGGCATGTCCGGCGTAATGGTGGCCACCGTAATGAGTTCGATTTGGTCCGCGGTAACTCCCGCCCGCTGCATCGCGAGACGGGCGGCGCGGGAGGCCAAATCCGAGGTAAACTCGTCCTTGGCCGCGATATGGCGCTCTTTGATGCCGGTCCGCGTCGTGATCCACTCGTCGGAGGTGCTCACCATCTTTTCCAGGTCGGCATTGGTGAGGACCCGGGCCGGGACATAAGAACCGACGCCCGCGATCGAACAGGTGCGGCCCTGGAAGTTGTATTTCGCCCGTGGGTTTCTGAATTTAGGAGTGGGTGTTGGACTCATGCCTTGTGGGGCGCGAAGGGGGTTGGCAGGGTTGCTAACGCTCAGCCGAGGGACAGCTCGCGGGCTGCGGTCGGCTCCAAGGCGGCCAACCGCTCGTTGGCCCGGGCGATCTCCCTCTCGATGGTCTGGTTGACCTGCTGGTGGATGTTTTCGGTGGCCACGCGGATGGCATTGGCGATGGAGCGCTCCCGAGCCGACCCATGGGCCTTCATGACCGCCCCGTTGAAACCGAGCAGGGGCGCGCCCCCGGAGCCTTCCGGGTCCATCTTCCGGCGCATCGCGCGAAAGGCGTTTTGAGCCAGCAACGCCCCGAGCTTGCGGCGCGGATTGGCGGTCAACTCGTGTTTGAGCAGAGAGAACATCGCGAACGCCAGGCCCTCGCAGGTCTTGAGCACGATATTGCCCACAAACCCGTCGCAAATGACGACATCAACACGGTCTTTGAACAGGTCGTGCCCTTCGACGTTGCCGATGAAATTCAAGTCGAGTTGCTTGCACAGTTGAAAGGCCTGCAGGGTCAGTTCGTTGCCCTTGGTGTCCTCGGTGCCGACGCTCAGTATGCCCACGCGCGGGCTGGGACGATGGAGTATCTCTCGAGAATAGATGCTGCCCATCACGGCGTAGTGGGCCAGATGCACCGGTTTGCACTCGATGTTGGCGCCGGAGTCAACCAGGACGAATTCGCCGTCGGCCCTCGGGATAATCGTCGCGATGCCGCCGCGGGCCACCCCCGGAATACGGCCCAGCTTGAAAGTGGCGGCCGCGAAAATCCCCCCCGTGTTCCCGACCGAAACCACCGCGTCAGCCCTGTCCTCCCGCACCAACTCGACTGCCCTTACGATCGAGCAATCCTTCTTGCGGCGCACGGCGGCGGCCGGCTTGTCGTCCATCGTGAGGACTTCGCTGGCATGGATGACGCGCACGCGGTGGTCCCGGAATCCGCCGCGGGGCAGGGCGGCGTGAATGTCCGAGCGGTCGCCCACCAGGAACAGCGCCGTGATTTGTTTGCCCGTCTCCAACGCGCGCATGGCGCCCTCGATAACGACCCCGCAGCCGTGGTCGCCACCCATGACATCCACTGCGATTCGCATAAACCGGGCCGGACGCGAAACGGGTTGCCTCGCGCCTCGATGGGACGCTTAAGCTCCCGTCTTGACCGTGATCACCTGCCGGCCCTTGTAATACCCGCACGACGGGCACACCCGGTGAGGCACGCACGGCGCGGCACATTGCGGACAAGGCATGAGCTGGGGCAGAGTGAGAGCGCTGTTGTAGGCGCGGCGCATCCGCTGACGGCTGTGCGAAGGTTTACGCTTGGGAACACCCATAATTGGCTATTGTTGTTAAAATGTTTCTCTAACCGTTAAAGCGAACCAGGATACGCCCAGACGGCTTACGGTTTCAATGTTAAAACTTCAGCTTGTTCAACTCCGCCCAAACGGAGGCGCCGCCGGCTTCTGGCCCGCTGGGGCGCTCCGCCGGGGCTGCACTGCCGACCCGCATCCTTGGCAAGCCCCGGCATTCCGGGTCGCACAACGGATGCTGCGGAATCTCAAGCAGAATATCCTCCCGCACATAAGGCGTCAAGTCCACGCAGTCGTTCACCACCTCCACCCGGTCCTCCCCTTCGAGCGGCAGGTGACACGTCCACGTCTTCAACTCCAGAGGCAAGTCAAAAGGCTTGAGGCACCGGACGCACTCGCACGCCAGCATCATGTGCAGCCGGCCCTGCACCAGCAAACCGCCCTCCAGCTTCTGCGCGTCCAGCGCGTAATCCAGCGGCTGGTTCAACCGGATGACCTCGTCCTTCGTGTCGATGTCCAGTTCGGACACCGCCAACTGGCCCTCCAGGTGGACATCGTGGTCCTCCAAATGACGAACATTGACTTTCAACGACATAAAAGTCCCTTCACGCCGGCTTATGGCTCAGTTTCCCGGCCAGGGCGGTCCGCACGTGCGCCGGCACAAACGCGCCGACATCCCCCCCCAGCAACGCAACTTCTTTGACCAGCCGCGAACTGAGGAAAGTATACGTATCCTTCGGCATCATGAATATCGTCTCGATGCGCTCGTTCAAAGTACGATTCATCAAAGCCAACTGAAATTCAAACTCAAAGTCCGACACCGCCCTCAAGCCCCGGATGACCGCCTGCGCCGAGCGCCGCTCGACGTATTCCACAAGCAGGCCCTCAAACGAGTCAGCCTCCACGTGGGGCAGAAGCCGCACCGCCCGCGCAACCATCTGCGTCCGCTCCTCTCGCGTAAACAAGGGGTGCTTGCTCTCATTGGCCGCCACCGCCACAACCACCTGGTCAAACAGCTTGGTCGCCCGACGGATGACATCCAGATGTCCGTTGGTTATGGGGTCGAAACTCCCGGGATAAATCGCCGTTCGCATCGAGGCCACTGTAACAGAACCCCCCGGGATGACGAGAGCAGAATGCGTGACCCTCACGCAGAACGCGTGGAAATCACGCGCCGCAACCGCATGACCGCGCTGAAAAAGCCGGTTTTCAGGCCAAAACCCCGCATGGCACCAGAAATGCTCCCAAACTCCACTGCAACCCATAGAAGAAATGAAAGGGGCTATCGCCGTTGGGATGGCGGGTGTGTTCACAGTCGCCGGAGTCTTGTGGCTGTGCGTCGGACACGAGCGGGGATGGGGAGGCCCGCGCTCCGGCCGGGCGTCCGCACCCGGCCCGGCCCCGCAGGCGGACGCCGGCTCCAAGAGGGCCCTTTCAAGCCTCCCGCAACCGGCCGGGCGGAGCGGTTCCGGCGGGCGGTCGCTTCCGGAGATCGCTGTCTCCACCGGCGCGGCGGCGCGTGCGGCGAACACTGCGGCGGCCCCGCGGAAGCGGCCATGGGACCCGTCGTTTCTGGACAGCCTGGACCGGGCCGCCGCGGGCGATCCGATTCGCTTTGAGTTGGTGAATGGGGAGACAGCCCGGGGCGCGGTTCGGAGAGCGCAGCGCGACGGGCGCTCGCTCATCTGCGTTTCGGGGGAATTGACCGCGCCGGAGCGAGGACGCTTCTTTTTTCAGAAACAAACCCGTCCCGGGCGCGCGGGCGATTATGTGGGCGTGGTTGAGTTCCCCGGGGCCGGGTTGGCCTACCGGATCGAATCGAGCGGACCTGGAGGCGGCCCTGAGCTGGTGGAGCGGCCCCTCGGCGAGGTCTTGTGCCGGAAGTTGCCCCGGCCCAGGGCTCGAAGCACCCACCACGCCGAGGAGACCCCTCCGCTCAATCCGGCCAATTTTCCGAGCCTGCCGATCCCGCCGTATCAAAATGGCATCGTCAGCCTCGAGAGCCTGCACGGGGCCACCGTGGTCCTCTACATGGATTTCCAGGGTGGCTACACCCCCGCGTGGGGAGGCATCAGCTATGCCGCTGCCGGCCTGAGCAATGACCAAATTCGCGCCCTTTGGCAGCAGGTGGCAGGGGATTTCATGCCGTTCAATGTGAATGTCACCACCGATCTCAGCGCCTTCCAAAATGCGCCGCAAGGGAGCCGCCAGCGCGTCATCATCACCCCCACGGACGCCGCCATGCCCGATGCCGGCGGTGTGGCCTACATCGGCTCGTTCAATTGGACCGGGGATACCCCGTGCTGGGTGTTCGTCACTCAAATGGAGTACTGCGCCCAGGCCTGTTCGCACGAGCTTGGGCACACCCTGGGCTTGAGCCATGACGGCCAGCAGGTGAACGGCACTCATGTCGAGTATTTCGAGGGGCAGGGAGACGGCGCGGTGGGCTGGGTGCCCATTATGGGCGTCCCTTACTACAAGAACGTCATCCAGTGGTGCAAGGGGGAGTATCCTTTTGCCAACAACCCCGAGGATCAACTGGCCATGATCAGCTCCCAAAACAACAGCGTCGCCTACCGTACAGACACCACCGGCGGCATGCCGAGCAATTCCCGGCCCCTGGAAACGTATGCGGACGGCACTGCCGGCGCCGAGGGACTGATCGAGTACAGTGGGGCCGCGAACGCCTTCAGCTTTGCCACCGGGGGCGGTCCGGTGTCGCTGCGGGCCGATCCGCAAAACGCGGCGGGACCGTTGGCGCTGAACGTGGTGCTGCTCGGCACGAACAGCGCCGTGCTGGCCCAGAGCAGCCCACAGGACACTCTCTGGGCCGCTGTGAGCAACACCCTGCCGGCCGGCGCCTACACCTTCTACGTCATCGCAGCGGGCCGAAACGACCCGATGACCAACGGCTTCTCGCCCTACGCCAGCCTGGGCTACTATTCCATCACCGGCCTGGTAGCCAATGCGCGCGTTCCGGACCGCTTCTCGATCCAGGAGCATTCCCCCAACAATACGGTCGTCGGGATTGTGCGGGGGGACAACACCGGCGGGGATGCGCTGGCCTACTCCATCGTCTCCGGCAATTCAGGGGGCACCTTCGCCATCGATAACACGGGCGTCTTGACCGTCGGCGACAACCGCCTGCTGGATTACGCGACACTCGCCGCCCAGACCATTCTGGCCGTGCAATTCGATTTGCTCGTGAATATCACCGACCTGCAGAACCCGGGGTTGACGGAACCCGCTCGCCGGGTTGTGGTCGCTGTCACTGCGGCGTCCACCCCCCCGGTCATCCTCCAGCAACCGCAAAGCCTGAGCATCCTGGTGGGCGCCACCGCCACCTTCTCCATTACCGCCACCGGTGATGAGCCGCTCGACCCCCTTTCCTATCAGTGGTGGTTCAACGGCGCCTCCATCACGAACGCGACGGCGCCTCAACTGGTCGTGACCAACGCCCAATTCACCGACGCCGGCGGCTACACCGTGACCGTCACCAACGCCATGGGCGCGACGACCAGCGCCACGGCCGCCCTCGCCGTGCTGCCTGCGCCGCCTTCCATTACCCTGCAGCCCTCTTCACTGGCCGTTCTCCAGGGGGCGGACGTGGGCTTCCTGGTCCAGGCCATCGGCACCGTGCCCCTGGCTTACCAATGGCGGCTCAACGGCGTTACTCTGGCGGGTGAAACGAATCCGGCAATTGAGTTGACGGATGTGCAGCCGGCCGACGTCGGCGGCTACCAGGTCATCGTGGCCAACGCGGCCGGCAGCGCCGCGAGCACTGTCGCGGCTTTGGAGATCGTGCCTGTCGTCGCCTGGGGGTGGGACGACTATGCTCAAACCAACGTGCCGGCCGGGGCCTCCAACGTGGTCCAGATTTCCGCCGGGGCCGTGCATAACCTGGCCCTGTCGCAGGACGGGCGCGTCATCGCGTGGGGGTCCGGGGAACCCACGAACGTCCCTCCCGGCCTGCCCCAAATTGTCAGTGTGGCCGCCGGCGGGACCCACAGCCTTGCCCTGAGCGGCGACGGCAGGGTGTTTTGTTGGGGGACAAACAACGCCGGGCAGACCCAGGCGCCGTGGAACTTGAGCAATGTGGTGGCCGTGGCCGCGGGGGACAGCCACAGCCTGGCGCTCAAGTCTGACGGCACCGTGGCCGCCTGGGGCCTGAACAGCCTGGGCCAGACGGCCGTGCCGGGCTGGCTGACCAATGTTGTGGCGATTGCCGCGGGCGCCGATTACAGCCTGGCACTCGGCGGCCAGGGAACGGTCTTCGCCTGGGGTGACAATCGGCACGGCCAAACCAATGTGCCCCCCTACCTCGCGAACGTGGTCGCCATTGCCGCGGGCGACTTGCATTGCCTGGCCTTGCTCGGCGACGGAACGGTCACCGCCTGGGGTGACAACAGCCACGGCCAGACCTCGGTCCCCGCCGGGCTCTCCAACGTGGTCTCCATCGCCGCGGGCGGTTTGCACTCCCTGGCCTTGAAAACGGATGGCTCCATCGTCGGCTGGGGCGCGGGCAGCGTGAACTCGGGTCTTTACCCGGACCTGGGCCAGGCCATGGCGCCGACGAGTCAGACCCGCATGGCGGCCGTCAGCGCCGGCACGGCCCACAGCCTCGCACTCGTTGGATGGGGCGCGCCGTCCATCACGCAGCCCCCCGTCGGCTTGACGGTTTACCGAGGGACCCGCGCGGCGTTCAGGGCCGCGGCGTCCGGCGCGCTGCCACTGTCCTACCAATGGCAACTCAACGGGACGAACCTGCCTGGAGCCACCAGCCAGGTGCTGATTCTTCCGGAAGCCGGGCAAGCCGGCGATTGCCGCGTCGTGGTCAGCAACGCCGTTGGGGTCGCGGCAAGCGCCTTAGCGACCCTGACGCTGGTGGACCAACCCCCTTATCTGCTGGTTCAGCCCCAGGGCCAGACCGGCTATCTGGGCGGGCAGGTCAATCTTCAAGTCCTCGCCGGCGGCTCCGGCCCCTTGACCTACCAGTGGTACACCGCCGGCGCGAGCATCCCCGGAGCAACCAACACAGCGCTCACGCTCAGCGGCCTTTCAGCCAATCAAACCGAGGACTACTACGTCGTCGTGAGCAACCCGTTGGGAACGGCCACCAGTGCCGTTGCCAGCCTCAGTTCGGCCCAGATACTCGCCTGGGGCGCCGGCGCCGACCGCTCCGGCAACCCTAACTTCGGCCAATCCATGGTCCCGGCCGGACTGAGCGGCGTCGTGCGCGTCGCCGGCGGCGGTTTCCATTCCCTCGCCCTCAAGGCGGATGGGACCGTTGTGGCCTGGGGCGCCGGCGCCACCGTCGGCGCCGACCCGGATTTCGGCCAGTCCATCGTCCCGGCCGGTTTGCAGAACGTGGTGGCGATCGCCGCCGGCGGCTACCATAGCCTGGCGCTCAAGGCCGACGGGACCATCGCCGCATGGGGGCTGGGGCAGTACGGTGAGACAAATGTCCCGGTGGGCTTGAACAATGTGGTGGCCATAGCCGCCGGCGACTACCACAGCATCGCCTTGAAAGGCGACGGGAGCGTGGTCGTCTGGGGCGGCACCTCGGCGGTCAACATCGTCCCCGGCGCGGCAACCGGCCTGATCGCCATCGCCTCCGCGGGCTCGAATATCATCGGGATCAGGTCGGACGGCACGCTCGTCCGGTGGGGCGAGACAGATGTTGTCCCGCTCGGTTCGCGTTTTGTCGGCGTGGCCGCCGGCTCGGGCGGGTGCCTCGCCCTTAATAGCAGTGGCGCCCTCGTTTCGCTCGACTCGGATGACCTGCCCTCGGGCATGCCCCCGGTCAGCGCCGTCGCGGCCGGTTTCCTCCACAACCTGGCCCTCAAGCCGGATGGCACCGTCCTCTCCTGGGGATTGCTGGCCGCCTCCCTGGGCATGGCCGAAGTCCCCGCCGGCCTGACCAACGTGATCGATATCGCCTGCGGCGACTACCACAACCTGGCTGCGGTGGCGGCCCCGGTGGCAACCATCCAATCCCCGCCTCCCGACCGCGCGGCCGAGCTGGGTGGCACGACCCTCTTCAGCGTCGTTGCCTCGGGCGCCCGCCCGCTCAGCTACCTCTGGCAACTTAATGGGACCAACCTCCCGGGCGCCACCGGGCAGCGGTTCACTCTCAGCGGCATTCAGCCCGCAAATGCCGGCGGCTACCGGGTCATCGTGACCAATTCCTTCGGCACGGCGACCAGCCGCGTCGCCCAACTCGTTGTCCTCCCCTCCCTCGCCCAGGCCCTTAACACCACCGGCCTGGTCTGGAGCGCCGCCGGCGACGCCGGTTGGTGGGTGGAAACCAATGTGACTCATGATGGCGTCGTCGCCGCTCAATCCGCGCATATCAACACCGGCCAGCAGTCCTCGATCTGGACCTACGTGACCGGGCCCGGCGCCTTGCGGTTCTGGTGGAAAGTCTCTTCCGAGAAGGGGTACGATTATCTCGTCTTCGCCTCCGACGGCACGGTCGAGACCAGCGTCTCGGGCGAGGTGGGCTGGCAACTCCTGAGCTATTCGGTGCCTGCGGGCACCCACACCCTGCAATGGGTCTTCGCCAAGACCTCGAGCGGCGCTGCCGGCGGCGGACAGGACACCGCATGGCTCGACCAGGTCTCCTTTATACCCGATCGACCGGTCATTACCCTCCAACCCGTCGGCCAGACCGTTTCCATGGGCGCGGACCTTGTTCTAACGGTGGCCGCATCGGGCATTTCCCCAATGTCCTATCAGTGGACCAAGAGTGGGATCAATCTCCCGGGCGCGACCTCGACGAGCCTCGTCCTGACAAATGCGACCCGCCGCACCTCGGGCTCCTATTGGGCGAATGCGAGCAATCCGGCCGGCTTCGCCTCCAGCAGCAATGCCCTCGTTTACGTGCGCGTCCCTCAGAAACTGACCTCGCCCTCCATCGGCGGCGGCGGGACCTTTAGGCTTCTCTCCGGCGACGCCGACGGCGGAGCCCTGCTGCCGAGCGATCTGTCCGCCTTCCGAGCGCTGGCCAGCACCAACTTTAAGACCTGGACCGTGTTGGGCATTGGCCTTTCGATAACGAACGGGCTCCTCCAGTTCGTGGACCCGGCCTCCACAAACTACGAAAGGCGGTTCTACCGCATCGAGGAGATCCCGGCGCCTTGACCAACGCCAACGTAGCGGCGTCTCGCCAGAGCGCCGCTAGCCTGACTTCCCCGGCGATTTCCAAAAAGCCCAGCAAACACAGAGGTTTTCGTAAGCTTACTGGCTGCATGTAGCAAGTAACAAAACACGGTTTCCCAGGGAAGAAGGTCCCGGGCAGGCCGTTTAGGAGTGCGGTGGCAAGCAACGCGCGACACCGCTTTGGCTCCGGCGGCGTCTGGCGTCTCGGATGTCCCGCGCGGCCGAAGGCGCCGTCGTCGCTTTGCTCTGCCGGCGCACCCCAAAATACCACGTTGTCCACCGCCCAGCCTGGTCGGCCCAAGTGTTTTTCCCCTTGCAGGACAGAGCGGTATGAGCGAGCGTGATGAGAGGAAGTACCTATGCACTACGTCGCGATCGCCACTTTTGTCCGGGAACCCTTGACCGCCAAGGAAATCGTGTCCCGTCGGCGGAACTACACCTATCCCTCAGCCTTCAAAGACGTGCGGAGCTATCTGGACGTCCAGGGAGGACGAGTGGTGGTCCATTTCGAGACTGACTCGGCCGAGTCCATCCTGCGCTATACCGCCGATTGGCCGGAGCTGACGTTCGATGTCTTTCCGGTCGTTCCTTCGGAGAAGGCCTGGGAGACCTACTTGGAAACCGGCATAAGATAAGGCTCAAACCGACATGAACCCAACCGATGAAGACGCTCGCGCTGGCGCTCATCCTCGCAACCGGCGCCCTGTCCGCGCTTCAGCTCCTCGCCGCCGCCGCTCCTCCCTGGCGCATCCTCATCGCCAATGACACGTGCCCGGACGTGACCTGGGGCTTCACCCAAGCCCAGACCCGCCAGGCCTTTGCGGACCTCATCGCAGCGCATCTCGACGAAATGACCCGCACCGATGCGCTGCCATTGGAGGATCGGGACCATTACAACGCCACGGCCTTCATCGAGGTGGAGGCGTTCTTGGAAAAATGCCCTCAGCGGCGGGACGAGCTGTTCCGGCGCATCCGCCAGGGCCGCTTCTGTGTGAGCCCGTTCCTCTGCAATTCCCTTTGGGGGTTCCAGAGCGTGGAAGGCGCCTTGCGCGTTTTCTATCCCGCGCGCCGGATGGAGCGGGAACACGGTATGCCGATCGATGTGGCCGAGCACATCGAATTGCCTTCCTTGCCCTGGGGCATGGCGACACTGGCGGCCGGCTGCGGCATCCGCTGGCTCTCCGTCCCCTTCCTCGATTACGACTCGACTTTCAAGGGGCTGAAGAACCCACCCCTGTTCCGGCTGGAAGGTCCGGACGGCAGTGAAGTGCGCGTGGTGATGGACCCGTGGGCGTCGCTGAAAGCGTCCTACTCCCAGGGCGGTTACTTGCTGAAGGAACCCAAGCGCGTGGCGTCCGAGTGGATTCCCCATTACGAAGGACTGGGGGCCGCATATCCATTGCGGACGATCTTCGCCAGCGGCACCCATTCGGACATCAATCCTGACAGCTACAAACAGGCCCGAGGCTTTGGCGACGGCATCCTCGGGTACAACGGCGCCGGGACCAACGCGGCGAAGTTGGTGAACGGCACGCTGGCCCAGTTCTGCGCGGAAGTGGACGCGGTCGAGGCCGCGTCGCCGTTTTTGTCCAAACTCCGTGGTTGCTTCGGGCAGTCCTGGCAAGGTTGGCCGGTGAGTCTGGCCCGGACCGCCGCCGCGTTGCGCGAGAACGAGCGCGCCTACATGGTCGCCGAGTCTCTCGTCGCCCTGGCCGGCCAGGCCGAACCGAACATCGTGGCGGAGACACGGGGAGACCGCGAGAAGGCCGAATGGAACTGGGCGATGCTCTCGGACCACGCGTGGAACGGTGCCAACCCCAAGAACAGGAGTCACAATGCCCAATTGCGCCGAGAGTGGGCTGAGGCCCTCGGCGGCATCAGCCGGCGCCTGACCAGCCAGGCCTGGGACGAACTCGGCCTCAAGGCGGACCGCGGGCACGTCACCGCATTCAATCCGCTGAGCTTCACCCGCGATATCCTCGTGGAGTGCGCCGTGCCGGCCGACGTGACCGGGATAAAAGGCATGCCTTCCCAGGTTCAATCGGAGGGCGCGCAGCGCAGAATGGTCTTCGTCGCCATGAAGGTCCCGGCATTCGGATTTCGCGAATACGCCTTCGATACGACAACACCCATCACGGGGTCCGCGCCGCCATTCTCGGGCACTGCGACCACCTTGGAAGGCCCGTTTTATCGCCTGCGGGTGGATACTGCGAACGGTGGTCTAGCCAGCCTGGTGCATAAGGCCAGCGGCCGGGAACTGCGCGACGCGTCTTCGGGGCGCGCGCTCTGCCAAACCGTCTTTGACGACGGACAGGAGCGCCTCTTATCCGACGTCCGATGTCAAACGGACTTGGGCGCGGTCCGCGCCCAAATGCGTGTTATCGGTCATATTGGGGACATCCGCCTGACCAACGTCATCACGCTCTACGCCGCGCTGGACCGGGTGGACTTTGACCTCCTCCTCGAAAAGCCGCCCACGACCAACGAGCAGCGGCTGCTCACGTTCTTCCCGGTCGGCGATTACGCCCGCGACCTCCGCATCGAAACCACCGGGGCGGTGCTTCGTCCCCAATTGGAACCGGAGGGCGACCTTCTGTCCGGCGCGGACTTAAGGCGGTTTGGGGTGCAGGGGTTCGTGGACTATTCCCCGCCCGGCCGCATCGGTGTGAGCGTGGCGACCATGGACGCATATCTGTTGCGGCTGGACCAAGGGGCGCTGGCCTTCGAGCCGTTGGGCAACGATCAGAATTGGAAGGAAGTCACCCAGGACCAGGATGGCGAGTCCCATTTCCGTTTCCGCTACTCGCTGCGCGCCCATGCGCCGGGCTATGACAGCGCCGCAACCCTGGCTTGGAGCCGAGACGCCTCCGCCCCACTGACTCTGGCGTCTGGCCGACTCCCAAAGAAATGGCTGGACCGGCCGCATCTGGAAGTGGACCCGATGCGCGCGCTGGTGACCTGCATGAAGCCGGCGGATGGCGCCGCCTCCGATCAAGCCGTGGTGCGCTTGTGGGAAACCGCCGGGAGAACGGGAGCGGTGGTGGTTACTGCGCCCGGCTATCGTGCTGCGCGCGCGACGGATTTGCTCGAACGCGAGCGGGGAGCTTTGGCCGTCGAGCAGGGCAAAGTCTCGTTGAACGCGCGCGGCTACGGATTCGCGGCCGTGAAGCTGATCCGCTGAATCCGCAGGCCAGGATTACGCGCTTGGCAACGGCTGCCGCGGCCGGCTAATCTGGCGCCCGATGAGAACTGGTTGGATGAAGGGGTCCGGCACGAACCCACTTTCTACCAGCCGGGGGACCGGTTGGTTACCTTCAACCTGAGGGGCAACGAGTGCGGCCTCATGATCTGCTACTCCTAAGTTGAATTAACATTGTCCAACCGACCAACGACATGAAACCAAATCCCTCATTTTCCCTCGCCATTTTGATCTCCCTCGGCGCCGTGCCGACAGCGAGCGCGGAGTGGCACGTCTGGACCCTGACGGAAACCCGGCACGTCCTCCGCAGCGACGCGCCCGGCGCGGAAACGACCGCCCGCCCCGCCGCCGCCCGCAACCAGTGGGTGAGCTTCCAGATTCTCCTCCGCTCCGACGAACCGCTCAGCGGCGTGAGCCTCGAAGCGGCGGACCTCCACGGACCGGCCGGGGCGGTGCTGCGCCATGAGGACGCCCGGCTCTATCGCCAACACCAGCTTCATCTCGAAGTCGGAACCTACCGAAACGAGGGTTTCAAACCGGATTGGTATCCCGACCCGCTCATCCCGTTCCGGAACCCGCTGACCGGAAAGCAGCTCGAAGGGGCGCGGTTCGTCGCGGTGCCCTTCGATTTGCCCGCTAACCAAACGCATGGCTTTTGGGTGGACCTCTACGTTCCCACCAACGCGCCGCCGGGCGATTATCGCGGCGCCTATCGCGTCACCGCCGCCGGCGGCGACCGGGAGATTCCGGTTTCATTGACAGTGTGGGACTTCGCCTTGCCGGAGACCCCAACCCTGGTGACGGAGTTCGGCTCGCCTCGCCTCCGGGATTACTATCGCGAGCGCGCCAAGGCGGAGAATTGGCCGGAGCCTCCGGATTGGACGGCGGTCGAGGCCCAGTGCGCCCAACTGCTCAGTGAACACCGCTTCAACGCCACTCCGCCCCCGGAAACGCTCGTTCCCAAGCCGCAGCCGGACGGCTCCTTCCAAATCCCGGCCCGGCAGGTGCAGGCCTTGCGCGGGTTCGTGGACCGCTATCACGTCAACGCCCTGCTTACTCCCCATCCCTCCAGCGCCGTCAAGGACCCGGAAACCCAGCGCGACGTCCTGCGCGCCTGGCTCGCCGCATTCGACGGCGCGGCCAAGGAACTCGACCGGCCCAACGTCTTGTTTTACACCTACCTCAGGGACGAGCCCAACACCCTGGAGGATTACCGCTACGTGCAAAAATGGGGCAAGGCCATCCGGGAGGCCAAGTCGGTCGTCAAGGTGCTCGTGGTCGAGCAGCCCTGGACCGAACCGGGCTATGAAGGCGCCGATAGCGCGTGGGGCGATCTCTATGGCGCGGTCGACATCTGGTGTCCGCTCTTCTCCTTGCATCGCCAGGAGAGCGCGGCCAAGCGCCAGGCCCTGGGCGAGACCGTCTGGACCTACACGGCACTCTGCCAAGGGCCGCCGACCCCGTGGTGGCACATCGACTTCCCCCTGCTCAACTACCGCGTGCCCGCCTGGATGGCCTGGCGCGACGGCATGAAAGGCCTGCTCTATTGGGGCGGCATGTCCTACTGGCGCCAGACCGAGGACCCCTGGACCCAAGCGCCCTTCTTCACGGGCAACGGCCTCCCGCAACAAGGCGCCAAGGGCATCGTTTACAACGGCGAAGGTTCGCTGGTCTATCCGGCGCGCGCCCTCGGCTACGATGGCGTCGCGCCCACCCTGCGCCTCAAGGCCCTGCGTGATGCCATCCAGGACTACGAATACCTGGCCATCCTCCAGAGGTTGGGCAAAGCCGAAGAGGCCCAGAACGTGGTTCGCTCGCTGACCCGGAGCTTTTTCCAATGGGACAAGGACCCGGCGGCTTACGAACAAGCGCGAGCCAGACTCGCCGCCATGATCGTTGCTCCATGAGATGCCCTCGCCCCGGATACAACTGATCGGTCGTGCGCCCCGGGCCGGTCGAGCCGGAAGATTCGACGTGCCAAGGGGCGGGGATTGTGATACAAAGGTGATGACACAGGCGAACTATGACAACCAGCACTATCGAGCACAACCCCAACGGGACGACTCCCGCCCGGGTGGCCTTTTTGGACGGGCAGAATGAACTGCCGATGATCGAGATCACGACGGCCTGGAGCACCGCGGAGATATACCTGCCTGGCGCGCATGTCACGCAATTCAAAAAGCGGGACGAGCCGCCGCTGTTGTTCATGAGCCAATGCAGCCGCTTTACCGAGGGACAGCCCATCCGGGGGGGCATCCCGGTGATATTCCCCTGGTTCGGCCCTCGCGAGGGCCTGCCTCAGCATGGGTTTGCTCGGCTGAAAAGTTGGGACCTCAAGGAATTGGCCCCCGCAGCCGACGGCAGCGTGAGCCTCCGTTTCCGGCTGCCTGACTGCCCCGAGGCATCTACCCTTCCGCCGTTCACGGCCGATTACGTGGTGAGCGTCAAAGACACGCTGACGCTCCAGCTCATTATTACGAACGGCTCCGCTGACGAAGTGCTGAGCTTCGAGGACTGCCTTCACACTTACTTCGAGGTCGGGGACTGCACCGCGATTTCAATCCACGGCCTGAAGGGCGTTTCGTACCTGGACCGGCTCGAGAATTATGCCAGGAAGGTCGAGACGGCGGACTTCATCAGGATCGGCTCCGAGGTGGACCGTACGTTTCTGGATGCCCGCGGCCCGGTGGAGATCGCCGACCCCGTCCTGGGCCGCAGGATATGCGTCGAGAAGGAAGGCTCGGCTTCGACTGTGGTGTGGAATCCCTGGGTCGCCAAATCGCAGCAGATGCCCGATTTCGGCAACGACGAGTACAAGAACATGGTGTGCGTCGAATCGGGCAATGTGGCGGCGAACGAGATCAAACTGGCGCCGGGCCAAAGCTCGACCCTGACGGTGAGGCTCGGCAGCAAGCCGTTGTGAACGGGACCGCTGAGGGAGCGGCGTATAAAAGACTCTCTTCCAAAAAGCGGCGCCCTCCCTCAACTCCCTGCGGGTTTTCAGTCCCGCAACCGGAAGAATTGCATCGGCCCCGACGCGGGGTCCCAAGAATAAGGACTGGCCGCGCCGGTCATGTCGGCCCAGGGACCGGTCACGCGCGCGGCGGACTGCAGTGTCGAGCTGCCCTGCCAGGAGATGACAACCCGCTTGCCCGCCAGCGCGACGGAGAGGCTGGGCGCGCTCGCCCCCGCCTGCAACCGGAAGAATTGCATCGGCCCGGAAGCAGGGTTGTAGAGGTACGGGCTGCTGGCCCCGGTCACCGTGCTCCAGGGACCGGTCAGGCGCGGAGCGGACTGCAGTAACCCGCCCTGCCACGTGATGACCACCATCTTGCCTGCCAGCGCAACCGAAAGGCTGGAGGGTGGGGCCGCCCCCGCCACGCCAAAACTCACGTCATCGAAGTACCCGACGGCGTTGGCCTGGGCGCTGTCGATCTCGATCACGTTGAATCCGTTCGTGCTGAGGGAATTGCCCGAATAGACCGGCGTCACGAGATCATCTATGTAGAAATTGACATTGGCTGTCCCGTCGGGGAGCAGCGAGCCCAGGATGATGCGGGCGTGATGCCAGCCGACGCTGCGTTGACTGGGTGTGTCGATCCACCCCTGGCCGTAGCCCAGCGGGGCGCCCATAATGCACGCCTGGTAGTTCGAGCTGTTATACGCCCCGTTGTTCGGGATGAACACCGAACCGCCCAGGCAGAGCCTTTGGTATTGCGGCGGCGAGACGACCAGCCCCGCATAGAGGTCGCCGTTCGCCACAAGCGACGAGGACCCGGGATAGTCGGTGTTGGTGGGCGCGGTGCTGTAGCTGCACAGCGCCACATAGTCTTCAAAGTCCGCGGCGTTCGGAGCGTTGCCCACAGGGTCGAAAAACCACCAGTCCAGCATGCAGTCGCTCTTGAAAGACTCCCCGCCGCCCGCCCGGTAGGCGATGTTGCACCAGTTCGTATCCTGGTCTCCCGGCAGGGCGCCGCCCAGCATCTGGCTGCCGCCGTGGGGCGTCACATCGCCAACCGTCGGCACGACCAGGGCGTTGGGCGGCGTGGGTCCGAACCACGGATTGCCCGACCCGTTCGGCGCGTAGTTGGGGCCGTTCCCGGGAACCCAGTACATGGGATTCTTGTCCACCGCTCCCAAGGCGTAGCTCTCAAAACCGTCCGAGAAGAGCGTCGTATAGTACCCCGGAACGAATGGCGGACCGGCAACTGTGAAGCTGTAATTCCACGTGAACCGGTGCGGCGCGGGCGTCGCGTTGTCGGCAAAGGCCACGGCCACGGCATGTGCCGAACCGAACGCAAACCCCGGCAGCGGGGCAAAATGCACCCTCGTCTCGTTGGCGTTCGTGGTAATGACCGGGGTAACGGCGACGCCGTCCAGGGTCAGCGCCACCGAGGCGGGGACCACGGCGGTGACCTCATTCTCCAACACGATATCAATGGCGCCGTTGGTTTGGACCTGCCGTCCCTGGGGCGCAAAGGACTGGATATAAGGAGCCGGCGTGATGGAGGTGGCGATGCTCAGGTTGTCGATGAAATGGTCCTGGTTGTTCGTTCCGGTCATGGACCCGAAGCCAAACAGGCTCCCGGGCGCGGGCGAATACCCGCAGGCGTTGAGGTCCAGGTTCGAACATACGTAGAAACCGTCATAGACAACGTCCAGCGTGTTGTCCGGGTTGAGCTGAATGAGCGCATCGACAAAGGTCCCCGCTTGCATACGCTCGAAGAACGCCGTCGCGCACACGGTGCCCGCCACCTTCACGTCAATGGCCGGGGCGGGTTCAGTCGCCCCATCGATCAGCGTATCGAACTCGACGGTCAATCCGCTGCCAGCCCCATCCATCGAGAACGGGGCCAACGGAAGGTCGGGGGCGAAATTGAAACTCATTCCGGCCGCCGCGTCTCCCCCGGTCATCAACACCTTGAAGGCGGCCGTAAAGCTGGCCACGGGAGCGCCGCTATCCAGGTCGTTGGTGATGATGAAGGCGCCGCCTTGGCCGCCGAGCCCCCCGCTCAGTTGCAGACAGCCGCTGTTCGTGTAGCCCCCGCCCGTCCCGTCGTTGGGCGAGACCGCGGATGCTCCAAAAATGGCGCTCCCGGCCGGCAGCCCCGAGTTGAAATCAGTCGCAAAACTGCCTGCATAAGGGCGAACGGGCGCTCCCAGCAGGGCAAAAGCCGCTATTGCCAAGGATAGGCCCAGGGGGTTTGTCATCCTCATATTCAAAGCTCAGTTTCTTTACGGCTGCCCAACGAGGCCCGTTCGAGCCAAACACAGCAACCACCGCGAGTATAACCGCCCTCCTCGGACCGGCAATCCGGAAATCGCCCGCCCGGGCTTCGCGGTTCATGTTGTGACCGCCTCTAATGCCTCTTCCTGAGCACCATGGCCAGGTTGTCCGCCAGCCCGAGACTCCCCAGGCCCAGTTCGGCAATGCGGTAGAGGCCCCTGGCGGGTTTGAGCCAGCGCCTCTGCTTCCAGCCGGTCGTGCGCTTCAGCAACGCCGCCCGTTCCAGGTTCGAGACCTCCGCTCCCGCCCGCCGCCAGTCCTGCCAAACCACCACCGGGTTGAAATGGGTAAAACGCGTTTCCACCACCTCGAACCGCTCTTCAACCAGCCGCCTCAGCGTCCCCCGGCTGAAGTAATTCAGGTGCTGGGGATAAACGTAGCGGTAACGCGCCCCCAGCAGCCGCATCGCCAGTGAACCCAGGTTGGGAACCAGCACGAAACAAACCCCCTCCGGCTTGAGCGCCCGCCATGCCCGCTCAAGAAACAAACGCGGCTCGGCCAAGTGCTCGAGCACCGCCCAGAACGTGACGGCATCGAATTGCCTGCCCCCGAAATCCTGGGCTGGAAAATCGCCTCGGACCACAGGCACCCCGCGCGACTCCGCATAATCCAACGGCGCGCCGCTCACATCCGTTCCCAGAATGTCATAATCCGCCGGGAAACGGCCCTTGAGCTGAAACAGAAATGCCCCTGACGAACACCCCACGTCCAGCACCCTTCCCCTCCGGCAATGCTTGCGGAACAGCCGCAACTCCCGCTCGAACCTCTCCGCGGCATAGTCGCCCTCCAGCTTCGCCGGGAGAAGATAATACTCCGTCCCAGCCTGCTCATAATATCGGCCGCAGGCAAACTCGGCGGGCGCCGGACTCGCATACACCATGGAGCAGGCCCCACACCGCGCCAGCCGCAGGCTCCCCTTCTCCAGCCATCCCAGCCCTTTAGCGGCCCCGCAGACCGGGCAGTTCCTGGGAAGAAACGCGGGAGCGCCGAGGGCGGAGGGCGGAGGGCGGAGGACGGAGGGAGGATTCGAGCGGGCGGAAGGCGAATCGCCGCCCGCAGGCGCGCCAGGCTGGTCCGAAGATTTCATTTGTCTTGCCGCTCCCGCAGTTATACAAGGGGCCTCGTCGGCAGGCAAAGCAATCCCATCCCGACATGAAATTACTCGCCGGCATCAGAGCATGGTGGAGTGGCGGCGTTGAGCCTGCTCACCTTCGCCGCGGCAAACTCGGCGAGCGCGCCGCCAAACGGCATCTCAAACGCCGCGGCCTCAAATTCCTGGCCGCCAATTTCCGCTCCGAACGCGGCGAGATCGACCTCGTCTTCCGGGAGCGCGACTGCCTGGTGTTCATCGAGGTCAAAACCCGTTCCTCGGAAGAATGGGGCCGGCCCGCCTCCGCCGTCGATGCCGAGCGGCGCGGACGTTTGACGCGCGCGGGCCTGGACTATCTGCGTCTGCTCCGAAAGCCCGCCGTCAAGGTCCGGTTCGACATTGTCGAAGTCCTTCTGGCCGGCGGTGCGGTTCGTGAAATTCGCCACTTGCCCAACGCCTTCCCCATGGAACGGCCCTACCGGTACGGGTGAGCCGGACCGTGCGCCGGGGCGCCCCGGCGGCTTGCGCTTCCTCTGGGCCGGTGCTTTCAGAAGCGCTGGGGGTGGAAGACGCCCCATTTTCATTCCAGATGACCGAACGGCAGGGATGGTTGGTGGGCCGGATTCGTGGACGTATAGCGGGGTTGACCGCTATCTTGAGCGAAACGGGCGCGGCGCGTGGTTGCACAGGCGCTTGCGGAGCCGCGGTTGACCCAGGTGCAGTGTGAAAAGCTCCCGGCAGACGCTACGGTCAAGATGCGCTTGGCGCGGCGGTTGCCAGAAGGGCCGGGATGCTCGGAATCGGGCTGCTGAACGGCGGTTACGGGGAGGACGAACTGGTCCGGGCGGGTGGGTTCCGGGTATCCCGCGCCCCCTCCGACCTTCATTTCGCGGATGACCGGAACGCGCCGGCAGAAGGGGGGGAGGCGGTGCCGTCCCTCATGAATAGCCTTGGTTTGCGACCAGAACCTTTCTCCCCCGAAGATACTCAGTGAGGCCGAGCAGCGGGCCGGTCAAACTGGTGGTCACCAGGGCCATAATCACCAGCATCGTGAAGATGCGAGGTGAGAAAATCCCCAGGTCGTAGCCAATGTTGAGAGCGACCAGTTCGATGAGTCCTCGTGTGTTCATCAGCGCCCCCAGGGCGAACGAGTCGAGCCAAGTCGCCCCGCTCATCCTCGCCGCGACCATCGCGCCCCCAAGCTTGCCCACTGTGGCCAGCAGAATCAAACCGCCTCCGCAGCGTGGCCCCCCGGCGCGTTTGGCGTCGCACCTAATGGGGGCGGTCCGTCTGAAGCGGCTTGCCGCTGGCTTCTGCCGCTCAGTCGCCGTTGTAGTAATAACGCCGCCCTCGACCTTGGTCGACGACGGCATAAATCCAATCATCGCCGGTAAAGAGAAGCCCGTTAGTCACGCTGGATACATCAAACCACAGCGGGGGATTTCGCAACCGGAGCGGGAGCGTGGTGAAGACGTTTGTCTTGATGACGCAGTTGTCTCCACGGTGGGATTGTTGCTTCATGCGGCATCCATCGTGCCTCACTTCAGCCAGATGATGCTGACGCCCTCGTTGCTCGCGCCGAGGTCCGGGTCCCCGCGCAACTCAGGCACCGCCTCCAACAGGGCCAGGACCGTCTGATCGAAAATGGAAAAGGCCTCGCCTGGGACGAAGTCCTTGATGACGCCTTCCTTTTTCCGCAGCCCGAACGATTTCCTCAACCCCACGCAAAGCGCCCCGCCCTTGCCGGACGAGCCGTAGCCGTGAATCACCTTCAGCACCTTGGCCCCCTCCCGCTTGGCCAGCTTGATTTCAGCGGCAACCAGCCGCCGCCCTTCTTCGAGCGTGGGCATCCCGGCTTCTACGTTGAATGTGCGAATCGTGCCCATGGGCGGTAACTCAGGGCTTGCACGGGTCCGCCGCTACCGCCTCCAGCACGCGCAGCAACTCCGGTGTGATGGCCTCGCGCTGCTCGATGGCAGCCTTCGCCGCCTGCATCGGGAAGCCTCCGGTGCATAGCTCCAGTTCCTTCAGGATTTCGGCTATCGTCATGCGATTATCGCGTATGAAGCATGAGGCTGTGATACCAGATTCCGGGCCGCATGGCAACGAGGCTAAACGACGGGCTTGCTTGACAGGTCCACCCGTCGAGTGCCGTCATGCTTTGACAAAATCCGAGGCTGCGCCTACCGTTCCTGGTGATGCGGCGATGCTACGCTCAGGAAGTGCCTCGGGAAACTTGCAAACGAGGGTCTAGGAATCCCTTCCTGCTGCCTGCTCTGGCGGCTGTTTTCCTGTTGACGCTCGCAGTGCCGCTCACGGCCCAGACCTTCACTATCCTGCATGCGTTCACGGAAGGGGGCATTGATTTTTCGGGCGGCGTCACCAACAGCGACGGAACTCAGCCGGAAGCCGGACTGGTTGTCTCGGGCGACACCCTCTACGGGGCCACGGAATCCGGCGGCGCAAACGGCAACGGCACGCTGTTCGCCGTCAAGACCGACGGCGCCGGCTTTACGAACCTGTATACTTTCTCCGAAACCCATACGAACACTTCCGGAGGCGGATATGCCAACAGCGACGGGGCTTCTGTGGTCGGCGCATTGCTTCTCTCAGGCAGCACCTTGTATGGAACGGCGGAGTTTGGCGGCGGGTGGGGCAATGGCACCGTGTTCGCCATCAACACCGATGGCACGGGCTTCAGGACCCTGCATAGTTTCGGCGCAGCCAGGTATGATCCTTTTGGCAACTATACCAACGGCGACGGGGTTTATCCGCAAGCCGGGTTGGTCTTGTCGGGCAACACCCTCTACGGAACGGCCAGTCAGGGCGGCGGCCGCGGCGTTGGCACCGTGTTCGCCGTCAACACCGACGGCACCGGGTTTAAGGCCCTCTACGGCTTCACTAACGGCCCCGACGGCGCCAATCCGGCCGCCAGCTTGGCCCTGTCGGGCCAGACCCTTTACGGGACGGCGGTCAATGGCGGCAATTCAGACGCCGGCTCCGTGTTTAGCCTCAAGACCGACGGCACCGGCTTTATGCCCCTGTATGGGTTCGGCGGCGGAAACGACGGCGCTAATCCGTCCGCAGGATTGGCTTTTTCGGGGACCACCTCGTTATATGGCACGACGCAATTCGGCGGC
This sequence comes from uncultured Verrucomicrobiota bacterium, assembly GCA_964653485.1. Taxonomy (GTDB): domain Bacteria; phylum Verrucomicrobiota; class Verrucomicrobiia; order Limisphaerales; family UBA8199; genus CAVQND01. Next base: position 8,003 of record CAZZFF010000004.1, on the reverse strand, counting down.
TATTCAGGCTATGGCACCGTGTTCTCCCTCAACACCGATGGCACAGGGTTCACGGTCCTCCACACTTTCACGGTTACGGAGCCCAACACTTACGGAGTGCAAACCAACATCGACGGCACTTATCCGGTCGCCGGGTTGCTTCTATCGGATGACGTTCTGTATGGGACGACGGCGTCAGGCGGTGGTTCTAGCTATGGCACCGTGTTCTCCCTCAACACGGATGGCACGGACTTTACGGCCCTGCACAATTTCACCGACGGCAACGACGGGGCGCTCGCGGAAGCCCGAGTCGTCATATCGGGCAACAGCCTCTATGGGACGGCGGATTCCGGGGGCCGCTCGGGCAACGGCACCGTGTTCAGCATCTCGCTGCCGGGCCTGCCGCCGGCGCCGGTGCAACTGACGATCATTCCCGCCGCGGAAAATGTGCTCTTGACCTGGCCGGCCAGTGCCGCTGGGTTCACGTTGCAGTTCACCACGAACCTTGCTTCGCCGGCGGTCTGGAACCCCGTGTCTCCGGGGCCCGTCGTTGTCAATGGGCAAAACGTCGTTACCAATCCCGTCTCCGGCACACAGCAGTTCTTCCGCCTGAGCCAGTAATCCGCTAAAGCCCAAGCGAACCCCGCCTGAGCTTTCGCATCCAGCCTGGCCCGGCAGTTGCGCGCGCAACGAACTTGCTTGTCATCCGGTCAATGACGGGAGCAGCATCATGACCATGAGGGCGCAAGAGCAAACTGGGCGGAGCGGACGGCCGGGGGACCGGTTATGCCGGCGGCCCGCCTTCACGCTGATCGAACTATTGGTCGTCATCGCCATCATCGCCATACTCGCCGCGCTGCTGTTGCCCGCGCTCTCCAGGGCCAAGCAAAAGGGACAGGCCGTTTCATGCGTCAACAACCTCCACCAGATGGAAACCGCCACCCAGTTGTACTGCGATGACTACGGTGGGAAATACTGCTTGACCTTCCAGGTTACCGGCGACAATTCCTCAACGCTCTCCGGCGGCCGCAGGGCTTGGTTTGATTTCCTCCTCCCCTACCAAAGGACTACGAACCTCCTCCTTTGTCCTGTCCAGAGCCGGTTCTTCAAGGGGTTCATCCAGGAGTACCCCACCGGCCCCGCGGACCTGGGGGTCTCGAACTACGGCATCAACTTCCGCATCGGCGGCTGCGATTATGGCCCCTGGCCTTACTCCCAATGGCCTGGCGTGCGCGGGGCTATTGCCAAACCTGCCTGTGTCGCCTACATCACCGATTCCGGCAGCAAGCCGCTCAACACCGGCGATCCGCTCCGGTGCGTGACCCCAACCTCCCAGGAAAAGCCCGGCTGCTGGATCCTTCACGACCCGGGCGACGATGCCCCCAACAACGGCGGCGTCAGTGGGACCGACCCTAACTGGGGCGGCCCGCTCCCGCACCACAACGGGCGCAGCGCCGTCGGTTTCATGGACGGGCATATCACCAGCCTGAAACCAGCGACGTGGTATTGGAGCCTCTCCCCTTGGCTCCAGCCTGCCATCGGAGGCTTCTGACCCGGACCATCCACACGCCCGCCGCACGTTCCTTCGGCACCGTGGCAAACCGGGGTTCGCCGCTTGGCTTGTGGCTTGGAATGGGTGCCGTCCTGTTCTGGTCGTTCGGCTCCTCGCTGGTCTTTTTTGGGGCGCGCGAGACAGGCGCATGGCCCTTCGTGGCGCTCTCATCCTTGACGAGCGCGGCGCTGCAACTCGCTTGGCGCCGGGTGCGTCAGGGCGAGCTGCGCAGCGCCCTTTGGCTGCCATGGCGGCTCTGGGCGATCCCGGTGTGCTGCTTCGTGCTCTACGGCCTGGCGTGGCCCTGGGCGTTGGCCGCTTCCACCCCGCGGCAAGTCGTCGGGGTCAACCTCATCAACTATCTCTGGCCAATCCTGACGCTTGTCTTCAGCGCCTGGTGGGTCCCCGGAGTGCGTCTCACCGGGCGCCTCGCCGGCGCGATGGCCCTCGCCCTGGCGGGCTTGGCGTTGGCCAACCTGCCGCACCTCCGCCAGGTGCTTTCGAGCGGGCCCGACGCCGGCCCATTCCCAGGCCGCCGTCTCTTGCCCTATGCTCTGGCCCTCCTTGCGGCCGTCACCTGGGGCGTTTATTCAGCCTCCCTGGCCCGATGGCGCCTCTGGGCCAAAGACTACGTTACCAGCCCGCTAGGCTTTCTCATTATCGGCTCGATTGCGTGCGTCATCGTGGAATTCACCGGGGGCTTTCCGGCGGGGTTGGCCTGGTCTGCCCTCGGCATGACTCTCCTCTACGGGGCCGGCCCTCTGGCGGCGGGTTACCTCCTGTGGGAGATGGCCTTGCCCAGGGCCAAGGTCCAAACACTGAGCCTCTTCGCCGCGGCTATCCCGGCATTGTCCACCTTCCTCCTCTGCCTCTTCCTGAAAAAAACGCCCGGCCCCGAATTAATCACCGCGGCGCTCCTTGTCAGCGGCGGGGTCGTCCTGAGCATGAGGGAATGACAACACCCTCGAGGCCAGCCAGAACAGCCACGCGCCCAGCCCCACAGCCAGAACACACAAAGCGGCGCCGATAAAGCCCAGCGGGCCTCCGCCCTTGATCGCCAGGCGCGCCGCCAGCGCCACCAGGAGCAGGTCGGCCAAAACCAGTGAGACCCGAACAAGCTTGAGGCCGGGAGACACGGCAGGCCGTTTCGCCTCCTCGTTGCCGGTGGGCTGCCCCGGCCCGCGCCCGCGCATCAGCGCCGCCATGCCGGGCGAGAGATTCTCCGCCTTGCGACCAGGCCCCTCCTCCGGCGCCGATGCCGCCGCCGTCGGCTCCTTGGTCCCATTCATCAAGGTCCCAAGTCCCCGGCCCAAGCCCGCCTTTGTCGCTCGCTCGTTCACCTCTCTGTGTTTTCCTCCTGGTCAAATTCAGGCGCAGTCAATTTACATGAGTCACCGCCCCCTTCAAGGCGCCGGCTCGGCATAGACCGGGCGCCCGGGACCCTTCGATTCCCGGCCAATCGCCGCACCCAGCCAGGCGATGGTCTGGCCGAGGTCGTCCATGTTTCGCAGCGCCTCTTCATCCTTGGCCACCTCGCCTCGATCCAGCCCAAAGCCGAGGTTCCAATAAATCGACCCGGGCACAATGGCGCCGCACATCAGGAACATGTGATTCATCGTGTCGAACGCGTGCGTGCCCCCGCCTCGCCTCACCGCCACCACCGCGGCCCCGATCTTCCGGCGAAACAACCCGCCGTTGGCCACGGCCACCAGGCCGGCGCGGTCAATCAGCGCCTTCATCTCCGAGCTGACATCGCTAAAATAGGTGGGCGAACCCAGGATGATCGCGTCGGACGCCACCATTTTCTCCATGCACTCGGCGAAACTGTCGTCCTTCTGCCCGCATCGCGAATTCTTGGTCTTGAAACACGCGTAGCAGGCCCGGCACCCCCGGATCGGCGTGCCTCCCAATTGGACGAACTCGGTCTCCCACCCTGCCGCCTCCAGCGGCTTGAGCACCCGCCTGAGCAGAAGCTCGGTGTTGCCGCCTTTGCGTGGACTGCCATTGATCGCAATCGCTTTCATCGTTTCACACTTTCTTGAATCGGTTTTCTATTTCTTTTCGCCTCGCGAGCGCGGCTCAACGCTACCCATCCGCAAAGCGGAGCGCAACCCATCATCTCCCGTCTTTTCGAGAGATGGCCCTTACTGGACAGGAAGGCACAGAACTGCCCGCCACGGCGCTGTCAGCCGGCACGCCGCTGAACACGGCGGAGGCGCTGTCAATCGTCCGGCAATCGGTCGGGGTTCTGTCGCCTTATCGCCTGATCTGTAACCGGCAACGGCCTTGCGATCCGTTCGAGAGGATTGTATTGTTGAAGCTGGAATCCCTGGAACGCGAGTGAATGGCGTGTCGGGTGATGGGTTGGCGATGGAATTACAGGAGGCTACTCCTCTAAATAAGGAGGCCAACACCAAGTCTCCCGCGAGAGTAAGGTGTTTTTGCCGTTGCTGCCTGGAAAGGTCGGCGGGCAGGCAGTGGGCGGTTTGAGTAACTATTCCGCCGATGAAGAAGGTATGATTGACGTTGAAGATTATGTCAAAAAGCAAATCGCCACTTTTCAAGCGAACGAACTCCTGGAGAAACGCCGCGAGAATCCTGAGCCGCGACCTGGGCGAGGCATGGAGGGCAACCTGTCATACGGACCCTACTTGCTGATTTCTCGAGAGAAGGGCGCCGGCGGAAATACCGTTGCCCAACTGGCCGGAGGGCGGCTGGGCTGGCGGGTGTTTGACGACAAGATCGTGGATGAAATCGCGCAAAAGGCCCACGTTAGCCGCCAACTAATTGAGAGTTTGGATGAGCGTGATCGGGCGGCAATCCAGGATATCATTGACCGTTTGCTGAACCCCCAGAGGATCGGCACATCCGGCTATTTGGTCTATCTGAAGCAGATTGTGCTCACGCTTGGTCACCAGGGGGACGTGATCATTGTCGGTCACGCAGCACAGGACATTTTACCCAGCCGTTTTGGTTTGACGGTGCGGATGGTTGCGCCCATTGAGGCCCGCATCCGTCGGACCGCCGACAAAGCGCGCCTGAGTTTGGATGCTGCCCGGGTTGAGGTGAAAAGAATCGATCGCGAGCGAGTTAGGTCGGCCCGCCGCCAATTTGGTCGCGATGTGGCCGACCCCTTAGCCTACGACTTAACCATCAACACGGCCGCCTTGAGCATCGAGGCGGCAGCGGAGGTTGTCATAACGGCGCTTCAGCGAAAGTTGGGTGTACCGATCAAAGAGGGTCTTAATATTGGCTAAACCGAAGGATACAGTCATGAAAACACCTGCAATCCCACATGAGAAGAAGAGTCGAGGGACGGCGGCTTCCAAGGCGGCACCACCGAGATCCAAGAGGCAGTCGAAGAGAGGCGTGCCCAACGCCCTCGCGGCCAAGACTGAGGCGGTCGCCCAGCCTGCTCGGTTATTGCTCGAGCGGTTTCCGAGCCCCGGCAGAGAGCGCATTTGCCTTGGGCTCTATGCTCCTGACGCGCAGGCGGTGTTCGTCGCCGGTTCCTTCAACGGTTGGCAACCATCCGCCATGCCTTTGCAAAATTACGATTTCCGGCTTGAGGAAGGCGGCGTATTGAAGTCGTGGGCAGTGCCCAAAGGACCGTCCCTCGATCCGTCGTTAGACCCGTCTCAGTTCAACATCCGAACCATTGAGCGCCGCCTGGAGGCCGCCGATCCGTGGGCTGACTATTGGCAAGAGGGTCAGGTCTTGCCAAAAAGGGCCAATGCACCCGCTGAACGGCAGCCATAAAACATGCGGGGGAAATCCTTCTACGCATAAACAGGGGTGTTCGGGACCTTGCCATCGTGGCGGCGCTTCCACTGGAGCACGCCGCTTTCGGATTTCGGATTTCCTTCGGATTTCGGATTTCGGATTTCGGATTTCAGGGCTGCGCGCTTGTGCCCCCGCGGTTCCGCTAGCTTAGAGCAGCCCTGTCCCCGCCGCCGCTCTTCTCTATTGTCTCGCTTAGGTAAACCGGGTATCTAAAGGGCGCTGACCGTGCGGCGGGCGGCATCTGTCTGGCGCTGCGCGGCGACAAAAAAAGCGGACCATTGATAATGAAAGTAGTGATTCTGTGCGGTGGTTTGGGCACGCGCTTGCGCGAGGAAACCGAGTTCCGGCCCAAACCGATGGTGCCGATTGGCGAGCGCCCAATCCTCTGGCACATCATGAAGATATACGCCCACTACGGCCATAAGGACTTCATCCTCTGCCTCGGCTACAAAGGAGAGGTGATTAAGGACTTCTTCCGCAATTACCAGTGGAACACCAGCGACGTTACCCTCCGGCTCGGCGCGCGCCCCCAGATCAAGTACCACAGCCAACACGACGAAGAGGATTGGAGCGTCACCCTCGTTGATACCGGCCAGGCAACCATGACCGGCGGACGCCTCCAGCGCGTCCTGCGCTTCATCGAAGAGGACACGTTCCTCCTGACCTACGGAGACGGGCTGATCAACAGCGATATCAACGCCTCGATCGCCTTTCACCAGCGGCACAAGAAAACCGTCACCCTCACAGCCGTCCAACCGGGCAGCCGGTTCGGAGACCTCGAAATCACGGGCGAAAACGTGAGCGCCTTTAGAGAAAAGGCCGAGAAACAGACCGCCTTCATCAACGGCGGCTTCTTCGTCGTGAACAAGGGCATCGGCAATTACCTCACCGGCGACACCTGCGTCCTGGAGCAGGAACCGCTCGCGCGATTGGCCGCCGAGGGGCAGATTGCCGCCTTCAGGCATACCGGTTTCTGGCAGTGCATGGACACCTACCGCGAGCAGCAGTTGCTCTCCGGCCTCTGGAGCGGCGGCCAGGCCCCCTGGAAAGTCTGGCACACACGACAATGAACACCGCTGATTTTCTGGTCGTTGGGGGCGGCATTGTCGGGCTGAGCATCGCCCGCGAACTCAAAAGCCGTTTTCCGGATTGCCGCGTCGTGCTGCTGGAAAAGGAACCCGATTGCGGACTCCACGCCAGCGGCCGCAACAGCGGCGTGCTCCACGCCGGCTTTTACTATACCGCGGACAGCCTCAAGGCGAAGCTCGCACGCGATGGAAACCGCATTCTCCACCAGTACTGCCAGGACCACAACATCCCCGTCAACCGTTGCGGCAAGCTGGTCGTGGCCAAGGACGCCTCGGACTTGCCCCAACTCGACGAACTGCTCCGCCGCGGCAAGGCCAATGGCGTGGAAGTCAAATCCGTGACCGCCGCCGAGGCCAAAAAAATCGAACCCCGCGCCCGCACCTTCGAGCGCGCCCTGTTCTCGCCCACGACCTCGACCGCCGATCCGGCGGAAGTCCTCCGCTCGATGAAGCGGGACGCCCTCGATCACGGCATCGTCATCCACCAGAATGCCGCTTACCTGGGCCGCGCCAACGGGCGGTTGACCACCCGCGCGGGCGACTTCGAGGCAGGCTGCGTCATCAACGCCGCCGGCCTGTACGCCGACCACGTCGCGCGCGACTTCGGTTTCTCCGAAGATTACCGGATCGTCCCCTTTAAAGGCGTATACCTCTATTCCGACGAACCGCCCGGCGCCCTGCGCACCAATGTGTATCCGGTGCCCGACCTGCGGAATCCCTTTCTCGGAGTTCATTTCACCGTCACGGTCGAGGGCAAATGCAAAATCGGCCCCACGGCCATGCCCGCCTTTTGGCGGGAACAATACAAAGGGCTGGAGAACTTCAAACTCGACGAGTTCGCTGAAATCCTCTTCCGCGACCTGGGGCTGATGCTCTTCGCGGGATTTGATTTCAAGCGCATCGCGGCCGAAGAAACGCTCAAGTACTTCCGGCGGCGGCTTGTTTCGCTGGCCGCGCCCCTGGTGGACGGAGTGAGACTGGAGAATTATCACCATTGGGGCAAACCGGGCATCCGCGCCCAGTTGATGAACATCAAGACACGGAAGCTCGAGATGGATTTTGTCATCCAGGGCGATGCCAAATCGGTGCATGTATTGAATGCCGTCTCGCCCGCGTGGACCTGCGCCATCCCCTTTGCCCGCTACGTGTGCGATCTGATGCGGGAACTGAGCAAGTCCGGCGCGCAGAAAGAAGTCCGGTCCGCCAATGCACAATAACCCGAACCATCACGCCGGTCCTGCCGGCTCCTGAATTCCCATGTTCGACGGCTTTTACAACGGCAAACGGGTCCTGGTCACCGGGCATACGGGATTCAAAGGCGGCTGGCTCTCGCTTTGGCTGGAGATGCTCGGAGCGCGTGTCTGGGGCCTGAGCTTGCCCGCGCCGACCAATCCCAACTTCTACGACGTCATCAAACCCGTGACGTTCACTGGCGACATCCAGGGCGACATCCGCGACCTCGAACTCCTCGCCGCCACAGTCAAAGAAGTCCGGCCCGACATCGTCTTCCACCTTGCGGCCCAGCCCTTGGTCCGCCGCTCTTACAGCGAGCCTCTGGAGACCCTCCAGACCAACGCCATGGGCACCGCCAACCTCCTCGA
>CAZZFF010000003.1:88686-118728 GCA_964653485.1 uncultured Verrucomicrobiota bacterium | reverse complement strand
GCGGGCGATGCGTTGGAGGGCATCGCGGAAGGACCGGCTGCAAACGGCCGCGATGCCGCTGGGTTGGTAGCGTTCAAAACGGGGCTCGGCGCCCAGTTTCAGGCCAATGGCGGGATCCTCGCTGGTTTCGCCGATCGCGCGCCAGAGCGCGAAAAGCTCGTCGGTCGTGACGTAGATCTTTTCCTGCTGGAAGAAGGCTGCCGGCAATCCCGCCCGACGCAGCACGTCCGGTGCGGACACTTTATGCTCTCCGAGCCGAGTGGCCAAGAGACTGGAGACCTTGAACGTGCCGCTGGTGACTTTGGTTGCAGTCATGGTTTCAAGATACCTTCGATTGGAAATCCGTCACTAGCAGAGCGCGCCAAACCACTGGCAAAACGCGCCAATGGAGGTTCCCGCAACCCGGAAGCAAGGGTCGTGTCCCAGTGGTGCTTGATTAGCCTGCAAAACATGGCACTTTTGACGAAGAAACGACGCTTGATGCGACCGACACCCGACCCTCGCCCCTCGATTTTCGCCTGTTCAGGCAGAGTTTTTGCCGTACATTCCTGCCTATGACCTTAAGCGAGCAAATGACCCAACTGGCCAAAGAGGCCAAGGCGGCGTCGCGCGAACTGTCGAAGCTGACGACCGCGGAAAAGAACGCCTGCCTGCTGGCGATGGCGGACGCGCTGGAGCCGGGCGGGGCGTGTATTAAGGAGGCCAACGTCCGCGACCTGGAGGTTGGGGCCGGGATGGGCCTGTCCGCCGCGATGCTCGACCGGTTGCGGTTGGACGACGGGCGCATCGGCGCGATGACGCGGGGTTTGCGCGAAGTGGCGGCGTTGCCCGACCCGGTGGGGCGGGTGCTCGATGAGCGAGTCCGGCCAAACGGGCTGAGGCTTCGGAAGGTGGCGACTCCCATCGGGGTGGTCGTCATTATCTACGAGTCGCGGCCCAACGTCACCGCGGATGCGGCCAGCCTCTGCTTCAAGTCGGGCAACGCGACCATTCTGCGGGGCGGCAAAGAGGCGCTGAACTCGAACCAGGCCATTGCGCGCATTCTTATCGAGGCGGCCCGCCGGGCGCTGCCCGCGTTTCCGGAGCACGCCATCCAGGTGGTGCCGACCACTGACCGGGAGGCCATCCGCGAGTTGCTCGCGCTGACGCAGTATGTGGACCTGTGCATGCCGCGCGGCGGCGAGGGCCTCATCCGCGCTGTGGCCGAGTGCTCGAAGGTCCCGGTCATCAAACATTACAAGGGGGTCTGCCATGTGTATGTCGATGGAGACGCCGACCTGCAGATGGCCGAGGAAATCGCCATGAACGCCAAGGTGCAGCGTCCGGCTGTTTGCAACGCCATGGAAACGTTGCTGGTGGACAAAGCCGTGGCGGCCCAATTCCTGCCGCTCATCACGCTCAAACTGGCGGAGAAAAACGTGCAGCTTCGCCTCGATCCGTTGGCGCTGGACCTGCTCAAGCCTCACCTCCCGGCCCTGCGCCCACAGCCCGATCTGCGGCCCGCCACCGAAGGCGATTTTTACACGGAGTACAACGACTACATCCTCAACGTGCGCGTGGTGGACGGCGTGCGGCAGGCCATCGAGCATATCAACCATTACGGTTCAGCGCATTCCGACAGCATCGTTACCCGCAACGAGGCCCGCGCCCGGCAGTTTTTAAGCGAGGTGGACTCCGCCGCCGTCTATTGGAACGCCTCGACCCGGTTCACCGACGGCGGCGAGTTCGGCATGGGCGCCGAAATCGGCATCAGCACCGACAAAATCGGCGCCCGGGGTCCGATGGGTCTCGAGGAGCTGACCAGCTACAAATGGATGGGCTTTGGCAACGGACAAGTGAGAAAATGAGCCTGACCTCGCCGAACCGGCATCCCTCCGCGGTCGAGGCAGCCTGGAGCGTCCGGCGGGCGTTGCCTGAAGGGGGCCTCTTCGCCGGCCACGAGTGGCGCATTTCTCCCGCGCCGTTCCCGCTTGGGTCCGCGATGGTCAATGAGTTGGAATCCCTTGGGCGGGTGCTGCTCCAGTTCTATCGCGCCGTGAATCTCCTTTACCGCCAGAGTGCCGAGGGCGAGCAGCCTGAGTGGATTGCCCGCTGGTTGGACCAGGGCAAGCCCGCGGACCTCATCGCCCTTCAACGGCGCCCCGCTTTCAAGAACCACGTGCCGCGCGTCATCCGTCCCGACTTGCTCATCACTGAACAGGGCCTCTGCGTGACCGAGTTGGACTCGGTCCCGGGCGGCATCGGCCTTACGGCATGGCTTAACCGGACCTACTCGGAATTGGGTTACGAAGTCCTGGGCGGGCCGGAAGGGATGCTGCGCGGCTTTGAGGGCATCTTCGGCGGCGCGCCGACGGTCCACATCGTTGTGTCGGAAGAAGCCGCCACCTACCGGCCGGAGATGGCCTGGGTGGCGGAGCAGTTGGGCGGCTCGAGGTTCAAGGTGCGGGGCGCGGGGTTCGACGGGTTCGCGGACGGTGACGCTGTTTACCGATTTTTCGAATTGTTCGATCTGACCAACGTGGCGTCATCCAAGGCCATCTTTGAGCGCGCCGCCGCAAATCGGCTTCATGTCACTCCGCCCCCCAAACCGGTTTTCGAGGAGAAGATGCTGCTGGCGCTGCTTTGGAACCGCAACCTGCACGGGTTCTGGCGGCGGGAGTTGGGAGAGAGTTTTTTCAAACGGTTGCTCGGTTTGGTGCCCTACACATGGCTGGTCGATCCGGCTCCGCTGCCCCCGCATGGCGCCATTCCAGAGCTGAACGTGACGGACTGGCAACAGCTCAAGGCCCTATCGAAGAAACAGCGTGAGCTTATCTTGAAGGTCTCGGGCTTTTCCCCCCATGCGTGGGGCGCGCGCGGCGTGTTCCTGGGATGCGACCTTTCCCATGCGGACTGGGCCGCCGCGCTCGACAAGGCGCTGCGCGAGTTCGCCCACACCCCGTGCGTCCTGCAGCGCTATCACAGGCCGAGCCTTGTCGAGGCGCAGTGGTTCGATTTCAACCGCGGGCAACTTCTCCCGCTCAAAGGACGCGCCCGGCTTTGCCCTTATTATTTCGTCGTGGGCGAATCCGATGCCGCGCGGGCGCGGTTGGGTGGCGTCCTGGCCACGATTTGCCCCGCGGACAAGAAGATCATTCACGGTATGACAGAGGCCATCTTCGCCCCATGCTCCCCATGACCCTGCCCGAATACATCCTCGTAGCCACCACCTCCCTGTTCGTGATTGTGGACCCCCTGGCGGCGGTGCCGGCCTTCCTGGCGATGACGCCCACCGATGCCCCGGAGCAGCGGATTAAAATGGCCCGCCTGGCGTGCTGCATCACCGCCGGCGTGCTTATCACTTTTGCCACCGCCGGCAAGTGGATTTTCAAATACCTCGGCATCACGCTGCCGTCGTTCGAGATCGCCGCCAGCATCGTGCTGATCCTCGTTGCCCTGGATATGCTGCGCGCCCAGCGTTCCCGCGTCCGCGAGACTTCGGAAGAGACCGCCGCCGGGCTGGAGAAGACCGATATTGCGGTCGCGCCCCTGGCGATCCCGATGCTCGCCGGTCCCGGCGCGATCTCGACGGCCATCCTTCTTTACAACCAGGCCGCCGACCACGGCCCCCGCGCCCCGCTCTACGTGGCGAGCCTGTATCTCTGCATCCTGGCCGTCTGCCTCGCCAGCTATCTCATCTTCCGCGTCTGCGCCCGCGGGGCCGAATGGCTCAGCCCCATTGCCATGAACATCACCGCCCGCATTATGGGCCTGCTCCTCGCCGCGGTCGCCATCCAGTTCATGCTCAACGCCCTCCACGAGATCAGCCCGCAGTGGTTTCTGAAGCCCGCCCCGACCCTGTAGCGCCTCTTTGGAATGCCGCCTTCAGGCGGGGATCAGTAGCCGTCGAAATTGTTGAGCGCGAGGTCGCCGCGCGCCATTCGGCGCTGGGAGAAGTTGATGACCCATGAGGCGATATTCGATTGGGTCAGGGGCATGGGCAGGCGCGAGACCATCGAAGGCAGACTGTAAAAGTCCCGGTAGAGGTTGCGAACGTGGTTCTCGAAGGAGGCCGGGGTTCCGTAGGGGGGGCGGAGGTGGCAGATTTGGCCGGGCCATCGGCCGACCTCTTTTTCGTCGAGAATCCGGCCTTGGCTTCGCATCCGCTCGTAGAAGGGAGTGCCCTTTATGGGGGTTAGGATATTGAAGTAGGCGACGGGGACTTTGTGCTCGTATAGGAACTTGAGGGTCGCGTCAAACACGCCCTGGACTTCGCCGTCCCATCCGAAAATGAAATTCAAGGAATAGCTGATGCCCCGGCGGCGCAGGTTGGCGAGCATATCGGCGTACTGATGCGTCTTGTTGAAGGTCTTGTTCATGCCGGCCAGGGTTTCGGGGCTGATGCTTTCCAGGCCGATGTTGAGGTGGAGCAGGCCGCTGCGCTGGGCGAGGTCCATGAAGTCGTTGTCGTTGCAAAGATAAGAGGGCCAGAGCGCCGACCAGCGCAGCCGCAACGGGACCATTGCCTCCATCAACTCCATGGCGTGGCTGCGCTTGCCTCCAAAATTGCTGTCTCCGAAGAAGATGTTCCGCGAAGGACAGCGTTTGATTTCTTCGATGACCTCCGGGACCGGCCGGCAACGATAGCTGTCACCGAGCAGGAAGCGTTCGGAACAGAATTCGCACTGAAAAGGGCAGCCGCGCGAGGAAACGATGGTGAAGGTCTCGAAGGGACGGTAGCGCCGCAGGTCCAGGAGGTCGTAGCGCGGCGGCGGCAGGCCGGCCAGGTCGGCGAGTTGTTCGGCCCGGTAAAGCCTGGTCAGTCGTCCGTCAAGGGCGTCCTCGAGCATCGTTGCCCAGATCGGCTCGGCCTCGCCGATGCCGACGGCATCGCAATGTTCGCCGGCCTCTTCGGAATGGAAGAAAGTGTGAGGCCCACCGAGGAGGACGGGCACGCCGCGACGGCGGAACTCATCGGCGACGTCGTAAGCGCGGAAGGAGGCGAGCGTGGAGCAACTGACGGCGGCCACGTCGAAGCGCCCGTCAAAGGGGACCGGGTGCAACTGTTCATCCACCAGCGTGATGTCCCACCCTTCGGGGGTCAGCGCGGCCAAATAGGGCAGGGTCAATGGCACGACCCTCCGGCGGCGGACCTTGAGCACGGTCCGGTCCCGCTTCGAGAGGTAGTTGGAGGGCTGGATGATGATGAGTTTGTGCGCCATGCGATGCGGTATGAATGAGGCTCAAAGCAACAGCCGCCGCTGGAGGTCACTCTCGCCGGAGCAGGGAGCGGCCAGGTACAAGAGTATCCGGACACGGCGGCGCAACGCGCGCCGAACCCGAGCGGCCCGTTTCGGGGCCAGATCGGAACAAGCCGATACCATGGGTCTCTATTCTGGCGAATGGCCGGCCGGAATGCACGCGAGATTTGCCGCACCCTCTGCCGTCCTGGAGCCGCTCAATGACCTCGGTTCAGTGGCGGAGGGACATTTCTCTCATGATGATGGCGCCATGAATCAGGGCGAGGACCAACAGGCCAACTCCGGAGCAGTGTTCCATTCGCAGGAGCGATTTCTCGCTGAATTTTCCCCGGCCCAATGAGACAACCCAGCTTAAGCTGACGAACCATAAGCCAGTTCCCAGCGCCACGCCCGCGACGCAGGCAAGTTTGCCCGGCCAATCGGCGGGGACCCACTCGCGGGAGATGAAGTTGGCGGCCAGGATGATCCAGAACACGAGCACGCTGAGGTTGCCCATCACGCGCACCATCCCGACCATGAAGGCCGAATGGGGATGCAACCGCTCTCCGATGCGCTCCTCGATTCTCTGGGCGGTGGCACCCAGCCGGACGGGGGCCGTCCCCAACGAACGGCTCATGACAAATTTGACGCCCAGGAAGAGCAGGAACACAAAGCTGAACAGTTCCATTGCCGCCTTCACGTAGCCGCGGGTGAAGAAGGAGGCAAACCCAGTGAACGCGATGAAACAATAGATGACCTCCATCACCGTCGCCCCGAGTCCAATCATCACGGCCCAATAAAAGCCGCGCCGGGCGCCTTCATTGAGAATGGTCAGGTTGATCGGCCCAACCGGAATGCAGAGCAGCAGGCTGCTCAGGAAACCGGTCATTCCCGCGATCAGGATGGGATGCAAATGATCCATGTGGTTGCCGCGGATGCTCCCTTTATCCCTCTCACCCAAGGTGTTCCGCGCCCGGTTCGTCTTCCTCCTCTTCCTCGATCTCGCGGCGGACTTCCCGTGAGATGCGGGGGCGGATAAAGCCATAAACCAGGTAAAGGGTGAAGAAGGCGGGAAGGGCGTAGAGAAGGAGGGTTCGCCACCAGACGAGAATCAGGCCCAGGCTCATCGCCGACACGAGCATCTTGGTGAAAGTGCTTCCGGAGCGAAGGCCCAGGGACTTGAAGCTGGGGTATTTGATGGTGCTGACCATCATGGCGGAGAGAAAGAGCAGGACCACCACCGGAACGAATTTCCAAGGCCCGAGGGACTTGTCCTTCTCGTTGAGTTGGATGATGAGGAGGGTGAGGGAGGCGACCAACCCGGCGGCTGAGGGGATTGGAAAGCCCAGGAAATCCTTGGTGCCGCCGGTGTTGGGGAGCGCGGCCAGACAGTTGAAGCGCGCCAAACGGAAAGCGCCGCAAATCAAATAGATGGAGGCGATGAACCAGCCCAGCTCGGGATGGTCGCTGAAGACGTCTTTGAGGACAACGCGGTGGACCAGGAAGGCGGGGGCCACACCAAAGGAAATCAGATCGGCCAGCGAATCGAATTCCCGGCCGAACGGGCTCTCGATGCCGCCCATCCGCGCCACCCGCCCGTCGAACAGGTCGAAGATGCAGGCCAGGAGAATGAAACCGAGGGCGACTTTGATCGGGTAAAAATCCCCGTCCGCGAGGTGGGCCTCCACGATCTTGGTCAGGGCGACGAACCCGCAGAAGAGGTTGCCGGCCGTCAGGAGGTTCGGAAGGAAATAGATTTTGAGCTTCGGCTCGGCTGAGTCGGAGTTCGGAGGGGGCGAGGACGGGGAATCCATGACCACTTGGGGTTTGGGTCACTCGAATGCGGCCAGGACGGTTTCGCCGCCGACGACGCGCTCGCCGAGTTTGACTTTGATCTTGGCGCTGGCAGGCAGGTACACGTCCGCGCGGGAGCCGAATTGGATGAGGCTGATCCGCTCGCCGCGGGCCACTTCGTCGCCGGGTTGGGAGAAGGTCACGATACGCCGGGCGATGGCGCCGGCAATCAGGCGCACGCCGATGTTTTGCCCGCGCGGTTCGCTGGCCACAAAGCCCAGCAGCACGTTCTCATTGGTCGCCGCGGACTCGGTCCTGAGGGCGCTCACGAACTGGCCCATGGTGTACTTGGCCATTGCGACGGTGCCGCTCACGGGCGCGTATTGGACGTGGACATCGAAGACGGAAAGGAACATCGAGATGCGCTGGCACTCGCCTCCCATGAATTCCGGCTCGACGGTCGTATCGATGATGTCGATCTTGGCATGGGCCGGGCAGACGACGAGGTTGGCCCCGGAGGGCACGCGGGGAGACGGATCGCGAAAAAAGAACAACGTGAACCCCGCGAACAGCACCCAGATGACCACCAAGCCCGGCGTAATCACCATCAGCGAGATGCCCATGACCATGACCAGAAAGCCGATGGCCCAGACCACCGCCACCGCCACCAGCGACAGCATGATCAGTTTGAGACCCACCTTCCTGGCTCTGCCCGAATGTTTCATGCGCACCCAGGATAGATTGTTGGCGCTCCGCGCGAAAGGCTAAAATCGTGCCGGGCGGGGGGACCGCGGAGCGTGGGGCGTGGAGCTCGGCTCGACGCCGTTACGCTTTCCACGCTTTCCACGCTCCCGACGGGCTGGGCCGGGCTACTTTTTGGCCGCGCCGTAGCCGCGGACGAAGCCGATGCACTGGGCTACTTCCGGGACGGAGGTTTGCCAGTGGTACTCGTATTCGATGGAGATGTTGCCGGCAAAGCCCTGGCGCTTGAGTTCGTCCAGTATGGCAGGGATATCGGAGACGCCGGTGCCATAGGGCACGTCATGGGCGTTGGGCCCCATTTCGTTGAGGTCCTTGAGATGGCTGCTGATGATGCGGCCTTGGAGGATGCGCAGGCAATCGACCGGGTGGAGATTGGAGCGGACCCAGTGGCCGGTATCGGCGCAGGAACCGATGCGCGCGTCGCGGTCCTTGACCACCGAGAGGATATAATTGGGGTCCCACATGCGGTAGTTGGGGTCGTCGGCCCGTTTGGGATGGTCGTGGAACCCGACCATGATGTCATACTCCTTGACCATCTTCTCGATGGTATCTATGGCGTCGACCGATTCGGTGGTAATCGCCCGAAGGCCCATTTCCTTGGCGAATCCAAAGAGCTTGCGCGCTTGCTCCTCGTCGTTGGGCACGCCGACAACTCCGTAGTTGACAGCCGTGATGTGGTGCTTGGCAAGCTTGGCCTTGACCTTCTGAATCGTCTCGGCCGAGGCATTGTGGTCCCAACTGACGTTAGGCTCCTCTTTGCTCAGTTTCTGCCCGGGAAAAAACTCGATGACCGAGCCACCGGCTGAGGCGGTCTTCTCGATGGCCTCGAACAGGGTAAACTGGTTGAAGGTATAGGCCTGGCAGCCGATGAAATAGCCGCCCACGCTGCATTGGTCGGGGATTTTGTTTTCGGCGCGAAGCGATCCCGCCGCCAGCACGACGGCCACCGCACAGAGGGAGGAAACGAGGATTGGTTTTAGTCGCATAAACATTAGAGAATATCAGTTTCTTGATCCAGTTCTACTCACCGGGCCGGAGGATTGCAAGAGGTTTAAGTGTCTGAGGCTCAACGGCCCTTTTGTCCCATCAGGCGGGCCAGGAGCAAGGCCATTTCCATCGCTTGCTCGTAATTGAGCCTGGGGTCGAGCTGGGTGCGGTAATCGCGGGTCAAATCGGCCTCGGTCACGCCGCTGGCCCCGCCGATGCATTCGGTGACATTGTCGCCGGTGAGCTCGAAATGCACGCCTCCCAGGTGAGTGCGGCACTCCTTGAGCACCCGGCAAGTGGCCTCCAACTCGGCCAGGATATTCTCGAAGCGGCGGGTTTTGATGCCGTCCCGCGTGGTCTCGGTGTTGCCGTGCATCGGGTCGCAGCACCAGAGCACGTCGCTGCCACCGCGCCGCAGCGTTTCGACGATCGGCGGCAGGAATCGTTCGACCTTGCCGGCGCCGAAACGGAGGATCAAGGTGAGCCGGCCGGGCTCGTTTTGTGGATTGAGCACCTTGGCCAGGGCCAGGACCTCGTCGGGGGCGGCGGAGGGACCGATTTTGACGCCGATCGGGTTGACGATGCCCCGAAAATACTCGACATGCGCGCCGTCGAGGGCCCGGGTGCGGTCTCCTATCCAGGGGAAATGGGTCGAGAGATTGTACCATCCGGAACGGCGGGGCACCTGGCGGGTCTGCGCCTGCTCGTAGAGAAGATGCATGCCCTCGTGGCTGCTGAAGAAATCGACCCGGTTAATGTCCGCCAGCACGCAGCCGGTGAGCGTTTCCATGAAGCGCAGCGAGTCGCCGATGGACTGGACCATGCGCATGTAATCGCCGGCATGGGGAGAGTTGGCCACGAAACCTAGCTCCCAATACTCCGGGTGGTGGAGGTCGGCGAAGCCGCCTTCGATGAGGGCGCGGATGAAGTTGATGGTCAGACCCGAACGCTCGTAGGCGCGCAGGAGCAATTCCGGGTTTGGGGTCCGCTCGGCCAGGCTGAAGCCCGCCTCGTTGATCATGTCCCCGCGATAGCTGGGCAGCGTGAGGCCGCCGCGGGTCTCCATGTCCGCCGAGCGGGGTTTGGCGTATTGCCCCGCGAAGCGTCCGATGCGGATGACCCGCTTCTTGCCGCCCTGCACGAGCATCAGGCTCATTTGCAGGAGGATCTTCAGCTTGCTGGCGATGGCCGCGGATTCGCACTCCTCGAAACTCTCGGAGCAGTCGCCTCCCTGGAGCATGAACCACTCGTCGCGCTGCGCCGCGGCCAGTTGCTGCTTGAGGTTCTCGATCTCCCAGCTTGTGACCAGGGGAGGCAGTTTTGCCAGCCGGGCCAGCACGCGCCGCAGCGCCTCGGGGTCGGGATAGACCGGTTGCTGGGCGGCGGGTTTGGACTGCCAGGAGATTGGCGACCATCCGGCCCCGGCGCCGGCCGTTTGTGTTTCAGTATGCACGTTCGATGCCTGACAAAGTTGGCTATGTCCGCGGAAATGTAAACTTGAAACCGCTTTGCGCCTCCCCCCCGTGCTCTTCAACCGCAACGTGGTTCCCCCTGCATATGGGACCGCGCAAAGATAACTTCACCTTTTCTGGCTGGTCCTTTTGCCCGCCGGCTTCGTTGCTCGCTCCTTACAGACCCACTACCGGGGTATGCGCGTCGCTCGCGCCTCGCCGGCGGCCAAAACTCCTGCGCCATAAAAGGCGGAGTTATTTTTGCGCGGCCCCTATGATCAAGTGAGCTCAATACTATGAACCACTCAGGACGGGTGCATTGCGTCGCTCCTATGCCGCTCGTGCATCCCCTTGGTATCCAAGGTCCCCACCATTTTCTCGTGCGTCCCGGGGCGAAAAACCCTATCATTGCGCAAGTTCTCATGTTGGGCGGCACATTTGAAGCGAACGAGTTTCTGTTGGCACGGTGTCCCTTTCGGGCCACCGGACTCCCCCAACGCGGCCTGACCTTATGACCGAAGCCGGCACAGGCCGCAAATTCGTCCTGCCTCCCCTGCCAAAGGCCGGCTGGAATAACGATCCCCACTCGCCCGCCGAACCGCGCATTTTCACCGTCGGCCGTATTGTCTCGTGCGGACCAACCGCCAGACGACGCCCAGGGAACCGCGGCGGTTACCTTCTCCGCTACACCCGCGACCTCCCGCTGGCCGTGGTTGAGACCAGAGCCGCCTACAAACACCCAGCCGACAGCCTCCAGCAGGCCAAGGACTACGCAAACATACTGGGCCTCTTCTTCGCCTACGCCACGAACGGCGCCACCATTATCGAGTTCGACTTCCTCACCGGGACCGACCGCGAAATGGCCCGGTTCCAATCGCTGCTGTATGCAGCGTGAATGAAACTATGCCATACAATTCACAACGTGCGGTTGAACTGCTGAAGCTCGGCGCGCAGAATCGAGCGGCAAGTTTCCGGGGCGGGCAAGAAGAAGCAATCCGGCATATCGTAGATGGACGGGGGCGCCTGCTCGTAGTACAAAAAACCGGATGGGGAAAAAGCTTCGTGTACTTCATCGCCGCCAAGCTGCTGCGCGAGCAAGGAATGGGACCGGCCATTCTCATTTCACCACTGCTCGCGCTGATGCGGAACCAAATCGCGGCAGCGGAGCGGATGGGCGTTCGTGCCAAAACAATCAATTCTGAAAATCAGGAAAAATGGCAAGAAGTGGAGGCATCGCTGGCGTGCGATGAAGTGGATATGCTGCTGATTTCTCCTGAAAGGTTGGCCAACGAACATTTTCGTGCGGACGTACTTGGACCGGTGGCGGGGCGCATCTCGTTGCTCGTAGTGGATGAAGCGCATTGCATTTCGGATTGGGGCCATGATTTTCGCCCGCACTATCGCTTCCTTGAGCGGATCATGCGGACATTGCCGCCCAACCTGCGTGTGCTTGCTACGACCGCCACGGCCAACAATCGAGTGTTGGCGGATTTGCAAACCGTCCTCGGTCCGAATCTGACGGTTTCGCGTGGTGAACTGGATCGGCCCTCGCTGCTGCTCCAGACAATAAGGATGGCTAGCCAAGCTGCTCGTCTAGCTTGGCTGGCAACACATCTGCCAAACCTCCGCGGCAGCGGTATCATTTATACACTCACCGTGCGTGATGCCGTCCAAGTCGCGTGCTGGCTGCAATCTCGAGGTATTCCGGCGGAAGCCTACAGTGGAGAAACCGGCGAGCGGCGGGTGGAACTTGAAACCGCCTTATTACAAGACCGCGTCAAAGCGTTGGTGGCGACCACGGCATTGGGAATGGGCTTTGACAAACCCGATCTTTCTTTCGTGATACATTACCAGACGCCCGGTTCGGTGGTCGCTTATTATCAGCAAGTGGGCCGAGCCGGCCGACAGATTCCAGAGGCGCATGGGGTTCTGTTGAGTGGATCGGAAGAAACGGACATCAACGATTTTTTTATCGACAGCGCCTTCCCGTCGCGGCAGGAAGTTGAATCTGTGTTGAATGCGCTTCGGGACGTGGCTCCCGGACTTTCTGTGAACGAATTGCAAAGCAGGGTGAACGTTCGGAAAGGACGCATTGAAAAAGCACTCCAACTCATGTCGTTGGAGTCGCCTGCCACGGTTGTGAAGCAGGGAAGCAAATGGATTTTGACGACAGCCGACCTTTCGGAAGCATTCTGGCAGCGCGCGGAGCGACTCACCGAATTGCGCCGGGCAGAGCAGCGGCAGATGCAGCAATACGTGGCGCTGACGTCGGGTCACATGGAGTATCTCGTTCGTGCGCTCGATGGCGATCCGGGAACTTACCGCCCGCCGAGCGTTGCTCCGTTGCCCGTTTCGTTTGATCCCGGGTTGGCGAGGGAGGCCGTAGCCTTTTTGCGGCGCACGAGTCTGCCGTTGGAACCCCGCCGTCAATGGCCGATTGGCGGGTTGCCACACATGAGAGTCACCGGACGAATCGCGGTGGAACGGCAGGCTCAACCCGGCCGGGTGCTTTGTATGTGGGGCGACGCGGGCTGGGGTTCATTGGTGCGTCAGGGGAAATCCCACGACGGACGATTTGCTGACCAACTGGTTGAAGCCTGTGCGGCGATGGTGCGAACCTGGGCACCGCAGCCGGCGCCAGCGTGGGTCGCCTGCATCCCCTCGCGGCGACACCCAGAACTGGTGTCCAAGTTCGCTCGCCGTCTCGCAACGGCGTTGAATCTTCCATTTCATCCGGTGCTGGAGAAAACCGACGACCGTCCGGCCCAGAAGCAAATGGAGAACAGCACTCAGCAAGCTCGGAACGTGGATGGTTCGCTGAGGATCCACGGCACCGTTCCGGCTGGCGCGGTCTTGTTGGTGGATGATATGGTAGATTCAAGATGGACAATGACCATCGCGGCTTATCTTTTAAGAACTCATGGGAGTGGGCCAGTGCATCCACTGGCCCTAGCCTCAACCGCAAATGCCGACGAATGATTGAGCCTCTGACACCTAATGCGCAGGCAATCCTTTTGCTGACCGCTCCTCTGATCATAGGGCGGTCCGATCTGGGTTGGGAACTTTTGACATTCGGTGAATACAACCGGCTCGCCAGACTTCTGCGGGAGAAACAAAGGCGGCCCTCGGACCTCATCGGATCGGATGCCGCAGAGGCGATTGGCCTCTGCGTGCCCATGTTTGGTCGTGAGCGGCTGGAAGGCTTGCTGGGACGTGGCTTTTTATTGAGTCAGGCTGTGGAACGTTGGAATGCTCGCGCCATTTGGGTCGTGAGTCGTGCCGATGCCGGCTATCCTCGCCGGCTCAAAGCACGCCTTAGGGAGGACGCGCCGCCGGTCCTTTATGGCTGCGGTAACGCGGCACTGCTTGACTCGGGCGGTCTGGCGGTGGTCGGCTCCCGACATGTGAACGACGAACTGATTTCTTACAGCGAAAACGTTGGCAGACTCGCGGCCGGAGCTCGTCGCACCCTCATTTCTGGAGGAGCGAAAGGAATTGACCGCGCTGGCATGAATGGATCGCTCCGGGTAGGGGGCACGGCCGTGGGCGTGATGTCGGATAGCCTGGAGCGGAGCGCCCTGGCTCGAGACAATCGCGAGCCCTTGATGGATAGCAAGCTAATCCTGATTTCACCTTACGATCCAGCCGCAGGGTTCAACGTCGGACACGCCATGCACCGCAACAAGGTGGTCTACGGTTTGGCTGATGCGGCGCTCGTGGTGGCTTCAGACTTTGAGAAAGGCGGGACATGGGCCGGCGCCATCGAACAGTTGGAGCGGCTTCACTTTGTTCCAGTTTTCGTTCACAACCGCGCTGACGCCGGCAAGGGCAATGCCGCGCTTCTGCAACGCGGCGCGCGCCTGTGGCCCGATCCGCAAAGCCCTTCGGAACTCAGTGAGGCTCTCTCCGCGGCCGTAGGAGCGGTTACGGCGGAACCGAAACAGGAGTCACTCTCATTCGCACTCCGTGAAGCGCCACCCTCACAGGAAATCAACGTCTCTGACGCTCCATCCGCTCTGGCGCCTCAGACGAGTCCATCCGAGACAAAGCTGACTCCGTCACAACTGCTGTTTAGTTCGGTGTGCGGCATCCTCAGACATGAGCTACTTGAACCAAAGACTGAGAGACAGGTTGCCGAGCTGCTTGATATTTCAAATTCCCAAGCATCGGTGTGGCTGAAGAGGCTAGTTGCGGATGGTGCGGTGGAAAAAATCAGCAAACCCCCGCGCTATCGAGCAAAGAGAGCGGCGGATCTCTTGCTGTGATGTGCGTATCTCGGACCATTGGCTCCGAAACCGCTTATGACCTTTTATGGGTCATATCATACATGCTACTACGTTGCTCAGGCCTGCAGGCACGCTGCTCTCGTCGTAATCGTCTTCGCTCCAGGCCACGACAGTGCCGTTGGTCTTAAGCGCGAGGCCGTGGTTTGCCGTCGGCAGCGATGGCGGTAACCCCGCTCAGGGCACTCGGCGACCGTTGATCGTGCGGTTGCGCGGCGCGGCGCCAGGAATGGGTTGACGTCCCGCCGCCTGCAACCAGAATACCCGGCATGAATGCGTCTCGAAACCGGTCTGTTGCGCCTCCCGTGGGATTCGATGTGCGGAAACGAGCGCGCGGAGCGCTTTGGCTCGACGCCCTCCGGTTTGTTCGCGGGCTGGCGATGGTGGGATGGGTGACGAACTTGTTCGTGCCGCCTGCTTGGACCCAAGCCCCGGGCGCCGAGGCCATCCGGCTGAGCGGGATCGTTGCCGAACCGGTTCACTGCGGGCTTAACCTGCTGCCCAATCCCGGCTTCGAGGAGGTGGATTCCGCAGGCGCCCCAGCCGGATGGCGATGGGACCGGCGCAATACCGACGCCGCGTGCGTGGTGGACCGCTCTCGATCTCATCGCGGCCGGCAATCTCTCCTCATCACCAACGGCACCGCTTTCGGCGCCCATGTCTATGGCATGCTCTGGCTGGCGCAACCGGTGTGCCTCTCGGAAGGCAAACCCTACACCATGAGCGCGTGGGTAAGGTCGGATGCGCCCGGCATCCTGAGCCTGATCGGGGGCGGTGACTGGCAGTTTCGCGCCCCGGCCGGGCGCGCCGACGGACGATGGCAGCGCATCTGGAAGAGTTTTACCCCGGCTGCGAAGGACTGCGATTTCACTCTGCGCATCAGCACCGAGATCCCGACTCCAGGCGTCTGGATTGACGACGTGAAACTGGAAGAGGGGACGACGCCGACGGCCGATCCGCTTCAAGACGCAGACCGGGTGTTCCTCGAAGTGGAGGAGGCGCAGGCCGTGGTCCAGGGCGACGGGCCGTTCAGCCTCGCCTTCACGTTGAGCAGTTCGCGGGCGGTGGCGGGGGCCTTTTCAGCGCGAATGGACGCCGGCGAGCCGTTGCGCCAGACCGTAACTCTTGCCGCGGGCGTGTGGCGGGTGCTGGTCAAAGGAGAAAGCGCGGCTGCCGGCGATGCGCCCCGCGTGTTGAGCTTGCGCCTGGAGGAGGAGCACGGGGAGGATACGACCGCCGCCGCCGCGGTCCGGTTCTTTTCCGCCGGCAACGCGATCGAGCGGTTGGGCGTGTTGAAGACGGAGTTGCCCGCGCTGAAAGCCGACCTGCAGGCGGTCAAGCTGCGGGGAGAGGACCCTTCGTATCCCGCGGTCACGGCCACGGTGCTCGAGAACTTCATCGGCTATGCCGAGGAAGACGCGCGAGGCGGAGAAGTCCGGCGTTCTCTGGAGCAGGTCGGCGACCTGGAACGGATGGCCGCGCGCCTGGGCGGTGAGCTCAAAGAGGCATTGGCCGGGCGGCGACGGTTTCCCGCGGTGCCACGGTGGACCGGCGACAAGCGTCCTGTCGTCAAGAGCAGCTCCTTTCTGGCTCCGGCCCGACTGCCCGGCGGCATCCCGCGGGAGCGTCCGGTTTTCTTCACCGGCTACGGGCACTTTAACCAGGTCGTCTCGGATATGGAGAAATGGCCGGACTACGGGGTGAACATCATCCAGATTGAACTCGGACCGAGCCGGGTTTTCCCGAACGAAGGCCGCGCCGACGAGGTTCCCATGCGAGAACTCTCCCGGACGCTGGACCGCGCGCGGAAGTCCGGTGTGGCCGTTACCCTGCTGATCAGCCCGCACTACATGCCGGCCTGGGCGCTGGAAAAATGGCCGCAGTTGCGCAAGCATCGCGAAGGGTTCCTGCAGTACTGCCTGCACGCGCCCGAAGGCCGGGAGTTGCTGCGGCGGTTCATCCTCACCGCGCTGGCGCCGGTAAAGGACCATCCCGCTCTCCAGAGTATATGTCTCTCGAACGAGCCGGTGAACGAGGAGGAGCCTTGCGAACCGGCTCGAGACCAATGGCGGATTTGGCTTGAAAAGCGCCATCGAACCATCGCCGCCTTGAACTCATTGTGCGGGTCCAACTTCACGGCCTTCGCCGAGGCGCCGCTGCCCAATCCGTTCGGCCCGCGTCCCGCGCCGGCCTTGTGGATGGATTACATCCGGTTCAACCAGGAGTTCTTCGCGGACTGGCACCGGATGCTGGCCGACGCCGTGCATGAGGTCGCGCCGGGGTTGCCCGTTCACGCCAAGGCCATGACCTGGACCATGATCAATGACGGAGACGTGAAATACGGCGTCGATGCCACCCTGTTCGCCCGGTTCAGCGACATTAATGGGAACGACTCGGTGAACTTTTTCGACTTCACCGACGGGGAATTCGCCCAAGGGTGGCAGCTCAACGCCTTGGGGCACGACCTGCAGCGGTCGGTGTTGGACGCGCCGGTGCTCAACACGGAGAACCATCTCATCGAGGATCGCGACACGCGTTACGTTCCGGCCTCGCATGTCCGCGCCGGCCTTTGGCAGGCGGCGGTGCATGGCCAGAGTGCGACGGCCATCTGGGTGTGGGAGCGGACCTTCGACCCGAAGAGCGACTTCGTCGGCAGCATCATGCACCGCCCGGCCTGCGCCGAAGCGGTGGGCATCGTCAACCACGACCTCAACCGGGCCGCCTTCGAGGTCACGGCTCTGCAACAAGCCCCCGCGCAAGCGCTCCTGCTGCAAAGCGTGACGGCCTCGGTATGGGATGATGGAGATTACGGCGACTGCCTCGAAAAGCTTTACACCGCCCTGTCGTTCACGGGGCTGAAGCTCGGATTCGTCACGGAGCGCCAATTGGAGGCCGGGTCCGTCCCGCGGGTCCCGGTGGTTTTTGTGCCCGGCGTCGTCCATCTCTCCGGCGCGGCCTTGGCGGGGCTGCGGCAGTTCAAGGGGCGCGTGGTGTTGGTCGGGGGCGACGACGTGCTGGCTCGGGACGAGTATGGGCGCGAGCGGCGGCCAGAACTGCCGGCCGCCGAGAAACTCCCCTTCCAGCATGGCTCCACTTCGTCCCGGACCCTGCGCGAACGAGTCCTGGCGAGGTTTTCCGAATGGCATATTCGCCCCGCGGTGGAGTTGCGCGAGGCCGGCGCACAACCCGCCTGGGGCGTGGAATGGCGGAGCGCGGAAACCGGCGAGGGAACCGTGGTCAACCTCTGCAACTACCGAAAGGAACCGGTGAGGGCAGTCCTGCTGCGCGACGGCCAGCCAGTGGCGGCGCAGGATGTCCTGACCGGCAGTCCGGCGGCCGCTCCGCTCACCCTCGCGCCCCTTGAGGTGCGATTGCTTAAACTCCGGTGAACCACCGTGTCAACTGGAAGAAAAATGTGGTTTGGCGCGCGCGCCCCTGGTATAGCAAGGCGGATTCCCTGGTCGGGACAATCGGCCAAAATGAAGACACACAACCTGAAACCCTCCCTGCTGGCGCTGGCAAGCGCCGTTTGCCTCTGGTCCCTCACCGCGCAGGCCGTGGCTCCGACTGAACTCGAACTGGCGGAAGCCGACCACTGGGTTGCCGCCAAGTTTAAAGGACTGACGGACTTAGCCAGGCCAGGCGCCGGCCTCGACGTTTTGGCGACCAATGATCCGGCGCAGGTGAACGGACGCGAGGTCCGGCTGGGACACCTGCCCCTGACGGCAGGCGCGGGGCGCAAACCACTCACGGCTGAGCCGCCTTTCTCCTTCACTTACGATGGGAAACCGTCCGCCGAGTTGCTTAAGCAATGGAAGACCGGACACGCCAGCCGGGACCTGGATGCCGAGCGGGTGGGGCACACGCTCACTTATACGGACGAACGCACGGGGCTTGAGGTGCGCTGCGAGGCGGTGGCCTATAGGGATTTCCCGACGGTTGAGTGGACGGTTTACTTCAAGAACACAGGGTCTGCGGACACACCCGTCCTGGCCGACGTGCTGGCGCTCGACCTGGGCCTGGAGCGTCCGGGCCAGGGCGAGTTTGTGCTGCACCATTTTACCGGCAGCCCCTGCCAGGCGAACGATTTTGAGCCGTTCGAGACCACGCTCAAGCCGGGAGCGGCCAAGCGCATCAGCGCGGCGGGCGGACGCCCCACCAATAGCGACCTGCCTTATTTCAACCTCCAATGGGCTGGCGAAGGGTTGATCGTCGTCGTTGGCTGGCCGGGACAGTGGGCTGCGGAGTTCACGCGCGACCAGGCGACGGGCTTGCGGGTCCGGGCCGGCCAGGAAAAAACGCGCTTTAAGCTCCGTCCCGGCGAAGAGGTCCGCACGCCGCTAATGGTGTTGCAGTTTTGGCAAGGCGATTGGATTCGGGCCCAAAACCTCTGGCGGCGTTGGATGCTGGCGCACAATCTGCCGCGCCCGGGCGGCAAGCTGCCGCCGGTGCAAATGGCGGGCTGCAGCTCCCACCAATTCGGCGAAATGATCCACGCTGACACCGCCAGCCAGAAGCTGTTCGTGGACCGCTACCTCGAGGAGCGGTTGCCTTTGGATTACTGGTGGATGGACGCCGGTTGGTATTGGTGCGACGGGAGTTGGACCAAGACCGGCACCTGGGAGGTGGATACGAACCGGTTTCCCGGCGGGCTTCGGCCCATCTGCGATCACGCTCACGCCAAGGGCGTGAAGACCATTGTCTGGTTCGAGCCGGAGCGGGTCCACCCCGGCACCTGGCTGGCGGAAAACCGCGCCGAGTGGGTCTTGGGCGGGAAAGACGGGGGCCTGCTGGACCTGGGCAATCCCGAGGCGCGGCGCTGGCTCACCGACCACGTGGACCGGCTCCTGACGGAACAAGGCATCGACCTCTACCGCCAGGACTTCAACATGGACCCGCTGAGTTTCTGGCAGAAGCACGACGCGGAAGACCGCCAGGGCCTGACCGAGAACCACCACGTCAGCGGCTACCTTGCCTACTGGGACGAGTTGCGCCGGCGCCATCCGAACATGCTCATCGATTCTTGCGCCTCGGGCGGCCGCCGGAACGACCTCGAAACGCTGCGGCGGGCTGTTCCTCTGCTCCGGAGCGATTACATCATGGAGCCCGTGGGCAACCAGGGACACACTTATGGACTCTCCTTTTGGGTCCCGTTCCAGGGCACCGGCACCGGCTCGGGCGCGCTCTCGCCTTATCTCCTGCGGAGCACTATGGTCACTCACTTTACGGCCTGCTTCGACATGCGGCGGAGGGACCTGAATTATGACCTGATCCGGCGCCTGTTGGGCCAGTGGCGGCGCTACGCGCATTGCTACTTCGGCGACTATTACCCGCTCACGCCGTACTCGCTCGATCCGGCGCTGTGGATCGCCTGGCAATTCGATGTGCCCGAGCACGGCGAAGGGTTGGTCCAGGCCTTCCGGCGCGACAAGAGCGTCTATGAATCGGCGCGCTTCAAGCTCGCGGGGTTGGAGCCCGAGGCCCGCTACGCCGTCACCAATCTCGATTCCGGCGAGAAAAAAACGTTCCTCGGCCGCGAGCTCCTGGAAAACGGGCTGCCGGTTTCCGTCCCGGACCAGCCGGGCGATACGGTGCTGACCTATTCCAAGGTCGAATGAAGCTATGAATCGCCGATTCCTGTCCTTGCTCCTGGCGGGCGCAACGGTCCTTTGCCCGGACCTGATGGCGCAACATCTGTGGTGGAACCTGGAGGGCCGGCGGGACCCCACCTGCTTGTACGGCGAGATCACCGTGCTGGCGACTGCCCCGGGCATCTACTACTGCGGCGCAAATTGGCATCCGGGGGAGCCGGCAGGCGGCTATTGCGGCATCCAGCACAACGGCGTCCGCGAACGGCGCACGATCTTCTCGATATGGGACACTTCGCCCCAGCTTCACCCCACGACCACGGAGGCCGATCCGCGCACGGTCTTCAACCGGTTCGGCGGCGAGGGCGAGGGCGGGCACACGCACATGATCTGGCCCTGGAAGACCAACGAGACCTTCCAGTTCTTCGTGCGGAAAGAACCCGCCGGCCAGCCCGACGCCACCGACACACGGTACTACGTGTACGACCGGGAGAAGCGGCATTGGATTCATAGCGCCACCATCCGGAATCCGAATGGCGGCAAGCCCAGCGTTTCAACGATCTCCGGCGGCCTGAATTCGTTCCTCGAGAACTTCCTGGGCAGGGACAAGGCGGCGGTCAAGCTTGCCATCTATCGCTTGTGGCTCGGCACAAGCCCGGAGCAGATGCAATGCCTTACCAGAGCCAAGGGGGACGGCATCTGGGGACAACTCCACGATGCTTATTTTCTGGCCGAAGGGGACCGGACCGAACTGGACCGCCTCTTCGCGAGTCTGGCGACGGAATACGGGAGTCCAGTTTACGGCGGAGGAGGCAAGAGCCTCGAACCCATTTCGAGTTCACCCATCCCACCCGCCGTCGTCACCGCTCTCCAGACCCTGCCTCGGGCCGGGAAGGTCCAGGATCGGCAATAGGAAGCGGTTTCCCAAGACGCCCGCCTAGCCGAGCGCCTCCTTGCAATACTGGAGGCACTTGGCCACTTCGGCCACGCAGGTTGAACCTTCCGGAATCTGATATTCCAGCTCGATGTCGGCGGGGAACGTCCACTTCTCCTTTCTCATCAACTGGAGGATTTCCTTGATCGGTGTCTTGCCCTGGCCCCAAGGCAGGTTGCCGCCGTCGGCGGTTCTGTCTTTCAGATGAAGGCTGATGATGCGGTCGTGGTACTTTTCAAGCACCGGGATGGGGGACTGGCCCTTGGTGCCGGCGAAATAGTGGCCGACATCGACGTTGAACCCGATGAACTCGCCGTAGTCCAGGATTGGGTCCGGCTTATCCAACACGGGGTAGTTGTTCGTATGGTTGTGGAAGGCCACCCAGATCTTGTGCCTGTCGGCAAACGGGGCCAGCCGTTTGGCCAGCGCTTCCGAACGTTCGGTCGTGATGCCAATGCAGCCCAGCGCTTTGGCCACCTCGAAATTGAAATCGATCTCCTCGTCGGACTGCCCGAACCCGATCTTATGGATGTGGATATTCACTCCCGCGTCGTTGTACATCTTGCGCAGTTCGCGGCACTTGGCTAGTTGCGCCTGGCGCTGGGCATCGGTCGGGTTGGCCGGTTGATCCCCGGCGGTGCCGCGGCCACGGCCGCCCCTGCGGCTCAAGCCGGCGTACGAGACGATTGGCCCGTCCATCAACTCCACCTCGCTGAGCCCGTCCTGGACCAGGGCCTTGAGCGTATCCTCGGCCGTATTGATGGCGCCGCGGTAGCTGTAACTAATGCACCCGATCCGCACCCCGTTGATGACGGAGTTGGGTTTGCCTGGCGCGGTCTCAGCCTGGGAAGGGGCCTCACCTCCTACGACATGACCCGGCACGATCGCGCAGGCCGCAACGGCGGTCGCGCTGCCGAGAAACGCACGCCTGGTTATCAGTGGGTCGCCCGTGTTTGGAGTTCTCATAATTGGATTTCAATTAGCTTTTGCCCGCCTGGCGGCATTCATCGCCGCGCATGTGAACTCTCTTTTATTGGGATCAGGGTGCTTCTGTCAATAGCCGGGGCCACAAGACAGGGGATTCTCCGGCAGGCCAATCGCGAAGGCTGACGCGCCAGTCCTTTCCCTGCGCAACCAAAGCCCCCGCGTAGCCGGGAGCCGGTTGCAGTTCCGCCATGCCCCACCGCGAGGCCTCGGACGGATCACCCTGAACGTCCAGCAAGACGGCCGGGTTGCCCGGCCCGAACGAGACTTCGAAGCCATCGAGCGGAATCGACAAGCC
Organism: uncultured Verrucomicrobiota bacterium; assembly: GCA_964653485.1. Taxonomy (GTDB): domain Bacteria; phylum Verrucomicrobiota; class Verrucomicrobiia; order Limisphaerales; family UBA8199; genus CAVQND01. The sequence goes on along the minus strand of CAZZFF010000003.1, from coordinate 96,428 downwards.
GCCGCCACGGGCTTTGATGTAGGCCTCCTTGCGAGTCCAGCACGCGAAGAACGCCGCCTCCGCGAGATGGGCCGGCAGCGAACGGAAGGTCGCCGCCTCTCGCGCGGAGAAGAAGCGGCCGGCAATTTCTCCGGCCCAGGCTAGGGAGCGCATATACTCCACGTCCACGCCCAACTCGCGCCCGTGCGAAACAGCCACGAGGGCCAGTTCTCCGGAATGGGCCACGTTGAACCGGGGCCCCGAAGACGCGCCGGCCAGGCGCGGTTTCCCTTGCGGCCCGTAATCAAATACCACCGACCTTGGGTCCACTTCCAGGTATCCGCCCAGAATCGCGCGCAAGGCCCCACGGGCCAGGGTGAAGCGGCGACGGTCCCGCTCAAAGCGAAAACGGCGTGCCCGCTCCAATTCGTCGGGCGAGAGAACATCTTCCAACCGGGCGTAACTCGAGGGAACGCGGTCGAGGCGCACTCGCCAGACCGGGATTAGGTCCGGCGGAAGGCCCCAAGACGAGGGGGATGCTTTTCGATTTGTGCCGGCGAGCGTCATGAAGCGGATCTCGAGCCGGGGGCCGGCGAGGAGTTTTCTTTAAACAGCCGGCGCACGAGGGCTTGGAGCAGGGGAGGACGCGCGGTATCGAGAAAGAAATGGTCGCCCGGGAACATGACGAGGTCGAAGTCCCCGAGCGTCTGCGCGCGCCAGCCGTCCAGTCCGCTCGCGGTGGTGCGTGGGTCCTGGTCCCCACCAAAGGCGGTGATCGGACAGCTCAAGGGCGGCTGGGCTTCGTAATAGTAAGTTTCAAGAAGAGCGAAGTCCGACCGCACGACGGGCAGCATGATCTCCAGCAGTTCCTTAGACTCGAGCGCGGCCTGAGCCATGCCGTTCAGACGCTTGAGTTCGCGGAGAAAGGCGTCGGGAGGCAACTGATGGATGGGCGGCGCCGGGTTGGGGAGGTGCGGAGCGATGTTGCCGGAAACGAACAGATGCGCGGGGGAGAGGCCGCGCGCGCGCAGTTTCCGAGCCGCTTCAAACGCCACAATGGAGCCAAGGCTATGCCCGAAGAATGCGAACGGCCGGTCCAGGAGAGGGAGGAGCGCCGTTTCCAGGGCTTCGATCAAAGGGGGCACTTGTTCAAAGCGCCGCTCGCGAAGGCGGGCGCCGCGCCCGGGAAGCTGCACGACTCGGAGTTCGATTGTCTCGGGAAGGGCGCCCGGCCAGGCATGGAAGGCAGGCATGCCGGCGCCCGCGTAGGGAAAGCAAATCAGGCGGAGAGACGCGTCCTTGCGAGGCTTAAGAGGGGGCAACCAGAGGGAGGAGTCCGCTCGCGGAGGAATAACGGCACGGGGAGAATTGTGGGGCCATTTCATGCCGTGAGGTCCCCCGCGCGAGCCAGCCGCCGGGAGTCCGCGGCCTCCGCCTGCTCCAGGCATGCGCGAATCCTTTCCGCCAGCCCTTTGCTGTGGAGGTTGACGTGCGTCCAATGGTCGCCGGGCGTGCAGTGGGTTTCCAAACCGCCCTCAGCCATGCCGCCCCATCCCATCTTTTTGTCGAACCGGTACTGCGCCTCGTTGACGACCAGCGTGATCCGGCCGGGGTACTTCTTCGGCCTGTGACGGTATATGAGCTTTCGGTAACCGGCGGCCAAACGATACGCGCGGTCGAAGGGCAGCTCCTCGGCCGGCTTTGGCCGAGCTGTCTGGAGTTTGCGGCGGCCCAGGTCCCGGATCAGCCGCACCCTCGTTCGGTGGTCCGAGCCCAGGATGGTGCGGATGACCTGCATGATGTGCCTCACCCTGCGGCCCAGGGCCGCACTCTCCATCATCAGGCCGCGAAGGGCGCTTGGCCGATCCGTATCGACCATGACGAGCAAGCGGACTTCCTCTCCCTGTCGAATCAACTCGCGGGCCATTTCAAGGGCGATGACGCCGCCGACGCAGTGGCCGCCAAGCTGGTAAGGACCTTTTGGCTGGGCGACGCGAAGCTCGGCCAGGAACTCTCGGACGACCTCGTCGACAGAGGAGTAAGGCTCCGAGTGCCCGTCGAGCCACCGCGGTTGAAACCCATAAACAGGCTGGTCAGGGCCGAGATGGGGAATGAGATTCGAGACGAGCAGCAGCGTGTCGTCCGCACCCACATATCCCGCCACCATGAACAGTGGAATGTGGGAACCGTTCGGCTGCGCGGGTATCAGGCGAGACCATCGGTGGGTCTCGCTGAGGTAGCGGTATTTCTGAGTCAGGGCATCGAACTCGATGTGCTTGGACATGCCGGCGACCGTTGGCTCGGTGAAGATGCTTCGGAGCGGGAGTTCTGTGCCAAATGCCGAGTTCAGCCGCGCGATCAGCCGCGTCGCCAGGAGCGAGTGCCCTCCCATCTCAAAGAAACTGTCGAAGACCCCAACCCTCTCGACTCCCAAGACCTCGCGCCAGATGTCAGCCGCGATCCGCTCTACTTGGGTGCGCGGCGCCATGTATTGAGTCCGGGGCGGCAGCCCCGAACTCTCCGGTTGAGGGAGGGCCTTCCGGTCAACCTTGTTGTTGGGGGTGCGGGGCAGGGCGGGCAGCGACACGAAGATCGAGGGCACCATGTAATCGGGCAGGCGCCCACGCAGGTGCTCGCGGCAGGACTCCGCGGACACCCCCGACCCGGCAACATACGCCACCAGCTTCTCGTCCGCGCCCACCGTCCGCGCCACCACCGCGCACTCCGTTACTTGGGGAAGCTCGCCCAGGACCGATTCGATCTCGCCCGTCTCGATGCGGTAGCCACGGATTTTGATTTGATCATCGTTTCGTCCCAGACACTCCAGCCGGCCGTCGGGCAACTGGCGCGCCAGGTCTCCGGTCCGATACATGCGCCCCTCTCCCCGGAAGGGGTCGCGGGCGAACCGTTCGACGGTTAATTCCGGGCGATTCAAATACCCCCGAGCCACCCCGTCTCCGCCAATCCACAACTCGCCGACGACCCCTCGGGGCACCGGTTCTCCGTGCGCGTCGAGCACGTACATCCAAGTGTTCGCAATCGGCCGGCCAATGGTCACCTGGTCCGAGTCAATCCGCGCTACCGACGACCAGATCGTCGTCTCCGTAGGCCCATACATATTCCAAACCGTGCCGCACGCGGATGCCAGCCGCGCCGCCAGGTCGCGCCCCAGCGATTCTCCACCGCACAGCACCTTCAACCGCCGGTCTCCCTGCCAACCCGACTCGAAGAGCATCCGCCAGGTTGTGGGCGTCGCCTGCATTACCGTGGTTCCCGACGCAGCCAGGGCCCGGGCCAGGGCCGCCCCGTCCACGGCCGTTTGGCGGCTTGCCAACTCCAGGCGAGCGCCGGCGATCAACGGGAGGAACAATTCCAAGCCCGCGATGTCAAAGGATAGCGTCGTTACGGCCAGCAACACGTCGCGCTCTTCCATGCCAGGCTCCCGCATCATCGAACAGAGAAAATTCGTGAGCGAGCGATGCTCGATATTGACCCCCTTGGGCCGGCCGGTCGATCCCGAAGTGTACAGCACGTATGCCCGGTCGCCGGCCTTGGCCTGAACAGCCAACGCCTCGGCGCTGTGCTCGTCAATCAAAACCGCATCCCGGTCCATATACACTCGCTGCACCGTCGCCTGACCAAACAGAGTTTCGCCCAGCTTCGTTTGGCTCACCAGCACCTTTGCCCCCGAATCAGCCAGCATATAGCCCAAACGCTCCGCCGGGAAGGCAGGGTCCAGCGGCACATACGCGCCGCCGGCTTTGAGCACGCCCAACACCCCGACCACCATCTCCAAACCCCGCTCCAGGCACAAGCCTACCAGTGACTCCGCTCCTACCCCCAGCCGCTGCAAATGCCGGCCCAAGCGCCGCGCTCTCGCCTCCAACTCCGCGTAGGTCAGCGTGGCCCCTTCAAAGCTCACGGCCACGGCTTCGGGCCGGCGCGCCGCTTGCTCTTCGATCAAGCTCACCACCGTCCGTTCTCGCGGATACTCGCGCGGCCCCGGATTGAAGCGCGCCACCATCTGTGGCCGCTCGGCTTTGGAGAACAGGGGCAACTCCCACAGCCGACGGTCCGGATCGGCGACGATTCCTTCCAACAACCGTCCGAAATGCGCGAGCATGCTGGAAATCGTCTCGCGCTCGAACAAATCCGCGCTGTACTCGAATGCCAGGCGCAGGCCGTCGCGGGAGATCTGCGCGTAGAGCGAGAGATCATACTGCGAAGTGCCCCGTTCGATGGACAACGGCGTTACGAGCAAGTCTGGCCCAAGCTGGATGGAGTTTTCCCATTCCTTTTGAAGGGTGAAGAACACCTGAAACAGCGCCGTGTGGCCGAGCGTTCGGTTGGGGTGAAGGTCCTCGACCAGCTTGTCGAACGGCATGTCCTGATGAGCGAATGCCTGGACGGTGGAGGCGCGCAGCTCATGCAAATAGGCTCGGAAAGTCGGGTCGCCCGTGAACCGGGCGCGCAAGGGCAGGAGGTTGACGAAGAACCCGATCAGAGGTTCGAGTTCGGGACGAGTGCGGTTGGCTACCGGCGTGCCCACGACCAGGTCGTCCTGCCGGGTATAGCGGCGCAACAGAACGTTGAACGCGGCCAGGAGCATCATGAAGAGCGTGGCCCCTTCCTGGCGGCCAAGGGCTTCGAGCCGCGCCAGCAATGCCGGAGGCAGGAGTTCCGACACCACGCCCCCGCGAAGGCTTCGCGCCGCGGGCCGGGGTCGATCCGTGGGCAGCTCGATCAACGCGGGCGCTCCCGCGAGTTGCTCCCTCCAAAACGCCAGCTTGTGCCTGAACTCCTCACTCTCGACCCATTCACGCTGCCATACGGCGTAATCGGCATACTGGACCGCGAGTTCCGGGAGGGCGGCAGTCTCATCGCGGGCAAAGCATCGGTACAGGACTTCGAGTTCGCGCCCGATTACACCCAGAGACCAGCCGTCGGAGACGATATGGTGTGTCACGATCAGAAGGACGTGCTCACGCTCGCTCATCCGCCACAAGCGCGCACGAATGAGCGGACCCTGGCTCAGGTCGAATCCGGTTCCGGCCAGTTCGCGGACCTGCCGCTGAAGTTCGTCCTCCCGCGCCGCATCCGGAGCCTCGGAGAGAGTGACGAGCAGAATCGCCATCTCCGCGCTGGAATGGAGAACCCGGCCAGGCTCGCCGTCCACGACCGTGACCGTCGTGCGCAAGACCTCATGCCGCCGGAGGATCTCGTTGATGGATCGCGTCAGCGCCGGGATGTCAAGGCTCCCGGTCAATCGCACGGCCACGCTCCAATTAAAGGCCGCGGAGCCGGGGTAAATCTGGTCGACGAGCCACAATCCCTTCTCGGCAAATGAGAGCGGCAGCGGCCCCTCGCGCGAAGCCCGCCCGATGCAGGCATCCGACGCCGGCTCCGGGTTGGCATGCTCCGCGAGGTAAAGCAGAAGCTCCCGCTTCCGCCGGGTCACCTGCTCGCGGATTTCCGCGGTGAACGCTCCCGGCAGGGCGCTGACCCGGAGGTTCCCAGCCTCCGCGCCAAGCTCGATGCCCGCTTCACGCAGGCGCGCTATGAAGGTCTCTACGGTAACGGTGTCAGATGACATGTTGTTCGCGGTTAGTGCCCAGGGATTGATGGTCGCCATTTCCGCCTTGGACCGGTCGGCCCACGGTTCGGGCGGCGGCCGCGAGCCGGGCAACCGTGGGAGAATCGAAGATGGTTTGTAATGGCAGTCCCTTTCCGAGGGCCGACCGGAGGCGGGAGCAGACCTGGACGGCCAGGAGTGAATCGCCCCCGAGTTCAAAGAAGTTGTCATAGATGCCTAGATTTTCCAACCCGAGCAGCTCCCGCCAGATTCCCGCGATCACCAGTTCCGTTTCGTTCCGCGGCGGCACACATTCGCATCGCAGGGCCGGGCGCGGGTGATACTCGCCCAGAGGTCGGTCCGAGGGGGGCGATGGGTCCGCCGACCGGCTTCGGGCCAGCCGCAGGCCCAGGTCGTGGGTGGACACCAGGACCTGGGGCAAATCCGCCGCCAGTATCCGGGCGAAGGCCGCGCACCCTTCGCTCGGCGAAATGCCTCGTTGCAGGCCCTCCTCCGAAGGCCGCGGCGCCGGACAGGATTCTTCGAGCCGTGGCGCCATGCCGACTTCGCTCCAACCGTCCCAATCTATAGCGACGGTCGGCACGCCGGTCCGGGAACGATGGTAGGGAGCGAAGGCATCGAGAAAGCTGTTTGCCGCGGCATAGTCAAAGAATTGAAGGCCGCCGAGCGTCGCGCTAAGAGAAGAGCACAGGACGAGGAAATCCAGCTTTCGTCCGCCCAGAACCTCGGCGAGCACCAAAGTTCCCCGCACTTTGGCCTCGATCACATGGCCGGCTGATTCAGGCGTGATTTGGGAGAGCATCTGTTGGCCGGGAATCCCGGCGGCATGAATCACCCCGTCGAGCGAGCCGAAACGGGACTCGGCGCGATTTATGGCGGCCTCCATTTGAGCTCGATTGCAGACATCGGCATTCAGGACCAGGACCTCCGCTCCCGCCTTTTCCAGGGCCCGCACCCCGAGGATGCGCCGCGCCGTTGGGTCCTCGTCCGTGTGGGCTGATAGCCAAGCGTCCCATTCCGACGGCTCGGGAAGGGGTGTTCTTCCCAGCAACGCCAACCGAGCGTGGGCCGCGCGGGCGAGATAGTCGGCCAACTCCATTCCGATGCCGCCCAAGCCGCCAGTGATGAGATAAGTTCCCCGCTCTCGAAGCATCGCGGGCATCGAGTGGGGCGCCGGCAGGCTCAGGGGCTCGAAAGAACGCAGCCACCGATGGCCGTCGCGCAGCGCGACAAAGCTCTGATCCTCGCTTGAGCGGAGCTCTTTGACCAGCAGCCGGCTGAAAGGCTCCGGCGGTCTCCATTCTTCCGCGGGGAGCGGGATATCGATACATGAGCAGCGCAAGTTCCCCAAGGTCTGACCCATCACCAGGCAGGCACCCAGCGCCAGCGCGTTTTCCGGGCGGCTCAACTCATCCTGCGCGATCTCGGCGATGCCGTTCACCACAACTTTGAGTCGCATGGGCCGGTCGAACCCATGCCTCTCGATGGCTTGGGAAAGGAACAACAGGGAGTAGAAGCCATAGTCCAGCGCCGCAGACGGCGTGGCCCCGCTTGCCGCGTCCGCCGCCTGGGGACCCAACGCCCAGCAGTGGACGATTAGCGCCGGCGAGCGTCCGGAATCCTCGAGGGCCCGCAGAAGGGCATCATAATCCGCGGGGTTCTTATGGTTCACCAGGTACCCATCCGGGCCATCCGGTATGAAGCGGTCCCCTGGGCGGACGCGAATTACCTCGAATCCCTCTTCGGCCAACCGGGACCCGATACAATTCTCGACTGCTCGGCCCCGAGTCAATAGAAGGCATACGCGTCCGGGAACCGGGTTTCGCTCCGAGTCGGCCGCCGGCAACGACGACTTCCAGATGGGAACATGAAACCACTCATCGAGCGGAAGCCTCGCCTTCTTGTCTGGGAACTGCTCGGCTCGATCCGGGATTTGTCCGGGCTGGACCCAGAAACGCTGTCGGTCGAATGGGTATGAAGGGAGGGAGACCCGACGCCGGCGCTTGGAACCATGGAAACCGTTCCAGTCCAAAGAGGCTCCCCGCAGCCAAAGCCGGCTCGCCGCGGCCAGCAGCACCCGAAGCTCCGGTTGTGGGTCCTGGCTTCCTCGCATGGAGGGCAACACGGTGAGTGTGTCTGTGTTGCCGCCGTGTTTCCTGGCGAGCGTTGT
>CAZZFF010000003.1:0-88676 GCA_964653485.1 uncultured Verrucomicrobiota bacterium | reverse complement strand
CAACACCGTGCCGGGGCCAACCTCGAGGAACACTCGTGCCGGGTCTCGTGTCAGCTCGCCAATGCCGGCGGAAAACCGCACGGTTTCGCGCAAATGACGCGCGTAGTAAGCCGGGTCGGTGGCTTCCTCCGGCGTGATCCATCGGCCCGTCAGATTTGAGATGTAAGGGATGCGAGGCGCCCGCAGCGGCACTTGTTTTACCCGGGCCGTAAACTCGCTGAGCATTGGCTCCATCATCGCGGAATGGAAGGCATGAGACGTGTGGAGGCGGCGAACAACGAGGTGCTTCGATGCAAAATGGGCCTCGATCCGCGCCATGGAGTCAAAGGGTCCCGAGACCACGGAAAGGGCGGGTGCGTTGGCGGCCGCCAGGGAAATCTGCCTGCCCCAGTCAGGCTGCTCCAGAACGGCGCGAACGGCCTCCTCCCCCAGCGGCACCGCCATCATCGCCCCCGGCGGCAGGTGTTGCATGAACCGGCCGCGCGCGGCCACCAGGGCCAGCGCATCCGCCAACGAGAACGTCCCCGCCAGGCAAGCGGCGACGTATTCGCCGATGCTATGGCCGATCATGCTCTCCGGATGAATCCCCCAACTCATCCAGAGCCGGGCCAGGGCGTATTCGATGACAAAGAGGGCCGGTTGCGCCAACTCGGTCTGTTCCAGCGCCTTCGCTCGCTCGTCCGACGAATCTCCGAGGAGCGCCCCGCGCAGGTCACAGTCAAGATGAGGACGGAGGATTTCCAGGCATTCGTCAACGACGTGAGCGAACACAGGTTCTTCCTTGTAAAGCTCCGAACCCATCCCGCTGTATTGCGCACCCTGGCCGGAAAACATGAAGACAACCCGCGGCTCCTGGTCGCCAATCGTTCCGCGGCTGAGACTGGAGGCCGCTCGCAGCGCCCGGAGCGCTTCATCGCGGTCTTTGCAGACGAAGGCACATCGGTGTCCGAGGGCCCGCCGTCCGACCTGAAGGGTGAAGGCGGCATCGCCGAGATCGAGAGACGGCGTTTTTTCCAGATGATCGGCAAATCTCCCAAGCGAGCGATCCAGAGCCGCGTCAGTCTTGGCCGAGAACACGAACAGGTGATGAGGCCGCCCCGGCTCGGACGGACTCGCCGCCGGCGCCTCCTCCAACACGACATGGGCATTGGTCCCTCCGATGCCGAAGCTGCTCACACCGGCGCGACGGGGAGCGGCTGAGCCATTGCCTGAGAGCGAAGCAGCGCCGCGCATTGGCCATGGCTTGAGGGAACGGTTGATGCGGAACTGAGTCTTTTCGATCCCGAGTTTGGGGTTGGGTGTATCGAAGTTCAGGCTCGGGGGAATCTCGCCGTGCTCCAGGGCCAGCACGGTCTTGATCAGGCCCGCAACCCCGGCCGCCACATCCAGATGTCCCAGGTTGGTCTTCAGGGAGCCTACGGCGCAAACATCGGCGTGGTCCTGCCGGGTCTGGTAGGCCGTTGCCAGGGCCGCCATTTCGATGGGATCGCCCAGCGGGGTGCCCGTGCCGTGGGCCTCGACATACGAGATGGTCTCCGGGGCCACGCCCGCTTGGGCGAGCGCGGCGGAGATGACCGCGGCCTGGCCCTGAACGCTCGGGGCAGTGTAACCTGCCTTGAGGGAGCCATCGTTATTGATGGCCGCACCCAGGATCACCGCCCGGATGTGGTCTCTGTCCGCCAGGGCATCCGACAGCCGCTTGAGCAGAACCAGCCCAACCCCCTCCCCAGAGACCGTTCCAGCGGCCTTGGCGTCAAAGGCGCGACAACGGCCATCCGGGGAGAGGATCATTCCCTCCTGATAAACATAGCCCACCCGCTGGGGCACTCGGAGAGACGCCCCGCCGGCCAGCGCGAGATCACACTGATGGGCCAAGAGGCTCTGGCACGCCAATTGCACCGCCACCAGTGAAGTCGAGCAGGCCGTCTGCACGGTGATCCCCGGCCCCTTGAGGTCGAGTTTGTAGCAAATCCGAGTGGCGATAAAGTCCTTGTCGTTGGACACCATCATCTGGTAACCGCCCATCGCGGCGACCAGCTTGGGATTGGACAACAGGTTTCGCCAGAGGTACGCATTCACGCCGCAACCGGCGAAGACGCCCGCCACCCCGCCGCACCGCGCGGGATCATAGCCGGCGTCTTCAAAGGCCTCCCAGGCGCATTCCAGCAGGAGACGATGTTGCGGGTCCATGATCTCGGCCTCTCGCGGCGTGACGCCGAAAAAGGCCGCATCGAACAGATCGGCCCCCTCCAGCACCGAGGCATTGCGCACGTAGTCGGGTCGCCGGAAGACCTCCGGTGGGACGCCGCCGGCCATCAACTCATCATCGGTGAGAGGCCGGACTGACTCCACGCCATTGCGCAGATTGCGCCAAAACGATTCCAGGTCCGGCGCATCGGGAAATTTGCCGGCCATGCCCACGATCGCGATGGCTTCCCGCCTCCGGTCTCCCTCGGCATCACCGGGTAACGTGACGAGCGAGGCCGGAGAGTCCGAGACGCGGCCCGTGGCCGGCGGGACTTTTCCTCCACCCAGGTGCTCGGCCATCGCTCGGACAGTCGGATATTGGAACATCTCCACCATTGAAATATCACGAGCGAGGGCCTTGCGCAGCGCCAGGTTGGCTTGGGTCATCAGGAGTGAGTGACCGCCCAAATCGAAGAAATTATCATCCGAGCCAACCCGCTCGACCTTGAGGACCTGCTTCCAAATACTCGCGATGAGTTCCTCCGCGTCGCCGCGCGGCGCCACGTACGCGCTGGGGTCAGGCAGTCCCAGTCCTTGCGGTTCGGGCAGGGCCTGGCGGTCGATCTTGCCGTTGGCGGTCATCGGCAGCGTGTCCAGCGCGACGTAAATCGAGGGCACCATGTGCTCGGGCAAACGGGCGCGCAGGTAATCGCGCAGTTCAGCGGGGGCGGGCGGAACGTCCTTGCCCGCAACCCAGTAGGCTGCCAATCGCTTCTCCCCCCTGGCATCCTCCCGAATGACGACCGCCACCCCTTTGACTCCCGGGTGTTCGGCCAGGCGGGCTTCAATCTCGCCCAACTCGATGCGAAACCCGCGTATCTTTACCTGGTGGTCGGTGCGTCCAAGGTACTCTATCGTGCCGTCCGGAAGATAGCGGCACACGTCGCCGGTGCGATAGAGTCGAGCCCCCTCTTGAGAACTGAATGGGTCGGGAACGAAGCGCGCGGCCGTAAGCTCCGGCTGTTTCCAATAACCGCGCGCCACCTGGATTCCGCCCACGTAAAGCTCGCCCGGGATTCCGGGCGGTAGCGGCTGCAGGTGCTGATCCAGAATATAAGCCTGCGTATTGGGCAACGGCCGACCGATTGGGGGGGCGGCGGCTATCTCGCGGCCCGTCTCGACATCGGCCCACGTGCTGACGACTGTGTTTTCCGTCGGGCCGTAGTGGTTGACGAGCCGGAAAGGAAGCTTCTGGAGCGGGTGCCGGTGCAGCCTGTCGCCCCCGGTCAGGAGAGCGCGCAACACGCTATGCCGGGGCCACGGCGCGCCTAACGCCGCTTCGGCGAGGGGTGTAGGGAGGAAGGTGAGCGTAATCCGCTCGTCGGCCAGCCAATTCACGAGGTCGGCGACGTTCGCGCGGGTGTTTTCGTCCGGAATATGCAGGCTCGCGCCGGCGGCAAGATACGGCCAGGTTTCCCAGACCGAGGCGTCGAACGCGGGTCCGGCCACGAGCGTCGCGCGATCTGCGGCTGTCACCTCGTAGGCATCTTGATGCCAGCGGACAAGGTTGCAGAGACTGGCGTGCTCGATGGCGACCCCCTTGGGCCGGCCCGTGGAACCCGACGTATAGATGACGTAGGCCAGTTGTCGCGGCGACATCGCCAGGGCCACGGCGCGCGAGACGGAGGACCGGACCGAACTCCGAGTCAGGTCATCCAGATGGATAACCGCCGCCGGCGTTGAGGGCAGCGCGCCGCTCAGGTTCCTCTGCGTCAGGACGACGGACGCCCGTGTGTCCTCCAGCATGTACGCTATTCGATCCGCGGGGTAGGCCGGATCAATCGGCACGTACGCGGCCCCGGCCTTCAGCACGCCCAGCAGCCCGATGATCATCTCCGGCGACCGCTCCGCCAGCACGGGAACCAGGGTATCGGGTGCGACACCGCGTCCGCGCAGGACCTCGGCAAGCTGGTCCGACTGCCAATTCAATTCCTGGTAAGTGAGGGCGCGACCGCGGTGAGTGACGGCGAGGGCCTGCGGCGCGCGCCGCGCCTGTTCCGCAAACAACTCGTGGACACAACGGGCCGGCGGGTACTCCGCGCGGGTCCGGTTCCACTCCTCGATCGCCAGGCGCTTTCCGGCCTCGGTCAGCAAAGACAACCGGGAGATGCGAGTCGTGGGTGCCTGCGTGATCTGCCTGAGCACGGCTTCGAAGTGCTGCCACAAACGGGCCATCGTATCCGGACCGAAAAGGTCGGGGTTGTATTTCAGGCAGCCCTGATAAGCGCCGTCCTTCTCGATAAGCTCGACGGACAGCTCGAACTGTCCCTCCTCGAAGGGAATCGAGAACTGTTCGAGCGCGAGTCCGCCGAGGTTGACGCGCTTATCGGATTGCACCCCGGCGAACAGGTCTTCCATGTCCGCCACCGACGGGTACTTGTGCAGGACAAACGCCGTCTGGATGATTGGAGTATGAGCGGAACTGCGGTTCGGCTGGAGCCTCTCCACGAGCAACGGAAACGGGTAGTCGGCATGGCGCACCCCGTCCAGGACTGTGCGGCGCGCGCGCGCGAGCAAGGCCTCGAACGATGGGTCATCGCCGAACTCGCCCTTCAAGGCAATCATGTTCCGGAGGTCGCCAATCACGCCGGCGAATTCCGGCCGGTCCCGTCCATAAGCCGGCGAGCCGACAATCACCCGGGACTTGCCCGTATATTTGTGCAGGAGGACTTGATAAACGGCCAGCAGGACTACAAACGGGGTCGTGCCTGCGTTGGCGGCCAGGGTTCGCACCGCCGCGCTGAGATCACTTCCAAGCGTAACGGGCAGGGTAGCGCCGTGGTCGGTGAGGAACGCGGGACGAGGACGGTCCGAGGGCAGGTCAAGCGGCTCAAGGTCTCCGGCAAGCTCACTCAGCCAGTGCGCCTCGTGTTCTTTCCCTTCACGCCCGGCGAGCATCTCCTCCTGCCATCGAGCAAACGCGATAAGGTCGCTGGCCGGTTTGGCCGCGGGTCCCGCGCCCTCTCCTCTCTCGAACGCGTACAGCCTTCCCAACTCTCCGAGGAGCAGCAGGCACGCCCACCCGTCGATGGCGATGTGATGGACGGTGAGCAGGAGCACATGATCGCCAGGCTCGCGTGTGAACAGGTCGGCGCGCAGAAGCGGGCCGATTTCCAATTGGAAGGGACGACGCGAAGTCTCGACGACCTCCGTTCGGAGGGCTTCCAGGTCGAGGTCCGCGCGCTCATGCACCGTGAACCGCGCGGGCACGCAACCGCACACGCGCTGGACGACGCGGCCATTGTCCATCGCGAATGTCGTGCGCAGAGAGGCGTGGCGGTCCACAAGGGCCTGAAAAGCGTTCTTTAGCGCCGTCACATCGACCGCGCACCGCACCCGAAAAGCGCAGGCGATGTTGTAGGCCGCGCTATCCGGCAGGGATTGGTGGAGAAGCCAGAAGGCGCGTTGGGAGTGCGTGGCGGGATGAACCGCGACGGTTTGCGCCGCGGCTGCGCGCCAAGCGCTGAGCACGGCTTCCTTGTGGTCGGAAAGCAACGCCCGCAATTCGCCGGTCATCACGCCTTTCTCCGCGCGGTAACGGAGCCGGCTGCCCTCGGCCCAAAGGGCCACGCCTTGCTCGAGAAGGGAGGCCAGAATTTTCCCCGGGTCCATCACAAGTCGCCCTCCTCCCATTCCTGGGTCTTCGCGGAAGCGGCGACCGACCGGCCCGTGCTTTCCCGCTCCGGGAGCAGTTGCGCGACCCATCCCGCCAACTCGACCGCCTGAGGCCCTTGCATCAGGCGGGCGATCGCCACCGTCACGCCAAGATCGGATTCGAGCCTGGTCTTCAACTCGATGGACATGAGCGAGTCAAAGCCCATCTGCGAGATCGGCTTCTCCGGGTCGAGCGCATTCGCGGGGGCCTTCAGGATTTCCGCCACCGCCTCAAGGAGGTAGGGTATCAGGAGCTCTGTGCGCGCCTCGACGCGGGCGGCCAGGATGTGGTCGGCCCGTGCCTTGGAGGGTTTCTCGTTCTGCTCGTCGGCGGGGATTTCATCCATGAGGGCCGAACAATAGGGAGTCCGGGCGAGACGCTCGCCGGAGCGGCGCCACTCTCCCCAGTCCATACGAATGACGGCTGCCTGAACTGCCCGGTGGTTGAGCAACCGTTCGAGGGCCTCAAGGGCCTGGGAGGTTGATAACCCGGCCACGCCTTTGAGGGTCCCGGCGCGAGCTTGAGGGGTGGGCTTGCTGAGGGACAGGAGCCGCGCGGCCATGCCGGTTTCCGACCACGCTCCCCAGTTTACACTGAGCATGGGCCGCCCCATGGCGTGGGCGTGATGAGCCAGCGCGTCCAGGAACACATTGGCCGCCGAGTATCCCCCGAGGCCAGGCAGGTTCAGGAGCGCCGAGGCGGAGGAGAAGAGAACGAACATGTCGAGCGGGGTCTGGGCAAGCAGCCGATGCAAGAGCCACGCCCCGTCCATCTTCGGGGCCAGGACCTCGCGCATCTGTTCCGGAGTTTGATTGATCAGAAGCTCGCCCTGGGTGATGCCCGCGGCGTGGAATACGCCGCGAAGTGGAGGCATGTCCGGCGACAAGCACGCTTGAACCAGATTGTGGACGGATTCTCCGTCACCCATATCCACCGGCACGGTGAGGACGCTCGTGCCCGCCGTCTCCAGCTTGCGGACCGCTTCGATGCGCTCGGAGACCTCCTGGGGAATGCCGGCCCGGTCCCACTCGGAACGGGGCGGCAAAGCCCGGCGTCCGGCCAGAACGAGCCGGCGGGCGCCCTGAGCGGCCAACCATTGGGCGAGGGCGAGGCCGATCCCGCCAAGCCCGCCCGTAATCAGATAAGCAGCATCCGAACGAACAGAAATCTTCTCGCGGGCCTGCCTGGAACCGTCCCAGCGCACCAAACGCAAGACTCGCCGCACCCCGCCGCGGAAGGCGGCCTGGTCCTCGCCGGACTGGTCCGCCATCTGCCGGAGCAACATTTCCGCTGAGGTCGCCGGAGCATCGGATGGGTCCAAATCCACTTGTCCACCCCAGACCTCGCTGTTTTCGGCCGCGATGGTGCGCCCCAACCCCCACAAGGGAGACTGAAGCGCCGACAACGGCGCCGGGTGTTCGCCTGCCGGTTGGGCGCCCCGCGTAACCAGCCAGAGCTTGGGGGAGCCCCCGGGACGCGCCTGTTGAAGGGCCTGCACAAGGCGCAATACACTGATTGGGCCGCATTCCTGCGCCCGGCGCACGGCCGGCAGGTCTGCCTCCTCTGGGTCCATCGCATCGAGACTCCACAGATGCACCACTCCTCGCAGCGAGCCGCCGGAGCGACCAGCCGTCGCAAGAGCCAAGGCATAGTCTTCGAGGTTATCGGGGCGCACGGTCAGAGCCGGTTCCTCCGCCGAGGCAGCTTGGCCGCCGTGAATGACGGAAACGCAATGAGCGCCACCCGCGCGGAGTTGAGCGCAGAGCGCCTTCCCCACCCCCTGATTGTCGCGAAAGACCAGCCAGGTTCCCGAAAGAACTTCGCGCGGGCTGGCGGCGGTCTTGCCATCTTGAGCAACCCAGCGCGTCTCGTAGAAGCAGCTCTCCAAATCTTCGACACGGTCCCGCTTGGCCTCCGGATTCCCAATAGACACGCGCGCGCCAAGGGGTTCGGACGGCCTCGGCTTATCATCGGCGACGGAACGATGGGCCGTTGAGCCGGGCGCCCCATCGGAGAGCCAATATCGGCGGCGTTGAAATGGATACGTTGGCAGCGTAATCCGGTGTCGGCGGCGCCCTGCGTGTACCGCGGCCCAATCAATTCCCGCGCCGGCGGCATAGAGTGCTGACACCGCTTCGCACAGCGCGTCCCAATCCCCTCGCCCGCGATCGAGACTGCTCGCCCAAATGGTCGCGTCCTTCGCAGCCGCGCCCCGGGCCATCCCGGTGAGGATTGGATGAGGGCCGATCTCCAGAAAGACCTTCAAGCCCGCGCCCTGCACGGCGCGGATAGAGTCCGTGAAGCGTGCGGGCTGACGGAAGTGACGAACCCAATAAGCGGGAGAAGTCATCAGGTCCGGCGAGGCCATTTCGCCGGTCGCGGCGGAGACGATGGCGATGCGAGGCTCGGCGAAGCGAACGGTTTTGGCCACTGGCTCGGACTCGCTGAAACCAGGGGTGACCAACGGGGATTGCGAGGCGCGGGAGAGTGAGGATGCGAGTTGTCCCCGCTCGGCGATAAGCCTGAGACCGTCTTCCAGACTGAACACGCCCGCAACACAGGCAGCGGCGTATTCACCGACACCGCAGCCCAGGACCGCTGCGGGCTCGATGCCCCAGGAACGCCATAAAGCGGAGAGGGCGTAATCCACGGCGAAGATTGCCGGCTGCGAGAAATCAGCCTGGTCCAGGAGCTGCAGTGGCCGGTCGCCGGCGTCCGATGGCACGGGCGCGGCGAACAACACCTCCAGGAGGGGCTTTTCGAGATAAGGCCGGAGGAGTTCGGCGCAGCGTTCAAGCTCAGACCGGAATACGGGCTGCGTGTCGAACAATTGGCGCCCCATGCCGGCGTAGTGCGCCCCTTCCCCTGTGAACATGAAAACCACGCCGGGCGCCGAGGTCGCGGCGATCCGTCCTCGTCGAACGCACCGATGCTCCCGGCCTCGCAGAAAGCCGGCGGCCAGTTCCCGGGCCTCCGCGGAGTTGGACGCCGTGATTGCCACACGGTGCTCAAAATGCGAGCGGCCAACGCCGGCGGTGTAGCAAAGGTCAGCCAGATTCAGGCCGGGCTTCTCTTCGAGCATTCGTTCATACCGTCCCACCAAGTCAGCCAGGGCCTTCTCCGTTCGGGCGGACAACGGGAGCACGTGGCAGGACGGCTCGGCAGGCGCGACGCTCAAGGAAGAACCCGCCGTCGGGCCGTCGGCGGCCTCGCGCGCCGGCTCCTCCTGGGTAAGGTCGGCTACCACGACGTGAGCGTTGGTGCCGCTGAAGCTGAAAGAGCTGACCCCGGCAGCGCGCGTCCCGGAGTGGCAAGCCCATGGGATTGCCGTTGCGGGAACAGTGATGCCGAGGCCAGCCCAGTCGATTTTAGGGTTCAGCTTCTGAAAGTGCAAACTCGGGGGTATCCGCCCATGGCGCAAAGCCAATACCGCCTTGATCAGCCCTGCGATCCCCGCCGCCGATTCCGCGTGCCCGATGTTACTCTTAACCGAGCCAACGAGGAGCGGACGGTTCCTGTCGCGGCCGGGGCCAAAGACCTCCGCGAGCGCTCGAGCTTCGATGGGGTCGCCCAACGACGTGCCCGTGCCGTGCGCCTCGATATAATCCACGTCATTCGGACCGAGGGCCGCGTTGGCCAGGGCAGCGCGGATTACCGCCTCCTGGGATGGGCCGTTGGGGGCGGTCAGGCCGCTGCTGCGCCCGTCTTGATTGATGGCGCTGCCGCGCACAAGGGCCAAGACCTGGTCGCCGTCGGCCCGCGCATCGGAGAGGCGCTTAAGGACCACCACACCACACCCCTCGCCCCGCACGAAACCATCGGCCGAGGCATCGAAGGCCCTGCACCGGCCGGTGGGCGACATCATGCGTGATTTCGAGAGCGTAACCGTCGTGTCAGGCGCGAGGATCAGATTGACTCCGCCCGCCAAAGCCATGCGGCACTCCCCGTTCCTGAGACTGTGGCAGGCCAGATGCACGGCAACCAACGAGGACGAACAGCCTGTATCCACCGACACGCTGGGTCCTTGCAGCCCGAGGAGGTAGGAAATCCGACCCGAGGCAACGCTGTGGGCGTTGCCGGTCGCCGCATACGCATCTAGCGAGTTCAGTCCGCCTCGCGCCCGCAGCAGGAAATAGTCGCTGTTGCACAGGCCGGCAAAGACCCCGGTCATTGAGCCGGTCAACCGCTCAGGGCTTTGGCCGGCGTGTTCGAGCGCCTCCCAGGCCACTTCCAGCAAGAGCCGTTGCTGCGGGTCCATCCCGGCCGCTTCGCGGGGGGAGATACCGAAAAAGTCCGGGTCAAACAGGTCGACCCCTGAGAGGAACCCTCCCCAGCGGGTGTTCATTTTGCCGGGGGCATCGGGATTCGGATCGAAGAGAGCGTCAACGCCCCAGCGTTCGCGCGGGACCTCGGCTATGGCGTCGCGGCTTTCGAGCAGGCACCGCCAGAACGAGTCGGGATCGTCGGCGCCGCCCGGAAAGCGGCAGCCCATGCCGATGATGGCGACCGGTTCAGAATGCCGTTGCTTCAGGCGGTCGAGGTTGGACTGAAGTTCCACCGCCAGCAGCGCCAAACGCTTGGGCGAGAGCCGGGATATGCGGTCAAAAAAATCGCTCACAGCTTCGCGGCCTCTCTTTCGTTGAGCAACCGGTCGATCTCAGTGTCGTCGAGCTGTTCGATCCGGTCCAGTACGTCCGCGGCGTCGGGGGCGGCCGGTGGTGGCTCCGGGCGCGCGGCATCCGAAGTCTTCATGCCAAGGACGGCCTCGCAGAGGTAATCCGCCAGGACATTGATTGTCGGGTAATCGAACAGCAAGGTCGCAGGTAAACTCTGGCCACACGCGGCGCCCAGGGTATTGCGCAACTCGACGGCCATCAGCGAGTCCAGGCCCAGCTCGGTCAGCGGTTCCTTGTCGGACAGCGATTCGAGGTTCTGAACTCCCAACACTCGCGCGGCGTCGCGGCGGATTTGTTGGACAACCAGTCCTCGCCGTTGATTTGGCGCGACCGAGGTCAGACGGTCCTTGAGAGGCGCCGGGTCCGTCCTCGGTTTGACGTTTGCGGGGGCCGGCGCCGATGATTCGGTTGACTCTCGGCGGCCGCCGGGCGGGTCTTGCAAGGCTAAGTTCTTGGCACTCGGTTGCTCGAAGTCCGCCAACATCGGCGGCAAGAAGCCGCCGCGCGAAAATCGCCGCAGGAACCGTGGCCAATCCACTGGAAATACCACAACCCGGCTGCGGGGTTGTTGCAAGAGAGCGTCCAGGACCTTGAAACCGCGGGGCGGGTCAATGACGCCGCAGCCCAGGTCGTCCGCGCGGTTGACCACGCCATGCTCGACGGCCATGCCGCCGCCCGTCCAGGCGCCCCAGTTGATGCTCAGCCCGGGCAGGCCGCAGGCCCTGCGCGATGCGGCCAGCGCGTCCATGCAGGCATTGGCCGCGGCGTAATTGCCCTGGCCGGGCGATCCGAAGGCGGCGGCGATCGAGGAGAACATGACGAAGAAATCCAGCGCATCCGGGGCCGTCAGCCGGTGCAGGAGCAGGCTGCCCGTTACCTTCGGCGCAAACACGCGGGCAAACCGGTCCCAGTCCTGCTGGATGAGCACGCCGTCCTCGACGACCCCGGCCGAGTGAATGACGCCTCGCAGAGGCGGCATGGACGCTCGAATGTCCGCCAGCAGACGTTCCATACCCGCGGCGTCCGCCACGTCCACTCGGGCCGTCCGAACCCGGACGCCCTTGGCTTCCAAGGCCCGGATAACCGCGGTGGCCTCGGAGCTCGCGTCACGGCGTCCGGTGAGCACCAGATGGCGCGCTCCTCGCTCCGCCAGCCATTGAGCGGTCAAGAGTCCCAAACCGCGCAGCCCGCCCGTGATCAAGTATGTCGCCTGCGGACCGATAGGGGCGGGGGCCGGGCGCCCAAGCCGCGAAGGTTGAGGTTGCGAGAGCACCAACTTCCCAACGTGGCGTCCCTGTGCCATCACGCGGAAGGCCTGGGTAAATTCCCGGAACGCGAATTCCCGATGCGGCAACGGCTCCAATTCCCCCCTCTCGACCTTCGCCACAAGCTCGCGAAGCATCGACCCGATCAATGCCGGATGATCTCGGGCGTCCAGTCCCCAATCCACGACAAAATAATGGATGTCTCGACCCAGCCGGGCGACACGTTCCGGGTCCCAGATGCCGCGTTTGCCGATTTCCAGAAACCGGCCCCCGGCGGCGATGACCTCGAAGCTGCGATCCACAAACCGGTCGGCCAGCGAATTCAGCACCACGTCCACGCCCTTGCCCTGGGTGATCCGCATCAACTCGTCTGCGAACCCCAAAGAACGGGAGTCCAGGACATGCGGCACGCCAAGCGCCTTCAGCATATCGCGCTTCTCGGGGGAACCGGCGGTGGCGTAGATTTCGGCCCCGACACTCTGGGCCAAGGCCACAGCCGCCAGCCCGACGCCTCCCGCGGCGGCATGAATCAGCACCCGCTCGCCGGCGCGGAGGCGCGCCAGATGATTCAAAGTGAAGTGGGCGGTCATGAACGCGACGGGAATTGTGACCGCCGAATCGAAGCTCAGCCGGGCGGGTTTGCGAGCCACCCATTCCGCGCGGGTGGTTGCGTACGTTGCGAAGCAATCTCCAGCCAGGGCCACGACGGCGTCCCCGACCGCGAACTCGGTTACATCCGGTCCCACCGCCACAATCTCTCCCGCGCACTCCGCGCCCGGCGGCCCCGGGTCCCCTGGATACAATCCCATTACATTGAGCACGTCGCGGAAGTTGAGGGCCGTAGCCCGGACCCGGATTTCGACTTCGCCCCGTTCGGGCGCCCTGCGGGTGGTTGGCTCCAACCTCAGGTTTTCCAGCGAACCGCGGCTCGTGATTGCCAAATGATGCGCCTGGGCGGCCGGCCCGTGGTCCGGCTCGGGTTTATCGGGGGCCAACGTGATGTGCCTCAGGCGCGCGCCCCATCGCCGGTTGCCGCGCAAGGCCACTTCGTCTTCGTTGTCATCGGCGCCCAGGGCCGCGCAGACGGCTTGGATTTCTTCCGGGCCAGCCTGAGGATCGAGGTCCAGGCGCGCGCATCGCAACTCGGGGTGTTCGAGGGCGATGACCTTTCCCAGCCCCCACACCGTTGCGGCCACGGGCGAGAGCGGCCTGTCGGTGTCCTCCACCGGTTGGGCGCCGCGGGTCAATAGCCAGAGCCGCGGCGGCTTTGCCCACGCCGGCGACGCGAGAGCCTGGACGAGGTGCAACGCGCCGCCGCAACAGGCCCGCTGCGCCGCGTCCACATCAAAGGTCTGCCCCTTGGGTTGAGCCGCATCCAGCGGCCAGAGGTAGAGCACGCCATCCGGCGGGGAATCCTCCCGCCCGGCATAGCGGCTCAGGATCGATGCGAAGCTAGCGGCGGAGGTGAAGCTCGTGGTGTCGTCCGACTCAGCCACGCCGGCACCGGTTCCGGGAGGGAAGACAACGGAGCACAAATCGCCCTGGGCGCGGAGGCACTCGGCCAGTCTCGTTCCCGTTCCGCCCCGATCGGACAGGATCAACCAGCGCCGGGGACCGGAGGGCGAATCAGCCGTTTCTTTCACCGGCACGCGCGTCTCGGCCAGCGGCGTCCATGCG
This sequence comes from uncultured Verrucomicrobiota bacterium, assembly GCA_964653485.1. Classification (GTDB taxonomy): domain Bacteria; phylum Verrucomicrobiota; class Verrucomicrobiia; order Limisphaerales; family UBA8199; genus CAVQND01. Next base: position 75,156 of record CAZZFF010000003.1, on the reverse strand, counting down.
ATTTCGTAAAGCCAATCGTCGATCCCTTTCTGCACGCTGCGTTCGAGCGTCGCGCGATCAACTCGCTTGAAGGACAGACCGCGCAATTCCGCGACCACCCGGCCTTGTTCGTCCGCGACCCGGATATGCGCCTTGATCGTCTCACGGCCGGAAGGGGTGGTTTCATCCAAAGTGGCCACGCTCCAGAGCGTCGTTGCCGGGCTGGCGAAAATCCGGAACGACTCCAGCCCCAAGGGCATGAACAACGCCGGCCCGCCCGGGTTTTCTTCGGGGTCGGGTACCGCCGCGGCGACGACCTGGAGGCACGCATCGAGCAAGGCCGGGTGAAGACCGAAGCCGGCCAACTCTCCGAGCAGGGCAGGGGGCGCTTCAACCGAGCCCAAGGCCGTGCCGGCGCGCCGCCAGACGCGCCGCACTCCGTGGAACCGCGCTCCAAAGTCCAATCCCCTGCGGACGTAGCTTTGGTAAAAGGCCTCGTCCGCCACCTCTTCGGCACCCTGTTGGAGAGCCGGGATGTCGATGCGTCCCGCATCGCCGGCATCGGGCGCAGTGCGGAGGTCCCCGGAAGCGTGGAGCCGCCAGGAAGCCGCGGCCGCCCCCGCAGCGAGTCCGGCACTGAAAACCTGGAAGCTCGCGGCGCCGCCGTCCAGCGGCGTGAGCACGACCTGGAAGCGCCTTTCCTCGCCTTCCTCCAAGGCGAGAGCCTCTCCGATCACCATGTTCTCGATTGCGTCGGCTCTGCCGCCGAAGGCGAGGCCGGCCGCGGCACGAACCGCCTCGATATAGCCGACCGCCGGGAAGATGACCTTGCCGAAGACGCGATGGTCGGCCAGGAAAGGCTGCGCGGCAACGCTGAGCCTGGTCTCGAAGACAACCTCCTTGAGAGACGGCGACTCGACACGTCGTTCCGCCAAAGGATGAAGCCTCGGGGCCTCAACGGGTTGGGGCGTCGATGCCTTTCTCCCGAGCCAGCAGCGTGTGCGTTGAAATGGATACGTCGGCAGGCTCAGCTTGCGCCGAGGGTAGTCATGATCGAACCCCGCCCAGTTCACGTCGAAGCCGCGGACATAAAGCTCGCTCAGGCTGGCCAGCAACTCGGCCCAATCGTCCCGGCCCGCGCGCAGGGAAGCGAGCCAAAGCGCGCCTTTCGGCGCAACGCAATCACGGGCAAGGCCCAGCAATGCGGGGTTAGGGCCCACTTCGACGAATACCGTGCATCCCAGCGACGCCACTGTCTGCATGGAGGCGCTGAATTGAGCCGGCCCATGGACGCCGCGCCGCCAATAATCGGCTTGGGTCACTTCCGCCGCGGTGATTACCCGGCCCGTGACGCTGGAGACCATGCGCAGCCGAGGGGCGTCGAAGGCCACGCGCCCCGCCGCTGGCTCGAATGCCTCCGGCATCGCCTCCATCATCCGTCCGCCGTCCGGTTGGGCTTGGGCCAGACGGCCGCGTTCGGCGACCAGCGCCAAGCCGTCTTCAACACTGAATACCCCGGCCAGGCAAGCCGCCGCATATTCTCCCACGCCATGCCCCAGCACGAACGCGGGTCGCACTCCCCAGGACTCCCAGAGTTCGCAAAGCGCGTATTCCAAAGCGAAAAGAGCGGGCAGCATGAACCGGGCCTGGTCGAGCAGGAAGGCGCCCCCGGCATCGGCGTAAAGCACCTCCAGCAGCGAATGTCCGAGCCGGTCGCGCAGGAGCGCGTCGCAGCGATCCAGGGCGCTCCTGAAGGCCGGGGAAGTCTCGTAAAGCCTCCGCCCCATTCCGGCGTATTGCGAGCCTTGCCCTGGAAAGAGGAACGCGAGCTTGGGCCGGTCGGTTGAGTCAGAATCTCCGCGAACGACGCCGGGCGGCGGTTCGGCGACGAGGCATTGTCCAAGGCGTTCGCCCACCTCGGTTGCCGTGGCGCCCGTGATGGCCAGGCGGTGCGACAGGTGCGCGCGGCCCGCGTTGGCGGTGTGGCAGAAATCGGCGATTGGCGGTTGTTCCTTGCCGTTCAAACGCTCGGCGTAGCTCTGAACCAGAGAGCGCAACGCCGCGTCGGTCCCGGCCGAAACGGTCAAGAGATGCAGCGGGCGCTCCGGGCCGGGTCGGGCTTCGGCCGCCGGGAGGGGTGCTTCTTCGACGACGAGGTGCGCGTTTGTGCCGCTGAACCCAAAGGAGCTGACTCCCGCGATGCGCTTGCCGTCCAGTGGCGCCCAGGACCTCGCGACCGTCGGGACGAGCATCGGCAAACGGTCCCAGGCGATATGGGGGCTTGGGTCGTGGAAATTCAGATGCGGCGGGATTTCCCGATGCGCGAGCGATAAGACCACTTTAATCAGACCGGTCACTCCGGCGGCCGCCTCCAGGTGGCCCACGTTGGTTTTCACCGAGCCGATGATCAGCGGCGAGGCCGGATCGCGCTCCGGACCAAAGACCGCTCCCAGCGCGCCCATTTCAATCGGATCGCCCAGGGACGTGCCCGTGCCGTGCGTTTCGACGTAACCGATCTCCCGCGGGCTGACGCCGGCATTGGCGAGCGCCTGCCGAATCACCGATTCCTGCGCCGGCCCGTTCGGCGCGGTCAAGCCGCTGCTCGGACCGTCCTGGTTCACCGCCGAGCCGCGAATCAGGGCCAAGATGCGGTCATTATCGGCCAAGGCATCCGATAGGCGCTTCAACACCACAACGCCGCACCCCTCTCCGCGCACGAAACCATCGGCGGCGGCATCGAAGGCCTTGCACTTGCCATCCGCCGCCAGCATTCGAGCGCGCGACAGGGCGGAGAATACTTCCGGGGAGAGAATCACGTTGACGCCGCCCGCTAGGGCCATGCGGCATTCCCCATTGCGCAATCCCTGGCAAGCCAGGTGGACGGCCACCAGCGAAGAAGAGCAGGCCGTGTCAACCGAGAGGCTCGGCCCTTGCAGGCCCAAAACGTAGGACAGCCGTCCCGAGGCGATGCTGTGCCCAATCCCCGAGGCATAGTACATATCCAACAGGGCCGGTTCGTTCCGTTCCAACAGAAGCTGGGCATAGTCGTTGCCGCAAATTCCGAAATACACCCCGGTGCGGCTTTGCCCGAGCTTGGTCGGCGATTGGCCGGCATCCTCAAGGGCCTCCCAGCTTACCTCCAAAAGAAGACGTTGCTGCGGGTCCATGCTCAGGGCCTCGCGCGGGGCGATGCCGAAGAACTGGGGATCGAACTGGTCCACTTCATCCAGGAACCCTCCGAAGCGCGTGGCGATCTTGCCCGGCGCGTCAGGGTTCGGATCGTAGCGCGCATCCACGTCCCACCGATCGCGGGGGATTTCTCGCACCCCGCTCCGGCCCTCGCGCAAGAGTCCCCAGAAACCCTCCGGGCCGTTCGCGCCGCCGGGGATACGGCAACCCAAGCCGACAACCGCGATTGGCTCGCGCGCTTGCTGTTCGACGGCCTGGAGCCTGGCCTGCAGTTCCTCGATGGCGAGCAGCGCCCGCTTCAGAGGGGAGAGGTCGTTGGCGGTTGGAGTGTCTTGAGACATGGAAATGAGGGGCGCCACTATTTGCGGTCCAACCGTTCCAGGAGCAGCGCGGTCGTTTGATCCTCGGACAGCGCGCCGATTTCCTGGGCGCGTTTTTGCGTTGGCCCCATCGGTCGGTCTTTTGGCCGGACGGGAGGGCGCGGCGCGGCGGACGGTCCGGCCGCGCGCTTCAACAGGAACGCCGAAATAGACTCAATCGTGGGATAGTCGAACATCAAAGTGGCGGGCAGCACCCGCTCCAACCCAAGCCCGGATTCCAACAGGTTGCGCAGTTGGACCGCCATGAGGGAATCCAGGCCGATATCCATGAGTCGATGCCGCAGGCCGGGCCGGCAGTCAGGCTCCAACTGCAACACCGCCATCACTTTCCCGCGGACGTAGTCGTTCATCAATTCCTCGCGCTCGTCGGGCAAGGCAGCCGCCAGCCGTAGCCGAAACTCCTGGGCCGGCTCGACGGGAGTCGGCTGGACGGCCGCGCTTTTGGCGGGACCTTCCTCCTCCATGCGGGGCACGGCGGGCGTGATTCCGTCCGCCCCGGCAACCTCTTCACCATGGGCGCCCGCGCGGGCCAGAATCACATGCTGGCCAAGCACCCCCGCCGGGGAGCCTTTTTCCGGGAAGCTGCACACCTCGGAGAAGCCGTGGGCCAGAAGCGCGGCCTGCCATCTCTCGGGCGAGAGCAACGGTTGGTCCCCGCGCAGGTCATCGGCAAAGTGTTGCCAGCCCTCGATCAACCCGGTGGTCATATCAAACCACGCCTGGTGGCAGGTGGCTTCCGCCAGCACCAGGAACCCTCCGGGAACAAGCAAGGCCCGGAGATGGTCCAACGCACCCTTGAGATTCCTCGCGGCGTGGACGGCATTGGCGCCGATGACGATGTCGAACGAGTTCTCAGCGAAGCCCTGATCTTTGGCGGCCTTTTCCAGGTCGAAAACAGCGAAACGAACCAAGGGGAATGTCGCGAACCTCTCCCGAGCGCGCGAGAGAAACAAGTCTGAAACATCCGAGAACACGTATGTCGTCTGCCCCGCGTCGAGCAGCGGCAGCAAGGTGAAGGAAGTTCCGCCGGTCCCGGCGCCGACCTCCAGGATTCGGAGCGGACGGTTTCCCGGCCAGGCGCCGGCGACCGCTTCCACGACGGCGCCAACGATTGCGTTGGTATACCGGTTTGGGTTGGCGCCTTCATACAGTCTCTCGGCCAGGAGAGGTGATCCGCCGGGGAAGAGCGTCTCGAGCGGGCTCTCTTTGCCAGCCACTACCTCCGTCAGCCGGGCGGCGCAGTTCTCCACGTACGCGAGCAAGTGTGGATCGTCCGCGAGCGCCTGCCTCGTCTCCGCCAGGCGAGCGGCCAGGTCCGGCTCGGGCAATGGCTGGACGCTCGTGAACCGATCCGCCTCGGAGCGAAGGAGACCGGCCAGAACCAGCCGCTGCAACCATCTTTGGAGGAGATAACGATACATGGCGGGGATGCCGAACCGCTCGATCAGCGTCTCGATGTCCCAAGCCTCACCCGCCTTCGAGAAAGCACCGAGAACGCGCAGGGTGTGCGCGGCCTGCGCTGTGGTCAAATCCTCCAGGCATCGCCATTTGGCGGTGTATGTTTGCACGCTGACACCCAAAGGAGCATTCCGGGATTGGCGCAATCCGGCCGCCTGGGCGGCCCGCCACCCTTTGTCGGACGCCGGTGGCCGCTCACCGCTTGGGGTTTTGGCACGTTGGACCCAGTAGCGGCGCCGTTGGAATGGGTAGCCGGGCAACACCACGCGGCGGCGTGGATAGTCCTGATCCACGCCGGCCCAATCGATGTCCACGCCGGCGACGTAAAGTCTCTGCAGGCTTTCGAGCATCTGCTGCCAATCGCCGCACCCGCGACCAACGGAGGGCAGCCAGGATAGCCCGTCCTTCTCCATGCCCCGCCGCGCTATGCCCGGCGGCGCCGGGTTCGGACCGATTTCCACGAAGAACCGCACGCCCTGTTGGGCGACCTTCTCGATGGCCTGCGCAAACCGCACCGGCTCACCGTTCACATTCGAGGTCCCTTCCACGGAGATGACCACCAACTCCGGACCGTTGATGGCCGCCACCGGGGACGGAGACGAATCCGCGGTCGAATCGGCCAGCGGATCCCGGCCGGCGAAGACGGATGCCGTGCGATCCTCCGACCGGAGAGCGTGCGTCAGCCGCCCCCGCTCAACGACCCGTCTCAGGCCCTCCTCGATGCTAATCACTCCGGCAACACAGGCCGCCGCATACTCACCCACACCGTGGCCCATGACGAACGAGGGTTTTACCCCCCATGAGCGCCACAGCTCCGCCAGCGCGTATTCGAGGGCGAACAGGGCAGGGTGCGTGTAAGCCGCATCGGCAAGGGACGACTCCTCGCCTTCCTTTGGGTACAGCGCCGGGATGAGCGATTTGCCCAGCAGCGGCCGCAGAACTTCGTCGCAACCGTCCAACGCGCCCTTGAAGGTCGCGGAACTTTCGTAAAGCGCCCTGCCCACACCGGCACAGTGCGAGCCATCGCCGGTGAAAAGGAAGGCCACCTGGGGCGCTTTGGAATCGAGCACTTCTCCCGCCGTCACATTTTGGGCCGCCGCGCCTCGAACGAATGCCTGCAGGCCTTGGCGCATCGCGCCCTTGCTCTCGCCCGTCATTGAGAGTCGATGCGCGAAGTGAGCCCGGCCCGCGTTTGCGGTGAAGCAAACGTCCGCCAGCGAGGCCGTCTCCGCCGAACCAAGATAATTGTCGTATTCCCGGGCAAGTTGCGCGAGCGCCTCCGCGCTTTTCGCCGACAAAGCGAGGACGTGGAGCGGACGATCCGGCGAAACAGCGGCTTTCGGCGACTGAGGGGCCTCCTCGACGATGACGTGAGCGTTGGTGCCGCTGAAGCCGAAGGAACTCACGCCGGCGATACGCCTGCCGTTGATCGGCGCCCAGGCCGTCAATGAAGTCGGAACCACGATCGGCAGCCGGTCCCATTCGATGTAAGGACTGGGGTTTTCCAGGTGCAGGTGCGGCGGAATCCGCTTATTCTGAAGCGCGAGAACCACCTTCAACAAGCCCGCAACTCCCGCGGCGGCTTCGAGATGGCCGATGTTGGTCTTGATCGAGCCGATTGCCAGAGGCCGTTCCGGCGCTCGCCCCTCCGAGAACACCGCTCCCGCGGCCCGGGCCTCGATTGGATCGCCGAGTGACGTTCCGGTGCCGTGGGCCTCTACGTAGCCGACTTCGTGGGGCGCGACGCCGGCGGCCAGGAGTGCGGCGCGTATCACCGCTTCCTGGGCGGGGCCGTTGGGGGCCGTCAGCCCGCCGCTTCGACCATCCTGGTTGACCGCCGAACCCCGGATGACGGCCAGCACCCGGTTGCCGTCGGCCAGCGCCGCAGACAGCGGCTTCAAAAGCACGACGCCGCAGCCTTCGCCTCGCACATAGCCGTCGGCCTTCGCGTCGAAAGTCTTGCAGCGTCCGTCCGGCGCGAGCATCCGCGCCTTGGAGAAGTTGATGCTGGCTTCCGGGGTCAGGATCAGGCTCACGCCCGCGGCCAGCGCGAGCGAGCACTCGCCGGCGCGCAAGCTCTGGCACGCCAGATGCACCGCAACCAAGGACGAGGAACAGGCGGTGTCCACGGTCACGCAGGGTCCGTGAAGCCCCAAGAAGTACGAGAGCCTGCCCGCCGCGACACTGTAGGCATTGCCGAGCGCGGAATAGGCATCGATCCGGGCTTCATCGCCGTACACGAGCCGCCAATAATCACTGTTGCCAAAGCCGACAAAGACGCCAGTTTGGCTGCCGGCCACGCGCGCCGGGCTGACCGCCGCATTCTCCAGGGTTTCCCAGGCTGTCTCGAGCAGCAGCCGGTGCTGCGGGTCCATGCTCACGGCCTCGCGGGGGGAGACCCCGAAGAACTCGGCGTCGAACTCGCCCACCTGGCCGAGGAAGGCGCCATAGCGGGTGTTCATCTTGCCCGGTTTGTCCGCGTCGGGGTCGTAATAAGCCGCGACATCCCAACGGTCCGGCGGGACCTCGGCGACGGCATCGACACCCTCACTCAGCAGCCGCCAAAGCGATGCTTCATCATGCGCCCCACCCGGCAACCTGAGGCCCACCCCTATGATAGCAATCGGCTCCCGCCCGGCTCCCTCCAAGTGCTCGATCCGGGCGCGCAACTGACGCAGCTCGAGGATCGCCCGTTTCATGGGCGAGAGCGGGCTCTGACTCTGCTGGCCTGTGTTCATCGGTTCACCGTTTTTCGAGCTGGGCCAACTCCGCAAGCAAAACCGATTCGGCTTCGCTTTCCGGCATCTGCTCCAGTTCCTTCAAGTCCCGGTCGCAGGGCCGGAGTGCCGCCGGCGCCGGCCGGTCGGAAAGGTCCCAATGCAACACGTCCTCCGCCAGATGTCTGACCAATGAAGCCGTGGTGGGATAATCGTATAACAGCGTGGCCGGCAGGGATTGACGGAGCGAGGCAGCCAAGGCGTTCCGGAGTTCGACGGACATGAGCGAGTCGAGACCCAGTTCATGGTAGGGACGGTGAGGATCGAGCGGCCGTTCGGGCGCGAGACCCAGCGCGCGGGCCGCGAGCGACTCGACATGCGCGGTCAACGCCGCCAGCCGTCGGGCCGGAGGCTCCAGAGAGAGATGCTCAACGAGGTCCTTCTTCGCCCGGGCGTCCGCTTCCCGGGCGACGTGGGGCCGCGGAACCTCCAGCAGCTCCCAGAACAAGGCCGGCGGTGGATTAGGGCCGGCCTCGGCGAGGAACGTGGACCAGTTCATCGGCAGGGCGACGACCTGCGCGCTCGATTGGGCCAGCAATTGTCCGAGCCTGGCTGTGCCTTCCTCCAAGCCAATGGGGCGCAGTCCCCGCTCCGCCCAGCGTCGCGAGTCCTTTGTTTCCAGCCGAGCGGCCATTCCGACCCCAGCCCAGGCGCCCCAATTGATGCTCAAGGCGGGAAGTCCCGACGCTTTCCGGTGATGTGCCAGCCCGTCCATGAACGCGTTGGCCGCGGCGTAACTCCCCTGCGCCCGCGAGCCGAGGATCGCCGCGGCGGCGGAAAACAAGACGAAGAAATCCAGGGTTGAGTTCAGGCTTAGGCGATGCAGGTTCCAGGCTCCGCGCACTTTCGGCGCCATCACGCGCTCGAATCGCCCCCAGGACTGCTGCGTCAGCACTCCGTCATCGAGGATGCCGGCGGCGTGGATGATCCCTCTGAGCGGTGGCATTGACGCGGAGATCTGGTTGAACAGGCCGGCCAGTTGTTGCTCGTCCGCGGCGTCGCACGTCGATATTGTAAGTGTAACGCCGTCTGTTCTCAGCCCCTCGATTACCGCTTGGGCGGCGGGACTCGGCGGCCTCCGACCGAAGAGCACGACATGGCGGGCGCCCTGCTCAACCAACCACCCTGCCGTGTGCAAACCTAGCCCACCCAACCCACCGGAGACCAGATAGGTCGCGTCACCGCGAATCCCGGGCGGACGGGGCGACGGCGCGCAATCCGCTTTGGAGCCGGGCATTGTGACAACGATCTTGCCCACGTGCTTTGCCTGGGCCATGAACCGGAAAGCCTCGGCGGCTTGCTCACTCGAGAAACAGGTCAGAGGAAGCGGCCGCAGCTTGCCTGCTTCAAGGCGGGGCAATAATTCCCCGAAGAGACCGGGCAGCAAGGCCGGATCGGCGAGGGCCGCCTCCCCCAAGTCATAAGCGAAATAGCCACAATCCGGGCGCACAGCCGCAAACCGCTCCCGAGTCCAAATCCCGCGTTTGCCCAGCTCCAGGAAGCGGCCTCCCGGCGCGAGCACTGAGATGCTCTTTGCGATGAACTCTCCGGAGAGCGAGTTGATGATGACGTTCATGCCCCGTCCGCCGGTTTGCCGCTCGATCTCGTCCGCGAACGCAAGGGATCGGGAGTCGTAGAGGTGTTTCACACCGAGCGCCGCCAGGTGATCGCGCTTTTGGCCGCTCCCGGCGGTGGCGAACACTTCAGCGCCCGCCTGTTGAGCCAGTTGGACTGCGGCAAGTCCCACGCCGCCCGCGGCGGCATGGATGAGCACGCGGTCGCCCGCCTTCAGGTTCGCCAGGCGGCGCAAGCCGTAAAGCGCCGTGAGGAAGGTCACCGGTATGGAAGCCGCCTGCGCGGGAGTCAGACCCGCCGGCATCGGGACGGCGAAATCGGCTCGCACGGTCACGTAGGTGCTGAAGCTCGCCGGTGCGAAGGCCATGACCCGGTCTCCGGCCTTGAATCCCCGCACACCGCCGCCCACAAGGGTGACCACGCCCGCACACTCGCCCCCCAGCGGACCCGTCGCACCGGGATACATCCCAAGCGCGCAGAGCACGTCCCGGAAATTCAGGCCGCTGGCTTCCACCCGAATCTCGATCTCGTTGATTCCGGGCGCGACCCGTTCCGCGGGGCACCAGCGCAGGCTCTCGAACATGCCTGGTTCCGCGACTTCGAGGCGGACCGGCTTGGAAGGGGGAGATGTCGAGGCCGGGCCGGCCTGGGGAGGGGCCAGTTGCATCCGGACCAGGCGCGGAGCCAGACGGGCCTGATCTCGAAATGCGATTTCATCCTCGCCGAACTCGCCGCGGCACAACTCTTCAAACAGGACGTCGCCGGCGTCCCGTTTGGCCCGCGAGTCCAGGTCCAGTCGCCGGCAACGGAGTTCGGGGTGTTCGGCGGAAATCACCCGCCCCAGCCCCCACAACGGCGTCATCGCCGGGTGGGTGGGGACCGACGATCCCGACGCCGGCTGCGCTCCACGCGTGACAAGCCAAAGGAAGGGCGGCAGGCTGACCGCGATGGACGCGAGGGCCTGGACAAGATGGAGGGCGGCCCCGCAGCCGAGGAGTTGGGCGCGCGCCAACTCCCCCGCGGTCATCGCGTCGAACGCCGGGCAGTCGAGTTGCCATAAGTGAAAAACCCCGAGAAGCGGCCGTTCCGGTGTGCCTCGGGCCTCGGCCAAGATGCGTTCGAAGTCCGCCGGATTCGTCGGGTCCAGCGCGAACTGATCCTCGGCCAAACGCGCGAAGGCGGAGCCTGGGCGCGCCAGGATGCACTTTTGGCCCGACGCCGAGAGCCGGGCTTGCAGGGCCTGGCCCACGCCTTGGGCGTCGGCGAGGATCAGCCAACCCCCCGGCTCGCTGAGTGGAGTCGAGCTGGCCGCCGCGACCTCCTTGGGTAGCGGCGTCTCACGCCATTGGATGTCGAAGAGCCAATCGTCTTCCCCCGTTCTCACTGTCCGGTCGAAAGTGATGCGTTTGACGCGTCTGAGCTGCAACCCCGCTATCGATGCCACCAACCCGCCATCCTGGTCGTAAAGCTGGAGGTCCAGGAGCGAGGCGTCGTCGCCGCGCTCAGGCCCTCCGCGCGGACGGGCATAGCTCCAGAGAGTGACCGGGACGGCGCTCAGGATTTGGATGGATTCCATGGCGACGGGCAGCAGAAGGTCATCTTCCCCAAGCACGCTCGGTCCGTCGAAAAGGGCCTCAACGGAGGCTTGCAGACAGGCGTCCAACAACGCCGGATGAAACCGGTATCGGGCAGCCCCGGATCGGAGCGACTCGGGGAGCGTGACTTGAGCCAGGGCCTCCCGGGCTCCGCGCCAAAGCGCGACCACGTTGCGGAATGAGGGACCAAAATCAGGGCCGTGCTTGCTTAACCGCTGGTAGAACTCCGTGATGTCCGTCCTTCGGGAGCAACGGTCACGGGCAACTCGCAAATCCCTGGTCGGATTATGGGCCGTTCCGGCTTGGCTCGTCCTCACCGCTCGGCCAACGGCGTGCCGAGTCCAGACCACTGACAGATCGGGTCCGCCATCCAGCGCGCTGAACACCTCGAAGGCGGAGGATGCCGCATGTTCCGTTCTGAAGACCGTCTGCATCGTGGTCTCCGCGCCGCTATGCAGTTCAAGCGCTGCTTGGAAGGCGATGGCCTCCAGGCATTGCGGTCCGGGGCCGAACAAACGACTCGCTCCCGACAAGGCCATTTCGATATAGGCGGCCGCGGGGAAGATCGCGCGGCCGCCGATCTGGTGGTCCTTCAAATAGACGGCGCGTTCGGCGCTGACTTGCGCCTGGAAAACGGAGTCCTTGAGCGCGGGCGATCGCACGGGAGAGCCGAGCAACGGGTGAACGTCGCCGGCGCCCGCCGCGGGCGGACGGGCCTGTGTGGCCCCAGCGCCGCGCTTGGACTCGACCCAGAACCTCTCGCGCTGGAACGGATACGTCGGTAGGCCGACCTTCCGACGCCGGAAATCCCCATCAAAGCCATTCCAATCGACGGCGACGCCGGCGTGATACATCTGTTGGAGACTGGCCAACAACCCATCCCAATCGTCGTGATTTGGCCGCAGCGTTGGGAGCCACAGGACATCGGGCTGCTTGACGCATTGAGCCCCCATGCCGAGCAGGACGGGAGTGGGACCCACCTCCAGAAACAGCTCGCACTCTGCCTCGGCGAGGGACTCCATCCCCGCCGCAAACCGGACCGGCTCCCGCACGTGGCGGCGCCAGTATTCCGGGCGCGTGACCTCTTCGGCGTTCGCGAGGCGACCGGTAAGGTTCGAGATCAGCGGGAGTCTGGGCGGCCGCAGCTTCACCTCACTCACAGACCGCTCGAAGGCCGCGAGCATCGGCTCCATCATCGGCGAATGAAACGCGTGAGAGACGGTTAGCTCCTTGCAGGCCACGCCTTCGTCGGCGAAGCGCTTGACAATGGCCTCGACGTCGGCGCCCAGGCCGGAGATGACGGTGTTGCGGGGCCCGTTGATGGCCGCGACGGAGACGGTGCCGCTGAAAGGGCCGACCACGGAGGCCACGCGTTCCGCAGAGGCGCGTACCGCAACCATGCGCCCGCCGGGAGGACGGGCCTGCATGAGCCGCGCGCGATCCGAGATGAGCTTCAAGCCCTCTTCCAGGCTGAACACCCCCGCCAGGCAAGCAGCGACGTACTCCCCTACGCTGTGGCCCAGGACGAACGCCGGTTCGACGCCCCACGAACGCAACAACTCGCACAGGGCATACTCGACCGCGAACAAGCCCGGTTGCGCATATTGCGTTTGATTGAGCAACGCGCGCTCCCCATCGCCCGGAAACAGGACCGAAAGCAATGGCCGCTCCAGGTGTGGCCGCAGCAGCTCCTGGCACCGATCCAGGGCTTTGGCGAAAGTGGGCGACGTCTCATAAAGCCGGCGCCCCATGTCCGCGTACTGCGACCCCTGGCCGCTAAACAGGAACGCGATCCGAGGGCGCATTTTGGCCGATACTCGGCTTGTGACGACGCCGGGCGGTTTGCCCCCCGCAAGATACGCTCCCAATTTCTCCCGCGCCTCAGCGGCGGTGGCGCACACCACGGACACCCGGTGCTCAAAATGCGAACGGCCCGCGTTCCTGGTGAAACAGAAATCCGCAAACGACAGGCCCGGCTCCAGTTCCAGGTGCTTGTCAGCGCGCTCGATGGCTGCGCGCAACGCTGTCTCGGTCCGCGCCGTGATCGTAGCCAGGTGAAGCGGGCGCTCCACCGCGAGAGACGGCTCGGGCACTTCCGGGGCCTCCGCGAGGATCGCATGAGCGTTGGTCCCGCTGGCGCCGAAGGAACTGATTCCGGCGATTCGCCGGGGATGTCCCGGCGGCCAAGGCGTCGCGCGAGTCGGCACCCTCACGGGTATGTCATCCCAAGGCACGTGCGGAGTTGGATTCCGGAAGTGCAGGTGCGGCGGGATTTCCTTTCGTTCCAGGGCCAGCACCGCTTTCAGCAGGCCCGCAATGCCGGCCGCGGATTCCAGATGCCCGAGGTTTGTTTTTGCCGAGCCAAGATAGAAAGCGTCGGCTTCCGTTCGGCCTTGGCCGAGCACAGCCGCCAAGGCGCGAACTTCGATAGGGTCTCCCAACGGTGTGCCGGTGCCGTGCGCCTCGACATACTGGACTTGCTCGGGCGTGACTCCGGCGGATTCAAGCGCCTGGCGAATGACGGCCTCCTGCGCCAGTCTATTTGGGACGGTCATGCCGCTGGACTTTCCGTCCTGGTTCACGGCGGAGCCGAGGATTACCGCGAGGACACGGTCGCCTCGCTCGCGGGCCTCACTCAGGCGGCGGAGCAGGACCATGCCGCATCCCTCAGCCCGCGCGAAGCCGTTGGCGGCCGCGTCGAAGGTCTTGCACCGGCCGTCCGGGGCCAGCATCCGGGCTTTGCTGGTGGTCACAAACGCGTCGGGAATCAGCAGGGCGTTCACGCCGCCGGCCAAAGCCAAGTCGCATTGGCCGGCACGCAGACTCCGGCAGGCCAGGTCGACCGCGACCAAAGAGGAGGAACATGCGGTGTCGACGGCCAGCGAGGGACCCTGCAACCCCAACAGATAAGAAATCCTGCCCGGACCGAAACTCGGACAACACCCGGTCAGATGATACGCATCCAGGTTCTCTTCTCCCGCCGCTCGCAGCACCTGGGCATAATCGCTTCCCGTGATGCCGACAAAAACGCCCGTTCTTGAGCCGGCCAAACCCTCCGGAGGCAGCGCCGCGTTTTCAAAGGTCTCCCAACTCACTTCCAAGAGCAGCCGTTGTTGGGGATCGGTTTTGAGGCTCTCACGCGGCGAAATCCCGAAGAACTCGGAATCGAAGTCCTCGATGCCCTCGACGAACCCGCCGCGGCGGGTGTACATCCGGCCGGGCGCGTTCAGGTCGCTGCTGAAGAAATCGTTTACGGGCCAGCGCCACTTGGGGATTTCCGAGGTCGCGTCCCGCCCCTCGCGCAGCAGTTGCCAATACCGGTCAGGGTCGTTGGCTCCGCCCGGAAAGCGGCAGCCCATGCCGATGACCGCGATCGGCTCGTGCAGGCGCTCCTCGATCGACGCCATCCGAGCCTGTAGCCGCCTGACGGCTAGAAGGGCATTCCGGAGCCGCTCCCGCTGATCGGACGGTTGCAACTCAGGATGCATGGTCCAGGTGCGGGGTTGGGTTCAAAACGCGCGCGAGCTCCTCGTCCAGCATCGCCGCCAGATCGGCCTCTTCAAGCCGGGCCGTGTCGCTCGCAAGGACTGGAGGGGATTCCGGCTTGGGAGCGGCCGGTTTGGCCTCAGTCGCCTCTTTCGCATCCTCCCGCAGTTCCCGAAAGAGATACCCCGCCAATGCGTGAATCGTAGGGTATTCAAAGGCTATTGTCGCAGGGAGCCTTTGGCCCAGGGTCTTTTCCAGATGGCTGCGGAGTTCAACGGTCATGAGGGAGTCCATCCCCATTTTGAAAAAGCCCTGCGAAACATCGTCCAGGTCCCCGGCATTCAAGTGCAAGACCAGCGCAGCCTGCTCCTTGACGTGCGATTCGAGGAGCGTCCAAGCGTCCTTTGGCCCAGCCTGCCGAACTCGCCGGAGCAGTTCAGTTCCTTCGACGGGTTGCGACGCGGGCTTCGCTTCCCCCTGGCCATCGAGCATCCGCAGCCCCGAGAGGAACGGTCGTCGCCGGCTAACCTCGTAGATCGGCTTGAATACGCTCCAGTCCACCGCCGCAACGGCGCCCTGGACGCGATGGCTCTCGATCATGGCGCCGAACGCGCTCAGAGCTTGCGGGGCAGGCATTCGCCGGAGTCCGAACTCCTCGAGAAACCTGTCGGCGTGGTCGGATGTGCCCCCGCCCTCCCACCATCCCCAGTTGACGGTCAGCGCCGGAAGGCCGGCGGCTCGGCGGTGGTGCGCCAGGGCGTCCAGAAAGTGATTCGCCGCCGCGTAATGAGCCAGTTCGCGCGATCCCCATACGGAGGCGGCCGAAGAAAACATCGCAAAGAAATCCAGGTCGAGAGACGCGGTCAACTGATGGAGGTTCCATGCCCCGCTGACCTTTGGCTGCAACACTCGTTCGAGTTTCACTGCGTCAATGTTCCTGAAGGCATCCAGTTCAATGACCGCCGCGGCGTGGACCACTCCCTTGAGCGGAGGCAAGTCCTTTCCAAACCGGGCGAACAGCGCGGTCATTGCGGCCATATCCGCCACATTGGCCGCCTGGACCGTGACCTGCGCCCCCATCCGCTCGATGGCCTGAAGCTGGGCGACTTTGTGGTAATCCGGCGAGCCGGAGTCCAACTCGGGCCAGCACGAGCGAGCGGGCACCGCGGTCCGTCCCACCAGCACCAGTGAGCGCGCCCCGTGCCGCACCATCCATCGGGCCAGCATCAGACCCACCTTGCCCAGGCCCCCGGTAATCAAGTAGCAACCCTCCGGCCTGAACCTCGGCGGCGGGGCGCTCAACTCGGGTCCCCGAACCAACCGCGCCACGTATCGTTTTCCCGCGCTGAAGGCGATTTGGTCCTCGCCATCCGGTTCGCAGACTTCGCAAACCAATTGCTCCGCCGCATCGAGCGCGTCATCGCCGGGCGCCAAATCAATCGCCCCGCCTCCAAACTCAGGGTGTTCCAGGGCGAGCACGCGCCCCAGACCCCATAGCGGTGTTTGGCCGAGCGCGAGGGGACGATTGGCGGCTCCGGCGGGTTGGGCACCCTGGGTAACTAGCCACACTCCGGGCGGCTTTGCCCACTCCCGCTCACCCAGGGCCTGAACGAGCGAGAGGACGCTTTCGCACCCGACTCGATGGGCGGCCTCCAACTCCGAAATCGTCGAGGAGTCATCCGTCTTGACCTCGAGGCTCCAAAGGTGAATGACCCCGGCCAAGGGCGAACCTGGAGACTCGACCGCGCGGCCCAGGAGTTGCCGATAGTGGCTCTGGTCTCGAGGGTTGATCGTCAAACTGCCCGGCTCGCTCGATCCGAATTGTGGGCCGGCGGAGACCAACAGGGTCCGGTCCCCCCGCGCGCGCAGGCGCCGAGCCAGCTCGACGGCCACGCCCTCGCGGTCCGCAAATAGAATCCACTGGCGAGGCGCCACTGGCGCCGGCGTCCGCGGTCTCGATCGCGGCTTCACCTCCCACCGCACCTCGTAAGACCAGTCGGCCGGAGCGACGACGGAGTCGCTTTGGCCACGGGTTTCCGTGCCCGGGTCCAGCCAGTAGCGTTTGCGTTGCCATGGGTACGTGGGAAGCGGCACAACCCGGCCGCTCGGGCCGCAAACTCTCGGCCAGTCGATGTCCTGTCCGTTCGCGTAGAGGACGCCCAGCGTTTCGAGCATGGTCTTGCGCTCCGGTTGGCCGCGGCGCAGCGACGCGAGCGCGCAGGCCCGGTGCGCTCCAGCCTCGGCGCACTGTGCCACCATGCCCGACAATACAGGCTGCGGGCTCAGTTCAATGAAAAACCCGATGCCCGCCGTTAACATCGCTTGCGTCGAGGCGGCAAAACGGACTGTTTGGCGCAAGTTGCGGCCCCAATAGGCGGGGCCAAAATCCTGTTCCTGGGCCAAAGCGCCACTGACCGTCGAGAAGACAGGCACCGTTGCGCGGTTCGTCACGATCCCGGAAACCGCTTCGGACATGGCCGTTTGGAACGGACCCATTTGCGCGCTGTGAAAGGCGTAATTCACCGGGAGCAACTTGCCGCGCGCTCCTCGCTCCTTCGCCGCCCTGACCAGGTCTTCCACGGCGGCAGCCTCACCTGAAACCACCGTCGACGTCGGACTATTGACCGCCGCGATGGAAATGCGCCGGCCGAACGGCCCCAAGAGGCTCTCAAGCTCCGCCTCCGGCAACTCGATCGCGGCCATTTCACCCATCCCGGTCGCCCGCTGCATGAGTCGGCCCCGATGACAGACCACCCGGACGGCGTCTGGAAATGACAATATGCCGCCGAGGCACGCAGCCGCGACTTCCCCAACACTATGGCCGACCAGTGCCTGGGGATGGACACCCCAGGACCGCCATAGGGCGGCCAAGGCTACCTGGAGCGCAAACAAGGCGGGTTGGGCGATCTCGGTATCACCGAGCCTCGAATTGGCCTCATCCCGGCTCAGCTCCTCGACCAAATCCCAGGAGACATGGTGTCGCATCTCCTCCGCGCAACGTCCAAGCTCACGGCGGAAAACCGCCTCGGAGTCAAAAAGCTCACGTCCCATCCCCCACCATTGCGGGCCTTGCCCCGAACAGACGAAGGCTACTTTGGGCGTGGCGCCCGCGTGAGTGCGACCGCTTGCGAGGCTCGCCGGCTTTTCGCCCCTCGCGAATGCCTCCAGGCCGGAAGCTAATTCCTCCGCCGATCTTCCCACGACGGCCAGGCGGTGTTCGAGGTGCATCCGGCGCGCGGCAGCGGTGTAAGCAACGTCCTTGACACTGACGCCGCATCCGCCGCGCAGATGGCAAGCCACCGAACCAGCCCTCTCGCTGAGCGCCGGGGCGCTGTGGCCCGACAGCGGCAGAATGAGGGCGGGATTCACTCCCGGGGCTGGGAGTCCGGCGGCCGGTTCCGGCGCAAGCTCGATGGGGAGCCGAAGGCCCGGGCTCTCGCCGCCGGCGACCGCAGCCCATTCCACAGGGCAGCCCACCGCGTAAAGCCCGCCTAGCGTGTTCAAGAGCGCGCTGCGTTCATGGTCGCCGCGACGGCAGGAGCCAAACGCCTGACCTGCGATTCCGGCGGCCTTGAGGGTCTGTTCGATGCCGCTGAGCAACAAGGGATGCGGGCTAATCTCCAGGAATACGGTGCAGCCTTGGCGCGCCAACCGTTCGATGGCTTGGGCGAAGCGGACCGGCTGCCGTAGATGGTGTGCCCAATGCCGCGGCCCCAGCTCGGACCCGCGCACGAAGTCGCCGGTGGCGGAGGACACAAAGGGGATGCCAACCCGCGTTGGCTCCAAGCCGGCCAAGCTGGCCTCGAGCCCGTCGAGCACGGGACCCATTCGGGGGCTGTGCGCGGCCACATCAACGTCAATGAGTGAGCATAAGATGCCCTCCTCCTTCCACGCCGCAACGAGCGCCTTCAGTCGCGCGGAATCTCCGGAGATGATCGTCGAGGTGGGGCTGTTGCAGCCCGCAACGGACAGGTCGCCAGGCCACTGGCCGATGCGCGTTGCCGCTTCGTCCGCAGCCAGTTCAACAACCGCCATGCCGCCGTCTTCACCGCTTGCGGCCTGTGCCCGGCTGGATTCAACCACGACGCGCATCGCCTCCTCCAGGGTCAAGGCGCCCGCCACGCAGGCGGCCGCCCATTCGCCCAGGCTGTGAGCGGCGATGAAGTCCGGCACGATGCCCCAGGACTGCCAGAGTCTTGCCAGAGCGACCTGCATCGAGAAAAGGGCCGGCTGCACGAACTCCACACGGTTCCGCCGGGCGTCGTCGTTCACGCCGAGCAACTGGTCGAACAACGACCAGCCGGTGAGCGCGGTCAACGCCCGGGCACACTCCGCCAGCCCCGCCCGAAAGACCGGTTCCTCCCGCATCAGGTCGCGTCCCATGCCGAGCCACTGGGAGCCTTGCGGCGAAAAGACGAACGCCAGCTTCGGCCGCGTCGGCACCGCCGTGCCGGTCGCAATCCCGGGCCGCTTCTGGCCGAGGAGAAAGCCATCGAGCTGCGCCGCCAGTTCGGCTGTTGAGCGGGCGGTGAAGGCGGCTCGTTCGGCGCGCCCGGCACAGCGATTTGCCGCAGCGGCGCACAGGTCCCGGAGGGAAGGCGTGGGCGACGCGCAATTCAAATAATCCCGCCATCGCTGAACGCGGGTCCTCAACGCGCCTTCATCGTCGGCGCTGATGGGAAGCAGGTGAGCGGCCCGGCCCCGAACCTCTTCGACGACGACATGGCAATTCGTTCCACCCCAGCCAAACGCGCTTACGCCTCCCACGGCGGTTTTGCCCGGCTCAGGCCATGGTTCGAGCGACTTGGGAACCCGCAGATGCGATGCCTCGAAATCGATGTGTGGATTGGGAGTCTGGAAATTCAAGCTCGGCGGGATTTGCCGATGCCGGATGGAGAGCACCAGCTTGATGAGGCCCGCGACGCCGGCCGCTCCTTCGAGATGGCCGATATTGGTCTTTACCGCCCCGATGATCAACGGGCGGTCCGGGGACCGTTGGCGGCCGAGAGAATTGGCCAGGGCCTGCGCCTCGATGGGATCACCCAGGGGTGTGCCGGTGCCGTGGGCCTCGGTGTAATCGATCTCCAGCGGCCGGATGCCCGCCCGCGAATATGCCTCCGCGATCACCGCCTCCTGGGCCTGCGGGTTCGGCGCGGTAAGACCGTTGCTGGCGCCGTCGTTGTTCACCGCGCTGCCCCGGATCACCGCGTAGATGGCGTCGCCGTCCTCTAATGCCCGGCTCAAGGACTTCAGGACAACGAACCCCCCGCCTTCGCCCCGCACAAACCCGTTGGCCCGCGCGTCAAAGGCACACAAACGGTCAGTGGGCGAAAGCCCGCCGAACTTGGACAGAGCCACCATCGTGTCCGGGTCCAGGATGACGTTCACGCCGCCCGCGATGGCGAGACTCGACTCCCCCGATGCCAGGCTCCGGCACGCCAGATGCACGCTCACCAGCGACGAGGAACAAGCCGTATCCAGGGCAAGGCTGGGGCCCTGAAGGCCAAGGGCGTAAGAAATCCGATTGGCGACGATGCTGGATGCCTGGCCGGTCCCGGAATGCAGCGTAATTTCAGCGCCCGCCTTCCGAGCGACCGATTCGTAATCGCGCCAAACCACTCCGACGAATACCCCGGTGCGACTTCCGCGAAGGGCCGCGGTCGTTGCCCCGGCATCTTCCAATGCCTCCCAGGCCAGTTCGAGCGCCAACCGCTGTTGCGGGTCCATCTGCGAGGCTTCGCGCGGCGAAATCCCGAAAAAGCCCGGGTCAAATTCGTCAATCCGGTCGAGCAACCCCGCGCTCCTGGCATTCATCTTGCCGGGTTTGGCCGAATCCGGATCGTACCACGCCTCGATGTCCCACCGGTCGGGTGTAATCGTGCGGAACGCCGAACGACCGTCGCGCAGCAGTGCCCAGAAACTTGGGATGTCCGGCGCACCCGGGAAACGGCAGGCCATGCCGATCACGGCGATCTGTCCGCTGCCGATGCTCAGAGGGCCGGGTGCGGAAGCGGCGGGGACTGCCGTCCCGCGAGGTCCGTCACAGAGGAAACTCACCAACTGGTCGATGGTTGGATACGTCCAAACTGCCGTGGCCGGGATTTTCCGGCACAGCAACTCGCCCAATCGGCTCAGGATGCCGACCGCCTTTGCGGAGTCGAGACCGAACCGGCTGAAGGGTTCGGAGGTGGTAATGGCTTGAGGGCTGACATCGAGCACGCGAGCGAGTTCCTGGACCAACCATTCCTTCAGAACCCCCGGCCGGACAGAATCTCGAACTCCGAGCCCTCCGCCCGAATTGGCATGCTCTTGGCTGGTAACTGTCACAGGTTCACGCCGAGCGTCTCTCGGACGAGGACGAATTCAGGCAGTATGCCCCGACTCCCTGTTTACTGACGGTCCTGCCTGAAGAAGCGGCCGTTTTTGGAAGACCAATCTGACCAATGCTCCGCACTTGCTCGCGTTCCCCCGCGCTGCTCGCCAGAACCCGCACCCACACGGGGGGCGTCCACCCTCACTCCATCTCATCTTCCAATCGAGCTTACACCCCCCTCCCATGCCTGTCTGTCGTCCAGCATTCTGATTCTCATGTCGCTGCGGGAAGCGACTTGGGTGTCACGGTCAGCCATTACACGGTGATGCCTTCAACCCGGTTGTTTTTGAAGTCTCGGACGCGGGGCGCATCCCAGCCTTGTCGAACTCCCCCAAGTCTCATTGACACCCTGCTTCAGCAGGGTGCTGCGCGCCGGCGATGGAATTGAAACCGTTTCCAACGGTTTCAATCTCCTCGCGCCACGTGAGTCCGTACCGTTCGACCAACCGCTGTAACTCCTCAGCAAAACTCCTCTTGTGGTGATGCGCTTTCTGCGCGGCAATGTAGGCGGCAACTTGTCCAGCCGAGGAGTGGGACACTGAGAATGCCCCGTAGCCCCGCGCCCACGCGAACTTGCCTGGCACCAGGTTGTTCTCGTTTATCCAGTGAGACGAAGCTCCCTTAAAGAGATGCATCGCCTCTTCTATGCACAGGTGCGTGGGCAAATCCAACAGGACATGGACATGATCAGGGTTCACGTAGTTGATCTTCATGTAGATGCCTTTTTCCGTGGCATATTTGGACAGATAGGCCGACGTTTTTATCGCAGCGTCGCGGGAGAGCAGCGGCCTGCGCTCCAAAGTGCCCCAGGTGATGTGTAGCCAGACCCGAGAGTAGGAATGCAGAGACATGATTGAGTATTGGGTTGGGCGAGCGGACGCCGCAAGAACAGAAACCGTTGGAAACGGTTCCAGAGACCCTCCGGTTGCCGAACACACCGCGCTGAAGCAGCGGTGTCAATGAGAGCCGCCGGGCGAGCTGTCGGCGGCTCAATGAGAACTGGCCAGCGGATTGCGGGAGTCCTTGAAGCTGGGGTCCATCCCATTAACACCCTGCTTCAGCAGGGTGCTGCGCGCCTAACGAGTGAATATCAACCGTTTTAACGGTGTCCGCGCTCCCGCGTCTGCCGCCCTCGACAAAGCTCGGACGCGCCCTCGGACGCGTTGGAGTCGGGAAAGGAATTGGCAATGGCGAGATAATCCGGCTATGCTGAAGCGTTCGCTTGCTTGAGTTTAAGAGAAATAATTGCACAAAACGCAACGACCTCTGCCACAAGATTGCGCGTTAAGAGCGCCCTGTACTCCGTTTTGTGGCTTTGCGCGATTGTGACTATGCCGGCGCTTGCAACGGTTCCATTCTACCGTAGGTTCTTCGGGGATCTTAGTGGCTAGATTCGGAGATTCCTCGGCCTGCCCCCAGGGCACCCCACAGGCTCCTATATGCACTAAACCACTGCGCCACCGAGGCCAAACGCTCGACGGAGCACGTCTTTGCGCCGTTCTGCCATAAGCCCCATGCCCACTCGGCCACTGGACAGAGCATGCCGCAGATGTCGTGATGTTCTTCTTTAAAAGCGGTCTTTCTGGGTTTCTACCCACTAAATTCCCCGAATACCCTAGTAATTGTCTGGGGCAATAGCTTGGTTTCTCGCGGCTCCAACCAGTCGAGATTTGTCCCGGAGTTTCAAATTAGGACACTACCTTGCAAGAAGCGGGCTTGATCCCGAGGAAGCTTCGCTGGCAGAGTAAACCTGTTTATGAAATCTCGCCAAACGTTCAGCCTGTGGGCTTCGAGTTGTGCCGTCGGCTGGTTGCTCGCCGTGGCGATTTTGGTTTGCATGGTGTGCCCCGTCCGGCTGTGGGGCGCCACCGCATCGGCCCGGGCCAAGGCGCTCTTCAAAGACCCTCCGCGCGAGTACAGCACCGGTCCGCTCTGGGTTTGGAACGACATGCTTACCGAGCGGCAGGTGCGCGAGACGCTCCGCGATTTGGCCGGTCAACAGGTCAAACAGGTCTGGGTGCATCCCCGGCCGGGGTTGATGACGCCCTACTTGTCGAAGGACTGGTTTGGCCTGTGGAAAGCGGCGCTCGACGAAGCCCGGCGCCTGGGCATGAACGTGTGGATTTATGACGAGAACTCCTATCCATCGGGCTTCGCCGGCGGCTGGGTGCCGGAAGAGATGCCCGAATCCCGGGAGCGCGCCCTGATTTTCCAGGAGACCAACACAGCGCCCTCGTGGTCGGGGGACCTGGCGGGCCTCTATCGCTGCCAGGGGGACAAGGTCGAGAATGTGACGGCCCAGGCCAAGGCCGGCCAAGCCCTGCCCGCGGGACGTTATGTGACGGCGACCGAGGTGCGCGCCGGCAATTCGCCCTGGTTTGGAAATCACGGTTATGTGAACCTGCTCTCGCCCGGGGTGACGGAGAGATTCCTCAATGTGACGATGGAGGCCTATCGCCGCGAGATTGGCAAGGAGTTCGGCCGCCGCGTGCCGGGCGTCTTCTCGGACGAGCCGAACATTCGCGAGGTCGGCACTTTTGCTTGGAGCGAGGTCCTGGCGTCGGAGTTCCGGAAACGCTGGGGATACAGCCTTCTGGAGCATCTGCCCAGCCTGAACTATCCCGTGGGGGATTGGCGGAAGATTCGGCACAACTATTACCAGGTCCTCAACGAGCAGTTCATCGAGCATTGGTCAAAGCCCTACCACGCTTACTGCGAAACCAATCACCTCGAATGGACCGGCCACTATTGGGACCACGAATGGCCCAGGTGCGGCTATGTACCCGACAACATGTCCATGTATGCCTGGCACCAACGGCCCGGCATCGATTGCCTGAGGAATCAGTATGCCGAACATACCCACGCCCAGTTCGGCAACGCCCGGATGGTCAGGGAGCTTTCGAGCGTCGCCAACCAGCTCGGCCAGAGGCGGACCCTCTGCGAGGCCTACGGAGGCAGCGGGTGGGACCTGCGTTTCGAGGACATGAAACGGATTGGCGACTGGCTCGAGGTGCTCGGCGTCAACACGTTGAACCAGCACCTTTCCGACATCACCGTGCGCGGCGCGCGCAAGCGCGACTATCCCCAGTCCTTCTCGTACCACGAGCCATGGTGGGAGGCCTATCACGTCTCGGCGCAGTACTTCGCCAGGCTCTCGGCAGCCCTCTCCCAAGGCGAACAGGTCAACGAGGTGCTGGTCATCGAGCCGACCACCACCGCCTGGATGTACCAGGCGGCCGACGCCAACCTCGATGAACTGGGCAAGAGCTTCTTCGACCTCGTCATGGCCTTGGAATCCGCCCAGGTCGAATACGACATCGGCTGCGAGGACATCCTGGCCCGGCACGGTTCGGTGGAGTCTGCCGGCCTGAAAGTCGGACGCCGCCTCTATCGGACCGTGGTCCTGCCGCCCATGACCGAGAATCTGAACACCAAGACGGCCCAATTGCTCGCAGCCTTCGAGGAAGCGGGCGGGACCATCCTGAGCTGCGGAGAGCCGCCAACGAGGATCGATGGCGGCCTTTCAGCAGCGGGCGCGGCCCTGGCCGGCTCAGACCACTGGAAGAAGGTCCAGCCCGCGGCCCTGCCAAAACAGCTTCGCTCCACCGGCCTGGTCATCACGCGCGCTGAGGCCGACGGCGGCATCCTCTTCCACCATCGGCGGCGCCTCGATGACGGCGAACTCCTGTTTCTTGTCAATACAAGCATTCAATTGCCCTCGACGGGTCTGATCCAATCCGACCTCAAAGGCGTCGAGGCCTGGAACCTCTACACCGGCCAGGCGGAAGCCCAGGCCTTTGAGGCACAGGGGCAGGGCATCCAGACCCGCTTCAACCTGCCCCCGTGCGGCAGCCTCCTCTTGTTCCTGTCGCACAAACCAATGCGCCCCACTCCACCCGCGGCAGAGACAGTGGAAACCATCCAGGCCGGCCAGGCCCCTGAGGTCCGGCGCCTTTCGCCGAATGTCCTCACGCTGGATTACGCCACGGTCACCGCCGGCGGGGAAACCCGGCAGGACCTCTACGTTTACCAAGCCAACCAATTTGCCTGGCAGAAGAACGGCCTCGAACGCGATCCGTGGGACAGCGCGGTGCAGTTCAAAGACGAGTTGATTTCCAGGAAGTTCGCCCCCGGCAGCGGGTTCGAGGCCGGCTACCGCTTCCAAATCGAGGGAAACCCGCCAGCCAACCTCGCCATCGTCATTGAGCGCCCCGACCTCTACACGATCACCTGCAACGGCCAGGCCGTGACGGCCACCCCGGGGGCCTGGTGGCTCGACAATGCCTTCGGCAAAATCACATTGGGGTCGGTGGCGCGCGCCGGTGAAAATGTCGTCACCATCAAGGCATCGCCCTTCACGATGTACCATGAACTGGAGCCGGCCTATGTCCTGGGCGATTTCACCCTCAAACCCGCGAACCACGGTTTCGTCCTCGTCCCGGACCAGCCCTTGAAACTCGGGGCCGATTGGAACGCGCAAGGCCATCCCTTCTACGGCGGCGGCGTGGCTTATCGCGAGCATTTCCAGGTCGGCCAAGAGACGGGCCGTTATGCGGTGGCGCTGCGCGGTTGGTACGGCAGCGTGGCCAAAGTCAGCGTCGGCGGCATGGCCGTCGGATACATCGATGCCTCGCCATCGGAATGCGACGTGACAAGATGGATTCGCCCCGGCGACAACGACATCGAAGTGACGGTCATTGGCACGCTCAGGAACACGCTCGGCCCTCACCACGGCAACGCTGCGCTCGGCGCGGCCAGGCCCATCAATTTCCAGCAGGCTCCCAACCCGGGCCCCCCCGCCGGCGATGGGTACTCTACCGTGCCTTACGGGCTGGCCGGTCCTTTTGTGCTGAAACGCATCGAGAAGGCGATTGGCTCGGTGAAGGAGTCGGCCGTCACATCCCCCACGGGCCAGCAGACCAATGAACATGGCTTCTTTCGCCTGAGCAGCCAGCTCAAAGAATGCTCGATTCGCGTTCTCACCGTGGAAGGTTGCCCGGGATTCGTAATCCTGCCTTTAAACGCAACGCGGAAGCCGACTCCGTGGGTTTGGACCGCGCCGACCCTGCTGCCAAAATTCCCGGACGCCTATTGCGCCTGGATGTTCGCCGCGTTCCTCGATCATGGAATTGCCATTGCCGGGATTGACGTGGGAGAATCATACGGCAGCCCGGCCGGGGTTCGCCTTTACGGGAGCTTCTATGACTACGTGTGCCGGGAATGCGGCCTTGCACCCCAGCCGTGTCTGCTGCCTCGAAGCAGGGGTGGACTTATGCTGTACAATTGGGCGTGCCAAAACCCCCAGCGGGTGAAGTGTATCGCCGGTATTTACCCCGTATGCGACCTTTTCAGCTATCCGGGTTTGGCGACGGCGAGCACCGCCTACGGGTTGGAGGAGGCGCAACTGCGGTTGAACCTCGGCAACTACAATCCCATCGACCAACTCCAGTCATTGGCTAAAGCAAAAGTCCCCATCCTCCACATTCATGGGGACCGCGACGAGGCCGTTCCGCTGGAGGCCAATTCTTCCGCGCTGATTCGGCGCGTCCAGGAGCTCGGAGGGGATGCCCGTCTGCTGGTGGTTCCGGGCCAAGGCCACAACGTCTCCGACAGCTTCTTCAAGAACCAGGACCTGGTTGATTTCGTGCTGGAGCACTTGCGGCGGTAGTCGGCCTTGGCTCGGACGGTCCCATCGTTCATTGCCTGGCGATCAGCGAGCCCAGGAATGGGACCCGGCTCGTTCCAGGCCAGTATCGCTACCGAAGCGATCGTGGAACTCGACGACGGCCCCGCGGACGCTATACTGGCGGCCATGACGAAACGACTGCCCGGGATCATCCTGGCGGGGGTGTTTGCGATTCCATTCACTCCGCCCGCTGGGGCGGCGGTCGCGCGCCTTGAGGCCCTTCCCAACGGGACCGCCCTGAACCTCGGGCTGGGCGACCTCAAGGTGGCCAACGCGTGAACGCCGGCGCAACCAGTTTCGGGGCGTTGGATTGGGCGGTGCTGATCGCCTATTTTCTCGGCATAACTTCATTCGGTTTGTGGCTCTCGCGCAAGACCCGCACCAGCGGGGGTTACTTTCTGGGCGAACGGAAGCTGCCGTGGTGGGTGATGGTCGGCCAGGCCTTCGGCACGGGCACCCACGCGGAACAGCCGGTGGCGCAGGCGGGCGCGACCTTCGGCCATGGCTTCGCGAGCATCTGGTTTCAGTGGAAGAACATGCTCATCACGCCGCTGTACTGGCTCATGGCCCCGTGGTACCGCCGCAGCGAGCGCACGACCATCGCGGAGATCATCGAGGACCGCTATGGCCGGAAGCTCGCCTTCGCCTATACCCTCTTCGGGATCGCCTCGTTCGCCCTGAGCCAGGGCGTCATGCTCAAAGGCGCCGGCAAGGTCATCTCGGTCGCCACCGGGGGACAAATGATCTCCGCCAACGGCGTGGTCTTGGTCATGACCGTCGCCTTTCTGCTCTACAGTTTCTTCGGCGGGCTGATCGCCTCAGCGTACACGGACTTCGTGCAGAGTTTTCTGATCATCCTCCTGTCGTTCATGCTCATCCCGCTGGGGTTGCATGAGGTGGGCGGGTTTGCCGGCATGCGCAAGGCTCTGCCGGCGGATTTCTTCAGCCTCTACAGCAGCGTCAGCGGCATGGACGCCTTCACCATCGCCATGCTCGCCATTAACGGGTTCGTCGGCATAACCGCCCAGCCGCACATACTCTCCATGTGCGCCACGGGCTCGACGGAGCGCGCGGGCCGCGTGGGCCAGACCTACGGCTCGATGACCAAGCGCGTTTGCACTATCGGTTGGGCCCTCACCGGCCTCATCGCGGCCACGCTCGTCTTCCAGCGCGGCGTGACGTTGCCGGACCCCGAACATGCCTTCGGTTACGCCAGCCGCGAACTGCTCGGGCCCGGCTGGGTGGGGCTGATGGTCGCGTGCGTGTTGGCGGCCAATATGTCTTCCTGCTCGAACCTGATGGTCAACAGCGGCGCGCTCTTCACCCGCAATATCTGGCTCACCTATGGCAACCCGTCCGCCAATGACCGGCAGTTGCTGCGGGTCGGGCGGCTCAGCGGCCTGGCGCTAACCGCCGCGGCAATCCTCTTTGCATTGATGGTCGGAAACGTCCTCCAGGCATTCCTCTTCATGGAAACCCTGGCGGCTCTCTTTGGCGTCATGTTCCTCGGAGGCGTCCTTTGGCGGCGCGCCAATCGCTTCGGTGCGGGCGCCGCCACCCTCGTTGCGTTCGTGAGCTATTATGGGGCGCTTTATCTCACCACCTGCGCGCCGGGCACCGCGGCCCGGCCGGTCGACCTTTCCGTCGCGATTGCGCGGCTGTTCGCCTCGGCCGACGGGTGGGCCCACCTCCAAACCGGCCAGGCGATGCTGGTCTATAAGTGGCTGCCGGGGCCGTTCGGAGTCGCCATGGTGTTGAGCTTCTCAACCCTCATCATTGTCAGCCTGCTGACCAAACCCGAGGACGGCGCGCGGCTGGAGGCATTCTTTGACCGGATGCGGCGTTCGACAGATCGGGGAAACCCGCCCGGCGGCCAACCCAAACCGCTGGCCGCCGACCGTGGCCAGGAGTTGCTCCTGCTCGACGTCGGCACCTGGTTTACCGCCGCCCGCTGGCGCGGTTTCTTCCGTCGCTACCGCGAAGACCTGGTCGGCTTTCTCCTGGCCTGGGCCGCAGTCGGCCTGCTGATCCTGCTCGCCTGGCTGCTGATGCGGATTGGGAAGTAGCCGCCAGATGGTCTTCGGCGTAGTGTTTATGGCTTGCGCGCGCGGACGGGTTCTTCTATGCCTGCCGGCTGTGAGAGCCCATTCGACGAAATATGAGCACCAGCAGCAACCCGGGAGAGGATCAATGAAAGACCAGCAATACCATCCAATGAAGCCGATAGCACGGCGAACGTTTTTGAAGTCCGCGGGCGTTGGCGCGCTTGCGCTGGGTCTGCCAAAGCTTGGCCTGGCGGCCTCGGCAGAGTCGAATCCAACCGGCGTCAACGACCGCGTGCGCATTGCCGTTGTGGGCATCGGCTCAAGGGACGCGGTCGGAGGCGTGGGCGGCCGAGGGCACCAACTCATCAATGCGCTGGGAGCCGTGCCGGGCGCGCGCATCGTCGCCTTGTGCGACGTGGACCAGGGCATCCTGGCGCGTGAGGCCGGCCAGTTGAAGGACCAGGGGCAGCGGGTCACGGTTTATGGGGACCTGCGCCGGGTGTTCGACGACAAGTCCGTGGACGCCGTGGTCGTGGCCACGCCCAACCACTGGCACGCGCTGGCC
Source organism: uncultured Verrucomicrobiota bacterium (assembly GCA_964653485.1). Classification (GTDB taxonomy): domain Bacteria; phylum Verrucomicrobiota; class Verrucomicrobiia; order Limisphaerales; family UBA8199; genus CAVQND01. Next base: position 46,048 of record CAZZFF010000003.1, on the reverse strand, counting down.
ACCGTATGGGCCTGCCAGGCTGGCAAGGATGTGTACGTGGAGAAACCGATGTCGCACAACATCTGGGAAGGCCGGCAGATGGTGGCGGCAGCGCGGCAGGGCCGCCGCATCGTCCAGGCCGGGACCCAGGCCCGCTCCAGTTCGGCGTTGCGGGAAGCCTTCGATTGGGTTCGGAGTGGCGAGATCGGCCCCATCCGCTTCGCGCGGGTCATCGTTTACCGGGAACGCTCCAGCATCGGCAAGGTCGCGGAGCCGACGCCGATCCCCGCCGGCGTGGACTACGACCTCTGGTGCGGCCCGTCCAAGAAACTTCCCCTGCGGCGCAAGCAGTTGCACTATGATTGGCACTGGGCCTGGTCCACCGGGTCCGGCGAGATGGGCAACAACGGCGTTCACTACATTGACCTGTGCCGCTGGGTAATGAAGCTGGATGCGCCCGCTCCGCGCGTGATGAGCCTTGGCGGCCGGTTCAGCTTCGACGACGATGGCGAAACACCCAACACCCAAGTCGCCATTTTGGACTACCAGCCGGCCCCCATCTACTGCGAAATCCGCGGTCTGCCCGAAAAGAAGGGGTCGGCGGCAATGGACTCTTTTCAGAACACCAAGGTGGGCGTACTCGTCCAGTGTGAAGGCGGCTACGTCACGGGGGCGCACCTCAGCGGGGCGGCCTTCGACAACCGGGGGAAGCAAATCAAGAAATTTGGTCCCATTACCTGGGCCGACGTGGACTCCGGGCACCTGGCCAACTTCGTTGAAGTGACGCGCAGCCGGAACATCGGCGCTTTGCACGCCGACGTGCTTGAAGGGCATCTCTCCGCGGCCTGCTGCCACCAGGTTAGCATCTCTCATCGTCTCGGCCAGACGGCGCCCCCGGGCGCCGCCCTCGAGCGGACGAAGGCGAACCCGGTGCTCTCGGACGCCGTGGCGCGTTACCGCGAGCATCTGCGCGCGAACGCGATCGATTTCGCCGCGAAGGAAATCCTCGGGCCCTGGCTGACTTTTGACGCCAAACAGGAGCGGTTCACCGGAGAATTCGCCGCCGAGGCCAACTCGCTTCTCACGCGCGCCTATCGCAAACCCTTCGTGGTGCCGCAAATCGCGTGACCGGATGCGCGCCGCGCGAACAGCCATTCAACACCCTAAAAGGAGAAGTATGAAGAGAATGATGATGCGCTCCCTGGGCGGGCTGGTGCTGGTGGCGGCCCTGTGCCAGGCACAGTCCACACCGAGGGCCGCCGCCCCGGCCATGACGCTGACCCGGATGGATGAAGCGAAGCAGAAGGATTGGCTTGCCCGCTGGGACAAGCAGATCACCGGCGAGGCCAGGAACTACCGAACGTGCGATCGGGAGGTGGGCGAGGGGATTGCCTGGGGCATGACGCCGATCATGGATGGCTTCTACTATGGGTACATGGCCACCAAGGACACGAAGTACGTCGACCTGTGGGTGGACTGGACGGACTCTTTGATCAAGCGCGCGGTAAAAGAGCCGGACGGCTACCTCGGCTGGCCGGGCAAAGACCCCAATGGCACGGAGGTGGACCACCTGGATCGCCTCTTCGGGGACAGCATGTTGAGCGACGCGATGGTGTTCCGCTCGATCATTCGGATGTCCGGCGAGGTCCTCAAAACCCCCGCGCTGACGAAGAAATACGGCGCGAAGGCCGAGAGTTATCTGAAGCTGGCCGAACATCTGTACGAAAAGTGGGACAAGCGCGGCGGGTGGCGCGAGACCAAAGATGGCGGAATGATCTCGGTGGCGCTCTATTACGGCCTCGACGAGAACGGGAACTGGACCGCCGGACCGGAGCAGAGACACGACCCCAACCAGGCCTTCTCGCACCCGGACAACAAGGCCAACCAGGTCGCCCGCTGGCTGCTCGCCCTGTGGGACGTGACGGGCAAGGCGGAATACCGTGACCGCGCGGAGAAGTGGTTCAAAGTGCAAAAGAGCCGGATGACGCTCGAGAACGACGGCACATACAAAATCTGGAATTACTGGCAGCCGGCGGGACCGTGGGATTACCGGGCCGACGGAACGACCCCCAAGCATTGGGTGGGCGTCCATCCCAACGGCGGGTACTACGAGGACGACACCCGTGGCATCGTGGACGCTTACGAGCACGGCTTGGTCTTCACGAAGACGGACATGGACCACTTGATCGCCACCGCCAAGACCACCTGGGCGGGAGGCAATCCCGCCCGTCCGGTGGCGGGCATGGCGATCTCGGTCCAGATCGCCTCGGGCACGGCGAAAGCGCTCAATGCCTGCTTCCCGAACGCCCTGACCGCCAAACCGGCCTCCGCGGGAGACGGCGCCTTGAGTGGCAGTATCCTCAGCGTCGCGTGGAATGCCGCCGCGAAAACCGGCACGCTTGTCGTGCAGCCCGAAGACCCCGCCGCGGCCCCGGTGACAGTCAAGACGGACAAGGCTACGAAGGTCCAGGTCCTGCGGATGTGGTCCGCCCTGGCTCCTTATGATACCGAGATTCAGAAGCAGTTCGAGGCGGTCGAGGACCCGGAGGGCTGGGGAGGCCTGTCGGGCGCGTCCTACTATCTTATGCTCCAATCGGCCCTCACGCGGGTGTGGCGGGAGAGCGACGTGCTCCGGGTCAATGTCTTCGCCGCCGGGCACGAAGGCTATCACACGTTCCGCATCCCCTCCCTTATCACCACTGCCAACGGCACCGTCCTGGCCTTCTGCGAAGGTCGCAAGCATGCGTCCGGAGATTCCGGCAGCATCGACTTGGTGCTTAAGCGCAGCGGTGACTGCGGCCGGACCTGGGGCAGCCTCCAGGTGGTCTGGCATGACGAGCCAAACACCTGCGGCGATCCTTGCCCAATCGTGGATCGACAGACCGGCACGATTTGGCTGCTGCTTTCTCATAATCTGGGCGCGGATGATGAGTCTCATCTCCTGGCCGGCACCAGCTCCGGGACGCGCACGGTTTGGGTGAGCCGGAGCGGCGACGAAGGACGGACCTGGAGCCAACCGGTCGAAATCACCAAACAGGTGAAAAGGCCCGACTGGACCTGGTACGCGGCGGGTCCGGGTGTGGGCATCCAGTTGCGCAGCGGACGGCTGCTGGCGCCTTGCGATACCGCCTTGTTGGGCACGCGGGAGTGGTATTCGCACGTGATTTTCAGCGATGACCACGGCGCCACCTGGCGCATCGGCGGGGTCGTCGGACCCAAATGCAATGAATGCCAGGCGGTCGAACTGGACGACGGCTCCGTGCTGCTGAATATGCGAAGCTATCGGGGCCGAAACGTGCGCGCGGTGGCCTCCAGTCAAGACGGCGGCCTCACCTTCTCGGCGCCGTGGGACGACCCGGCGCTGCTCGAACCGGTTTGCCAGGCGAGCATCATTCGCTACCCGGACGCCACCGGCGCCGGCGCGTCCCGCCTCCTCTTCTCCAATCCCGCCAGCACGAATCGAGAGAGGCTGACCATCCGCCTCAGCGACGACCAGGGCAGGACCTGGCCGGTCGCGAAGCTGCTTTACCCCGGTCCTTCCGCGTATTCGTGTTTGACTGTCCTGCCGGATAAGCGCATCGGCTGCCTCTACGAGCGCGGCGACCGGGGGCCGTACGAGACCATCACTTTTGCGCGGTTCTCCCTCGATTGGCTGACTGGCGCCAAAGATGAGTGAGCCGCCGTGTCCACAGCCTTTAGCGGTACTCCCTTGCCGGAACCAGGCAAATGGATTTAGCGGGGGACGGGTCGTTGGCTGAAGCTGCCGAAATACGCCAAAATCTCATCGCGCCACTTCGCCGAGTCCGCGGCTTGAACGGCCAAACGCCCGGCGACTTCCCGGTGCCGGCGCGTGTCGATTTTGCCGGCTAGCGATTGCCACGTTTTCAGCATTGCCGCCGCCTGTTCCGCGCCTTGCTGATACTTTGCGCACAGCTCCTCCCACAGTGTCTTGCCCGACTTCGTCCGGTAATCCCACGCGCAACGATGGAACCAGAGAAGATATTCTTCCGGGCAACGCGCGATGTCGTCGAACATGTCGCACACGGGGGGAGAGTATTGCTCGACCGCGCGGTCGCCGCGCTTCGTCCGGTCGAAGCCGATGCCGTCCGCGGAGGCCTGATGATAATAAGTCGCTGTCCAGTCGGCTCTCGGCGCGCGATTGTTCCAGGGCATCGGCGCGTAGTGGTCGCCGCCAATCAGGTGATGGAGGCCCAGCGGCATCGTGTAGTTCACGTATGTTTCGCGCGAAGACATCATCATCTCCCGGATGATGGCCACGGTTTCCTCGTCGCTGGTGAAGGTCATCCGCGTCCATTCGTCGGCGATTTCCTCGGCGGACAACCCGGGGTTCCACGCGAGCCGGCCGAACGCATACCAGTTCGACTGGGAGAAATGATGTCCGCACCAGTTGGTGTCCAGTCCGGGATTCGTCACCGAGACCATTCCCGTGATGTGGTTCGGATAAACTTGCCCCGCCAGCACCTTGGCCACGGTCGAGCCGCCGCCCTTCGCGCGCGTGTCCGAGTCCAGGAACTCCTTCCATAGGGTTCCGAGGTAAACGAGATGTTTCGCCTGGCCCAAATACTCCTGCGTGGCCTGGATTTCGGCGATGACGGGGGTGTGCTTCATCGTGCCGAACAACGGGTGAAACGGCTCGCGCGGCTGAAAATCAATCGGGCCGTTCTTCACCTGCACCGCAACGTTGGGTCGGAACTGTCCGTCGAGCCGGGTGAACTCGATATAGGCGCGCTTGGCGCGATCCGGGTCAACGTCCTCGTCGTAAACAAACGCCCGCCAGATGACGTTGCCTTTGTGCGGAGCGAGCGCATCGGCCAGCACGTTCGCCCCCTCGGCGTGAGTGCGCCCATAAGTCTTCGGTCCGGGCTGTCCCTCGGAGTTCGCCTTGACGAGAAACCCGCCAAAGTCGGGAATCAAACCGTAAACCTCGTCGGCCTTGACCTTCCACCAATCGGCCACGGTCCGGTCCAGCGGATCGGCGGTGGCCAGCCGCCCCAGTCGCAGCGGCGCGGCAAAGTTGGCGGACAAATACATCCGCACGCCGTAAGGCCGCCACACGTCCGCGAGCGCGGCGACTTTGCGGAGCGATTCCGCCGCAAGCATGCTCGCGGCGGCGTTGACGTTGTTGATGACCGCGCCGTTGATTCCGATGGAAGCGCACGCGCGCGCGTAATCGGCATAACGCGGACTGAGTTTTCCCGGCAGTTCATTCCATTGCCAGATCGAGCGCCCGGCGTAACCGCGTTCAATCGTTCCGTCGGGATTGTCCCAATGGTTCATCAGCCGAAGCCGGAGGGCCGGTCGTTCGGTGATGCCAAGCCGCTCCATCGGCCGCCCGGTTTGCATCAGCCGCAGGAAGTGAAAACCGCCGTGGAGCGCTCCGATCTCCGTGTTCGACGCGATGACGGTTGCCGGATGTTCCGCGATGCTGATCGAGCGGATCACGAACCCTTCGTCGCCGACGGCGCGCAAATCGGCGGTCCAATCCAAATCGCGCACCAGCGGTGAATTGCCCGGCGTGCCGACAATGACCGTGCCGTTCGCTAATCCGCTTTCGTTAACCGAAACCGCGCCGTCCAACATGGCCGTGGTGGCTGAACGCAATTCGTCCCGGATGATTCCACACGTGGCCGAAGTGCCGTCCACGCGAATTTGCCGCACGATGCGGCGGTAGTTCCCGGCGGCGTCGCCCGGCGGCCTGTATTGCAGCCAGAGCTTATAGCCGGCTTCATCCTCCGGTGGCAGCGCCCGCGGGTCGGCCGCGGTACTCCGGGTCGGGTAACCCCCGGCGCAAAGGCCCGCGGCGCCCGCCAGGCTCGTCGTTAGAAACTCTCGCCTGGAAACTCTCATTTGGTCAAACTTACTGACCAGACTCCGGGATAGAGTACAGTTTGCCAAGTCCCTTTTGGCCGGTGGCTTCGATGCGCGCCGGGTCACAGAGCCTCTGGCACCTCCTTGCAGAGCCAGTGACAAACTTCGTCGGAAGGTCCCGGGTAGCCTGTTGTGGAGTGCGGTGGCAAGCGAAGCGCGACACCGCTTTGGCTCAGCCAGTCCCTGGCGTGTCGGATGTCCCGCACGCCCGAAAGCGCCGTCGCCGCTTTGCTCTGCCGCGCACTCCCAAATACTACTTTGTCCACCGCCCTGCGCCTCCTTCCCATGTTCCGCGCTCCGAGTTTGACCGATGAACTCGATCGCGATACCATCGGCGGAGTGAGAACCGAAAGACGTTCAGACAGATCAAGCCAAACGGTCACCGTCAACTGACATTTTACCTCTTCGCCCGATGAACACGCACAGCCACGAAACCACCCGTCGGAACTTCCTCTGGACTGCGGCGGCATTCGCCGCCACCACCACTTTGTTGCGCTCGCAAGAGCGGGCGGCCGGCACCATCCAGACCGGCGGCCCCTCGGGCCGGCGCTCGGCGGTTGCGGTGGCCAACGGCGCGGGCCGGCGCAAGAACGTTTGCGACGCCCTGTCGGCGATCGAAGACCAGATCGTTCCGGGACTCAAGACCAAGAAGTGCGTCGTCATCAAGCCGAACATCGTCAACACCGCGAACCAGCTCGCCTCGACCCATGTGGACGCCCTCCATGGCATCCTTGACTTTCTTGCCCCGCGCTTCAAGGGGCCGGTCATCATCGCCGAATCCTCCGCCGGGTTCACCACGGAAGGATACGATAACTTCGGCTATACCAAGCTCGCGGCTGAACACAAGCCTCTCGACGTGAGCCTGGTTGATTTGAACGAGGAGGGCAAATACCGGACGCACGCAATCCTGGATGGCGACCTGCATCTGGTCCCGGTCCGCCTCGCGGCGCGGCTGCAGGACCCTGAGGCCTTCATTATCTGCTCGGCCATGCTCAAAACCCACAACACGGTGGTCGCCACGCTCTCTCTGAAGAACATGGCCCTGGGCGCGCCGCTGCACAGCCCGCGCAACGAGACCCGGGACTGGAACGACAAGCGCATTTATCACGGCGGCGTGCGCCAAACCCATCTGGACATCGCTCTGACCGCGCAGCGGCTCCAGCCCTTTTGGGGTGCGGCCGTGCTGGATGGCTGGGAGGGAATGGAAGGCGACGGTCCGAACGACGGCAGCCTCGTCCCCTCACGCGTCGCCATTGCCTCCACGGACTACGTGGCCGCCGACCGCGTCGGCATCGAACTCATGGGCCTTAATCCAGATTGGGTGGGCTACCTTGCTTTCTGCGCCCGCTCCGGCTTGGGCCAGATGGATTTGGCAAACATTGACATTCGCGGGGCCAAGCTGGCGGCCGTTGCCAAAAAGTACAAGATGCATCAGGACCTGGAACGTGAACTGCGCTGGATGGGCCCGATGAAGGACATTCCCGAGAAGCTGGGCTGAGAACAGCCATTCTCGATCCGGAGGGGTTCCGGCTGAATTCGGCCACGCGGCGTGACTTCTTGTCGCGGGCCAATGGGATGCCGCAAGCGTGGGTCCATTGGCCAAAACGAGATTGTGGGTTGTTGTCTCAAAAGGAGACCTTACATTTGCCTGTGACTCATCCCCGCCAGGTCGCAAACGCTCCGAGCAAACCGGTCGTGGTTTACGACGGCGATTGCCGCTTCTGTATGCTTTGGGTGCGGCGATGGATGCAAGTCACGGGTGAGTCGGTGGATTACGTCCCGCTGCAGGATGGCCGCGTGGCGCTGCTCTATCCCGAGCTGCCGCGAGAACGCCTGGAGAGGGCGGTGCATCTCATTGACACGGATGGCGCGGTCTATCAGGGCGCTGAGGCCGTCTTCCGCTCGTTGGCGGTCAACCGTTCGCGGCGATGGGCCTTGCGACTGTATCAAAGCTCCCCCTGGGTGGCTCGGACAACCGAGGCGTGCTACCGGTTCGTTGCCGGACATCGTTCCCTGTTTGGCTCGCTCACCCGATTGTGCTGGGGACAACACGTGGAACGGGCGGAGTTGTTTCTGGTCCGCCGGGTGTTCCTGGGCTGGCTGGGGGTGATTTACCTGATCGCGTTTGTTTCGCTTTGGACGCAAGTCGCGGGGTTGGTTGGAAAGGACGGAGTTCTCCCGGCATCGCACTTGATGTTGCAAGCCCGCTCCGCGGTGGCAGAGAGCGGAATTGGGATCGATCGCTATCGTCTGCTGCCGACCCTGTGCTGGTTAGGGGCGTCGGACGGCTTTCTGCGCTTTCAATGCGCCGCGGGGGCGACGCTTGCCCTCCTGGTGATCGTCGGGATTTGTCCGCGGGTGTGCCTGGCGTTGGTGTGGCTGGTTTACCTCTCGCTGGCCACGGTCTCCCGCGATTTCCTTGCGTTTCAATGGGATAACCTGCTCCTGGAAACCGGGCTGTTGGCGATCTTCCTGGCGCCGGGCCGGGTGCTTCCGCGCCCGTCCCGGGAAAAGCCGCCCTCGCGGACTGCGCTCTGGCTGCTGCGGTTGCTGCTGTTCAAGCTGATGTTCCTCTCCGGAGTCGTGAAGCTCGCCGGCGGCGATGCGACCTGGCGCGGGCTTACTGCCTTGACCTTCCATTACGAGACCCAGCCGCTCCCAACCTGGATTGCCTGGTATGCGCACCAACTGCCCTTGTGGTTCCAGAAAGGCTCCTGCGCAGTGATGTTCCTCATCGAACTGGCCGTGCCGTTTCTCATATTTGCGCCCCGGCGGCTTCGGATGGCGGGAGGCGCGGTTCTGGCTCTGTTCCAGGTTCTCATCCTGCTGACCGGCAATTACACGTTCTTCAACTGGTTGACGCTGGGCCTGTGCCTGTTGCTGCTGGATGACTTCGCGATAGCTAGGCTGGCGCCTCGAAAGCTGTCCGCGCTTTACTCGCGCTCCAGGGCCGTGGCGGACGGGTCTCGCAACGGCCGGTGGCGTTGGCGGGAGGCCGGGATGGTGCTCTTGGCAGTCGTCGTCGTCGGCATCTCGGCGGTCCAACTGCTGTCGCCCTTCGGGCGTTTGCCGTCCTGGACGTCCCCCGCACTGGCGGTTCATCGTTGGCTCGCTCCGTTCCGCAGTGTCAACAGCTACGGCCTTTTCGCCGTCATGACAACCGAGAGGCCGGAAATCATCGTCGAAGGCAGCAACGACGGGCACGGCTGGCAGGCATACGAGTTTCCATATAAGCCCGGCGACCCGAAACGCCGCCCGGCGTTCGTGGCGCCGCATCAACCGCGCCTGGATTGGCAGATGTGGTTCGCGGCGTTGGGGGATGTTCGCCAGAATCCGTGGTTCGTGAACTTCTGCGTCCGGCTGCTCCAGGGGTCGCCGGACGTGCTCGCCTTGCTGGAGAAGAACCCGTTTCCGGATCGGCCTCCCAAGTACATTCGTGCTCGAGTGTACAACTATCAATTCACCTCGCCTGCGGAGCGCAAACGCACGGGCGCCTGGTGGAAGCGCGAACTCAAGGGCGAGTATCTCCCGTCCATTTCGCTGGAGATGTTGAAAACCCCGCGCTCCTGACCCAAATCCTCAAAAACATCTCAGCCGAGGATACGGATGGCACAATGGCCTTCGCCTACGGAACATTCCACTATATCCTACCTCGAAATATATGAATGTCGCGGTGATGAAAGTCCGGATAAGGGCGCCCCGGCTGAGCCAGGCTCTGCTCCGATTTGCCTTCGGAACGCTCGTTTCGGTGGCGGCGATGGGGTTCATGGCGTGTTCGCGAGGGGCGGAGCCAGCCTGGTTTGCCGACGGCTATCACGGCGGCATTTACGGCCATTACCCTCCCTCGTTCACCCAGTTCATCGTGGACGCGCTTCGACAGCATCCCGACTGGAGGCTCAACCTCGAAATCGAGCCCGAAACCTGGGACTTTGCCCGCACCAACACGCCCGAGGCCTATCAGGCGTTGAAAGCGTTGATAACGGACCCGGCGGCGCCGCGGCGGATTGAGTTCGTGAACCCGGCGTACGGGCAGAGCTATCTCTGGAACATCTCGGGCGAAAGCGTGATCCAGCAGTTGGAGCGCGGCCTGCGCAAAATCCGCGAGCATTTCCCCCAAACGGAGGTCGCCACCTATTGCACGGAAGAACCGTGTTTCACCAGCGCCTTGCCCGGCATCCTGAGGTCTTTCGGTTTCAAGTATGCCGTGTTGAAAAACCCCAATACGTGCTGGGGCGGTTATACGCGGGCGCATGGCGGCGAGTTGGTAAATTGGGTTGGACCGGACGGCGTGGGCATTCCGGCGGTGCCCCGTTACCAGGTGGAAACACTCAAGCCTGGCTCGACTTGGGAAACCATGGCCGCCTTTAACGTCCCGCCCTATATCCAGGCCGCGAGGGAAGCGGGCATCGCGCATCCGGTGGGGATGTGCTTGCAGGACGCCGGATGGCGCTTTGGTCCGTGGCTGGGGCATGCCCCGGGAGCTTATTCCCCCACCGAGTATGTGACCTGGACCCACTACTTCGAGGCTGTGGCACTGCCGCCTTTGGCGCCGGATTGGCGAGTGAGCCAGGAGGATTTTCAAGTGAGCCTGGTCTGGGGCGCGCAGGTGCTGCAACGGGTTGCCCAACAGGTCCGGAGCGCGGAAAACCGCCTCGTGGTGGCCGAGAAGCTGGCGACCCTCGCCTCGGCGTACTCGCAAATGCCCTGGCCGGAAGCCGCAGTGGACGAGGCCTGGCGAACGCTCCTCCTCGCGCAGCATCATGACTGCTGGATCGTCCCTTACAATGGCCGGCCCGGGGATACCTGGGCCGACAAAGTCCGGCGCTGGACGGACTCTACGCGTCAGACGAGCGACGAGATCATCGACCGCTCCGCGGCGTCCCTGCTGTCGCGCGCGGGGGAGGGTGCTTCCTATTCGGTCACCGTCTTCAATACCTTGGCCGTCGCCCGGACGGGCCTGGTCAGCGTTCCCTTGCCGGCGGATTGGCACGGTTCCGCAGCCACGGTTTGGGACAAAGCCGGACACCAACTCCTGTCGCAAATGATCGGCGGCAACGGGCAAAGGGAAGTCCTGTTTTCCGGTTCCGCCCCGGCTATGGGCTACCGGACCTTTTGGCTGAAAGAGGGCCTCTCGGCCCCAACCAAAGGCGCGACGGCGGTAACCATGCCTGATGGACGAGTAAGGGTCGAGACCGACTTTTACCGGGCTGAGTTGGACCCAAGCAAGGGCGGGACTTTCCGCAGCCTGGTGGCCAAGCGCCTTGGCGATCGCGAGTGGGTCGATGCGGCCAATGCCCGCTGCTTCAATGAAATCCGCGGCTACTTCTTCAAAGACCAGCGTTTTTATTCGAGCGCGGAGGAGTCCGCGAAAGTGGAAATCGTGGAGTCGGGACCGCTTCGGGTGCGTCTTCGGGTCAGCAGCCAAGTTGCTTCCAATTCGATCACGCAATGGCTCACCCTGGCCCAGGGCGAACCGCGGATCGACCTGGGCCTGACCATTGATTGGCAGGGCCATCCGGGCATTGGGGCCGAGTATCGGCAAAGCGGCGGGTTCCGCGCGGAGGACGATCGCAAGGCCTTTTATGACGAGCGCTGCAAACTCCTGGCACTGTTCCCGCTGGCCTTGCGCGGTCAGAAGGTGTTCAAGGACGCTCCGTTCGACGTCACCGAGAGCCGGCTGACGAACACATTTTTCGAGGCCTGGTCCGAAATCAAGAACAACGTGATGCTCCATTGGGTGGATGTCTTCGATCCCCGTCAGGGGGCGGGGGTGGCGCTGCTGGCCGACCACACCACCAGCTACGCCCACGGCGCGGAGCAACCCCTCGGCCTTACGTTGCAATACAGCGGTATCGGGCTCTGGGGCCGCAACTATTCGGTTCAAGGTCCGACCGAGGTAAACTACGCTCTGCTCCCCCACAGCGGGGACTGGCAAGCCGCCGGTCTATGGACCGCCGGGGCCGCCTGGAACGAACCGCTCATCGCCCGGCTTGGCCGCGCGAGCGCGGAGCCCGGGACCGGCGAAAGCACCCTGCTGAACATCGCCCGTGCGAATTGGGAACTCACCGCCGCGCGGATGCGCGCCGGCAAAATCCTCATCCGCCTATTCAACCCCTCCGCCGACGATCGTGCGAAGACGGTTTCCTACGGCGCTCGGGCGTCGAGAATCGAGCTGGTCCAATTGAATGGCCGGGCGCTGAAGGAACTCCCCTTCCGAAATGACGAGAACGGCTTTTCGGTTTTTGAGTTGGCCCTGCCTTCGAGGGGAATCGGCACGCTCCGGATCACCCCAAGTGAATAAGCTGGCAGTTAAAACCACTCTCAACGCGTCGTATGGAATCCCTCATGAACCCGGAAGTCCCGGCAATCCCCGTGAACCAAAGGCAATCGAATCCGGCTTCGCCAGTGCCGGTCCGCGGCTCTCCGCGCCCTTTCAAGGCCCTGTTGTTTCTGTCGGTCGCCGCGTTCTCGCTTTCCTATGCGGCGGGTGAGCGTGAGTTGGTTCGCGATCCCCATTTCCAGAGCGGCTTCTATCTGCTCGAACCCAAACCGGGCAAACGCGTCGCTTATGGAGAGTCCGGGGGGCTGGCGCCCGGAAAACCCGTCTGGGACCTTGCCCAATGGTCGAGCAAGTTCCCTCTGCCGCTCGGAAGCTGCGTGATCTCGGGCAAGTCGATGGCGTTCACCAACAACGCCAAAACCGTCGTCTTGGGAAAACCCGGCAGCGCCGTGGCGGACCTCTCGCTGGCTGTCAATGCCGGCGCCGAATACCCGCGGGCACGCAAGTCGGCCAACGAGCCCTGGGTCCATCTCCTGGTCCAGCAGGACTTTGAAAACCCTCCGGCGCTCGCCGAACTCGGCGCCTGCAACTTCCACCTCGAGGCACGCCTCAAACGCTCCGCGTTGGTCAGCACCAACGATTACTCGCCCTCCCTCCACGCCGCTCAGTACTTCGTTTACCTCACGGTGGCCAATCGCAACCCCAAAGCCGCCGGCTACGGGGAATGCTACTGGTTCGGCATTCCCATTTACGATAACCGCTATCGCGTCGTGCCCGCGTACGAGGCCCGGGATTTCGGCGAAACGAAGCTCTTCATCTTCACCCCGGCCTCCGATCAATTTGCCGGGAAGAGCACCCACGATGGGGATTGGGTTACGTTCGAGCAAGACCTCCTGCCCTTAATCCGCCAAGGCCTGGACCACGCCCGGGACAAGGGCTTCATCCAAGGCTCCCGGGACCTCGCCGATTACCGGCCCTTGGGCATCTTCATCGGCTGGGAAGTCCCCGGCATGTTTGACGTGGACCTCCAAATCCGGAACCTCAGCCTCAAGGCCATGCCAAAGCCATGACCGTTGGGGTCCTCCATCGCCTCGTGTGGGCAGGAGGCTCCTTCGGCTGTTGAGGGAGACCTCGGCCTTCGACCCGCTCACTTCGTCTCCGGCAACGCAAACGCCACGTACGCATCGCCGTACTCGTTCTGCTGGCCGAGCTTGTTTCCGGTCGAGGCGGTCACCACGAACTGCCGGCCTTTGATGGCATACGTCGTCGGCGGCGCGCTCCCCACCCACGGCAGTTTTCCGGACCACAATTCCGCGCCTGTTGCCTTGTCGAACGCGCGGATTTTCGCGTCGCGCGTGCCGGAGCAAAAGAGCAACCCGCCCGCGGTGACAATCGCCCCGCCATAGTTTTCCGTGCCGGTCTTGGGAACGCCCTCGGCGGCGAGCGCGGGATATTCTCCCAAGGGCACTTGCCACACCAATTTCCCGGTGTTGAGGTCCAGGCAATTGAGCGTGCCCCATGGCGGCTTGCTGGCCGGATAGCCCTCGTTGTCCAGGAACCTCGGATAACCCGTGAAGCTGTAGCGGGGGCGTTCAGACCTTGCATCCGCCGGGGGCGTGGCGCGGTCGCGCAAGAGCAGGTAGTCCGTCACGGCCTTGAGATCGGCTTCGCTCATGGTGGAAAAGGCCGTCATGCCATTTGTGCCCGTGCGGACCTGCCGCATGATGTCCGCGTCGGAGAGCCGGAAGCGCAAGCCCCGCAACGGGGGCGCGACGCCGATGCCCAGCTTGTCCAGCCCGTGGCAGGACGCGCACGCGGTTTCATACACCGTCCGGCCCCGCGATTTTGGCCCGGACGATTCGTCCGGGGGATCGTCATCGCGAAAAATCGAGATCATCCAGCCGAGATGGTTTGCGCTCACGTAGAGCCGCCCCGTCTCGGGGTCAACGCAGGCACCCGACCATTCCGCGCCGCCGTCCATGCCCCAATACAAATTCGGACGCCCGAGGCTGGCCGGACGAAAGAACCCCGTGGTGACACTCTTGAATCGGGCGGCGGCGAATTCCGCGGCTTCCGGCGTCCGGTCGGTAAGGTCCGCCGCCGTGAACTCCATTTTCCCGAACCGCTCGGGCAGCTCCGGGTCAGGCTGATACGGCGCGGTCACTTCGCCCGGCAAATCGCTCGTCGGCGCGCGGCGCAATCGAAACGGAAAGATCGGTTTGCCCGTCACGCGGTCCAGCAGCAGCGTGTCGGCATTCTTGGTGGTGACCGCGACTACGTCCACCCGCTTGCCGTCGCGAGTGATGGTCGCAAGGTTGGGCGGAGCGGAAATATCCCGGTCCCAGAGATCGTGCGGAATCTCCTGAAAATGCCAGAGGCGCCGGCCCGTCCGTGCGTCGAGTGCGATCAGGCAATCCGCAAAAAGGTTGTCTCCCAGATGCCCAACTCCGATGAAGTTCGGCTTCGCTCCGCCGGTGGAGATGTACGCGATGCCGCGCACCTCGTCCATTGCCATGCCGGGCCAGCAATTCGCCGCGTAGCTTTCCGGGCGGTCCCACGTCTCGTAGCCAAATTCCCCCGGGTGCGGCACGGTGTGAAAGGTCCACAATTGTTTGCCCGTGACGACATCGAATCCCCACACGTCCTTTTCAAACCCGGGCACCACGATGATTTCCTGAAATGTGGCCGGGCCGGCCGTGGCGGCGCCGAATCCACCTTGCACTCGGCCCGGCAGCAGCGTGTGGCCGTTCTCTCCGAACGTGTCGATCACCTCGCCGGTGTTGGGGTTCAGCGCATAAAGAAACTTCCCCGCGCAAAACAGCACGCGTTCCTTTGCCTTCCCGGCGCCTTGCCAGTAGATCAAGCCGCGAAATGCCGGGCGCCCCTCCGGCTTGAAGCGCCATAGCTCTTTTCCATTCTCGCCATCGATGCCCACCATGAAGTTGCCGGGCGTCGGAGCGATCATGATTCCCCCCACGATGATGGGGTTGCACTGGAGATTATTGCTGCTGTCGCCGGAGTGATAAATCCACGCCGGCTGCAATTGCGACACATTATGGCGGTTGATCTGGTCCAGGGCGGAATACCGCCTGCCGCCGTTGTCCCCGTGAGACCGGTGCCACGTCAAAAACGTTTCGGGCTTGGGATAACCATTCGCCGGGGTCAATTCATCGGGCCTCGCCGCTGGAATGACTTTGTATAATGGCAGCCTCTCCCGCGCCTTGGCATCCTCCACGGCCCAGTAGTCATGCTTGGTTGAACCGTCCGCGGCTGTCTCCGAAGCTGAGTTCCCAGGTTGCCACCCCTCCCGAGCTACCGCGGACAAGGTTAAGCAGAGCAAAACTGCCTGGAACCCGCGCCATAATCTCGAACTGCCATTCATATTGATATGCCGCCCTTCCAGGGGTTTTGGTGGTGGGCCCAGAGGGATTTGAACCCCCGACCAAGCGATTATGAGTCGCCTGCTCTAACCACTGAGCTATAGGCCCAAAACCCTTAAGATTCAGGAACTTCCAACGATGACGAAACTTGATGATTGGCAACCGGATACCGGCTGAGTCCATACAAACCACGATTAGCAAACGGCGGAAAACGCCGAAAGCCAATCCCGCCGCGCGAGAACCCACGGGGCCAATCTTCTTCGTGACGAGCCATCGGGCACCTATTTCGCCCGACTTTGCATCCGAGGCAAGCTTTTAGTGAGAGAATCGCCGCGGCGCCCCAAAAGTCCCATGGCTCCAGGCTCGGCCTCGTCCAAAGCAATTCGTGATGGCCATCCCCCAGCCACAAGCACCTGATAGCGCACGGATTCTCTCATGAAAGTTCACAGCGGAAACCGCGCCTGGTGCTACGCCTTTCGCGGGTAGCGGAAGATCGCCTCGTCGGGATGGGAGAGGGGTTCATGCCAGCACTTGGGGCTGGTGCGGGCGGCGCCCACCGGCCACGGCCCCTTGGCCATGGCCTTCAAGGCCAGCGCGGCCTCGACGGAATGCGCCAAAAAGCCCAGAAACATCAGTCGCGGAAGTGGAAATCAAAACTCGTTTCCACTCCGCGGTTGCGCCGGCAGGGCCAGACGCGAAAAGCGGATTGACAGAACCGCAATGGACTGTCTGACTGAGGCGTTCATGAATAAACTGACGCTGTCTCTCTGGATGTCCGCATGCATCGCCGGGGCGGCGCAGGTCTTGGTTCCTGCCGGAGCGCCCACGTCGGCCGCGGTTCCTTCCGCCGCACAGCCCGGTTTCAGGGTGTTGGCTCTCGCGGAGGCCGGCGGTCACCACGTCGCCTTCACCAAGGCAGCCAAGGTCTGGTTGAAGCGATGCGGGGAAGAAAACAGGTTCGAGGTGGATTACCTCACCAACACCGCGCCCATCACGGAGGCCTTCCTGGCCCGGTACGCGCTCGTGCTGCAGTTGGACTTTGTCCCTTACGGCTGGACGCCGGAGTCCATGGCGGCCTTCAAATCGTTCATCGAGCAGGGCAAAGGCGGGTGGGTGGGCCTGCACCACGCCTCGCTCCTGGGCAGCTTTGACGGGTATCCAATGTGGCCCTGGTTCCACGACTTCATGGGCAAGATAAAGTTCAAGAATTATATTCCGCAGTTCGCGGCCGGAACGGTCCGCGTGGAAGACAGGGAACACCCCTGCATGAAAGGCCTCGGTGAATCGTTCGTGATCTCCAGGGAAGAATGGTACACCTACGATCACAGTCCGCGCCCCAACGTCCATGTGCTGGCCAGCGTGGACGAATCCACCTATTCCCCGGACTCCACCGTCAAAATGGGGGACCACCCGGTCGTCTGGACCAACGAGCGGATGGCCGCCCGCAATGTGTACATCTTCATGGGCCACGGGCCTGATCTTTTCGAGAACGAAGCTTTCACCACACTCCTGCGCAACGCGGTCTTGTGGGCCGCTGGAACAGCAAAACCGAAAACAGATGAAAATCGGACTCTATAGCATTACGTATCTGGGCATTTGGTATCGGGGCGATGCCTTGACACTTCCCGAATTGATCCAGAGGGCCAAGCGATACGGCTACGATGGCATCGAGATCGATGGCAAGCGCCCGCATGGCAATCCTCTCGACTGGCCGTCCGCGCGCTGCCGCGAGTTGCGCGCCCTTGCCGAGGGGGAAGGCATCGAGATTCACGCGGTGGCGGCGAACAACGACTTCAGTTGCCCGGCGTCCGAGGTGCGCGAGGCCCAGGTTAGCCACGTGCGCGAGCTGATCCGGATGACCGCCGACCTCGGGGCGAAGCACCTCCGGGTTTTTCTGGCCTGGTGGGGCGTCACCCTGCATCCGCGGCTGGCCTCCTACGACATCATGGAGAACTTGTGGCCCGCCGTTCACGCGAAGTTCTCCGCGGAGGAAATCTGGGGCTGGTGCAGGGATGCCTTGATTGAATGCGCGCGGTATGCCGGGGAAGCGGGCGTCACCCTCGCGCTCCAGAATCATCGGCCGGTCATCCGCGACTACCGCGACGTTCTGCGCATGGTCAAAGAGGTGAACTCTCCCCACCTGAAGGTTTGCCTGGACGCGCCCCTCATGTCCGACAAGAGCGCCGCGGCGATGAACGAGGCCGCCGGCGCGGCCGGCTCTTTGCAAGTCCTGTCGCATTTCGGCGGCGAGTTCGAGCGCCGGCCCGACGGAGGCATTCGCGGATATGAGCGGAACGACGGGGTTGTGGAGGGCGAGACCAACCAGTATTACGCGGACTTCGTTGGCGCCATGCGCCGGATTGGTTACCAGGGCTACCTGAGCTACGAGCTGTGCCACCAATTGCCGGTCGTGGGGGGCCAAACGGTGGGTGTTGACTTTGCCGACCGAAACGCCGAGCTGGCGGCCCGGTTTATGCGGG
Source organism: uncultured Verrucomicrobiota bacterium (assembly GCA_964653485.1). Taxonomy (GTDB): domain Bacteria; phylum Verrucomicrobiota; class Verrucomicrobiia; order Limisphaerales; family UBA8199; genus CAVQND01. The sequence goes on along the minus strand of CAZZFF010000003.1, from coordinate 28,040 downwards.
ACATCATCCAATCAACTTCATAGTCGCGCCAGGCGCAATTTTCCGGCCGCAAAAGCGGGAACGGGAGTAATGTGATGAGCAACGGCTGCCCGAGTCCTGACCCAGCCACGCCGCCCCAAGGCCGGCCAGTTTCATGGGGGCGTCGATTTGTTCGGGTGCTGGCCGTTTGGCTGGTCCTGGTGTCCGGCCTGGTGCTCGCGCTTAACTGGCCTAAGCCGGCGCCACGGGCGATGTTGCTCATGGCGTGGGGGTTAATCGTGCTCTGGATCGGCGTCTGCGGTTTGGGCATGTGGCGCTGGCGTGTTCGGTTGTGCCGGCTCGCAAACAGAGTCCCCTTGCCCTGGATGTTGAAGTTCGTTCTCGGCTGCGTGGCACTCGCTTTGCTGGAGGAAGCCATCACCACGCTGATGACCAACTGCGCCCCTCTTCTCGGCGTCCGGAAGGGCCAGGCCTATATCACTGCCTCCGCCAACTACTTCGACGTGGTCCTCTACCACAGCGTTGTGATTTTTGTGCCGTTGTTTATCGGCTGGGCCGTCCTCCTCTGGCGCTGGCGCTTCACTCCCTTCGCGGTGTTTGTCCTTTTCGGAATCACCGGCACACTGGCTGAAGTCATCGCCTTCGGGCCGCAAGGCCTGGCCAACTTTGGGCTCTGGGTTTTCGTCTATGGCCTGATGGTCTGGCTGCCGGCCCATTGGGCGCCCTCGGAACGGTCTGCCCGAGTCCCTCCCTGGTGGGCTTATCCGCTGGCGACCGTAGCGCCATTCCTGTTCCTGCCATCGCTGTTCTTCCTGGCACCCTGGCTTTGGCTGACCGCCAAACACCCTCCCATTCACTTCCCGCCGATTCATTGACGGAGTGAGATTGCTCCCTGCGGATGGCCCTGGTAAGCTCGGGCCGCAAACTGCCATTCATGAAGCGCGACACAAATCCCAGTCCGGTCATCCACCCCCTCTTTCAATCCAGGCCGCGGTTATGGCGGCAAAAAGCCCTTTTGGCCGTCGGCATCACGTCCGTCTTTGTCATCATCGCGGGGGCGCTGGGCGCTTCGGTGAAAGTGGCCGAGCGTGACGAGGTTATTCCGACTTATCTGGCCGGCGAGCCGGAACCGAACCCGATGTTTTATTTCGGCCGCAATTCCCAAGGCGCCGAAGGACGGGTGTATCCGTATCCGCTTTATGACAAGCTGACCGGAGTCAAGTCCAACAAGGTGTACCGGGTGGTGTGGCTGGAGAACGAGTATGTGCGGATCGGCATCCTGCCCGAAATCGGGGGGCGGTTGTTCGAGGCGGTCGACAAGAGCAACGGGTACGATTTCATTTACCGGCAGCATGTGATCAAGCCGGCATTGATTGGGCTAATCGGGGCGTGGATTTCGGGGGGCATCGAATGGAACATCCCCCATCATCACCGCGCCACGACGTTCCTGCCGGTCCAGTACCGGGTCGAGGCAAATGCTGACGGCGGCAAGACGGTGTGGGTGGGCGAGTTGGAAGTGCGGCAGCGGATGCGCTGGGCGGTGGGTTACACGTTGCGGCCTGGGCGTTCCTGCCTGGAGTGCTCGGTGCGGATTCTGAACCGGACCCCCTATATCAACACGATGCTCTGCTTCGCCAACGTCGCGGTGCATGTGAATGACAGTTACCAGGTTATCTATCCTCCCCGCACGCAGTTTGTGACCTACCACTCGAAAAACCAATTCACGACATGGCCAATCGCCACGACCCGTTATAGCGGGGCTGATTTCACCCGAGGAGTGGACGTGAGCTGGTACTCGAACCATTTCAATGCCAACTCCATGTTCGCCTGGAATTGCCAGGACGACTTTTTCGCCGGCTACGACCACGGCAAGGAGGCCGGAATCATGAGCGTTGCGGATCACCACGTGGTGCCCGGCAAGAAATTCTGGACCTGGGGCAACGGCCCGCGCGGGCGTATGTGGGACAAGATACTGACCGATGACGACGGCCCTTACATCGAGTTGATGGCCGGGGCTTACTCGGACAACCAGCCCGACTATAGCTGGCTCCAGCCGGGCGAGACCAAGTCGTTCCGGATGTACTGGTATCCTTTCCGCGACATCAAAGGCGTCAAGCAGGCCAACCTGGAGGGGGCCGTCAATCTCGAAGTCGGCACGAACGGGGAAGCGTTCGTGGGCTTCTGCACCACCGCTCCGCACCGCGCCGCCACCGTGCTGCTCAAGGCCGCGGACCGCGTTCTCCTGAAGGAGGACATCGCCATCAACCCCGGCAAACCTTATGTCAAGCAAGTCGCTATCCCAGCGGGAGTGGATGAGCACGACCTGTGCGCCTCCCTGGCTGCGGAAGGCAAAGTCCTCGTGTCCTATTCCCCCGTTCGGCTGGCGCCCGCCCCCATGCCCAGGCCGGTGGAAAACCCGCCCGCCCCCAAAGACCTGGGCACAGTGGAGGAGCTCTACCTGGCCGGCCAGCGCATCGAGCAGTTCCATAACCCCTCTCTCAGTCCGGAGCCTTACTGGGCGGAGGCGCTGCGGCGCGACCCCGGTGACGCCCGGGTCAACACGGTGTTCGGCATTCGCAAGCTGCGACAGGCCAGGTACGCCGAAGCCGAGGCCCATTTCCATAAGGCCATCGAGCGGCTCACCGCCAGTTACACCGCTCCCAGGGATGGCGAGGCGTTTTACTACCTGGGCGCGTCATTGAAGGCCCAAGGCCGGCTCAGCGAGGCCCTCGACGCATTCTACAAAGCGACCTGGAGCGAGGGCTGGCGGGCGCCCGCCTATTTTTCGCTGGCCGAGCTTGCCACCCTGCGAGGAGACGAACCCGCGGCCCTGGACCTGGTGAGCCGCTCTCTGGAAGCAAACGCCCTGGACCCACGCGCCCTCACTCTCAAGTCCGCCCTGTTGCGGCATACAGGCCGGATTCGGCGCGCATCGGGCATCCTGAATTACGCAGAGCGCCAAACCGACCCGCTCGATGTCGGCCTGATGACCGAACGCTGGCTGGCTGCCGGCGGCAAATCCAACCCCGACCTGGCTCAAACCTTGCGCAGCCACCCCGCTGCCGGCCTCGAAGCCGCCGTCGGATATGCCGACGCCGGCCTGTGGCGGGAGGGGAGCGCGCTCCTCAAGTTCATGGTCCAGACCGCCGAAGACCCGACACGCATCTCGCCGTTGGTCTATTACTACCTTGGGGACTTCGCCGAGCGCCTCGGCGGCGCAAAGCAGGCCGCCGAATATCGGCGCCTGGCGGTGACGATGCCTCCCGATTACGTCTTCCCCTTCCAATGGGAGGCAATCCCGGTGTTGCGGCGGGCCATCCAGGCCAATCCCGCCGATGCCCGCGCCCCCTACTACCTGGGCAACCTCCTCTATGACTGGCAGCCCCGGGAGGCGCTCGAGCTATGGGAAAAATCTGCCGCTCTCGACCCCTCCTTCGCAATCGTTCAGCGCAATCTGGCCGTGGCGTACACCCATCAAGAGTCCACCAACGACACCGCTCGGGCCATCGCCCGCCTCGAACAGGCGGTTTCGGGTCCCGTCAAATACGCTCTTCACTTCGCCGAATTGGATGAGCTTTATGCCGCGGCCGGCGCCGCGCCCGAAAAACGTCTGGCGCTCCTGGAGCAGAACCAGGCCGTCGTAGCTCAGTGTGACGACGCCTTATCGCGCGAGATCGGGTTGAAAATACTTGCCGGCAAGGCCGATGACGCCATTCGGCTCATGACCGGCCGGAAGTTCGCCGTTTGGGAAGGGGGTACGCTGGAGGTGGCCGATCATTGGGTGAGCGCCCATCTGGCGCGTGGCCGCAAGGCCATGGCCGCCGGGCAATTTGCCGCCGCCCTGGAAGATTTCCAAGCTGCCAGGACCATCCCTGACAATCTGCCCAGCGACCAGGACGGTTCCAACCGTAACGCCGAAACCGGCTATTGGCTGGGCCTTGCCTGTGAAAAGACGGGCCAAACGGCAAAAGCGCGCCAGTGCTGGCAAGAGGCGGCCGCGAGCTTGCCGGCGGGCCCGCGCCTCCGTCCCGAAGGCCGGCTCTCCGAACGGCAGATCCAGGTCTATTACCAAGCCCTGGCCGAGCGAAAACTGGGGCAGGGCGCGGAAGCGGAAGCGGCCCTGCGCGGCCTCCTGGAAGCCGGCGGCCCGGCCGTCGAACCTGGCAACCCCTCCGAAGGCCCCCGGTGGCGCCACTCCCGGAACTCCAGGACGGCCCTGGCTCATTATGTCCGCGGTTTGGGCCGGCTCGGGTTGGGAGAGAACGGCAAGGCCAAGGCGGAATTCACCCAAGCCCTGCAAGCGGCGCCAGACTGCCTGGGCGCAAAGACGGAATTATCGGAGATGCAATGACGCTTCCCTAAAAAAGCGGAGCGCTGCTCGGTGCCTTCTAGCCTATGTCCACTCCACACCGAGCAGCGCCCAACTCCCCTTCGCAAAGGCTCAGCCTTGCAATCCCACAGCCTCTCTTGGCGAACCGTAGTTTTTGTAACCCAACAACAACAACGACTCACACTACGCCCGTTTTATTAGCATGTTGCGTGCCATATCCAAAAACCCTCGAATATCGAGGGTTTTGACAGCCTGCCTTTCTGGCGATGCGCGATTTTCACGCATTATGCGTCATTTTCACGCACGCCGGGAGCCCACAGTGGAAAAAAACCGACATGGGCGCCCCGGGGTTGGCGTGCGGTTTCCTCGGCCCCTTGGAGTCCGGCTGCTCCGGGATCATGGCTAATGTGGCTCATAAGCCATGATTAAATCAAATCGCCCCGCCCGGATTGGGCTTTTCCGGGGGCGGGTCCGGGACTAAGTTAGGAGACAGATCAAACGCCCGAACGAAAGGACTTCGATGAAGACGCAAGCGGGTTTGGAGCACTGCATGTCGTTCATCAATTGCCAGTTGCAGCCGGCGGGCAGGCGGCGGTGGGGCCAGGAAGGCGAGGAGCGGCGGGCGGTGACGATCTCGCGTCAGAGCGGGGCCGGCGGGCATACGGTAGGTGAGAAACTGGCGGCATACCTGGACGAGCACGCTCCCCAGGCATCGTGCTCGTGGACGATATTCGATCGGAACCTGGTCGAAAAAGTACTGGAGGACCATCATTTGCCCATGCGCTTGGCCCAATTCATGCGCGAGGACCGGATTTCGGAAATGGCGGACACGATGGACGAGTTGTTCGGGTTGCACCCGCCCTCCTGGACCTTGGTGCGCAACACGGCCGAGACGATCCTCCACTTGGCGCAGTTGGGCAACGTAATCCTCATCGGGCGCGGGGCCAATATCATCACCGGCAGGCTGGATTTTGTGTTCCATGTCCGGCTGGTAGGCTCGTTCGACAGGCGGGTCGCCAATCTCCAACGATACGAGGGGCTAAGCCGCAAAGCGGCGCGTGAGTTCGCGCGCCGGGAGGATCGCGGGCGCAGGAGGTATGTGAAAAAATACTTCCATGAGGATGTCAACGACCCGCTGCTCTACCACATGGTGATCAATACCGACCTGGTGCCTTATGAGGAAGCCGCCGTGATGATTGGCGAGGCTGTGGTTCGACAGAAGTATGTGTCGGGCAAGCCGGAGGCGCCATCGGCGGGGAAAGCCGCTGCCGTAAATGGCGCCGATTAGGCTGTGATTGTGCGCCGCCATAGACGACCTCGTTCGACCGATTCGAGCAACGCGCAGGCGAGGGTGTTCTATTGGATTCTGGCGGCGGCGATGCTTGGACTGCTCGGCTGGGTTTGGTGGCAGGCGGCCGCGAAGCCGGAAACGGCGGGGCGGAAGGCCGAAGCCCAAAGTCCGAGGGTCGAGGGCCGAAGTGGCGAGAGGGCCATGGGAGGAGTGGGGACTGGGCAAGAGGGGCGGAAGGCCGAAGTCCAAAGTCCGAAGGTCGAGGGCCGTGGCAGGGAGAAGGATTTGGGGGCGGGGGGGATGGACGCCCGGGGGCGGCAGGGTGGGGTTGGCGGGACCGAGGGGGCGGCCGGAAAGCAGGCCGGCAGCAACCGGTTGGCGGGTGTCATGGCGGAGTACGCGTCTCTGAAGGCGTCTGGGCTTAAGCCGCAAACCAACGCGCCTGGCCCGGCGGCGGTCGCTCCGCCGCAGGAGACGGAGGGCCAGCCCAATATGGTCGAGGGATACCCCCGGCCGATCCAGGACGTGCTCGATGCGCAACTGGCTTTGGACAGGCAGGGCATTTCGTGCGGCTCGATAGATGGCCAACTTGGCGCGCAGACTCGGTCGGCGTTGCGCGCTTTCCAGCAGCGAGAAGGGCTGCCGCCCAGCGGAGAGCTGGACATGCCCACGCGGGAGCGCCTGTCGCTAACGGCCCCGGTTTGCACCACCTACACGGTCACCGCCGCGGATTTGGCCCGGCTGCAGCCTTTGAGTTCCACATGGCTGGGCAAGTCCCAGCAGAGCGCGCTCGATTACGAGACGATCCTCGAATTGGTCGCGGAAAAGGGCCATGCCCATCCGAACCTGATTCGGCGGCTCAACCCGGGCCTCAACTGGACCAGCATTTCTCCCGGCACCGTCGTCCAACTGCCGGACACTGCGGGTGACGAGACCCCGGACAAGGCCGCTTATGCGACCATCCGCCTGGCCGAGAAGGTCCTCCAGGTCTTTGACGCCAACTCGCGGCTGATGGCGCATTTCCCGTGCAGCATCGCCCAGCGGGTCGAGAAGCGCCCCGTGGGCGCCCTGCATGTCTCCGTCATCGCCCCGAATCCCAACTACACCTTTAACCCTGAGACCTTCCCCGAATCCGCCGAGGCGCAGCGGTTGAAGACCCGGCTTTTGCTCCCGCCCGGGCCTAACAACCCGGTCGGCGTCGTCTGGATTGGCCTGGACAAGCCGGGCTACGGCATCCACGGAACTCCCAACCCGGAACAGGTCGGCCGGACGGAATCTCACGGTTGCTTCCGGCTCGCGAATTGGAACGTCGAACACCTTGCCAAACTACTATGGGTGGGAATGCCGGTTTACGTCGTCAGATGACGCGGGGCCTTCCCGGAAGAACGGCCTTAGGATTTGAGATTTGAGATTTCGGATTTCGGATTTCGGATTTCGGATTTCGGATTTCGGATTTCGGATTTCGGATTTTACCCTTCCCGTGCCCGCTAAACTTCTTCTTTCCCTCAGCGTGCCTCCATGGTACTTGTGGCCCATGCAATCACTTCTCATGCTTAGCTGTGCGGCTTCCCTGGCCGCTGTTCTCATCACCCCGTCTCCTGCGGCGGGCGCAAGTGTCGGCACCGGGCCGAGTTTCAAAGGTCCGATTGGACTTCAGCTTTACAGTCTGCGCGACCAGTTTGGCAAGGATGTGCCCGGCACGCTGGACGAGGTGAAAAAGCTCGGCTTCAAATACGCTGAAATAGCGGGCACCTACGGCATGACGGCGGAGCAGTTCACGGCGCAGTTGGAGGGGCGGGGCATCAAAGCGATTGGGGCGCATTTCGACTACAACCGCTACCGGACCGATCCGGAAGGAGTGGCGCGCGAGGCCAAGTCGCTGGGGCTGCAATACGCCGGTTGCGCCTGGATACCCCACCAGGGTGACTTCGACGAGAAGACCTGCCGGGAAGCGGTTGCGGTGTTCAACAAGGCGGGCGAGGTCATGGCCCGGAACGGTTTGAAGTTCTTCTATCACGTGCATGGGTACGAGTTCCAGCCCCATGACAAGGGCACGTTGTTCGATTTGCTGATGGCCGAGACGGACCCAAAAACGGTGAGCTATGAGATGGACATCTTCTGGGTGGTTTTCCCCAACCAGGACCCGGTCAAACTGTTCCACAAGTATGGCAAGCGGTGGGAGTTGGTCCATTTGAAGGACATGAAGAAGGGCACGCCCACCGGGGCCTTGACGGGCGGCACCGACGTGCGCAACGACGTCGCGCTGGGCACCGGGCTGATGGACCTGCCGGCCATTCTCAAGGCGGCGAAAAAGGCCGGGGTGAAATACTATTTCATCGAGGACGAGTCGCCGTGGTCCGAACAACAAATCCCGGAGAGCCTGCGCTTCCTGGAGCAGGTGAAGTTTTAGCGGACAGGGTCACATCCCCACATTCGGCACTGAGGCACTGATGTGACCCCCGATGTTTGAGGCGACCTCTGATCTGGCCGGCCGGGCTGCGCGCCCCGCGCGCTACGCGTGGGCGGTGGTGTTCATGCTTTGGCCGGTGGCGACCCTGAATTATCTGGATCGGATGATGGTCGCCACGATGCGCGCCTCGATTCGCGCGGACATCCCCACGATTGCCAACGATGCCCAGTTCGGCGTGCTGATGGCGGCGTTCATGTGGGTGTATGCCTTTCTCAGCCCGGTCGGCGGGTACGTCGCCGACCGGTTTAACCGCCGCTGGACCGTGATTGCCAGCTTGCTGATCTGGTCCGCAACCACCTGGCTCACGGGCCATGCGCGGACATTCGAGCAGATGGCCTGGGCGCGCGCCCTGATGGGGGCGAGCGAGGCGTGTTACATCCCGGCCGCCCTGGCGCTCATCGCGGATTTTCATCCGGGGCCCACTCGCTCCCGCGCCATCGGCATCCACACCAGCGGCATCTATGCGGGCCAGGCGCTCGGCGGGGTGGGCGGGTACATCGCCGACACCAGCTCCTGGCGCAACGCCTTTTATTGGTTTGGATTGACGGGAGTCCTGTATGCCGTGGTGCTGTTCCTGCTGTTGCGCGAAGCCGCGCGGCCCGCGGTCGGGCCTGGAGCGAAGGCGCCCGGCATGAGTTTCCAACACACGTTGAGCGGCCTGTTTGGCGCGGCGGGTTTTCTCACCCTCATCGCTTATTTCACCCTCCCGGCCATGCCGGGTTGGGCGGTAAAGAACTGGCTGCCGACGCACCTGGCAGCCGCCTTTGGCTTGAGGCAAGGCCCGGCGGGCCTCTCGGCGACAGGCTACGTGACGCTCGCGTCGCTGGCGGGCGCTCTGCTGGGGGGCGTTGCCGCCGACCGCTGGATGCGGGCGAACGTCCGGGGCCGCATCTACACCAGCGCGCTCGGCAGCGCGCTGTGCGTGCCGGCCTTGCTTGGCCTGGGCTTTGCCCCCTCGCTGGGCGTGGCGCTGGTCTGCATGGTGCTCTTCGGCCTGGGCTTTGGCGTTTTCGATGCGAACAGCATGCCGATCCTCTGCCAGCTTGTCCCGCCCAGGTTTCGGGCCACGGGTTACGGGGTGATGAACCTGGTCAGCATCAGCACTGGCGCGGGAGTCACCTGGGCCTTGGGCGCCCTCCGCGACCGCGGCATCTCCCTCGGCATCGCGTTCACTCTTTCAGCCCTCCTGACCGCCGCGGGGGTGGCGCTTATCCTGAGGGTTCGCCCCCAAGAGTGATTCAGCGCAGTCGTACGGAATAGAGCGAGGTGCGGGCAGGAAGTACGTTGTCCCGGTCCTGGCGGCGACCGCTTCCCGTTCGAGGACCGCGATGCCGCCGCCCGGACGCAGCGAGTAAACGACGCCTTTGCCGGTCGTCTGCTGCACGCGATTGACGGCCTCTTGCAGAAGGGCGGTGGCGTCTCCCGAACCAGGGCTGGTGACATACGCGGCCTTTGGCTCACCGGCCAGGCCGGCAAGATGCTGCGGGGGGAGATTCCCTTTTTAAGACGGATGCCGAACCGGTAGCCCAGGAGAAGCATCCGTTCCACAATTGCCGCGCGATTATAGTGGCCCATGGCGTGCCAGGCAATGTATCATGGGAGGCGCGGTGGCCGATGATCGAGAAACCTTTAAATGCAGTTCAACTGTACTCGGATATTATGAAATTGACGAAAAATGTCTTTGTATGGGCGGTGATTCTGGCGGCATCGGCGGCGGCCGCCGCCGAGCAACCGCTGGCCAGGCTGAGCGTTCGCAGCTTTACGGATTTGACGAACGCGGTGAGCCGGGTGGCCTCCAACCTCGCCCCAAATGAGGCCGTGGACCACGGGATGGAATTCAGCAAAAGCCTGGGGATAACCAACCTCACGGCACTGGATGCCCAACGTCCGTGGGAGATCGCCCTCTGGTACGGAGAGGGCGGTCAACTGCCTCTGGTGGCCATCAAGGCCCCCGTGGAGAATATAACCCAATTCAAGGAGAGCCTGAGTCCCGCCGGAGCCCTCCGGGACAAGGGGCGCGAGTGGACCCAACTGGGCAGCGGCGTGGGCTTGATCGTTTTCCGGGACGCCGACTCGCTCTCGGAAGCCGAGAAGGCCGCCCTAAACCAATGGAAGGCCGAAGCCGTGGCGAAACCGGCGCGGTTGCTGGAGCTCAAGCTCAACATGACCGACTCCATCCGGGAAAAGGCCGTCGCCGGCCTGGCGATTGGCAAGGCCGCGATGACCGCGGGCTTGGCCGCGCAAAATACCGGGACCGAGGGCGGCCCCAACCCCGCAAATATTCAGGCAATCCTGGCCGCCTACTTTGATGTCATCGATTCATTCATCACCGGCCTGCAAGGACTCACGCTCCGGCTGGACCTCTCGTCCGACGCCCTGACCGTGGAGAACTCCGTGACCGCCAAGCCGGGCACTGAGCTTGCGAGCTGGCTGCGAGCCCCGGCGGGCGAGTTGACCGCGCAGGACTTGAGTTGGGTCGGGCCGGACCGTCTCTTCTCCATCGCCGGTTATGTCGGCAATGAGCCTTGGGTGCTCAAGCTGGCGCAAAAGATGATTCCGTTGGCCTTGCAGGTGCAGAACGTGCAGACGAATGGCGTCCTGGTCAAAGACCTCGGCGAGTTGCTGCCGAAAATGCTGCCCGTCGTCTTTGGGGGCTCGATGGACTTCAAAGACAAGTTCACCTTCGCGTTCAGCTACCGGTTTCCGGCGGGCAACGTGGCCGACATCTACGGCCAGACCAAGCGCATCCTCACCAACGACTTTCCGACCTTCGTTGGCAAGGACAAGATGTACTCCGCCGCCAGCCTGCTCGAGAAGCACGAAACCATCAATGGCATCCCGGTGGATCGCCTCTCCGTGACGCTGAATCTGGACAGCCCGCTCTTCAAGCTGCCCGGTCAAAAGGAGCAGCTTCAAATGTTCTATCCAGATGGGAAAATGGAGGTCGACTATGCCATCAAAGGAGACCGTTTGCTCTCGGCCTCAGCGGATCGCATGAAAGAGTTGCTGGAGGCGGGCGACGCAAAAGCCGGCGCGAAAAGCGCCTTGAAACCCGAGAAGGGGACTTGCCTGGCCGGGTATGTGAATGTGTTGGCCTTCGTCGGGCGTGTGTTTGCCGCCAATCCGGCTGTCCCGCAGGGCGCCAAAGACAAGCTGGCCAAACTCGACGGCCAAGGCGCCGGCATTGAGTTCCAGGTGAGCATGGACGACCAGATGCACGCCGTCGCGCGTGTGCCGCTCAAGCTGTTCCGCGAGCTGGGCCGGCTCAAGGATGACTGATCGCCAGGACTAGATTTCGTTAGCCTGGAGGGGCGTTCTTCTGCATACTCGGTCGTTGATGAAATCGATGACCGGGTATGGGCGCGGGGAATGCTCGCAGGACGGCTTCAAAGTCACCGTGGAATTGAGCTCGGTGAACCGGAAGCAGACGGAGATTTGCGTCAACCTGCCGCGCGAGATGGAATTGCTGGAGGCGCAACTCCGCGACCTTATCAACAACTGTGTCGCGCGCGGCCGGGTCACGGTGCGGGTGTCGCTGCACGCCGGGACCACAGAACTCTCGGCCCGGATGCACCTCAACGTGCCCCTGGCCGAGGCCTACGCCCGCGAATTGACCCGGCTCTCCAAACGCCTCGGCCTGCCCGGCCCGGTCACCCTCGACCACCTCGCCCGCGCGCCCGGCGTCTTTCAAACAGACGAACAGCTTGCCATCGAGGAGGACTTCTGGCCCGCGGTGGAGAAGGCCCTCAAGCAGGCCCTGACGCAGATGCTCAAGATGCGCCAGCGTGAAGGAACCGCCCTCGAACAGGACCTGGCCCAACGCGTCGCGCTTATGCGCAAGTCCGCCGCCCGTATCGCGAAACACGCCCCCGACGTGGCCAAACGCTACCGCGCGCAGTTGATCGAGCGTATCCGCGGCTCCGGACTGGAGGTCCCCGCCCTCGACGACGATCGCCTCCTTAAGGAGGTCGTCTATTTTGCCGACCGATCCGACATCTCCGAAGAACTGACCCGGCTCCAGAGCCATTTCCAACAGTTCGATGACTGCCGGAAATCCTCCGAGCCGGTCGGCCGGATGCTGGATTTTCTGGCCCAGGAGATGAATCGGGAGGCCAACACGATTGGCGCCAAGGCCAACGACGGCGCTATCTCGCGGGAAGTGGTCGCCCTGAAGGCCGAGTTGGAACGGTTCCGCGAACAAGCCCAGAACGTCGAATGATGAGCCCTCACACTCCGCAATCAGGGGTCCGGTCCGAGGCCAAGGCCGCTCCGTTGTTGGTCGTGATCTCCGCCCCCTCCGGCGGAGGCAAGACGACCCTGTGCCAGCAGTTGCTGGCCGCCCGGCCGGACATGACGCGGGCCGTCACCTGCACCACGCGTCCGGCCCGCCCGGGAGAGCGGGACGGCGCTGATTACCATTTTCTGGATGCGGCCTCCTTCCACCGCCGCGAACAGGCGGGCGACTTCCTCGAACACGCCTCCGTCTATGGCTACAGTTATGGCACACTCAAGTCCGAAGTGCTCGCCAAACTGCGCGAGGGCAAGAGCGTCCTGCTCAACGTGGACGTCCAGGGCGCCGCCACCCTCCGCCACCTCGCGCGCCAGGATGCCGAACTGGCCCGCGCGCTGGTGTCCGTGTTCCTCACACCCCCTTCGATCGCCGTGCTTGAGGAGCGGCTCCGCAAACGCGGAACCGACGCCCCCGCCGTCATCCAGAAACGCCTGAGCCTCGCCCGCCAGGAGATCGCCCAGTGGAACCAGTTCGATTACTTAATCCTCAGCGCCAGCATCGCTGAGGACCTGCGCCGCATGCTGGCCATTGTCGAGGCTGAGAAACTGCGCTGCCCCAGGATGTCACCGCCGGAACTGTGACCGCCCATCGGTGGCGGGAGTATAGTGAATTTATAGATGAGCAAAAACGTCGTATTGGGCGTGACCGGTTCGATTGCCGCCCACAAAGCCGTCGATCTGGCCAGTCGCCTGACTCAGCAGGGCTGTGCGGTGCGAGTCATCATGACCGCGGAAGCCTTGCGGTTCGTGACGGCGGTTCCCTTCAAGGCACTCTCGCGCAACCCGGTGGTGACAGACCTCTATGACGAGACGGAGGGCTGGCAGCCGACGCATATCAAGCTGGCCGACGAAGCCGACTTGCTGCTCATAGCCCCGGCGACCGCCAACACCCTTGCCAAGCTGGCCCACGGCCTGGCCGACGATGCGCTCGGCTGCGTGGCCCTGGCTCTCAACCCGCGGGCCCGCGTCCTGGCGGCCCCGGCCATGAACGGCAAAATGTGGCTCCACCCGGCAACGCAGCAAAACGTGGCGGTGCTCAAGGCCCGCGGCGTGGAATTCATCGGCCCCGAAGAGGGCCTGCTCTCCTGCGGATACCAGGGCCCCGGCCGGTTGTGGCCGGTCGAGAAAGTGGCGGCGCGCGCGTTGGAGCTGCTCTCCGCCGCCGCTTCCGGGGCGTCCGGATAGAGGGAAGATGAAGCAAAACGCGTGGCGTTGGATGGTCCAAGGCCGCCTGGGCGGCCTGATGCTGGCCTGCGCTCGCCTTCTGCGCGAAGGGGTGGCCTTGCTCGAAATCCCCACCCCCGAAGCCGAGCAACTGCTCCGCCGGGTGACCACCATGGAGCGGTACATCATCCTGCCCGCCAAGGCGGTCGGCATCGTGATGCTCATGTTCCCGTTCTTCAACGGCTGGATCAAAGAGGCAATCAGAGAACTCCATGTCGATGTCGACGAGTGGACCCGCTACTTCCTGTGGTACTACGTCCCGGCCAACGTCGTCATCGCGGGGATCCTCCTCGCCCTGCGGCGGCTGCCCCTGGGCCTGGTCCAATGGGCCGTCTTCATTTCCGGCCTGTTGGACATCATCCTGATTTCGGCGTTGACCGTGTTCACGGCGGGCTATCAGAGCTTCTCCTATTGGCTCTTCCTGGCCCTCATCGTGCGCAGCGCGGTGGGGGTGCCGCGCGCCGCCTCCCAATTGGCGCTGCACTTGACGATCATCATTTGCTATACCATGACGGGAGCGATCCTCACCGACGTCGCCAGCAGCCTCGAAGGCGAGGCTCGGGCTGCGGAAAAAGTGCGCCGGGCGGACATCCTCCAGGCGCAGAGGGAATCACTGCGCTTTCCGTCGGTTCCACTCTCCCCGCCGCGCCTCTCAGCCGCCTCCGCCGAGAGGGTCGCCTCCGCCCGGCTGACAAATCGCATCCCGGCCGCCGGGGCTGGAGGGCGTTCCGACTTCACCGCGGCCCCCGCGGCCAACGCGGAAGACACGGCCCCGGAAAGCCGGTGGAAGGCCATCGTGCTCGAGGGCAAGGCCGAGCCGCTGGCGGTGCGGTTGGCCCTGCTGGTGCTCATGGCGGCGTGTTCCTACGGCGTGCAGGTGTTGCTCGAACGCCAGCGCAGGGCGGAGGAAGAGGCGCGCGAGGCCGCCTTGCGCGAGGGGCAGTTGCACGCCGCCGGCCGCCTGGCCGCCGAGTTTGCGCACCAGATCAAGAACCCGCTGGCCGTCATCAATAATGCCGCCTTCTCAATCCAGCGCGCCCTCAAACAACAGCGCCCCATCAGCCCCGCCCAAATCCAGATCATCCAGGAGGAAGTCGAGCGCTCGGACCGCATTATCACCGACATCATGGGCTACGCCCAGTTGAGCGAGGGCCGCGTGGAGAAGGTGAACGTCATCGAAGAACTGGACCGCGCCATCGCCCGGGTTTTTCCTCCCGCCGCCGGTTACCCTGTCGTCGTCCACCGCGAGTACGGCACGGACTTTCCCCCCCTCCTGATGCTGCGGCGCCACGTCTCGGAGACCTTCCTCAACCTCCTGCAAAACGCCCGCGAAGCCCTCGATGGCCGCGCCGGCAACGTCCATGTCCGCGCCCAGTGCCGCAGCGATTATTCCATCGAGGTGACCATCGGCGATGACGGCCCGGGCATTCCGCCCGACAGGCGCGAGCAGATTTTCCAGGCCTACTACACTACGAAGGAAAAGGGCACCGGCTTGGGCCTGGCCACCGTCAAGCACAATGTCGAACTTTATGGGGGCACCGTCCGGGTCGAATCAGAGCTTGGAAAAGGCGCTCGTTTCATTTTAGTATTCCCCGCCAAGACGTTGATGACATTGGCAAACAAAATCAAATGAACATCGCCCTTCCACCGGTCCTCGTGGTCGATGACGAGAAAAACATGCGTCTGTCCCTGCAGACCATGCTGGCGGACGAGGGCTATGCCGTGCGCTCGGCCGAGTCGGCCGAGGGGGCTTTGACCCTCCTTGAGCGGGACGAGTTCCTGATGGTCATCACGGATGCCCGTCTCGGAGGCATGAGCGGGTATGAGTTTCTGACCAAGGCCCGGGCGCAGTGGCCGGAGTTGCCCGTGCTGATGATCACCGCCTTTGCGACCTCGAAGCTGGCCGTCGAGGCCATCAAGGCCGGGGCGATGGACTACCTGGCCAAACCTTTCGAGCCGGAGGAGTTGCTGCACGCCATCGAACGCTGCGCCGAGCGTTACCGTCTCCTGCAGGAAAACGCCCGGCTGCGCGCCCGCGCCGGCGAGACCTACCGCCTGGACCAGATTGTCGGTGAATGCCCCAAAATGCGCGAGCTGCGCCAACTCATTCAAACCGTGGCCCCCACGGACGCCCGGGTCTTGATTCTGGGCGAGAGCGGCACCGGCAAGGAGCTGGTGGCCGGAGCGCTCCATAGCCTGAGCAGCCGCCATCAGGCCAACTATGTCCGCATCAATTGCGCCGCCATCCCCGAGACCCTCCTGGAAAGCGAACTCTTCGGCCACGAACGAGGTTCCTTCACCGGCGCTCACAGGCAGAAGCCCGGCCGCGTCGAAGAGGCCGACGGCGGCACGATCTTCCTGGATGAGATCGCCGATATGAGCCGTCCGCTCCAGGCCAAGCTGCTGCGATTCCTGGAGGACGGCTCCTTCACGCGCGTCGGCGGCACCCAGGAATTGCGCGTCAATGTCCGCCTCCTGGCCGCCACCAATCGGGACATCATTGCCGCCATCGATGCCGACCTGTTCCGCGAGGACCTCTTTCACCGCCTCAACGTCGTCCAGGTGCGCCTTCCCTCCCTCCGCGAGCGCGGCGATGACGTCGTGGTCCTGGCCGAGTATTTCCTCAAGACATTCGGCGTCTCGATGAACAAAACCAGTCGTTCCATCTCCCGGTCCGCCCGCCAAAAGCTCCTCTCGCACCACTGGCCGGGCAACGTGCGCGAGCTGCGCAACGTCATCGAGCGCGCCCTTATCCTCGAGACCACAACCGAAATCCAGGCCAACAGCCTGCCCGATTTTGAGCTCGAAGCCCGCCTCCATAAGAGCCCCGCCGCCTCCCGCTCCGCCTACGGCGAGTCCCTGGACGAAATCATGACCAACTTCGAGCGGGAGCTGATCAGCGGCATCCTCGAACAAAACCACTTCAGCTGTGCCAAGACGGCCGAGCAGTTGAAAATCAGCCGCCATGCGCTCCGCTATCGCATGCAGCGCTTGAACATTTCCGCCGGAACTGAGATGGACGACGAATCGCCCCCCCACGACGGCAAAGATACCTCCCATGAATAGATTCCTGATCGCTATGGCCGAAGTCACCCCGGAAGACATCTCCGCCGGCAAAGGCTGGGCCGCCGGCGCCCACCTGGACATTCTCGTGGTCGTCGGAGCCTTGGGTTTGATCGTCCTCCTGGTGCTCATCTGGGCCGTGGCCATCCGCAAGCCCCACCGGCGCCATCACCACCACGACCACCACGACCACCATGACCATCACCATCACCATCATCACCGTGACCATCAAGAGTCAGACCCATCGACCGTAAACCCGGCCGCCGGCTTTGATGATCAGGAGGGAGACGGCGAGATGCCCGGTGAACCCCGCCGCCGGCACCGGCACCGCGACCACCGCCCGCGCAACCCGACTCTCGCTGAGACAGGGGGGTTGCCTCCCATCCGCGGCGAGAAGCCGCCCGGCGAACCGCTGGCTTAGGCGTCACGACCGCTTAGCCCGATGCAAGAGTGCCGGACGATCACCCGCAAGAGCGCCTCGAACCTGGCGCTGGCCTTCGTGCTCCTGCCCAGGGCCAAACGGGACGCCATGTGCGCGCTCTACGCCTTCTGCCGCAAGGTGGATGACATCGCCGATGACGACACCCTCCCGCTCCAGGAGCGCCGGGACCGCCTGGCGGCCTGCCGGGCCGACCTGCGTCTGGCCTGTGGCACCCAAAACCCCGTTTCAGCCCTCTGCCGCGAACTCCAGCCGGTCATCCGCCAATACCGCCTGCCCTTCGAGCAGTTCGACCAGTTGCTCTGCGGTGTCGAGATGGACCTCGACATCCGCCGATACCAGACCTGGGAAGAACTGGATGCCTACTGCTTCCGGGTGGCCTCGGTCGTCGGCCTCCTGAGCATCGAAATCTTCGGCTACAGCGACCCCGCCTGCCGCGACTACGCCGTGTTCCTCGGCAAGGCCTTTCAACTGACCAACATCCTGCGAGATGTCCGCGCCGACGCCCTGCGCGGACGCATTTATTTGCCCCTCGCCGAGTTGGCCCGCTGCCGTGTCACCCCGGAGGAGATACTGCGAGGCGAATACTCCGACCGATTCTTTGAATTGGCCCGCGGCGCCGCCTCGCGCGCCCGCCACTTTTACCAACTTGCCCGCCAAACCCTGCCCGCCGCGGACCGCCGCGCCATGGTCGCCGCCGAGTTGATGGGCTCGGTCTATTGGCGCCTGCTTCTCAAGATCGAGCGCCGCCGCTTCGACGTCTTCGGCCCGCGGCCGGTCCGCCTCAACAAAGCCCGGAAAATCCTCCTCGTCCTCGGTGCCTGGCGCCGTTTCCTCTCCGGCGCGACCGCCCCCAGCTATGGCCCCGAAGCGGGCTGGAGCGACGGGGCGTTCCAATGAGACCGCGGGAGAAAATGGAGCGCGGATACCCCGGCTGCCATCGGCCCCGCCTGCTCAAGCTCCGATGCGGTCAATTCCGGCGCCCCGAGTCATCATGACCTCGCCTTCCACCCCGCGCCGCCTGATTGTCAATGCCGACGATTTCGGCCGTTCCGGAGCCGTCAACCAAGCCGTCATCCGGGCCCATCGCGAAGGCATCCTCACAAGCGCCAGCCTGATGGTCAACGAACCCGCGACGGACGAAGCGGTGGCCCTGGCGCGGCACAACCCCCGCCTGGGCGTCGGCTTGCACCTGACGCTTCTCTTCGGCCATTCCGCGCTGCCGCCCGATGAAATCCCCGGCCTGGTCAATGCGCGGCGGGAGTTTGGCGTCGCCCCTGTCCGGGCGGGATGGCGTTTTTTTTTCCAGCGGGACTTGCGCGAGCAATTGCGCAACGAGATACACGCCCAATTCAGAGAATTCCGCGCCACCGGCCTGCCCTTGGACCACGTCAACGGCCACCTCCATCTGCATCTCCACCCCGCCATCTTTCGCATCCTCATGGCGGATGCGAACCAGCTTGGGCTGGAGCGCGTGCGGCTGACCTTCGACCCGCTCTGGCTCAACCTCCGGCTGGCCCGGGGCCGGCTCCCCTACCGCCTGGCGCACGCGCTTATCTTCCATCTCCTTGCCCGGCGCGCCCGACCGGTCCTGAAGCGGCGGGCCGTTCGCCATACACGCGCTGTCTTCGGCCTCCTCCAGAACGCGCGTGTGGACGAGTCTTACGTGAGCCGCCTGCTCCAGCATTTGCCTGCCGGCGATTCGGAGCTTTACTCCCACCCCTCGCTCGACGAATCTAAAGATGAGTTCGAGGCCCTGATCAGCCCGCGCGTGCGGTGCCAGGTCGAGCGGCTCGGCATCAAACTGATCCGTTACCGGGATTTGTGACATGGTCAAAGTGCTCCTCATTCTCTTGATTGGGCTGGTCTTCGAGAGCACCGGCGTCATCCTGCTCAAAAAGGGCATGGGAAGCATCGGCGAGCCGGGCGCCGTGAACGCCGCCGAAGTCGTCCGCCTCATCAAGGCCGGCGCTACCAACCCGCAGATACTCCTGGGCGTCTTTTTCGAGGCCCTCTTCTTTATTTGCCTGCTCATCCTCATGGGCAAGAGCGACATCAGCTTTCTGTGGCCGCTCACCGGGTTGAGTTTCGTCTTCGCAACCTTCGCCGCAATGTGGTTTCTCCACGAAAACGTGGGACCCCTCCGTTGGGCCGGCGTGGCGCTCATCATGCTCGGCGCCGCGTTGATTACCTACAGCGAGCAAGGGAAGGAAAAACCCGCACCCCCCGCCGGTTCCCGACCTTCCTCGCAAGCCTCGTCGCCAACCCTGTCGAAAAGCGTCCGCTAAGCTCCCGTTGCCCCATGTCCGAAGCTGCGGAGCGCGGGAGCGTCGCGGAACCCGCCGTCATCGTGCTTGTGTTCACGCCCCCCCAGGGGCCAGCGCAAGTTCCACCCAAAAACGGCTGCCTTTGCCCTCCTCGGACTCGACTCCCACGGCCCCGCCCATGCGCTGGGCCACCTTGCGTACGATGGCCAGGCCGATGCCGGTGCCCTCGTAGTCCCTTGAGGCGCGCTGGAATATTTCGAAGATACGGGGCAGACAGGCCTCGGGGATGCCGATGCCGTCGTCCTGGACCCAAATCCGGACCAAGGGTACGCCCGAGTGCGGGGTGCTCTGGGCCATCTCAGCCCAGACCCGGATTTTGGGCCTCACGCCGGCTTTGGCGAATTTGACGGCGTTGCCCAGGAGGTTGGAGAAGCACTGCGTCAGGGCGGCTTCGTTGCCCATGACCGCGGGCAAATTGGCGTCCAGCTCTATGTCCGCTTTGTCGGGTTGGAGATTGGGATAGGTTTCGATCAGGCTGGAAAGCAGTTGGAGCAGGCCCACCGGCTCGAGGGTCAATTCCTGGCGGGCGGCTTTGCTGTAGCTCAGGGAATCGGCGATGAGCTGGTCCATCCGCTTGGAGGCGGTCTTGATGCGGCGGAAGTAATCCCTGCTCATGTTGCGCTCGCATCCGGCGCACTGTTCCTCGATGATGCCGGCAAAGCCCTGCATGGCGCGGAGCGGGGCGCGCAGATCATGAACGATGGCGTAGGAGAAGTGCTCCAACTCGTCAATGGTCTCGTGGAGCCTCGCCGTCCGCGAAGCGACCGTCTTCTCCAATTCTTCGGCGTGGGCCTGGAGGTTGGCCTGGGCTACGCCAAGTTCGGCCTCGGTCTTCCGCAGGTCTTCGCTGATTTGCTCGGCATGCCGGCGCGCCACCATGGCGTCCTCCATCAGGTTGAGGGCGGCTTGGCGAGAGTCGCGCAGGGCGATGTTGGCCGCCTGCAGCGCCTCGGCCTTGGCCAGGCCGCGGCGCAGCTCTTCAGCTTGTCCTCGCACCCGGCTTATCTCGATTTGGGCGCCGACGACCGCCACCAACTCGCGGGCGCTGAAGGGCTTCACCAGGTAACCGGCGGCCCCGGCCTTGAGCCCTTCGATGCGCGCCTCCTCCTCGGCGCGGGCCGAGAGCAGGATGACCGGAACCGGCCGCGTCCGCTCGTCTGCCCGCAATTCACGCAGGAGGCCAAAACCGTCCAGCCAGGGCATCATGACGTCCGCTAACACAAGGTCCGGCACCCACCGGCGCGCGGCCTCGATCGCTTCCTGCCCGTTGGAGACCGCTTCCACATCGAACTGGCCGCACAGCAGACGCCGGACGTAATCGCGCATGTCGGCGTTGTCATCGGCCCAGAGGATGCGCGGCCTCGGGCCCTGGGCGCGCGGCGGCGCCAACGGCTCGGCCTTCGCCCTGCCCGTCGGCGCGCGTTCCAGATGGAGTCTGTCATCCGCTGCCTCGCGCGACTCCGTAGAGACGGCGGGGAGCCAGCCCAAAGCCTCCTCGACGAACGGCCCGGCACCCACGGCGGCGGCGACCGTCACGCCCGGCGGGCGAAGCCGCCCGGGGGGCAGATGGGCCGTCCCTCGAGGCAGGCTTACCGTGAAGGTGCTCCCCCCGCCCGGCACGCTTGAGGCGCGGATCGAACCCCCATGCAGGATCACGAGCTCCCGCACCAGTGCCAGCCCGATGCCGGTCCCCTCATGCGTGCGGCCTTCAGTGCCTTTGACGCGATAGAACCGATCGAAAACGTGCGGCAACTCCCCGGGCGGAATCCCGACGCCCGTGTCATGCACGGTGAGTTCCACCGCGTCGCCCACCGGTTTGATTCCGACCCCGATGCCGCCCGCCAACGTGAACTTGAAGGCGTTGGAAATCAGGTTCAAGACGATCTTCTCCCACATTTCGCGGTCCACAAAGACCGGCTCGGGCAGCGGCGGACACTTCACCTCCAGGAAGAGCCCGGCCCGATCACAGAGCGAGCGGAAGGTCGCGGCCAGGTCGGTGGTCAACCCGGCCAGGTCGGTCGGCTCATAGACGGCCTGCGCGCGGCCGGTTTCGATGCGCGCGAAGTTCAGGAGGGTGTTGACTAGCTTGAGCAGGCGCAGGCTGTTGCGGTGCGCGGCTTCGACGCGCTGGCGCCGGGCCGGCGGCAGCACCGCCTCCCGCTCGGCCAGCTCGTCGCTCAGCGGACCCAGGATTAGCGTGAGCGGCGTGCGCAATTCATGGCTGACGTTGCTGAAAAAGGTGGTTTTCGCACGGTCAATCTCCGCAAGTCTTTCGGCCCGGCTCCGTTCTTCCTCGGAGGCGCGACTCGTGCTGATGGCGACGGCGATCTGGCCCGCAACCAGGTCCAGGAACGCGCGGTAGCCGTCATCCACCGCCCGGCGGGGGCTCAGCCCCGCGACCAGCAGCCCATAAGGACGCTGCTCTCCGGTCGCGGCAATCGGGAGCAGGACCGCCGTGTGGGCGGCATTGGGCCACGGGGCGCCCTCGGCATTGGTTGGCAGTTGGACGAATTGCTTCTTGAGCGGGCGCGGGAGGCCGGCCAGAGGCCAGGAATGGCGCGCCTCTGCGCCGGCGGCGTCAGGCACGAGCCTGGCCGGGGCATTCTCCTGACCCGGCGGCAGCCCCGTGGCGCCGGCAAGCGTGGCGCCGTTGTCCCCGGGTTCCAGCAGATACAGGAGAGCGAAGGTAATGTCGGCTGTGTATCGCGTGAGCACCTCGCAGGCCGTCTTGCAAGCGCCTTCGGCGGTCTTTTCACTGGCAGCCATGTCGCTGAGTTCGCGCAGCAGGCGCAGCCGCCTCTCGGCGATGACGCGCTCGGTGGTCTCCTGGCAGTCGCAGAATATGCCGCCCGGAATCCCGGCCTCGACCAGAATCGGGGTGAACGAATAGGTGAAGTAGCACTCTTCAAGGTACCCCCTGCGATGGAGGTTCAAAAGCTTGTCTTCGGCCCCCGCCGCGTGGCCGGTGGAGAGCACCTGATGGAGCATCGGCTCATGGATGTGCCAGATTTCGGACCAGACTTCCCGAACGGGCTTCCCCAGCGCCCAAGGATGTTTTGTCCCGAGGACTTGGGCATACCCGTCATTGTAGAGCGCGGTGTAATCTGTCCCCCAGTAGATGATGGTTGGAAAGCGTGAACTGAGGCAGATACTGGAGGCCGTGCGCAGGCTCTGCGGCCAGGATTCGATGGGGCCAAGCGGCGTTGCTGACCAGTCCGTGGAGCGAATCAACTCGCCCATCTTGCCGCCGCCGGCCAGCCACGCCAGGGCGGGCCGCCCTTCCGCGGATAGGTTCAAGGACGAATCAGAGCGGGCGTTCATGGTTTTTCTCGTCGAACTCCAGCGCGTACCGGGGCGGCTGGCCGGCTTGGGCGCAGAGGGCGTTGACCTCCTTCTTCAGTTCGATCATGCGCAACTCGCGACCCACGGCCGCGTTGTTGAAGCGGGTCAACTCGTCGTTGGTCTGCCGGAGCTTGTCCTCGGCCCGCGCGCGCTCGGTGACGTCCATGCCGTAAAAGTTAACATATTGACGCTTGGGGATTGGCACCAGACTAAACGAGAGGTTGCGTTGACCGAGGACGATTTCCATGCTCTGGCTTGACTCGGTTTCCAGCGCCCTCGCCACCCGCTGCCGCACATATTCGGGCGCGCATCCCCCAAGGCTGCAATGCCATTGATCCAACAGGGCCGCCGACGCCCGGTTGGCGAACACCAGCTTCCCGTTTCGCTCCGCGCGCAGCACCGGGCAAGGATTCTCTTCGGGGAACAACGCCGCGTTGCGCATCAACTCCCGCGCGTGCCGCCTCTCGGTCACATCGTGAAACACCAGCACCACCCCGCTCACCTTGCCGCCGGCGTCGCGGATGGGCGCCGCGCTGTCTTCAATGGGGATTTCCCGGCCGTCCCTGGCGATCAGGGCCGTGTGGTTGGCCAGGCCGACGACGCGATTCTGCCGCAGGACCTGGGCCACGACGTCCTCCACCTGTTCGCGGGTTTTCTCGTTGATGATGCGGAACACGTTTTCGACGAGCTGCCCAAGGGCCTGTTCTTCTTGCCACCCCGTTAAATCCGCTGCCACCGGGTTGACAAAGGTAATTCGGCGGGCGCCATCGGTCGCCAGGACGCCGTCGCCGATGCTTGTGAGCGTCACGCGCAGCCACTCCCGCTGCCGCCGCAGCTCCTGGTCCACCTGGTGCTTGTAGAGGGCCATCTCGATGTGGGTCTGCAGCTCCAACTCCTCGAAAGGCTTGAGGATATAGCCGAAAGGCTCGGTGAGCTTGGCCCGTTGGAGAGTCGCCTGATCCGAGTGGGCCGTCAGGAAGATGACGGGCAGGGCGCACTCGCTGCGAATGCATGCCGCCGCTTCCACGCCGTCCATCGCGCCCTGGAGGCGGATGTCCATCAGGACCAGGTCTGGACGCAGGTCCCGCGCCAAGCCCACCGCCGCCTCGCCCCGGGCGGTGGTGCCGCGTATTTCGTAGCCAAGCCGGCGTAGTTTCTGAGCAAGATCCTCGGCGACAATGGCTTCGTCCTCGACGATGAGAATGGCTGGGTTAGGCATTGTTTTTTTCTTCGGGTTGTTTTGCTTGTGACTGCTCAAAGCTAATCAGAAATTCAGTCCCCCTGCCAGCATGAACTTCGACTTCCACCTCGGCGTTCAATTGTCCGGCCAGGAGATGGATCAAACGCAGACCCAGTGAGGGCGATTGCCGCCAGTCCATGCCCGCCGGCATGCCGACGCCGTTGTCGCTGACGCGCAGGCATATCCGGCCATCCGGACCGGCGCGCAACGTGGTGGTGAGTTCCCCCCGGGCGCGGCCGTTAAAGGCGTGTTTGAGGGCGTTGGTAACCAGTTCGTTGAGGATCAGCCCGCACGGCACCGCCATCTCCACCGAGACCGAGACCGGCTGCAACTCCATTTTGATCTCGACGTGGGTCTCGGGGCTTCCGTGCGCCCGGCAGAGGTAACTGAGCAGGCTGCGCGCGTAATCGGCCAATTCCACCCGGGCCAAGCTCTCGGACTGGTAGAGCTTCTCATGCACCAGCGCCATCGAGCGCACCCGGTCGCGCACATTCTGGAACAGCCCGCGCAGGCCCGGATTCTCGAGGGCGTCGGTCTGGATGTCAACCAGGCTGGCGATGACCTGCAAATTGTTCTTCACCCGATGATGGATTTCCTTGAGCATCACCTCCTTCTCGCGCAACGAGAGCTCGAGGTGCTTCTCGAAGTTCTTGCGCTCGGTAATGTCGCGGTTGATCTCAAGGATACCCTCCAGACGCCCCGAACTGTCCCTCTGCGCCGCCCAGCGGCTGGCCACCACAATCTCCCGGCCGTCCTTTCGGGTGTGGATTAGCTCTCCCTCCCAGCGACCCCTTTCCGCCGTTTCCGCGGTGAGTTCTGAGAGCGGCTTCGGGAAGAGAGTTTGCAACAGATCGTGGGGGTCCAGGCCCATCACCTCCGCCCGCGTCCATCCGTAGGTCTGTTCCGCGCCCTGGTTCCAAAAGGTGATCCTGTTCTGTGCTCCGCGGACAAAGATGGCGTCGTGGGCCAGGTCGAGCAGCGCCGCCTGAGCCCGCAGCGCCTCTTCCGCCCTCTTACGCTCGGCGATGTCCGTCAGAAACGAATAATAATACTGGGGTTTCCCCTCCGAATCGGTCATGAGGTGGACCAGCAGTTCGATGGGCACCCGGCTGCCGTCCTTCCTGACATATTCCTTTTCGTATCGCACCGGCTGGCCGGCGCTGGAGAGTTCCTCAAGTTTCTTGCGCTCCAATTCCCGCCACTCCGGGGGCGTGAGCGTCGTGGCCCAGTCCATCCCCCTGAGTTCCTCCCCGGTGTAGCCGGTAAGCCGCTCGAAAGCCTTGTTGACCAGGCCCAGACGGCCATCCGGGTAACCCATGCCGAAGGGCTGGGAGGAAAGGGCGAGAATCGTCGCCATCACCTCGTTATCCTGCTGGGTTTCTCGTAGCGCGTCTTCAGCGCGCGTCTTCGCCAACGCGACCGCCAGGTAGCAGGCCAATCGTTCCCAGAACACGATGGTCTCGCCCGAGAACAGCCCTTTCCTCCGGTCGTTCAATTGCAGCAAGCCCAGCCGCTCGGCCCCAACGCGCAAGGGAACCAGCGCCACCGACTCGTATCCCTCGCCGTTGCACCGGTTGCGCGTGCGCGCCTGGCGGTCCGCCGCGGTCGTGGTGGCCAGCAGGGCGGTAGTGGAGTTTGTCCAAAAGCTGCCCCCGGCCGTGAAAAACGGCTTGGCGGGGTCGGTTCGCCCGCAGATGACGTTGCCGCACATGCACTCGCAAATCGGGTAGCCGGCGCTGTCTCGCTCGACCTGCCCGGCGCCGTCGCGGGCGCACAAGCTGTTTTCCGCCAGCACAAACGCCCGCGGGAAGCCGCGCGCCTCGAAGTAAGGATAATCCTCCCCTTCCTTGAGCCTGACTCCGACGGCTTGACACCCGGATTGCTCCTGAAAGAAGGTCGCCGCAGTCCGGACCAGGTCGCGGGTTCCGGTGCTCGCGTTGACCAATCGCAGGAACTCGATTGTGAGGTCGCGCTCCTGTTGAGAGCGAGCGCGGGCCAGGCGCAGGCGGATCGTTGCGACGCCATACGCGAGGTCGTCGGCCAACTGTGTCAGCAGTCTTACTTCATCCACCGAAAACGCGTCCGGCTCTGTTGCGTAGAGCGTGAGCGCGCCGAAGGTGGCGCCCTCCGTGGTGAGGGGAAGCGCGAGCGAGGATGCGTAACCCCGCTTGAGGGCCTCCTCACGCCACGGGCTAAAAGCCGGATCCGTGAGCATCTGCCGGCAGACGCTCGGCTTTCCCGTGCGGATGGCGGTGCCCGTCGGGCCGCAGCCCCGTTCGGTGTCCTCCCAGGTCACGTTCAACGTCTCGATATACCCTTGCTCGAAGCCCGCGTATGCAACCGGGCGGACGGTCCTGCCCTCATCCTCCTCGGCAAAACCGATCCACACCATCGCGTGACCGCAATCCTGGACGATGATCTTGCAGACTTCTTCCAGGTAATCCCCCTCCCGGGCGGCGCGGGTCATCGCCCGGCTGCTGTGTCCCAGCGCGTTGAGCGTTCGATTGAGCCTGCGAAGTTCTCGCTCCTTTCTCCTGTCTTCGGTGATGTCCCAGCAAACGCCCGTCAAGCGAATGGCGCGGCCCGCGCTGTCGTGATGCACCTTTCCTCTGGCCGCGATGTGACGAATCGTCCCGTCCGGCCAGATAGCGCGGTACTCAGTCTCATACACGCCGGTTTTTTCGACGGCCCTCGAGAGCGCCTCCCGCACGGCGCTCTGGTCCTCCGGGGGCATTATCCGGAAAAACTCTTCTTGCTTGCCGGTGAAGGTCTCCGGGTTGGTTCCCAGGAGGCGATGAACCTCGGCATCCCAGGTGCGCCTGTTATTGAGGATGTCCCAGTCAAACGCGGCCATGTCCGAGGAGGCCAAAGCCAGACTGAGCCGTTCCCGGCTCTCGCGCAGCGCCTCCTCCGCCCGCTTGCGCTCGGCGACCTGTGCTTCCAGTTCCGCCGTGCGAGCTTTGACCAATGCCTTCAAGTTGTCCCGATGGACCTTCACTTCCCCTTCGGCCTGGACGCGCTGGACGATTTCCCTGTGCAGCAGCCGAAAGACCAGCAGCAGCAGCGCGAAACCCAGCACGCCGCCCACCACACCGGTCTGGAGCAAGGATCCAGTGTCAATGATCCTCGCCTTCGTGCGTTCTTGCAGCAGGCGCTCCTCTTGAGCCTCAAAATCGCCAAC
The DNA here is from genome assembly GCA_964653485.1 of uncultured Verrucomicrobiota bacterium. Classification (GTDB taxonomy): domain Bacteria; phylum Verrucomicrobiota; class Verrucomicrobiia; order Limisphaerales; family UBA8199; genus CAVQND01. Next base: position 864 of record CAZZFF010000003.1, on the reverse strand, counting down.
ACGCTTGCGGACGTCGTCCATGCGCGCCCTGCCCACGTCTGTAATCACGACCTGCCGGGCAGCCTCAAAACCCTCTGCGCGCCGCAACTCGATGGTTTGCTTCAGTTCGGAGAGCTTGTCCGAAATCACGGCCTCGATTCCTTGCAGCCGTTCCAGCCGGCCGGGGTCGTCCCGGGCCAGCACTTTCAGGGAGGCCATCTCTTCGTCCAGCAGGCCGACGGCCTCGATGTAGGGTCCCAGGTAACTCTCCTGCCCGGTGATCAGGAAGCCGCGCTGGCCCGTCTCCGCGTCCTTCAAGGTCGAGAGAAGGCGATCCAGTCCTCGGATGACGAGGTGGGTGTGGTTTTCCTGTTGGTTCGCCTCCACCATGGAGGTGATGTTGTGATAGGCGGCCCACGCCACGGCCACCAGGATGGCAAGGGCAACGCCGAAGACCGCCTTGATCGGAAAGATGGCCTTGAGCCGCCCCTGGGCGGAGCTCGCGCTGCCAGCCTTGAGTGCCTCCTCGACCTCTTGCGGTAGGCCGGGAACGTTGACCTTGGCCTCGGCCTCCCTGGCTCGCGCCTGGGCTCGCTGCATTGCCTCGGTAGTCCAGGAGATCATGGCGCAGCTTAGGAGAAAGACCGCCATGCTCACCCAATCGGCCGAATCGCGCATCCAAAAGCTCCCCACAGGCTCGACCCAGAGCAGGTCGGCCAGGCAGGCGGAGAGGGCGGTCGCCACCAGGCCGGCCCGCAGACCCCCGTAGAGGGCGGCCAGCATCACAGCGGGATAAAAGGTCAGGTAAGGACTGCGCGTTCCCAGACCCTGCATGAAGGCCAGCCGCACTGCGGCGGCTGCGGCGACGATCAGGCACCCAATCCC
>CAZZFF010000002.1:0-129781 GCA_964653485.1 uncultured Verrucomicrobiota bacterium | reverse complement strand
AGCCCAGGGCAAGCGGAGCGCCGCCCTGGGAAAGCCAGCCCTATTCTCCTGTTGCGCCCTGCAAGGGCGCAGGTGTCCCTTTGTTGAAAGCGCTACGAGATGGCATTTGAGGAGCGTTACCTTTGGGACTGAGGAAAAACCTCCCGCCCTTGCAGGGCGGGTTGGAATAATGGGAGGTTTTCCCAGGGCGGCGCTCCGCTTGCCCTGGGCAGGTATGCCCGCACGCCGTTGGCGTGCAAAATGTCCAAACTCCAGGCCGTCCCTTGGGGACGGAAAGTCCCGGGGGCACCAGACCCGGCTCTGAAGGGCCGGACTATTCTCGGGATGCCCCTCGGGACACGGCTCGACGCCGGGCCTATCGCGGGTGTTGAGGACAAGACCGGTGCGGGATCTCAGGCGTAGCGAATAATCCGTGTAAAGAGAAGGGCAGAGCAAAACGGCGACGGCGCTATGGGCCGCGTGGGACAGCCGACACGCCAGAGGCTGTCTGAGGCAAAGCGGTGTCGCGCGTCGCTTGCCACCGCACTCCATGCGAGGGTGTCCTACCTTGCAAAAGCGCCCAGCGGCCACGAACCGCTCGCAGGCAGCCGCCCGCCGCCGAAATCCTCGCTGACAATATCCCGGCCGCTGCCCCGCAGGTTCAGCCCGCGTTCCTTTGCCGGCGAACCTGGCAACGGCCGAAACGCTTGAAGGTCCGCGGCGCCGACGAATTGGCCCGCGCGCACTCCTGCCGCGTGGACGCTCACCTTCGGGTCCTCGAACAGGCCCGACGGATGCCCGTCCACTATCTCCTGGCCCGTCTCTTTGCGCCACTCCTCCAAGCTGGTGTAAACCTTCCGGTCCCACTCGACCTGGACCGGGGAACCTTCGCGCCAATAAAGGTTGTTCTCGAACCGCAGTTTGCCGTGCGGCTTTTCGACCCGCAGAGGGACCGCGCCGCCTGCCGAAAGGAAAATGTTGTTGCGGAAGCGGGCTTCCACGCCCTCCCCATGGATGGCCGCCGCCTGGCCGGTCCACGGCCCCACCAGCACGGTGTTGTTATAGACCTCCACTCCCGTCATCCCGTTCCCGTCGTTGCGGACCCACAGCCCGGCGTAGGTGCGGCTCTTGCGCGAGTCGTTCTCGCTGATGTTGAAGCGCACTACGTTGCCTCGGTCGGTGTGGGAGGCGTAGGGATACGTATAGACCAATAAGCCCGGACCGTCGTTGTCGTGGCTGTAATTGTATTGAAGCACGCAATCCTCGCTGCCCCCGTCGATGTCGAAGCCCCCGCCGTCCGCGCCTTTGGTCTTGTTGCCGTAACTCTCGCAGTGTTCGATGACCACGGCTCGCGAGGCGCACGTCCATAGCCCGACCGGCCCCCCCCCGCCTGAACCGTTCAAAGCCCCGTTGTTCCACGCCACACACCGGTCGATGGCGCCGCCATCGACCTCGTAGAGAACGATGCCGCTGCCGGAGTGGTTCTTGTGGTAGTTCGGGTCGCCCGTGTTGTCGAAGGCGTGGCACTGCGTCACTTGCACGTCGGCATGGGCGTAAGTGGAGGCATTCCAGGGCAAACGGCCCGCGATCTCCATGCCGCCGAGCAAATTGCCGCGCATGACACAGTGCGAAACCCGAACGTGCCGGAACCCCGCCGGAGCGCCGCTGACCAGGATGCCATGCTTGCCGAAGCCGCTGACCTCGACATGGTCGATGCTCAGGTGGTCGAGCATGGTGGCGTTCGTGAGGGTGTTGTCGCACAGAACGCCGTATCCGCCGTTGTTCGTGATACCCGCTCCCACGACCAAGAGGTTCTCGATGGCGATGCCCCCGGCGTTCTCGACGCTCACCCCCGTCCCGGCCCCCGCCAGGATTGTTGCCCGCCCTTGCCCGAACGAGCCGATGACCACCGGCAGTTCCGCCGTGCCCGCATCCTTCGCCGTCAGGCGCAGGTTCCCCGTGAACGTTTGCCCCGCCTGGAAAAGCACGCGGTCCCCAGGCTCGAGCCGGGCGCGGTTGACTCGCTCTATCGTGCGCCACGCGGAGGCCCTGTTCGTGCCGCGCGCGGAATCATCCCCATCCGCGCGCACATACCAGTCCGCGCCAAGCGACGAATTGAGCCCCAGCCAGCACAGCGCCGCCACCATGAGCGGGCCTGTCCACGGTTTGCCATGATTTAGTTCCCGAATCGGTGCCATGAGGTTTAGCGGTATGGTTGGCTCGGACAGATGGTTTGTCAAGACGGACGAAGAAACACCCCTGTTAGGTGTTGGCTTTTTCCACGCGATCCTTACCATTGCGCCCTTGGAACTGAAAAACGTTGGAACCTCACTGGCTAGATTATGAAAAGACTCTCAAGCGCCACTCACCGGACCCTCGTTGGACTCCTCCTGGCCGTAGCGGCCGCCACCGCATCCTCGGGCGCGGCCACCCTGTGGTCCATCGGCGCCAAAGACACCAACACGGCGGAGTTCGCCCTCGGCCCCAAGGATTACCAGGCCTATCGCCAGCCGGGGGTGTTCATCGTCGGAGAGTCGGACCCCAGGAAGGACTGGCCCTATGTGCAGCCGGGCGTTGCCGACGGTTGGGGACCGGGCACGCCGCAGACGTTCGAGATTTTCTTCGCCCTCGAGAGCGCCCCCGCCGAACCGTGCCGGCTGGAGCTTGACTTTGCCGACACCCACTCCAGCAACCCGCCCAAGCTGCGCGTCGAGGTCAACGACCTGGCGCGCGAATTCCAAACCCCCGCCGGGGCCGGCGACGCCTCGGTGTTCGGGGAGCCGGCCAAGGGCCGCCCCTATGTCATCAGCCTGGACGTGCCGGCGGCCACGCTCAAGGCCGGCGAAAACCGGGTCGCCATCACGACGCTCACCGGCTCATGGGTGTTGTGGGACGCCGTCCAGTTCGAGGCGCCCGCGGGCGTGAAACTCTCCACGCTCAAGGACCGGACCTTGGTGACCGGCATCGCCGCCAGCCGCACCTGCCTGGTGTGGCAGGATGGCAAGCCGGCTCATCTGGTGACGCTCAATGTGCGGCGCGTCGGCGAGCCCGTGGAGGCCACCGTGCGCGTGGGCGCGCAACCCCCGCTCAAAGTCATGCTCCGGCCCGGCACCCAAACCGTCGAGGCATTCTCCCCGCCGGCGGCCACGGCGGAAACGGTGCCTGTGACCCTGGCTGTCGGCGGCCAGGTCGTGGCCCAAAAGGACGTCGAACTCGAACCCGTCCGCCAGTGGGCCGTCTATATTCTCATGCATTCCCACGTGGATATCGGCTATACCGACATCCAGCCGCACATCGCCGCCAAGCAAGCCCACAACGTCACCCGCGCCCTTGAACTCATTCCCAAGACCAAGGATTATCCGGACGACGCCCGGTTCCGGTGGAACCTCGAAGTCCATTGGACCTACGAGCAGTTTTGGACCAACGCCACCCCGGAGCAGAAGCAAGCCTTCCAGCAAGCCGTCCGCGACGGCTACATCGGCCTGGACGCCATGTACGGCAACCTGTTGACCGGCATTTCCCGGGGCGAAGAGTTGGTCCATCAACTCGCCTTCGCCAAAGAACTGGGCGCGCGGTGCGGGGTCAACGTCGACTCGATGATGATCAGCGACGTGCCCGGCCTGACCTGGGGCCTCATCCCAGCCTTGACCCAGGCCGGCGTGAAATACATCTCAGACGGACCCAACTTCACCGACCGCATCGGCTGGACGCGGGTTACCTGGGAAGACAAGCCCTTTTACTGGATAGCGCCCAACGGCAAGGACAAGGTCCTCTACTGGGCGCCCTATTTCGGCTACGCCTTCGGCCACACCGTGGATAAATTGACCGACGCCGTCCAACGCGACCTGCAGCAACTCGAGGAAAAGGGCTATCCCTACGACCTCGTCCAGATTCGCTGGTCCAAGGGCGATAACGGCAGCGCCGATGAGCGCGTCATGCAGCAAGTGCGCGACTGGAACGCCAAATACGCCTCACCCAAACTCATCATCGCCACCACCAGCCGCATGTTCCATGACTTCGAGCAACGCTATGCGGACAAGATTCCATCCTTCCGCGGCGATTTCACGCCCTACTGGGAGGACGGCGCCCCCACCTCCGCCCGGGAAACTTCCTTGAACCGCCACTCCGCCGACCGCCTCTCGCAAGCCGAGACCCTCTGGGCCTTGCTGAACCCCGCCGGCTTCCCCGCCGCCGAATTCGCCGAGGCATGGAAAGACGCGGCCCTGTACAGCGAACACACCTGGGGCGCTTACAACAGCGTCAGCCAGCCCGACCTCGATTTCGTCAAGACCCAGTGGAAATTCAAACAGGCCTACGCCCTCGGCGCCGATGCCCTGTCCCGCTCGCTCTTGGACAAAATCACCGGGACCGGCGCCGCCCAAGGCGCTTCCGCAAGCCCGGCGGGCGCCACCACCCTCGAATATGACGTCTTCAACACAGCCTCCTGGCCGCGCACCGACCTGGTGACGCTTCCAAAAGAAACCCAGGGCGACGTGGTGAAGGACGCGGGCGGCCAGACGGTTCCCTCGCAACGGCTGTCCAGCGGCGAGCTGGTCTTCCTGGCCCGGGACGTGCCGCCCCTGGGCGCGAAACGCTACCAGGTTCAGACTGGGACCGCTACGTCTGCCGGCGGCGCCCGCGCGCAGGGTACGACGCTCACCACGGAGCGGTTCACGGTGAAATTGGATGAAGCCACGGGTGACATCGTCAGCTTGCGCCAGCAGGGCTTGGATGCGGAACTGGTGGACGGCAAGCTCAACGAGTACCTCTACCTGCCCGGCTCCGATGCCAAAGACGTGAAACCGTGCGGCCCCGGCAAAATCACCGTGAAGGAAACCGGCCCTCTGGTGGCCTCGTTGCTCGTCGAGTCGGAGGCCCCGTCCTGCCGCCAATTGCTCCGGGAGGTGCGCGTGGTGGAGGGCCTGGACCGCGTCGAGCTTATTGACGAGGTGGACAAGTTGCCCTTGCGCAAGCCCGAGGGTCTGCACTTCGGCTTCGAGTTCAACGTGCCCGGCGCCGTCGTGCGGATGAACAGCCCCCTGGCGGTGGTCGAGCCGGAGAAAGACCAACTCCCCGGCGCCTGCAAGAACTGGTTTTCCATCGAACGCTGGGTGGACGTGGCCAACGCACAATACGGCGTGACCTGGGCGACGGTGGACGCCCCGATGGTCGAGATGGGCGGCCTGACCGCCAACCTCGTGCTCTCGCAGCCCAACCCTGCCGCATACATGAAAACCATCAAGCCCTCCTCCAAGCTCTACTCCTGGGTGATGAACAACCACTGGCACACCAACTACCGGGCCGACCAGGAAGGCAAAACCACGTTCCGCTACGCCATCCGGCCCCACCACGGCTACGACCCCATCGCCGCCGCGCACTTCGGCGTCGAGGCGACTGAACCGCTGATTGCCGCGCCCGCCTCGGGCGCCGCCGCGCCGCTCCCGCCCCTGCGCGTCGAACCCAACGGAGTTATCCTCACCGCGTTCAAGCCCAGCGAAGACGGCAAGGCCTGGATTCTCCGCCTCTACGGCGCCTCCGGCCAGGACCAAATCGCCAGGCTCGTTTGGAACAAGCCGGTGTCGGTAAGCTATAGCGACGTGGTTGAGTTGCCGGGGCAACGCGCCCCGGAGCGCATCCCCGTGCCGGCTTGGAGCCTGGTGACCCTGCGTGCCGAGCTGCCGTGACGCAACCGGCGGACAACCGCCCGACCGCTCGTAAGGCATCCAGCGGGTGAACGACTGGCTTATCTGACAAGAACTCCAGTGCCATGATCACGCCTGCCGAGGAACTCAAGGCAGCCGCGCGAGCCGCGGGCGCCGATCTTGTCGGCGTGGCGGACTTGGCGCCTTTCAAGCGGGCGCAGGCTGCCCTGCCGCCGGCTCTGTTGGAGCCGTACACCTGGGCGGTGGCAGTGGCTCTGCGCCTGGAGGACACCATCATTGACGGCGTCCAAACCGGCCCCACCCCTGAATACGCGCGCCATTACCGCGCTGTGAACGCCGCCCTGGACCGTCTCACAGCCGAGTTGGTGAACTGGCTGTGTGCGCGCCGGTTTGCGGCCCGGGCCATTCCTGCCTCGGAAATTGTGGATGAACAGAACTTTCTAGGCAGCCTCTCCCATAAGGCCGTGGCCCGCATGGCGGGGCTGGGCTGGCAGGGCAAAAGCCTGCTGATCGTCACTCCACAGCACGGTCCGCGCGTCCGGTTCGCAACCGTCCTGACCGACATGCCGTTGGTCCCGGACATCCCTCTCAGGAACAGGTGCGGCAGGTGCGTCAAGTGCGTTCGGGCTTGTCCCGCCGCCGCGATCAACAGCGCCGCCCCGACAGAACAACAGTACGAGCGCCGCGAAGACGTGCTGCGCGTCAGCCGATGCGTGGAAACGGCCTCAGAGTTCGAGACCCGGCTCGACCTCGCCGCGCGAGTGTGCGGGGTCTGCGTCAGCGTGTGTCCCTTCGGAAGAAGACGGGGCCGGAACCTAAGGGCGAAGAACGAATGAGCCTCGAGCTTCCGAGCATTCTTAGGTTGGTTCCGGACCTCCGGTTTCGGATTTCGGATTTCAGGAGCCAGTTGCAGACTTACGGATTAACCGCAAAGAGCGCAGAGATCGCAAAGAAGTGCCTTGGTTTTTTCAGGTCTTTGCGTTCTTTGCGTTCTCCGCGGTCGATTCCGCAACCACCTCTCGGGTTTCGGATTTCCCGCCCCGCCCGCCTCTGGTTTCTGTGTTTGTTCCTCCTCGGGGCGGGTCCCACATGGTCTCACCCGATTTCTCTCATCAGCGCGACCGTCCAGGTGAGCAGCAACGCCGTCTCCGCCCGCGTCGAGGTCATGTGCGAGGATTTCGTGATGCTTTACGGCTACACGCCCGACCGGGACAATTTCATTTCACGGGCCAACCTGCGGGAAGGCATGAGCAAGCATGGCCAGCTATTGCTGCGCGATTTCATGATTCGCGACCGCGAAGGGCAATTGTTGCCGGGCAAGGTGGCCAGCGTCGAGGCCCCTGTCCTGCCCGAGCGCGGTGTGTTGGTCGAGGACTTGATGCAGACCAAGGTGGCCTATCACCTCCTCTATCCGGCGGCCAAACCGCCCGAATACTTGACCTTCCAGCAGAGGATCGGCAGCACAGGCGGCTCGTTCCTGCCCTCCGTGCTGCAACTGACCGTCAACCAGGCCGGCGCCGAACCGCGGCCGCCTGTGACCCTGACGGGCGAGGGCGAGGTCCAAACGTATGCGTTCGATTGGTCCGGCGCCCCGCCGCAGCCCCAAGGCCCGGCGGCGCCCAACGCCTCCGATACCCAGGCCCCCCGCAACATGGGCATCGAAAGCTACGGCTCTGTTTATGCCTTCGTTTATATCGAACAGGCCGAAGTCCGCGTCGAAATCCTCCTGCCCTTGCTTACCTTGGAGACCTGGATGCAAGTGCCGCGCAAAGACACCAATTTCCTCGATGTGGCCGAGCAGCAAGCCGCGATGCCGGCCGTAAAAGAGTTCTTTCGCGGCCGCAACAAAGTGGTCATTGACGGCATCGAGGTCTCGCCTCTGGTGCCGCGGCTCGATTTCTACGGCGTCGATTTCAAGGACTTCGCCTTGGCCGCCGAGCCGAGCCGCCTTAGTGCTTGGACCGCCCGCGTGGGCGCCATCCTCACCTACAGCACCAAGGGCCTGCCCCGCAGAGTGGACATCACCTGGGACTTGTTTAACGAACGGGTGCTGGGCGCGCGCGCCGCGCTCGTCGCCGGCCAGGAAGCCAGTCGCGCCCGCTTCACCCCCTACCAGACCACGCTCACTTGGAACAACCCAGGCACCCCGCCGCTGCCGGAAATAGCCCCGGTGCGGACCCGCGAGCCGGATGATGCCACCCGAGCCACCATCGCCGAGACCTTGTTGAAAAACATTTACCGCGCCTTCGATTACCGCGACGAAAAGGTCATCTACGACGCCCTGGCCCGCAGCGTGCAGGGTGAGTTGCTGGCGGACACCTATCTGAAAATCCACGCCGGTTTGCTCATGCAGGAACAAGGCGGCGCCGTCGCGCGCGTCCAACGCGTCGAGCCGCTCGAAACCCGCATCAGCAACGTCCAGTCCGGCGCCTTTGCCGCCCGGGTCAAGTGGCGCGTGACCGGCACCGTCGAGCATTGGGGGCATATCCATACCCGCATCAACGCTTATGAGGCCCTCCTTCGCATCACCCGCGCCGCCGGGGCCTGGAAGATCACCGGCCTGGAGCCGGGCAAGCAGGAGCGCATCGGTTACTTTTTGACCGTGCGGAAATTCTGAGGGGCCGATGCAACCTAACTTGAGCAATAGGCTTTGCGGCGGCGAACGATCATGATCGCCGTTGAGAATCTGGTTTTTCATTATCCGCGCTCGACGTTCACCCTGCGCGTGCCCGAGTTGTCTGTCGCCGACGGCGAGAAGGTGGCCCTGGCCGGCCCCAGCGGTTCGGGCAAGACGACCCTGCTCCACCTCCTGGCCGGCATCCTCGTGCCGGACCAGGGGAAGATTGTAGTCGGCGACATCCAACCACCGCTCCTGAACGACGCCGGGCGGCGCGCCTTCCGCATCGCGGCCCTCGGCCTGGTCTTCCAGGATTTCCAGCTCCTCGAATACCTCGATGTATTCGAGAACATCCTGCTGCCCTACCGCATCAATCCCGCATTGAGGCTTACCGGCGATGTGCGCGAGCGCGCCCTGCGGCTTGCCAGGGAAACGGGCATCGATCACCGGCTCACGCATCGGCCCGGCCGCCTCTCCCAAGGCGAGAAACAGCGCGCCGCCCTCTGCCGCGCCCTCCTGGCCCGGCCCAGGTGCTTGCTGGCCGACGAGCCGACCGGCAACCTGGACCCGGCCGCCAAAACGCGCGTCCTGGAAGTCCTGTTCGAGCAATGCGCCCGCGCCCGAGCCACCCTCTTGATGGTCACGCACGATACGGGCCTGCTCGGCCGATTTGACCGGGCGATTCACCTGGCGGAGGTATCGCGATGAGACAGGTCTGTTTCCTCGCCTGGCAGTCGCTCCGGTTCAACCGCCTGCAATCGGTCATTCTCATCTTCGGCCTGGCCGTGACCCTCTACCTGCCCCTGGCCGTCAACGGCCTGGTCGCCCGCTACCAGGCCGGTCTGGTCCAGCGCGCCGCCGCTACGCCCCTCGTGGCGGGCGGCCTGGGCAGCCGCTTCGATCTGGTCCTCCACGCGCTCTACTTCCGCGGCCGCGTGCCGCGGTTGCTCAAGATGGCCGATGTCGCGGCCATCCGCGATACCGGCTACGCCCGGCCTATTCCCCTCTATGCGCGCTACACCGCCCGGCGCGCGCCCATCGTTGGAACCACGCTCGATTACTTCGCCTTCCGCCACCTCCGCATGGCCCGCGGCGAGCAACTCCTCTCCATGGGCGACTGCGTGCTCGGCGCCCAGGCCGCCGCCTCTTTGAACCTCGCCCCCGGCGACCGCCTCATGACCGACCCGGAGAACCTCTTCGACATCGCCGGCTCCTACCCCGTCAACCTCCGCGTTGTGGGCGTGCTCGCCCCGGCCCGCACCCCCGATGACGCCGCGGTCTTCGTCGACCTCAAGACAGCCTGGCTCATCGAAGGTCTGGCCCACGGCCATTCCGACATCACCGGAACCAACGCCGACGCAAACCTTGTGTTGAGCCGCAACGCGACAAACGTCACCGCCAACGCCGCCCTTCCCGAGGTCACGGAAGTCACGCCGCAAAACATCTCGACGATTCATTACCATGGCGACCCCGCGGATTTCCCGGTGTCAGCCATCCTGCCGGTGGCGAACGACGAGAAGTCCGCCGCCCTGCTCCGCGGCCGCTACCAAGGCCCCGACGCGACGGTCCAAATCCTCGAAGCCCGCGGCGTAGTCGAGGAGTTGCTCGGCCTGGTCTTCCGCATCAAACGCTTTTTTGACGCCAATGCCGCCCTGGTGGCGGCGGCGACCGCCCTGTTCCTCGTGCTGGTGGTGGTGTTGTCCGTGCGTCTGCGCCGGCCGGAAATGGAGACGATGTTTCGTTTGGGCTGCGCCCGCGGCCTGATGGCCAGGCTCGTGACGACGGAATTGGCCGCCATCGGCCTGGTGAGCGCGGCGCTCGCGCTCCTCGGCAGGGAAATCACACTCGCCCTGGTGTCGTTATGGTAAACTGTGGTTCTGTTCAGGAAACAAGGAGGTTGCCGGAGCCAGAACGGAAGGTACAATGTTGACGATGACATTCCTGGTGACAATGGATCGAGATGAGGACGGCGCCTGGGTGGTCGAGTGCCCCTCGATTCCGGGTTGCGTCAGCCAAGGCAAGACGAAGCCCGAAGCGTTAGCGAATATCAAAGAAGCCATAATGGGTTGTTTGGAAGTGCGGGCGGAACGAGGGATGCCATTGACGGTTGAGACCAGCCAAGTGGAGGTGGCTCGTGGGACACTGCGGAGCCTGATTCGAGCGAGTGGCATGACGGTCGAGAGGTTTGCTTCTCTCTGTGACTGACGCTGAAATCCGAGACATGCTCAAAGGCGGAGCGGCGGTGCCCATCAACCTAAAGGGGTTGCGGCCCGGTGGCCGCAAGACCCGTCCCCTGCGTTACCCGCAGGCCCCCACCCCGTTGGGGCTGAAAGCCTCTCCATCACCGTTACCCAAGGTTGTCCCTTCGGTCCAACCCTGGGCTTTGTTACACAACCGCGTTGCGGTTGAAGGCGCGCGCTGTTTTCTGTCAGCGTTCCTGTTGCTCCTGGCGTTGCCGGCTTGCCATCCGCGCGTGGACCAGGCGTCGGTCCCTGCGCCGCGCCGCCCGCGGGTCTGCACGACGAGCTATCCGCTGTTCTATTTCGCCCAGCGACTGGCGGGCGACCGCGCGGAGGTCCTTTTCCCAGCCCCGCCTAACGAGGACCCGGTCTTTTGGCGGCCGGGCAGGAAGGTGATCCGCCAATATCAACAGGCCGACCTGATCCTGTTGAACGGCGCGGATTTCGAGAAATGGGTCAACACAACGTCGCTGCCGCTGGCGTCGCAGGCGGACACATCGGCGGGATTCAAGGCAGAGTGGCTGATGTTCCCCGAAGTCATTACGCACAGCCATGGTCCGCAGGGAATGCACAGCCACGGGAACATTGATTACAACACCTGGCTCGACCCGTTGCTGGCCATTCGCCAGGCGGAAACGGCCGCTTCGGCCCTGGAGCGGCTGCTCCCGGACGGGGAGGCGGCCATTCGGCAACGCGGCCAGGAATTGCGCCGCGACCTCCTGGCCCTGGACCAGGACTTGCGCGACCTCTCCGCGCGGTTGGCCGGCGCGCCGCTGCTGGCCTCGCATCCCGTGTACGCTTACCTGGCTCGCCGCTACCACTGGGCCTTGTTCAGTGTCCACTGGGAACCGGATGAGCCGGTGCCTGACGCCCAATGGGCGGCGTTCGACGCCCTCCGCGCCGGCCATCCCGGCACGCTGATGCTTTGGGAAGAAGAGCCGCTGCCGGCGGTCCGCGCCGAACTGCAAAAGCGCGGCATCCGGCTCGTCGTCTTCGAGACCTGCGGCAACCGGCCCACCGCGGGCGATTACCTCCAGGCCATGCGCCGCAACCTCGCCGAACTCCGCGCCGCCTTGGCCCCCAGCCGTTGACCGGCCCCGGCATGGCGGCCGCCTGCCGGCAGGCCAGGCGATGCAACGGTGTCCATCACGAGCACTATAATGCCGCTGAATGCAACGCCATCGCCCTCTTGTAGGCGGCGACGTAATGGTCGGAGGTGCAGGCCCAGGAGAAATCGGCCGTCATCGCGTTGGCGCGGAAATGGGCGAGGGCCTCCGGCTCGTGGAACAGCGCGAGGGCCTTGCGGATGGCCTTCGCAAGAGCTTGGGCGGAGTACTCGCCAAACTTGATCCCGTTGGCGCGCGACGCATCCTCTCTCGCGTCCACCACGGTATCGTTCAATCCGCCGGTGGCTCGGACGATGGGGATTGCGCCGTAGCGCAGGGCGTACATTTGGTTGAGGCCGCACGGCTCGAAGCAGGAAGGCATCAGGAAGAAGTCGCACCCGGCTTCGATGCGGTGCGAGAGGCGCTCGTCGAAACCAATCCGCACCGCGACCCGCGAGGGAAACCGCCGGGCGAGTTCCTGGCAGGCCTGCTCGAACTTGGGGCTGCCAGTGCCCAGCAGGACGAATTGGAGATCGGCGCTGAGCATCTCTTCGAGGGCGCCCAGGAGGATGTCGACCCCTTTTTGCTCGACGAGCCGTCCGATGTTGGCGAAGAGGGGCGCCGCCGGGTTGGGCGGGAGCCCGAGTTCCTTCTGTAATTCGAGTTTGTCGGCCGACTTGCCGCCGAGGTCCTGGAGACTGTAGGGGTGAGGGATAGAAGGGTCGTGGGAGCTGTCCCACTCCTCGTAGTCGACCCCGTTGAGTATGCCGAAAAGGGCGTCCTGCCGCCGGCGCAATAGCCCATCCAAGCCGCAGCCGAATTGGTCGGTAGTGATTTCCCGGGCGTAGGCGGGGCTGACAGTGGTGACAACATCGGCGAAGGCGATGCCGGCTTTCAGGCAATTGACCTGCCCATAGAATTCAACGCCCTCAGGGGTGAAATAGTCCCAAGGCAGGTTGGCCAGGGCATACTGGCCGGGCGGGAACTGGCCCTGGTACGCAAGGTTGTGGACGGTCATGCAAGTGGCCGGGCCGTGCTTGGCCCCGGGTTGACGCCGCTGATGCCGAATGAAGAGCGCCGCAAACCCCGTCTGCCAGTCATTGAGGTGGAGCACCTCCGGTTCCCAGTCCAAGTGCAGCCCAAGATGCGTGATCGCTTTCGAGAAAAACAGAAACCTCTGGGCGTTGTCCGGGTAATCCACCCCGTGGGCCTGGTAAAGCGAGGACCGCTGATAAAACTCGGGTTGATCGATGAAATAGACGGTCAAGCCCGGCTGCGGCTCCAAGGTCCAGACCTCGGCGCGGAACCGATCCAGGCCGAGTGGAAGGTCCAGGGGCAAACTCAGCGGCTTAAGCGCGCCAAATCGCTCGCGGACCCCGAGATAAAGAGGCGTGACGACCCCAACGCGGTGCCCGGCCTGCGCCAGGGCCTTGCCCAATGCCCCCGCCATGTCGGCCAACCCGCCGGTTTTTGAATACGGATGGACTTCGCTGCTGGCCAGGAGGAGCCTCAAGCGCAAATCCTTTCGGCCTTGAGATAGTCTCGCAGCGGAGGGGGAATGAGGAGACTCCCGTCGGCCTGCTGGTACGTCTCGACAAGCGCCACGAACAGCCGCGCCAAAGCGGTGCCGCTCCCGTTCAAGAGGTGCGGAAACCGGTTCTCACCCGCCTCGGTCTTGAACCGGAGGTTCATGCGGCGCGCCTGGAAATCCTCGCAATTGGACACGCTGGAGACCTCCAGATAGCTTCCCTGGCCGGGCGCCCAGACCTCGATGTCGTAGGTCTTGGCGCTCGAGAATCCCATGTCGCCCGAGCAGAGCAGAACGACCCGGTAATGCAGGCCCAGCGCTTTCAAGACCGCCTCGGCGTCCGCCAGCATCTTCTCGTGCTCCTCGTACCCGTGCTCAGGCGCGACGATCTTGATGAGTTCTACCTTGTCGAACTGATGCACCCGGATCATGCCGCGGGTTCCGACGCCCGCCGCGCCGGCCTCCCCGCGGAAGCATGGGGTGTAGGCGCAGTAACAAATCGGCAACTGCCGCTCCGCGAGGATTTCCTCGCGGTGCAGGTTGGCCACCGGTGTCTCGGCCGTCGGGATGAGATAGAGCCTGCCCAGCGTGGCGGCATCCAGGCCCTCTTGCACGGCGTAATACTGGTCGGCGAACTTCGGGAATTGCCCCACCCCCTCCAGGCATTGGGGTCCAACCATGAACGGAGGCGAAATTTCCGTATATCCATGCTCGCGGGTGTGAAGGTCGAGGAGGAACTGGATGAGGGCCCGTTCGAGCCGGGCGCCCCAGTGGGTGAAAAGGACAAAACCGCTGCCCGAGAGCTTCGCCGCCCGGGCGAAATCCACGAGCCGGAGGCTCTCGCAAAGCTCGACGTGCGATTTGGGCTGAAACGGGAAGACCGGCTTCTCCAAGTGAAGGCGAACGACCGGGTTGTCCTGGGCGCTCTTGCCTGGCGGCACCGATTCGTGAGGCAGGTTCGGCAGCCGGAGCATCAACTGCCCCCGGGCCGCTTCTGCCGCCGCCGCCGTCTGGTCCAACTGCGCTATCCGCTCGCCCAGCTCCCGCGTCTCCTTCTTTCGGGCCTCCGCCTCGGGGAACTTCTTCTGCCCCATAAGCGCCCCGATTTCCTTGGAAACCCGGTTGCGCTGCGCCTTCAGCAACTCGACCTCCCGCAGCGCCTCGCGCCGCTGCTCGTCGAGCCTGAGCAATTCATCAATGCGGCTCTCATCCCCCGCCCCGCGGAAGGCGAGGCGTTGCCGCACAAACTCCGGCCTCTCCCGGATCAGCTTGATATCCAGCATCCGTGTATTATATGCCCGGACTATTCGCGGGCAAGGTTGTAAAGCCGTCGGCGGGTGCCTAAAAGCGACTCGGCAACGAGGAGGACCAGGACGCCGGCGACAGGCCAGTGAAATCGGTCCACGCCCAGTTTGCGGCCGGGGACCGAGCCGGACGTGCTGGACAGGGATTGGACCGCAAGCCGGACTTTGGCCAGGCCCTCGCCCAGGGGTCCCAGGGGGAAATAAGAGCCATGGGTTGCCTGGGCGATGGCGCGCAGGGTGCTCTCATCCAAGCGGCTGCGCACGACCTCGCCCTTCCGGTCGTGGACCAGCTCCGGCTTGCCCTGTTCGTTGAACATCTGGATTTCGGTTCCGGCCGGGGTCCCGACTCCCACCGTGAAGACAACGACGCCCTCTTTTGCGAGCGATTGCGCCACGCGCGCCCCGCCTTTCTCGAGGTCCTCGCCGTCGGTAACCAGCACCAGCAGCTTAAGCCGGTCACTCTTGTCCATGGCGTGGAACCCCTCATCCAGGGCGCGGCCGATGTCGGTGCCAAGGACCGGAATCGTCTTATCGTCCAGCGCGCTCAACGCGTCCTGAAAGGCGTCATAGTCGAACGTCAGAGGGCATTGGAGAAATGCCTGGCCCGCGAACGCGACCAACCCGACGCGCCCGCGTCCGTGGTGCTGGACATAATCCAGAACGGCGAGTTTGGCCCGCTGCAGGCGGCTGGGGGAGACATCCGTGGCCAGCATGCTCCGCGAGCAATCCAAGAGGAACACCATGTCCTGGCCCAACAGGTACCCGGCATCGGCGCGTTCGCCCCACTGTGGCCGGGCCAAGGCCAGGCCCACACCCGCCACCGCCAGGACCAGGAGCGCGTCCTTGACCTGGCGCCGAAGGGGGCTGTGTGAGGCGGTCAGTTCTTTGACGAACTCCGGCGCCGCGATCCGGGCCAAGTGCTTGCGCCGCATCCAGGCCGAATACCGCTGCAGCGCCGCCAACACCACCGGCCCCAGCGCCGCCAACCAAAGCCACGACGGTTCCGCAAAATGAGGATTAGCGAAGGAGGAGGTCATTCGAGTGCAAGGCCCGAAGGCAGAGGGCCGGAAAACTCCGAAATCCGAAATCCGAAATCCGAAATCCGAAGGAAATCCGAAATCCGAAATCCGAAGGCCGCATCGGGTTCATTACCCGATTCGGTCGCTGTGCAACACGAAATAGAATATGGCCTCAGTCCCGCGTGCAGAGCCAACGCTCGCAAGCCCTGCGATCCCGCCCTTCGGATTTCGGATTTCCTTCGAATTTCGGATTTCGGATTTCGGATTTCGTTCACGGCACTCTCCTCAAGCGTGTATTGGACAAGACCATTTCGAGCGTGAAGAGGCCGAAGGCGGCGAGCAGGGGCCATTGGAACAGGGGCCGGTAACTGGTGAAGCGCCTGAGTTTGACCTCGGTTTTTTCAAGGCGATCGATGTCGTTGTAGATGCTCTGGAGTTCGCGGCGGCTGGTGGCGCGATAGAATTTGGCCTTCGAGAGGGCAGCCATCTTGCCCAGGACACTGTAGTTGGCCGGCTGGAGGGTCATTGTGGAGATGAGATTGCCTTGGGGGTCAAAGACCAGTTTGCCTGTGGCGGGGTCAAATTTGTACAACTCGCAAGGCGCCTCGATGCCGATGCCGATGGTATAGACCTTCTCGCCCAGGGCGGCCGCGAGTTGCGCCGCCGGCACCGGGTCGATCTCGCCCTTGTTGTTGTCCCCGTCGGTGAGGACAATGGCGATGCGGCTCTTGCTGTCTTTGACGGCCTGCAGCCGTTTGGCGGCGGCAGCGGTGGCGTCGCCGATGGCCGTGCCGAGGTCGCGGATCAAACCGACGTGCAGCCGGTGGAGGTTCTGGATCAGCCAGTCGTGATTGAGCGTGAGCGGGCTGGCCAGATAGGGCACGGCGGAGAAGACGATGAGTCCCATGCGGTCGCTCGGACGTTTGCGGATGAAATCTTCGAGGACCTGCGAGGCGATATCATAGCGAGAGACGCGCTCGTTCAGGCCGCCCATGTCCAGGGCCATCATCGACCAGGACAAATCGAGGACGAGCATGATGTCCACGCCGCTGGCCTGCGTCTCGGTGCGGTCGTTGGCAAAGCGCGGTCCGGCCAGGGCCACAATGCACAGCCCCACCGCGAGCAGGCGCAGGAACAGGAGCAGGCGCCCCGCCGCCGCCCGGGCCACGGCGCCCGCCGCGCGCGCCAGGTCCGCGCTGGGGAACCGCAAGGCCGAGAGTCGGCCTGGACGCCCGTGAAGGAAGGCATAAATCGGCAGCAGCGCCAGCAACGCGAGCAACCACGGGTATTGAAATTCAAGATTGCCGGGCATGGGCTATCGGCTGTCCTTTCCCGCCGCAACCGGGGCAGCCTCGCGCAACCGGGCCAGCCGTTGCTCGGCGGCCTGGATGAGACTCAGGGCCTGCTCGGCTGCCCCCAAGGGCGGCTGCGGGGCCGAAGGCGCGAACTTCCGCTCGTCGCAGCGGCGGAGGAATTCCGCAACCGCGCCCGCCAACTCCGGCCCAACTTCCTGGCTCCCGCCGAGCAGCCGGCAGAACTCGCTGCGGGTCAGTTCCTCCGGCGGCAGGCCGAAGGCCGCGATGAGGTAGTGGCGCAGGATATGTGAGACGCGGCTTAACACGGCGCCCTCTTCACGCTGCCGGCGCAAGGGCTCGAGGGCCTGCCGCGCGAGCATTTCCGGTGCGGGCACCGCGACCGGTTTGCGTCGCGCAAGAAACCAACCGGCCAGGCCCACCAACGCCAGCCCCAGCAGAGAGCACGCCACCGTCAGCAGTCCATGCTTCTCCCAAAACCCCGGCGGAATCTCTCCGCGCGGCGGGCGCAGAGCGGGGATGGCGTCGGGGTTGTTGGTGGCGGCGCAGGCGAGGAGGGCGAATGGGAAAATCCGAAATCCGAAATCCGAAATCCGAAGGAAATCCGAAATCCGAAATCCGAAATCGCCGGCCCGCATTGATCCCAGATCCAACGCCCGAAGCCCTCGCGCTCCCGGCCTTTGCCCCTCGACCTTCGGATTTCGGATTTCGGATTTCGGATTTTCCCCTTTCATCCCTTCCTCCTTCCGCGCCGGGTTTCGAAGAAGCGCTGGAGGGTTTGGGCGAAGGACTCGGCGGTGCTGAAACGGAGGGTGTCCACTCCCGCGCGGCGCAACGTGCGGTCCAGTTCCGCAAGGCGTTCGGCATTGGTGGCGGCATATTTGAGGCGGACAGAGGCGCGGCTCGAATCCACTTCGAGCAGCTCGCCGGTCTCGGCATCTTCGATTGTGAGCAGGCCGGCGGGGGGCAATTCGGCCTCGCGGGGGTCGTGCAGGTGGAGGCAGACCAAGTCGTGGCGCGCGTTGGTAAGGCCGAGTTCCTGGACGGTGTCCCGCCCGGCGGCGGCCGCGGCGCCCAGGTTATGCAGGAAATCGGTCAGGAGAAACACGATCGAGCGCCGGTGCAGGACACGATTCAGAAAAGCCAGGCCGGCCGGGATGTTGGTGGCGCGGTGGTTCGGCTGGAAAGAGAGCGTTTCCCGGATGAGGCGGAGGATGTGGCGGCGGCCCTTGCGCGGGGGCAGGAACAACTCCACCTGGTCGCTGAAGAGCAGGAGCCCCACTTTGTCGCTGCTGCGGGCGGCGGAGATGGCCAGGGTGGCGGCGACCTCGGCGGCGAACTCGCGCTTGGTGCGCCGCCAGGAGCCGAAGGCCGACGAGGCGGAGATGTCCACGGCCAGCAGCATGGCCAGCTCCCGCTCCTCCCGGTAGCGCCTCACAAACGGCCGGCCCATCCGGTAGGTCACGTTCCAATCAATATCGCGGACCTCGTCGCCCGGGATGTACTCCCGCAACTCTTCGAAGTCCATTCCGCGGCCTTTGAAATGGCTCTGGTAGGCGCCCACCATAGTGTCGTTGACCAGGCGGTTGGTGCGCACCTCGACCCGATGTACAGACTCGATCAATTCAGAGACGTTCATTGCGGATACTTCGCAGACCCCCTCGGACTTGTCATCAGGGCACCGGCACGGCGTTGAATATTTTCTTGATGATCGCGTCGGTCGTCACCGCTTGTGCTTCGGCCTCGTAGGTCAGAAGGATGCGGTGGCGCAGGACATCCGGGCCGATGCTCTTGATGTCCTCCGGGGTGACGTAAGCGCGGCCTTGCAGCAGCGCCCAGGCACGCCCGGCCAGGGTGAGGTAAATCGTCGCGCGCGGCGAAGCCCCGAACTGGATGAAGTGCTTGAGATCAAGATGATACTTCTCCGGCTGGCGCGTCGCGAAGACCAGGTGGACGATGTAATCCCTGACCTTCTCGTCCACATGAATCTGGTCCACCAGCTTGCGCGTCTGGAGGATCTGGTCCAGCGGGATGACCGGCTGCACGGCGGTTTCCGGCGTCGTCACGGCCATGCGGTCCAGAATCTTGCGTTCTTCCTCGAAGGACGGGTAGTCCAGCAGCACTTTGAACATGAAGCGGTCCACCTGCGCCTCCGGCAGAGGGTAAGTGCCCTCCTGGTCGATGGGGTTCTCCGTGGCCAGCACCAGGAACGGCAGCGGCAGCGGCATCGTTTCCCCTCCAAGCGTCACCTGGCGCTCCTGCATGGTCTCCAGCAGGGCCGACTGCACCTTGGCCGGCGCCCGGTTGATTTCGTCGGCCAGAACGAAATTGGCAAACACCGGCCCTTTGGTCGCGCGGTACTTGCCGTCCTGGGGATTGTAGATCAGCGTCCCGACGATGTCCGCCGGCAGGAGGTCGGGGGTAAACTGGATTCGATGAAAAGAGGCATGGATCGCCGCCGCCATCGTGCGGACCGACAATGTCTTGGCCAACCCGGGCACCCCCTCGAGCAGCACGTGGCCGTTGGCGAGCAATCCCACCAGCAGCCGATCCACCAACTGCTGCTGCCCTACAATGACCTTGCCGACCTCAGCCCGCAGTTTGCCAATCCAGGCCGCCGCCTCCTGGACTTCTTCGTTCAACGGTACGTTCATGCTCCCTGAATCTAGGCAAGGTTCGCCGGCGACTCAAGTTGTAACGGCCTGTCCGAGACAAGAAGTCCCAGGCGAAGCCAGGGGCCAGTGACAAAGTCCTTCGGAAGGTCCCGGGTAGGCCGTTTTGGAGTGCGGTGGCAAGCGAAGCGCGACACCGCTTTGGTTCGGGCAGCGTCTGACGTGTCGGATGTCCCGCGCGGCCGAAATCCCGACTCGTCGGGACGCTTCGCTCTGCCGGCGCACTCCAGAATACCACTTTGTCCACCGCCGTGCAGGCAAGGCCTTGGCGCCTGGCTTTGGCGTTGACGCAAGGCCGCCAACAAGCATGATGGGTTCATGTCATGGTGTCGTTGTGCCCTCGGTCTGTTGGCGGTCATGGCCCTCTCGTTCTCATCCACTCGCGCTCGCGCAAATGACGACGATGCCGATGGCTCCACCAATCGCGTGAGGCGTCCCATCGAGGAGCTTTTCAAGACCGATGTGGTCTATCCCCAGGAAAAGGGAGAACTGCAAGTGGAACTGGCATCCTCTTATCAGAACCGCTCCGGTGGCGACGTATGGACCATCCCGTTGTCGCTGGAATATGGACTCACCGACAGTTGGCAGGTGCAAGCGGAATGGAACTCGCTGGTCCAACGGTATCCTGAGAGCCAACCGGTTGCGCGCGGCGTCGGCGATCTTGAACTCGGCACACAATACAGCTTCATCAGCATCGGCGGTTCCCTGTTCCACGTCGCACCGCGCTTCTCCATCCAGGTTCCGGTCGGCGATGTGAACAAAGGGCTAAGCGAGGGCTTCCTTGAATACGAACCCTCCGTGATCCTGGCGAGGGATTTCCCACAACTTCACCGCACCGAGCTTTTTACCGAAATTGGCGCGGGCCTGGTGCAGAGGGTCAATACTCCCAAAAACCCGGATACCGAGCAACCGGCCGCGCACGAATTCCGCCTGGGCAGCGGTTTGTTTGTGCTGTTTCCTCACGCGGCGGCAACCTTGGAATTCAATTGGACCAACAACCAGTGGAACAACCACGGGACTGAAAATGAAGTGTATGCGACGCCGGGCTGCCTTTGGAGAGTCAGGCCGGAAATGGAGATCGGTTTGGGAATCCCCATTGGATTGAACAACGGGTCCGACCGGTTCGACGTAATGGCCCACTTTGTTTGGGAGTTTTAGCGATGATCGGAAGCGTTATTTCGACCGGAAGGCCTCACTCCGCCGCTGCGGGGAGGCTTGCAACCCAGGGTGCGGCAGATAGACTCGTGGCTGAACGGGATTTGAGTCGATAGCTTTATGTGGATTGTCCGACTGGCCCTGAACCGGCCGTATACGTTTGTGGTGGTTGCGCTCATGATCTTGCTGGTCAGCCCAGTGGTCATTTTGCGCACCCCGACGGACATCTTTCCGGACATCAGCATCCCGGTTGTGAGCATCGTTTGGGGCTACACCGGCATGTCCGCATCGGAAATGGCCTCCCGCATCGTGACGGTAAGCGAGCGCGGGCTTACGACCACCGTCAACGACATCGAGCACATCGAATCTCAGTCCCTCAACGGGATGGGGGTCATCAAGGTCTTTTTTCATCCCAACGTGAAAATTGACATGGCCATCGCGCAAATCACCGCGATAAGCCAGGCGGCCGTGCGCAGCCTGCCGCCCGGCATCACGCCGCCGCTCATCATCACTTACAACGCATCGAGCGTTCCCATCTTGCAACTGAGCTTGAGCAGCAAGACCCTCTCGGAATCGCAAGTCAACGATCTGGCGGCGAATTTCCTCCGGATTGGCCTTGCCACGGTGCAAGGGGCCTCCATGCCGAGCCCGTATGGGGGCAAGACCCGCATGATCCTGGTGGATATTGACCTCTCCGCCCTGCAAGGGACAGGACTGTCTCCCTCCGACGTGGTCAACGCGGTCAACGCGGAGAACCTGATCCTGCCCTCCGGCACGGAGAAGATCGGGAACACGGAGTACGCCGTTGAACTGAACGGCAGCCCCGCCACCATACGGGAGCTCAACGACATCCCGCTCAAGCAGGTCAACGGCCGCATGATCTACGTGCGCGACGTTGCGCACGTGCGCGACGGGTTCGCAGTCCAACAGAACATCGTCCGCAGCGGGGGCGTCCGCGCCTCGCTGGTAACGATCATCAAATCTGGCGCCGCTTCCACCCTGGATATTGTAGCCCGTCTCAAGAAGGCCGTGCCGCTGGTCGCGAAAACCCTGCCCCCGGAATTGGAAATCCGCACCCTGCTGGACCAGTCCTTGTTCGTCCGCGCGGCCGTCCAATCGGTGATCAAGGAGGCCGCCATCGCCGCCTGCCTGACGGCCATCATGATCCTGGTTTTCCTTGGCAACTGGCGCACCACCTTCGTCATCGTCATTTCGATTCCGCTGGCCATCCTCTGTTCGATCATCACCCTGAGCATCCTGGGAGAGACGATGAACATCATGACCCTGGGCGGCCTGGCGCTGGCCGTGGGCATCCTGGTGGATGATGCGACAGTCGAAATCGAGAACATCGAGCGCAACCTCCGGCAAGGCAAGGAGCTGCGCACGGCCATCCTCGATGGCGCCTCGCAAATTGCCGTCCCGGCCTTCGTCTCCACCCTCTGTATCTGCATCGTGTTCGTGCCGATGTTCTTCTTGACCGGCACGGCCCGCTACCTTTTTGTGCCGTTGGCCGAGGCGGTGTGTTTCGCGATGCTGGCCTCTTACCTGCTCTCCCGCACCGTCGTGCCCACCCTGGTCATGTTCTTCCTCCGTCGCCATGTCCATGAGACCGGCACGGAGGCCAAGGGCTGGTTCGGGCGCTTCCACGCCGGCTTCGAACGTGGATTTGAGCGGCTGCGCAGCGGCTACCGTGGCTGGCTTGCGGCCTGCTTGAACCACCGGCGCCCTTTCGCCATCGCCTTTCTGGCCTTCTGCGGCGCGTCATGCCTTTTGACGCCCTTCCTGGGCCAGGACTTCTTTCCCAAAGTGGATGCCGGCCAGATGCGGCTCCATGTCCGGGCCAAAACGGGCACCCGAGTGGAGCAAACCGCCCTCTTGTGCGATCACGTTGAGGAGGTCATCCGGCGCACCATCCCCGCGAAGGAGTTGGAGAGCATTGTCGATAACATCGGCCTGCCCGCCAGCGGCATCAACGTCTCCTACAACAACGGCGGAACCATCGGGCCCTTCGACGCCGAAATCCTGATCTCGCTGAGTCGCGAAAATCACCACCCCACCGAGGGCTATATCCGAAAACTCCGCCGCGACCTGAACTCGGCGTTCCCGGGGGTCTCCTTCTTTTTTCAACCGGCCGACATCGTAAGCCAGGTCTTGAACTTCGGCCTGCCCTCTCCCATTGACATCCAGGTGGTCGGGCGGGACCAGGTGGCCAATTACAACATCGCCAACCAAATCGCCGGCAAACTCCGCCACATCCCGGGCGCCGTGGACGTGCATGTCCAGCAGATGTTCGACCTCCCGTCCCTGCAAGTCAAAGCGGACCGCACCAAAGTCCAGGAGGTGGGGTTCACCCAGCGGGATGTCGCCTCCAGCCTGCTGGTCGCGCTCAGCGGCAGTTTCCAGACGGCCCCCTCGTTTTATCTCAACCCGGTCAATGGCGTGAGCTATCAAGTGGCCTCGCAAGTGCCCCAATACCACCTCGACTCCTTGCAGAGCCTGGCCGGAATTCCCGTCACAGGGCCGAGCGGGGCGGTCCCGCAGTTGCTCGGCAATCTGGCCACGTTCTCACGGGGCACCGAGCAAGGGGTGGTCAGCCATTACAATGTCCAACCCGTGATTGACGTCTATGGGGATGTCCAGGGCCGCGACCTGGGCAGCGTGGCCAAGGGCTTTGAGAGCATCATACGCTCCGCCGAGAAGGAGCTTCCGCGCGGCAGTTCCATCATCGTGCGGGGGCAGGTGGAGACAATGAGGTCTTCCTTCTTCGGGCTGGCGTTCGGCCTGCTCTTCGCCATCGCGCTGGTCTATCTGCTGATCGTCATGAACTTCCAATCCTGGAGCGACCCGTTCATCATCATCACGGCCTTGCCCGGCGCGTTGTGCGGGTTCGTCTGGATGCTCTTCCTGACGCGCACCACGCTCAACGTCCCCTCCCTCATGGGCGCGGTCATGAGCATCGGCGTGGCCACCTCCAACAGCATCCTGGTCGTTACCTTCGCGAAAGAACGCCTGGCTGAAACGCACAATGCCTTCGCAGCCGCGTTGGATGCCGGCTACATCCGCTTGCGCCCCGTCGTCATGACGGCCCTGGCGATGATTATCGGCATGGTCCCGATGGCGCTCGGCTTTGGCGAAGGCGGCGAGCAGAACGCGCCCCTGGGCCGCGCCGTCATCGGCGGCCTGCTCTTTGCCACCGTCGCCACGCTCTTTTTTGTCCCGGTCGTGTTCTGCATGATTCGAAGCGGGAGGGATTCTGAACCAAACGCCCCGGACGCCATCGGAACCGCCAAAACGATTTAGAACCTATGAAGCAAACGGAACTTGAGCCCGGCGCCGCGCCTCCTGCCTCCCCCGGGCTGCATGGGCCCCAATTGGGCGCTCCTACCACCCAATCCCCGCCTGTATCCCCTACGGGCTGGGGTCCGTTGTTCCTGGTGGGGGGCATCATGCTGGTGTTGGTCATCATGACGGGGATCACCGTTGTGTCCCGCTCTCGCGCCCGGACCGAGCTGGAGAGCGACACCCTCCAAAACCTCGTGCCCACGGTCAATGTCATCCATCCCAGCCGAACCGCGGCCCAGGTGCAACTTGACTTGCCGGGCAACATCACCGCCTTCGAAGAGTCTCCCATTTATGCGCGGGTCAACGGCTACCTCAAGCGTTGGTTCACCGACATCGGCACCTCTGTTGCCGAGGCCCAGGAACTGGCCGAAATCGAGACCCCTGAACTCGACCAGGAACTCATCCAGGCCACCGCCGCCCTGGCCCAGGCCAATGCCAACCTCGAAATCGCCCGAATCTCAGCCGAGCGATGGCAAAACCTGCGCAAGAGCGACTCCGTTTCACAACAGGACACCGATGTCCGGGTGGCAACGTGGCACGCCCGCCAAGCCGATGTCCAGGCGGCCGAGGCCAACGTCCAGCGCCTCAAGGAAATGGCCAACTTCAAAAAGCTGCTCGCCCCCTTCCCAGGCATCATCACCGTTCGGACCGTGGATGCCGGCACGCTCATCACCGCGGGCTCGTCGCGGGAGATATTCCGCCTCGCCAGGACGGACCCGCTGCGCGTTTATGTCAGCCTGCCGCAAGCCTATAGCCAGTTGGTCAAAACCAACGACGAGGCGGTGCTTACGTTTTCCGAACTGCCCGGCCAAAGCTTCACTGGACGAGTCGACCGCACCGCCGGGGCGATTGATCCCGTCTCGCGCACCCTGCTCACGGAAATCCTCGTCTCCAACCACGACGGGAAGCTGTTTCCCGGCGCGCACGCGATGGTCCGCATCAACCTGGCGGCGGGGCCGGAGCCGCCCGTCACCGTGCCGGTCAACACGTTGCTCTTCCGCAACGAGCAAGGGGTCCAGGCCGGCCTGGTTGATCCCAACGGAATCGTCCGGCTGGCCGCGGTCACGGTGGGGCGAGACTACGGCAACACCGTCGAAATCGTTCATGGCCTTTCTCAAACCGACAACGTCATCCTCAACCCGTCTGACTCTCTGGAAGCAGGCATCAAGGTGCGCATCGCCAAGGCTGGAACGGACGCCGCAAGACCAGCCCATGAATGATGCCTGCCGAAGACCCCTGCGCCGCGGACTCGCCGCCTCCGTTCTCTGCGCCCTCGCCCTGGCCGGCTGCTCCGTGGGCCCGGATTACCAGCGGCCGGCCCCCGGCCCCACGCCCGCTGAGTGGAAGACCGCGCCCCCCTGGAAAGAAGGCCAGCCCAGGGATGCCGAGGTCAAGCAGAACTTTTGGGAGGTGTTTGACGATGCCGTCCTGACCGGGCTGGAACAAGAAGCCACCACGAACAACCCGGACCTCCGCGCCGCCTTCGAGCGAGTCGAGCAGGCGCGCGCCGTCGCCCGCATCACCAAGGCGGACCTCTTCCCCGTCCTGAGCTTCGACCCCAATGGGAACCGCACATACTATTCCGCGAACCGGACCGCCCAACCCGGCTCACCCGTTCTGGGCTATACCGGCAACCAGTTTTCCCTGCCCCTGGACCTGAGCTACGAAGTTGACCTTTGGGGCCGGGTCCGCCGCTCCTTCCGGGCCGCCCGCGAGCAAGCCCAATCCAGCGCCGCCGCCTACCGCAACGTCCTCCTCTCCCTTCAGGCCGACGTCGCGCAGACCTATTTCACCATACGCTCAATCGACCTGGACCGGCATGTCTTGGCCGACACCATTGAGTTGCGCAAGAAAAACCTCACCCTCGTCGAATCCCTCCATCGAGGCGGCGCCGACAGCGCGGTGGACGTGGCTCAGGCCGAAACCGAGCTCTCCTCCGCCCAAGCGGACCTGCTGGGGCTGGAACTCCGGCGCGCCCAACTCGAGAATGCCCTTGCCGTTCTTTGCGGGCAAAACTCCTCCGGTTTCTCGCTGGCGCAAACCACCCGTCTTTACCAGCCGCCGCCGATCCCCATCGGCCTGCCGGCCGAGTTGCTCGAAAGACGGCCCGACGTGGCGCAAGCCGAACGGTCCATGGCGGCGGCCAGTGAAGGCATCGGCGTCGCCAAGGCCGCTTTCTTCCCCGCGATCCAACTCACCGGCTCCGCTGGCGTGGAAAGCGTCGACCTCAAGAGCATTTTCAATTGGGAAAGCCGTGCCTGGAGCCTCGGCCCCAACATCAGCCTTCCTCTTTTTGAAGGTGGCCGCAATCGGGCCGGCCTGCAGCGCGCCAAAGCCGCTTACCTGGAGGCCGTGGCCCAGTACCGCTCGCAGGTCCTCGTCGCATTCCACGAGGTCGAGGACGGCTTGGTCGGCCTTCATCTCCTTAAGGAACAATTCGAGGCCCAAATGCGCGCCGTGGACGCCGCCAGAAAGGTGGCCGACCTCTCCCGCATCCGCTATAAGGAAGGCCTGTCCAGTTATTTCGAGGTCGTCCTGGCGGACAGAACTGTGTTGGAAAATCAAATCCTGGCCTACGAATTGAACGGCCAGCGCATCGTAACGACCGTTCAGTTGATAAAGGCGCTCGGCGGCGGCTGGAAAGCCTCCGATGCGATCTTGACCAAGAGGACCGCCGCTCTTCGATGAACGAAAACAATTATGAAAAACCAAGCGAGTGTTTGTCATCGCGGCGACCATGGCCGTGCTTTCCTCCTGATGCTCTTATTGGCTGGGGCGGCCCTTTGCCGATGCGGCGGCGGCGAATGCGACGAGTGGCGCCGGAATATGCAACCGATTGTTCCCCAAGGCTACCTCTGCCGCCACACGACCGGCCCGATTTCCTTCGACGGAAAACTCGACGAGGCCGCATGGGCCGATGCGCCGTGGACTGCCGATTTCGTTGACATCCAAGCCGGCGCCAGGCCAACTCCGCGCTTCCGCACCCGGGCAAAACTGCTCTGGGACGACGATTACCTCTACATCGCCGCCGAAATTCAAGAACCCCACGTCTGGGCCACCCTCACCCGGCACGACTCCGTCATCTTCCAAGACCCCGATTTCGAGGTGTTCATCGATCCCGATGGCGACACGCACGCCTATTACGAATTCGAGATCAACGCCCTTAACACCAGTTGGGACTTGTTCCTGGACAAGCCCTACATGGACCACGGCAAGCCCGACGATGCCTGGGACATTCCGGGTCTCAAAACCGCCGTCCACGTCAACGGCACCCTCAACAATCCCGCCGACACCGACCAAGGCTGGACCGTCGAAATCGCCTTCCCGTGGAACGTCCTCGCCCAACGCGGCCGCCACCCCGGCTCGCCCTCCGAAGGCGAGCAGTGGCGCATCGACTTCTCCCGCGTCGAGTGGCAAATCACCACCAACGGCGGCGCTTACAAGAAACTGCCCGCCACCCCGGAGGATAACTGGGTCTGGTCGCCAACCGGTGTGGTCGACATGCACCGCCCCGAGATGTGGGGACTCCTCCAATTCACCCGCCGGCCCGCGGCTGAAGACGTTCCCGTCGCGGCAATCCCAGGCAAACACGCGCGCGACCTGGCCCTGGACGTTTACTACGCCCAACGGGATTTCTGGAAAACCCACAACGCCTGGGCCGCGAACCTCGCTGAACTTGCCTGGAACGTCCCCGAACTCCCCCCGGGCATCGAACCGCCCGTCCTCGAACCGACCTCCGACGGCTACACCTGCTCGGTTGGCTTCAATGAGAACGGCCAGCGCCGCCTCTGGCGCGTGCGCCACGACCGGTTGCTCAAGCTCGACGACCCGATGCCCGTCGAAACCCAGACCTTTATTGCCGCCGCCGCGGAGAAGTTCGGCGACGCCGGCCGCCGCGCGGCTTACTTCCTCGTGGACAACATGCCCGCCGCAGACCGCGCCGCCTTGACCAGTGACTTCCTCATGGAAAACCTCTCGCTCGCCCTCGAAGCGCGAAAATCGTTCCCCTGGGCCGGCGCGGTTCCGGAGCGGATGTTTTTGAACGACGTGCTCCCTTATGCGTCCCTCGACGAACCGCGCGACCCGTGGCGCGCCGAGTTTTTCCGGCTCGCTTCCGGCATCGTGCGCGACTGCGCCACCGCCACCCAAGCCGTGCAGGCCCTCAACCGGGAACTCTTCAAGCAACTCAACGTCCACTACAACCTGGGCCGCAAACGAAACAACCAAAGCCCCAAAGAATCCATCGAGCAACACAAGGCCACATGCACCGGCCTGTCAATCATCCTCGTCGATGCCTGCCGCGCGGTCGGCGTCCCCGCCCGCATCGCCGGCGTCCCTCAATGGGCACAAAAAGAGGGCAACCATACCTGGGTCGAGGTTTGGGACGGGAACTGGTTTTTCACCGGCGCGGATGAATACGACAAAGACGGTCTCAACCGCGGCTGGTTCAACGGCGACGCCGCCAAAACCGCGCGCAGCACCAATTTCCTCAATCAAGTCTATGCCACAAGCTGGCGGCCCACCGGCCTTTACTTTCCCTTGGCCTGGGACCTTGCCTCCCGCGACGTGCCTGGACTGAATGTCTCGGCGCGGTACGCCGCTCTTGCGGCGGACACAAACGCCGCGGCGGACGTGGTCCATCTGCGTCTGCGCGCCGAACCCAATGGCGAACGGTTGACGGCCGAGGTCCAACTGCGCTCCCCCGGCGGCAAACTCCTCTCCCAGGACCACACCCGCGCCGGCGCCGCCGACCTCAACGACATGCCGGACTTCACGTTGCCCGACGACGCCCCAAGCGTGGCCTTTCGTTTCGTGCGAGACGGCCAGGCCAGGGAAAAGTGGGTCTCGCGTTCTTCGTGCGCGAACTCGCCCACGCTGGATCTTGTGTGGAGCGAACTTGCCCCGGTGCCCCAGGAGGTCTTGCTCGCCGAGGCCTGGCTCGCCCGCCCCGCCGCGGAGCGCGGCGCCCCGCCCAACCTCAGCTTTACCCGCGCCCAGGCCGACCGATTCATTTCACTCGCTTACGAAGACGCCGCTAAAGCCAGGGCTGAATCGGCGGCCCAAGAATTGGCGGCCAAAAGAATCGTGCTCGGCAACGGCGCCCTGAGCTGGATGGAAAGGACCTTTGACGGCGCGCCAGACGCCAAACACAGCCTCTGGCTCACCCTGCACGGCGGCGGCCAGGCCACCACCGAGGAGAACGACCGAAACTGGAAAGGCTATTACGGACGCTACGAGTTCCCCCCGGGCGCCATCAATGTCGCCCCGCGCGCGCCCGCCGACACCTGGAACATGTGGCATATCAAAGAAGTCGACGACCTGCTCGACCGGCTCATCGGGGACATGGTCTTGCGGCGCGGGGTGGACCCGGACCGCGTTTATCTCATCGGCTACTCGGCCGGCGGTGACGGTGTCTATCAACTGGCCCCCCGCCTGGCCGACCGGTTCGCCGCCGCCGCCATGTGCGCCGGCCATCCAAACCAGGTCACCCCTGAAGGGCTGCGCAACCTGCCGTTTTTCCTCTACATGGGCGGCGAGGATACCGCCTACCACAGGAATACTGTCGTGCGCGAGTTCACCGCCAAACTCGATGCCTTGCAAGCGGCCGATGCGGGCGGCTACTTCCATCGGCTCACGGTCTATGCCGGCTTGCAGCACAACATGCAAGGCCGCGAAGCCGAGGTGATCCCGCGCATGTCTCCCCTGGCGCGGCAGGCGTGGCCTAAGCGCGTCGTTTGGAAACAAAGTGACAACGCCACGCACAATCGGTTCTACTGGCTCGAACGCGCGCCCGAAGCGGTGCGTCCCAATGAGATGTATGCCGCCCGTGTCGAAGGCCAAACGATAACCATCGAAACGCCCCCCACCGGCAGCCTGACGCTTCGCCTCTCCGACGCGCTGCTGGATTTGGACCGCCCGGTGCGCGTCATGGCGGAGGGCCGGACCCTCTTCGACGGCGCCGTCCCTCGCTCATTCGCGGCCGTCGTCCAGTCCTTGCGCGAACGCGAAGACCCCCGCACCGTCGCCACGGCCCTGCTCCCGGTTTCGTGGTGATGCACCGGAGGACCCCCGCTGACGGGCTTACGGACCCACCCGATAAAAGCGTTTCGGGTAAAGGCTGAAGTTGGTGTCGACGAACTGGAGCAAACCGTTGGTGCCGGCGACAACTGGGGCGAGATTGACCCACTTTTGCAGGTCCGTTGAACCCTCCACATGGTAGCTCTGACCGGGAATGCCGGCCATCGTAAGCGCGAGCCTGTTGGCATCGAGTGCTATGCTCAGCATGCCCGGTCCGTTGCTTGCGGACGACCCCTGGAACAAATCGCTCAAGTCGTTGGCCGTAGCCACATAATTGTAGCCTGTGCCAAACGCGTCGATATCGCGGGCGGGAATCGCATTCGTCTGGAAGGCGAGCCCGAAGATCTCATCCATGCTCTTGAGGTCCGAGGAATGACTCATCGCCACCTGGCTAGCGTAGGCGTTCCCCTTGGCGAGGGGCGAAATGAGGATTTCCACCAGTACGGTGTTCGTGTCGTCCGTGCTCGTGGTCGCTGTCTCGTCCGTCCAGATGATGATAAGCCCGTTGTCCTTGTATGCCTGGGACTCCATGATCCTAGGGATAATCATCGAAAGGCAATTGTCCCCTTGGGCAATGGCCGCTTGATCCTCCCAGAAGAACACGCCGTTGTACGTGAAGCCGTTGGGCAGCCAGTTGTGCATCTCGTTGCACGCATCCGGCGTGACCCAGTTGTAGCGGCCAACCGCGTTGCTGTCCAGATCCGCCCAAAGCTGCGCCAGAGGATAAACGTTCGTGCTCTGCGTGTCGGTGAACAACTCCATCGGGTTGTGTTTAGCCATGTAAACGTAAAAGTTCGAGCCGTTATAGACGTTGACGGCGTCATTCGTGCCAGTGCTGCTCACGGACGCTGAGGACGTATACTCAAGATCTTCCTGATACGAGCGCCAAGGAATGCCCGCTGCGTTCATCTGCCCGGTGAGGTGCTGGCAGGTAAAAAGGTTCCCGGCATCCAGGCTCGGATCGGCGTCGACGTAAACCCCAAACGAAGTCCCGGCCTCTGACCAGACGTAATTCGGCTCCGAGGGATGCACGCCCTGGCCGACGTTATAGTACCGTGCCGCGTAGGAGACCTGCGCGGCGTTCGGGTCGCCGGGCGTCAGGAGGCTGTTGAGGTAGGGCGCGGCCGGGTTGCCCAGAATCTGCTGCGCCTCGCCCGTTGGGTCCGGCTGTATCAGGTCGTGGTTCTCCAGCGGGATCACAAAAACGGTCTTCACCTGCCTCATCACCTGGACGGCGTCGAACTTGCCCACGCCCGCATTCGCGACGCTGACACTGTTGGTGAGCGCGCGGTCTTCGGAGGCCACGGCGGACACGAGGGCCGCCCACGCCAAGCCGGCAGCGGCGGTCCTGACCAGCAAACATTTGAGGCGCGGCGAGGTGCTCGAGACGGGTGCCATAACGGGGAGAGGATACTTCATTTGGAAGGACCAATCAACTATGAGTTGAGAACCATGAGTCGAGCGCCGGCGGTGGCTGGGGCAGGGCGCGCCTCGCTCAACGCGCCGGCTAGCGCGGGATGGTTTCTTCTTCCCAGGCTTCGGCCGGTGGCCGAACAGCAAGGACGGCCGGCGCGCTGGTAACCGAATCGCTTTGATTGCTGACGACCGCGACATACGTCCCCGCCTGGGCCGGGCCAACAATGGACAGCTTCAATGTGCTGTTGGTAGCTCCAGCGATCACTTGGCTGCCGTTAAACAGCCATTGATACACCAGTGCGGGCCCGGCCGCCTCAACAGTGAGCTTAACGCTCGTTCCTACGGTTACGTTGGTGGACTCCGGATTGGTGACGAGGCAGATGCCCGTGGGGCACTGAATGGTCTGGCTCCATGCGGCGCCCCAGGTGTTGGTCTCGGTCCACTCTGCAACCACCAGGTTTGTGCCAGCCAGGTGGACCACCAGAAAGTTGCCGCTCCCGCACCCGCAAGAAGGCATGCCCAGGTTGCCATCCTGGTAAATATTAAACCCGCCCCACCAAGAAACCTGATCCACAGTGTGGGCGTGCCCCGCGAACAGGCCCACCACATTGTATTTCAAGATGGCATCCCAACAGTTCACCAGGTCCTGCTCTGCGCCAGAGTCAAACGGGTTTTCATGGCTGTAGATGAGCACGGGCCGGCCGCTGGTCGCAACGTGTCTCGCCAGATCGTCCTCCAGGAATAGCAGACTATCCCTCGAATCCGCTCCAGTGTCGGCGATCATCCCTTGTCCCGGAAACAGGTTCAGACATACCACGTGCAGGTAGTCCCAATCCCACGAATAGTGGTAACCATTGCTCGACATGTGGTAATGGCAATCGTCCCCCGTGCTATTCGAGGCGATTGAACGAAGCACGTTGCGCGCCTTGATCCCATCCGGGACAATACACAGATTCTCGGCATCGGAGCCTGTGGCGGCGTCGAACCCGCAATCGTGGTTGCCGTAGGCCTCATACACGGGAAAGCCGAGAAGCCGTTCGCCATTCAGGCCCCAATCGTTGGTCCACGAAGACCATTGATCCTGCGTGCCGTTGTGAGTGATATCCCCGAGAAACAGAACCCCGCGTACTCCATCCACGGCCCCCCCTCCCACGGCGGCGGGATAAGGCTGGCCCGGCAGTGCATTGATGCGCTGCAGCGCCGCCCTGGATAGGTCCGCCGCACAATCATAGCCGTAGTGAGAGTCGGAAGCGCACAACAGTGTAACGTCGCCATACTCCGCTGCCACGGCGGCGGAACCTGGGTGACTTGCCATGCACAGCAGCGCCCCCGATAAACAACACCGGATGGCATCTGTTATATGGATATTCCGCCTTCGGGCTACAAGATATATATGGCTCATTGGGTGCTCCGGGCTCTCTTCTTGCAAGATGATCGTCAGTGCCCTCGCGGTTGTGGCATGTACCATCTCCGCGCCATCGCGCTGCCCTCTCCCTCGAAAGCAGCCGCAGCCGTTGTCTCACTTCAGAAAGGACGCTCTGTTCTTACAAGGGCGAGCCTAGCATTGAAGCGCGGCGGGATACAACGACGGGACCGTCACAGAGCGGTGACGATAGGATGTCAACTCCAGTCCATTAACACCGTGGCTTCAGCCCGGTGTCAAAGCGCCTCGGAGCCACCCCAACGCTTTCATTAACACCGTGGCCTTAGTCCGGTGCCAAAGAGCGTCGCAAGCACCCCAACCGTTTCAATGGTTTGGCTTGGAGCGTGCAAAGTCCATCAAACGCCTGACATCGCTCGTCGCATTCGGACGCCGCGCCGAAGCGGTCGTGTTAACGAGAGACCCACGCCGGCACCATGAAGTGTCGGCAAAGGAAACGAAGCACTCGGGTGATGCCGACTACACTGCCTCGGGGAATCGCGGTTTGGGGGGACATCTCGTTAGCCTTTCTGGACCGGCGTGGGACGCGTATTTGTGCCTTGCGAACAAGGCGCGCAAAAGGATTCTCTCTGATTTTTCTTGACACCTCAGCATCTTCCTTGATGAAATCTCCACATCACATCAGCGATTAGGCAGCCGCACACGTCCGCCGGGGTTCGGTGGCTTCCTGGCGGTCTTGTCGGCAGCCAGTGCGTTATGGAACTGGTAGTGGAACTTGCGAGATCGGCTTCGGGCGATTATGAAAACAATAAGATCATTATTTGGGGTTCTCACCTTTACGGCTGCCTTGATGACGGTGCTTCAACCATGCTTCGGACAAGCTTGGGTGGGAGCAGACGATTTCTCTTCCGGCATCTCTACGGCGAACTGGACGATTAACACTTTTGACAGTGACCAGATGACAGCAGTGGGGGCCAATGGGCATGTGAGCTTCCTTGTGCCAGTTTCCACAACCAGCGAACAACATGCGTCAATTGTGTGGCATGGCACTCCCGCGGTGTCGAATGATTGGACAATGGACCTCTCCGGCCACAACAGCGCAAGTTGGTCAGACAACGGGGGGTCGCAATTGCAGCTCTGGCTCCTGAACTCAGCCAACCACGGGACTTCTTACCGTATCTCGATGGAAGGGGGTTATAACCCGCAATTCAGCGGATACCTCTTCAACACAGAAGCCGATTCGGCTCAATCGTCCACAGGGCCCCGCCAGAGTGCTTTGGCGCCCAACACCACCTTTGGGCTCCGACTGGTCCACAGAGGCGGAGCCGCCGGCGATGTCGAGGCATGGTATGACCCCACGGGGGACGGCACCAATTGGACGCTGCTGGATACGATGAGCATGGCTGCGTTTTGGCCAGGCGCGGTTGCCGGGAACACGTTCACGGTTGCCATCGCCTCCGATACCGATTACGGGCCGATCGCGGAGGGTCAGCTTTGGGCGGGCAACTTCCGCATCACAAACAGCGCAATCCCGAATCCCTTAAGCGGGTCGTTACAGGTCACCATCACCCCGCCTGCCGCCGTGAGCGCGGGAGGCAAGTGGCAGGTGGATGGCAACGGCGCTTGGCAGGAAACCGGAGCGACTGTAACGAATCTCCCCGTGGGAAATCATATCGTTTCGTTCAAGCCCGTAACCAGTTGGCGCACGCCGGCCAATCAGACGGTGGCTGTCGCCAGCGGGGCCGCCGCGACCGCCAGCGCGGCCTATGTGCCGGTGAACACCACTCCGCCGAAAGTGACGATCTCGTCACCCACATCCGCCCAGAGTGTGAACGAAGCGTCCCTTCCGGTCACGGGCACGGTCGCAGACAAGGTGGCGGTTAGCGATGTCTATTATCAACTGAACGAAGGCAAGTGGACGCTTGCCGCGACCACCAACTCTTGGACCAACTGGGTCGGCAGCGTCAGCCTGATCAAGCCCGGCGCTAATACCATCAGCGCCTATGCCGTGGACACCACCGGCAACGCCTCGCTCACCAACACCGTCAAGTTTACTTATGCGCCGACCGCGCCTCTCGCGGTGCATATCAGCCCGCTTGACTTTGGCACCGTGAGGCCCAACTACAACGGGACATGGCTGAACATCGGCGCCAAATACAGTATGACGGCCACAGCGGACAAGGGCTTTGCCTTCGTCAATTGGTCCGGCAGCCTCTCGGCCAATACGCCGACGCTGACCTTTGTGATGGCCTCGAACCTGACCCTTACGGCCACTTTCGTGGACATCACCCCGCCCGTTCTCGTCATCCTCTCACCTAACGTCCACCAAAATGTGAGCAACACGGCGTTCACCGTCACCGGCAAGGCGAGCGACAACGTCGGCGTCACAAACGTCTCCTATCAACTCAACGGGACAGGCTGGAATCCGGCGACGACGACAAATCGGTGGACCAACTGGACGGCGGAAGTCACGCTCAGTCCAGGCACGAACTTGGTGCGGGCCTACGCGGAGGACGCCACCGGGCTGCTGTCGAAGACCAACAGCGTAACCTTCGTTTGTCAGACAACCGCGTCGACCGATTGGGCTCCGAGTTCCTTGTCCGGACTGTCAGCGGAGGTAACCCCGGCCGATGATGCCACAAACCCGTTTACGACGTGCTTCGGTGCCGGAACCTTCAGCCAGAACATGCTCCCAGGCACGAACTTGGACAACAATGCCGTCGGCAACTACACATACGACAAGCTGACCACCAACACGGCGCTCCTGACACTGGCATCCACCGCACCGCCTGACGAGACGAAGACCACGATGATTGGGCTCACCTTTACCAGCGGCAAAGACGCGGTGCTCAGCTTCACCAACAGCGATGCCGGCATTGGCGCGGGCGCCATGCACCTTACGACCGCGCAAAGCCTGGCGCCCACGTCCATGGCGGGCAAGACGATCACCAGTTCATCCGGAGGAACGGCGAAGCTCAACACCGACGGAACATTCACGCTCACGGGAAACGGCCAGAACAAATCGGGCGATTACACCTATGTACAATACAGCCCGGTAAGCGCGATGATCGTCATCACCAACAGCGGCGGCAGCACCGACACCGGCTATTTGCAGTTGACCTTTACGAGCACTACCGCCGGTCCCATGATCGAAACCGACTTCGACAGCTCCGGCGGGTTCCAGTGGATTTACACCGGCACCTTCAAGCTCCGGTGAGCAGCGGCCCGGCGTTCCTTACTCGAACCAAACCGGCGTTCGTAATTGGAATCCGTGGGCCCCAACCCGGAATTCGAGGGTCAGGCCAATTGATTTATGTTGTTCCACTCGCGGCTCTCTCCGGCCTTCTCCCGGTGAATCCCCTGGGCGCTTTACGGCAATTCCCCGATTCACATTTTACGACCGCCGCCCCATACTGGGCGCGTGAAAACCTCCGCGGCTTCAACCGGCGTGCAGCATGACGCATGAGAGACGCCATTTTCCGACGGAGCGCGATATTCATCCGCCCCGGCAGTTTCGCGAACTCTTCTGTGAGCGTTTCCATTGCCCGATTTCCAATTACAGGGAACGCGCTTTTCGCAAATTGTTGTATTGCCACGCCAGGCCCCTCGCCGGCATCTTCCGCCTCCTGATGCCACACTTCTTCTTGGAAGACTTCAAGTTTATCGAAGCCTTGGGATCTGCGGGAAACCCAAGAAAAGCGTCCATGGACGCGGCGAGCTTTCAAGACGCCAACGCCCTTGAGAGGGGCGCTTTGCGGACCGCCTTGAGGCTCCGCGTCTCCGGGCGGAAGGCAATGCGTCTGGCGCATGAGCTTTTTGCCGCCTCGATGGACATGACCGACGCCCATGACGCGCCCAAACCCTCGTCGGACACGAGCCGCAACCTCTCTCCCGAACCTCGGCCGACGACGCGGGCGAATGAACACCGCTGAGACGAATCACCTTACAGCAGGCTTCCTGATCCGACCGTCCGGGCGTTGCCCTTGGGCAATTTCGCGACTGCGGCCTCTTCAGCCCGGCGTCAAAGCGCATCGAAGGCAACCCAACAAAAAAAGCGAGGTTGGACTCCCAACCTCGCTTCGTGCTGTCAGTTCCTTAGAAACCGGCGGGCGTGTGCCCGCGGTTTAGTAATCCATCTCGCCCATGCCGCCGCCGTGGCCGCCCGGCATCGGGGCCTTCTTCTCCTTCTCAGGGAGTTCCGTCACCAGGCATTCGGTCGTGAGCAGCAGGCCGGCAATGGAGGCCGCGTTCTGCAGCGCCGTGCGAGTGACCTTCTTGGGGTCCACAACGCCCGCCTTCACGAGGTCTTCGTACGTGTTCGTCGAAACGTTGTAGCCTTCGTTGCCCTTCCGGCGTTTGACTTCCTGGACGACTACCGAGCCTTCCACGCCCGCGTTGTCCGCCAGGGCGCGGGTGGGGAACTCGACGGCGCGCTTGACGATGTCAACGCCGATGCGCTCGTCTTCGTTGTCCGTCTTGACGGCGTCGATCGCGCTCAGGCAACGGAGCAGAGCCACGCCACCGCCGGGAACGATGCCTTCTTCGACGGCCGCGCGGGTCGCGTGCAGGGCGTCTTCAACGCGCGCCTTCTTCTCCTTCATCTCCGTCTCGGTGGCCGCGCCGACATTGATGACGGCAACGCCGCCGGCCAGCTTGGCCAGGCGCTCCTGGAGTTTCTCGCGGTCATAATCCGAGGTCGTTTCCTCGATCTGACGGCGGATCTGGTTGACACGGCCCTGGATTTCAGAGCTCTTGCCGCCGCCCTCGACGAGCGTGGCTGTCTCTTTGTCCACCACGGCGCTCTTGGCGCGGCCGAGGTCTTCGAGGTTCAGGGTCTCCAGCTTGATGCCAAGGTCTTCACTGATGAATTTGCCGCCCGTGAGGATGGCAATATCTTCGCACATCGCCTTGCGGCGGTCGCCGAAGCCGGGCGCTTTGACGGCGCACACATTGAGCGTGCCGCGCAGCTTGTTCACGACCAGCGTCGCCAGGGCTTCCCCTTCGACGTCCTCGGCGATAATCAACAGCGGCTTGCCCACCTTCGCCACCTTCTCGAGCAGGGGCAGGAGGTCTTTCAGGCTGCTGATCTTCTTCTCGTAGTTCAGGATGTAAACATCCTCGAGCCGGCATTCCATGGTCTCGGCGTTCGTCACGAAGTAAGGCGACAGATACCCCTTGTCGAACTGCATCCCTTCCACCACCTCAAGCGACGTCTCGATGGACTTCGCTTCTTCCACCGTGATGGTTCCGTCCTTGCCTACCTTGTCCATCGCGTCGGCGATGATCTCGCCGATCGTCGTGTCCCAGTTGGCCGAAACCGTGGCGACCTGCTTGATTTCCTCTTTGTCCTTCACCTTCTTGGCGATCTTGTCAAGCTGATCCACCGCCGCGGCAACGGCCTTGTTGACCCCGCGCTGGATGCCGATCGGGTTCGCGCCCGACGTGACGTACTTCAGGCCCTCGCGATAAATGGCCTCCGCCAGGACCGTCGCCGTCGTGGTGCCGTCCCCGGCCGCGTCGCTCGTCTTGCTGGCCACTTCCCGGACCATCTGCGCGCCCATGTTCTCGTAAGCGTCTTCAAGCTCCACTTCCTTGGCTACAGTCACGCCGTCCTTGGTCACGGTCGGGGAGCCGAATTTCTTGTCGAGCACCACGTTGCGGCCCTTGGGTCCCAGCGTTGCGCTCACCGCCCTGGCCAGTTTCGAGACGCCCTTCAACAGGGCTTGACGAGCCGCCTCGTCAAAAAGCAATTGTTTTGCTGCCATATTAGATATTATTGATTGATGGTTGAGTGTTGATTGTTATTCGATCACCGCCAGGATGTCGTCGGAGTTCAGTATCTTGTACTCCTTGCCGTCCAATTTGATCTCGGTCCCGCCGTACTTGCTCACCAGCACATGATCGCCCTTCTTGATCTCAAAGGGAACCTTTTTCCCGTTGTCGTCCGTCTTGCCCGTGCCGAGGGCGATGACGACGCTTTCCATCGGTTTCTCTTTGGCGGTGTCAGGGATAATGATTCCGCCTTTCTTGACTTCCTTCTCTTCAATCGCTTCCACAAGGACTCGATCGCCGAGGGGTTTTACATTTAGTGCCATAGGTTTTGGTTTGTCTTTCTTTTTTGATTTTGCCTTGAATCAAAATCCCGCCGCACTCGCTGCGGGAAATCTGGTTGTTGAGGTTCAGGACTTCTTGTCATCCACGACTTCCGCGTCGATGATGGGTCCCTCGTCCTTGCTCGAGCCGCTTTTGGCCTCGCCGCCGCCTTGGCCCGGAGTCGGGCCGGCGCCCGGGCCGGATTGGCCCTGGCCTCGCGCCGCGCGGGCCTTCTCGCCCGCCGCCTTGTACAACTCGGCCGAAACGGCTTGCCAAGCTTCGTTGAGTTTCTCGCTGGCGGAACGGATGGCCGCGGAGTCCCCTCCCTTGAGGGCCTCTTTGACCGCAGCAACGGCGGACTCCATGTTGCCCTTTTCCGCCCCGGAGATTTTATCCGCGTTCTCCTTCAGGAACTTCTCCGACCGATACACCGCGTTGTCCGCCTCGTTGCGGCTCTCGATTTCCTCGCGTCCCTTGCGATCCTCCTCGGCGTGCGCCTCGGCGTCCTTGCGCATCTTCTCGATTTCGTCCTTGCTGAGACCGCTGCTCGCCGTAATCGTGATCTTCTGCTCCTTGCCGGTGCCTAGGTCCTTCGCGCTGACGTGCAGGATGCCGTTGGCATCGATATCAAAAGTCACCTCGATCTGGGGCACCCCGCGCGGCGCCGGCGGTATGTCGGTGAGATGAAACTTCCCGATCGTCTTGTTATCCTTGGCCAAGGGACGTTCCCCTTGCAGCACATGGATTTCAACGCCCGGCTGGCTGTCCGAAGCCGTGGAAAAAATCTCAGATTTGCGCGTGGGGATCGTCGTATTCCGCTCGATGAGCTTGGTGGAGACACCGCCCAGGGTTTCGATTCCCAGGGACAGGGGCGTCACATCCAGCAGCAGCACGTCCTTGACTTCCCCCTTGAGCACGCCGGCCTGAATCGCGGCCCCGACGGCGACCACCTCGTCCGGGTTGACCCCCTGGTGCGGGGGTTTGTTGACAAGAGTGCGGGCAGTATCGACCACTTTTGGCATGCGCGTCATGCCGCCGACCAGCACCAGCTCATTGATCTGCTGCGTCGTGGCTCCGGCGTCCCGCAGGCAATCCCTGACCGGCGTAATGGTGCGCTCGAACAGGTCGTCGCACAACTGCTCCATCTTCGCCCGCGTCAGCTTCATGCTGATGTGTTTGGGCCCGCTGGCGTCCGCCGTGATGAACGGCAGGTTGATGTCATAGACCTGCGAACTGGACAGCGAAATCTTCGCCTTCTCGGATTCCTCCTTGATTCGCTGCAGCGCGTCCGGCTGCTTCCTCAGGTCCATCCCGTTCTCCCGCCGGAATTCCTCGAGAATCCAATCCATGATCCGCCCGTCCCAATCGTCGCCTCCAAGGTGCGTGTCGCCGTTCGTGGCCTTGACCTCGAACACCCCCTCGCCAATCTCCAGAACCGATATATCGAACGTGCCGCCGCCCAGGTCGTAAACCGCAATCTGCTCGTCCTTCTTCTTGTCCAGCCCGTAAGCCAGCGAGGCGGCGGTGGGCTCGTTGATAATCCGCAACACCTCCAGGCCCGCGATGCGTCCCGCGTCCTTGGTCGCTTGGCGCTGCGAGTCATTGAAGTAAGCCGGCACGGTAATCACCGCCTGGCTGATCTTCTCCCCCAGCCTCATCTCCGCGTCCGCCTTCAGCTTGGCCAATATCATGGCGGAGACTTCGGGCGGACTGAACAGCTTGGGCTTGCCCTCGACTTCCACTTCAACGCAGGCATCCCCATTTGGCCCGGCAACGACCTTGTAAGGCACTCGCTTGCGCTCTTCCTCCACCTCGGGGTACTTGCGCCCCATGAACCGCTTAATCGAATAAATCGTGTTCCTCGAATTCGTGACCGCCTGGCGCTTTGCCGCGTCCCCCACCACTCGCTCGCCGCTCTTGGTGAAGGCCACTACCGAGGGCGTTACCCGGCGTCCTTCAGAGTTCTCCAGCACCACAGGCTCTCCGCCCTCCATGACCGCCATGCAGGAGTTAGTCGTGCCTAAATCAATGCCAATAACCTTTGCCATAAATTGTTCTGGATTTAGCTTTAATCCAAACCACTTTTAGCAATGACGATGCCATCCCGCCAAACTGGCCGAGACAAGCCATGTAAACAATTAATGGACAATATGTTATAGATTCGGATTCCTCGCGCCAACGTCTCTGAGAAAGTGTGACATGTGGGACAATGTGGCGCTTGCTTGGGCGTTCTGTCGCAGGTCTCATGGCACAGTCTCTCCCCTCCGGCAACCGGAAAACGCGAAATCACGGCGGGAGACGCCTTGGAAACCGAGCGCGAGGCTTGACTTTTGTCGGCCTGGTTTCTCATCATTCCGGGGTGAACGCGATCCGCCGCATTAACCGCTCTCCGGCCTCCGACCACGCAGGCACTCGTTCCGATGCATAATTCACTTCAATCACTTCACCGTCGCCACTTCCTCAAGACAACCGGCATCGTGTCCGTCGGCTCGCTGGCCTCGAGCTTGCGGGCGACGGACGAGCCTGAGAAACGGCCGGCCGCCCCGGGCGCAAGGCTCCTGCCCGGATGCTGCGCCTATTCCTACGGCTCCTACCTAGGCAAGGGCAAAATGACCATGGAGCAGTTCATCCTCAAGGCGGTCGAGCTGGGCGTGCTGGGGGTGGACATAACGACCTATTGGCTCAAATCGACCGAAGCGGCGTACCTCGCCACCTTGCGCAGTTTCGCCTATCGCCAGGGCATGCCTTTTTCCGGCCTGGCCATTGGCGCCGACCTCTGCCAACCGGAGGCCGCGAAACGGGCGCAAGTCATCGAGACCGTCAGGAAATGGGTGGACACGACGGAATTGCTCGGGGCCTCCCATCTGCGCGTCTTCGGGGACAAATTGCCCGCGGGGGCGACCCACGAGCAGGGGGTCCAGTGGGTCGTCGAAACCATGAAGCCGGCCTGCGAATATGCCGCGACCAAGGGAGTGATTCTCGGCCTGGAGACCCATTCCGGACTGTCGGCCAACGCCGCCAACATGGTCGCGATTCTTCGCGGAGTCGATTCGCCTTATGCCGGCTGCAACCTCGACATCAGCAACTTCCCCGACAACCCTTATGACCAGATTGCTGCATGCCTGCCCTACGCCACCCACGCCCATATCCGCGACTTTTACGGCAAGCCCATCCAACCGCTCGACCTGGATCGCGTCTGGCAGATGTTCGCCCGCAGCGGGTATAAGGGCTACATGTCGGTCGAATACGAGGGCGCCGAAGACGCAATGAGCGGCGTGCCCAAACTTGTCGAGAAGATCAAACCCCTCTGCCGGAAATACTCGACCGTCGCCTGACCCGCAGGCCCCCGGCGGGCTTAACTCCAAACACCGTGAAAGGAATATTTCGCGGTTTCACAAGGCGAGGATTTGGAATCGAAAGTTTGCAAATTGCGAGTTGCAAATTAGTTTGCTGTGCAGAGATTCAAGTATGGCGAATGAAATGCAAACGTTGGCCGGCTCGCTTGGGCTGGAGCGTTACCGGCGCCACATTTTTCTGTGCGCCGACCAAACGGAGCCAAAATGCGCCGCCAAAGCCCAGGGCCTGGAATCCTGGGAATACTTGAAACGCCGGCTCAACGAGCTCCAACTGGCCGGGTCTCGAGGGCCGGTGTACCGCACCAAGGCCAACTGTCTCCGTGTTTGCGTGCGGGGGCCGATCGCCGTGGTCTATCCGGAGGCGGTCTGGTACCACTCATGCACCCCGGCGGTCCTCGAGCGCATCATCCGGGAGCATCTGCTTCAGGGGAAGGTCGTCGAAGATTTTGCGTTTGCGAGAAACCCCATCGGCCATAACATCGGCTTGTGAGGTTTCTTCAGAGCGCCAGAATCATCGAGAGGATGCACCTGCTTTTCCGGCGCCATTGGCAGCGGGCGCTCAGGGTCAGGGAGAAGTTCCGTTTCAGCGAGGAGGCCTTTCACCTCGTGCTGGCAGGCGGGGTTGGAGTCATCGGGGGGCTGGTCAACCTTTTGTTCTATTACGCCACAGACTCCGTCAAACACCTTTTTTCCCAGCACGCGGGCCGGCCGGAGGAGGTGGCGGAGATGATGGTAGGCTGGCAGCGCGTCCTGACGCCGGCCCTGGGCGGCGTTCTTGCGGGCCTGGTGCTCCATTGGGGGTTGCGCCTGGCCGGCCCGCAGCGGACGACCAATCTCCTTGAAGTCGTCGTGGCCGGTGACGGGCGGCTGCCCTTTCGCAACGGCATCGTCAAGTTCCTCTCCTCGCTCATCACCATCGGCTCCGGCGGCTCCATCGGCCGCGAAGGAGGCATCACGCAGTTGTCGGCTACGCTTGCCTCCAAGTGGGGACAGTTGGCCA
Source organism: uncultured Verrucomicrobiota bacterium (assembly GCA_964653485.1). GTDB lineage: Bacteria > Verrucomicrobiota > Verrucomicrobiia > Limisphaerales > UBA8199 > CAVQND01. The sequence goes on along the minus strand of CAZZFF010000002.1, from coordinate 86,519 downwards.
AGTGGCCTCCCTACCGCCTGCGTTTGCTCGTCGGCTGCGGGGCCGCCTCGGGCATTGCGGCCGCTTACAACGCGCCGATTTCCGGCGCCGTTTTTGCGGCCCTCATCGTGCTGGGCAACTTCTCGATGAGCCTCTTTGCCCCGTTGGTCTTTGCCTCCGTCGTGGCTGCCATGGTCTCCCGCAGTTTCTTCGGTCTTCAGCCCTGGTACATCATCCCGCCCTTTGCCATCACGCAATTCACCAGCGTAACGCAATTACCCTGGTTTATCTGCCTGGGAGTCGTCACGGGCGTCGTTGGGGCGGGGTTTCTCAAACTGCTCAATCGAACCGAAGGGATTTTCAAGCAGTTGGGGGCGCCGAACTACGCGCGCATGGCGTTGGGCGGGCTGGTCGTGGGGATTATCGCCTTGGAGTTCCCGGGAGTCTGCGGCAACGGTTATGTCATTACCAACCGCATTCTTCAGGGCCAATACACCGCCTCGGCCTCCTCACCCAGCGAAATCGTTGATTTGACCGGGTTGTTTCTGGCCAAGCTCATCGCCACGCTGGCCACGGTCGGCTCCGGAGCGGTGGGAGGCGTCTTCACCCCCACGCTCTTCCTGGGCGCGGCCGTGGGGACGATCTCCGGGCTGGGCTTGCGCGAGCTCCATGCCGCCCAGGGATTGACCATCGCCACCTTCGCCCTCGTCGGCATGGGCAGCATGTTGTCCGCCACGACCCGTTCTCCCCTGCTCTCAATGATCATGGTGTTCGAAATCTCCCTGGATTATTCCCTCATCCCCCCCTTGATGCTCGCCTGTGTCGTCTCAACCCTCGTCTCGCGCAGGTTCCACCCCGAATCCATCTACACCGAACCCCTCCGCCGCAAGGGCCTGACCGTCTCCCAGGACGCGACAGCCTCCGAAGCCGCCACCGAGCGAACCGTCGCCGACATCATGCGCGCCCCGGTGCCGCCGGTCCGCGAGACCGCGCTCCTGGGTGAAATCGCCGACCGGTTCCTTGTCAGCTCGAATAACTTCCTGCCGGTCGTCGACGCCCGGAACCAATTGGCCGGCCTGGTTGCATTGCAAGACTTGAAAGAGTATCTCGCCGACGGAGACCAACTGCGCGGGGTGATTGCCTATGATATTATGCGCCCGCCTCCCCCGTGTGTGACCCCCAACCAACGGCTGCTTGAAATCCTGCCTGTCGTGCTGGCCAGCGAGCAGCGCAACATTCCTGTCGTCAACACCCTCAAGGAAAACCGCCTCGTCGGCGCCTTGGCCCGCGCGGAGGTCCTGGCCATTTTCTCGGAGGTCATCGCCGCCAGCAGCAAGACCACGGGTTAGCTTGACAAGGCCTCCAGACGATGCTATGGGTCCCTGCATGGCACAGCAAATTTCCCGCCGCGGCTTTGTAAAATCCTCGCTTCTGGCCTCAGCCGCGTTGCCGTTCGGCCTGGGTGCCCAAACCACATCCCAGGCGCCGCCCAATGCCACCGGCGGGGCGGCTGCTCCGGCCGAACCGTTCCCCAAAGGCAAGATAGCCGGCCAGGAATTCTCCCGCCTCATGATGGGCGGCAACCTGATTGGCGGCTGGTCGCACTCCAGGGACCTGCCTTACGTCTCAACCCTGATGCGCCACTACAATACCTCCGCCAAAATCCGGGAGACCCTCGAATTGGGCGAAAGCCAAGGTATCACGGCCATCAACACCTGGGTGATGGACGACAACTCCGACATCTTCGCCCACTGGAAGTGTGGCGGCAAAATCAAGTGGTTCGCCCAAACCCGCCCCGACGGCGCGGGCGGCTTTTCCCAAATCCAAAAGGCCATCGACCAAGGCGCAACCGGGGTCCATCTGACCGGCGATGCCTGTGAGGCCTTGATCAGCCAGGGCAAGTTCGACAAAATTGCCGAAAGCGTGCAGTTCATCAAGTCTCAAAAGCGCATCGCGGGCGTGGCGGCCCATGACCTGGGCGTCATTGTGGAATGTGAAAAGGCCCACCTCGATGTGGATTTTTACCAAAAGACGTTCCACACCCACGATTATTACACCGCTCCGCGTGCGGACGAAACAGGCCCGCTGGGGGCGCATGACAATTCCTGGTGTCAGGACCCGCAGGCCGTTGTAGATGTCATGGCCAAGGTCAGACAGCCCTGGATTGCCTTCAAAATCCTGGCCGCCGGCGCCATCCAACCCCGCGCCGCCTTTCCTTATGCCTTCAACTCCGGCGCAGACTTCATCCTGGTCGGGATGTTCGACTGGCAGATCGTCGAGGACGTCAAACTGGCCAAACACGTCCTCTCCGTCGTCGCGGGCCCTAGCTCCAAACGAACCCGGGCTTGGGTTTCTTAATCGGGCCGCGGAGAGGCGGTCGTTCACGGGCCACAAAGGGACGGGCTGTTCAAGCCCTGAAGACGCGGATTGGAACAAGCAGTAGGCTGCAGGCATCGTGAAGAAGTTATTCCTGCTGGACGGAATGGCCCTGGTGTATCGGGCGCACTTTGCCCTCATCAGCCGGCCCATTCTCACCTCCAAAGGGGTCAACACATCCGCGCTGTTCGGGTTCACTCAGACGCTTCTTGACATCCTCAAGAACCAGCAGCCCACGCACTTGGCAGTCGCTTTCGACACACAAGCGCCGACCCAGCGCCATGTGCTATATCCCGAATACAAGGCGACCCGCCAGGCCATGCCCGAAGACCTGATCCAGGCACTGCCCCACGTGCGGCGCATGCTCGAGGCGCTTCGTGTCCCGGTCATCATCTGCGACGGCTTCGAGGCCGACGATATCATCGGCACTCTGGTCCGGCGCGCCCGCAAAGAGGGCTTCACTTCCTATATGGTGACGCCGGACAAGGACTTCGGCCAACTCGTTGACGCCAACACTTTCTTCTACAAGCCTTCCCGCCTGGGAGAGGGCGTGGAAATCCTCGGAGTGGCCGAGATTCTCAACCGATGGGGCGTGCAACGGCCGGACCAAGTGGTGGACGTGTTGGCCCTGATGGGCGATTCCTCCGACAACATCCCCGGCGTACCCGGTATCGGCGAAAAGACGGCCGCAAAACTCGTTGCCAAGTTTGGCAGCGTGGAGAATCTGCTGGCACATTTAGGCGAATTGACCGGGCGCGTCAAAGAGACTCTCCAGACAAACTGGGAGCAGGCCCTGCTCTCAAAGCGGTTGGCGACTATTCAATGTGACGTGCCCTGCCCTGTTGAACTTGAGTCCTTAAAAGTGGCCCCACCTCAAGAGGACCAACTCAAGGCGCTGCTGGTGGAATTCGAGTTCAACTCGATCGGCCGCCGATTATTCGGCCAGGATTTCCGGGCCGGGCATGGCTACCAGGCTCCACTGCCCGCCGCCACTGCCCCGGCGTCCGACCGCCAGGCAAGACCGCCCCAGGAGGATCTTGTCCTGGTGGCGGAGGACGAAGCACCGGCAACCCCATCCAAGCCGTCGGCGGCGCCAAACCTCAAGACCATCCGGGACGTGCCTCATGATTACCGCCTGGCCGCCTCCCCCGCCCAGCGCGCGGAATTACTCCGCGCACTCCGGGGCCAGCGGTCATTCTGCCTTGACACGGAGACCACGAGCCTCGATCCAAAGGAAGCCCGCCTGGTTGGACTGGCCTTTTCTTTCAAACCTCATACTGGCTATTACGTACCCGTCCCGCAGGACGGGGACCTGGCCCGGCCCATCATCGAGGAGCTTCGCCCGGTGCTCGAGGATCCGCAGATCGAGAAAGTCGGCCACAATCTTAAGTTCGACCTGGGCGTCCTCAAATGGCACGGCGTCACCGTGCGCGGCAAACTCTTCGACACAATGGTCGCCCACAGCCTTATCGAACCGGACCAGCGCCACGGCATGGATTACATCTCAGAGGTCTATCTCGGTTACAGCCCGGTGCCGATCACCAAATTGATTGGAGACAAAAAGACCGGTCAAATCAACATGGCCGAGGTTCCTGTCCAAGAGGTCGCTCAATACTCCGCCGAGGACGCCGACGTGACACTCCAACTCCGCGACGTTCTCGAACCGTTGCTCAAGGAAAAAGGCCAGGAGCGCGTCTTCTACGACATCGAGTCGCCGCTCATCCCAGTGCTGGCGGACATGGAATACCAAGGCATTAAGGTCGAGGCACCCGCGCTCGCCGATTTTGCCGCCCAACTGGCCAAGGGAATCGATGAGCAGGAGCGTACCATCTGGCGCCTGGCCGGCACCACTTTCAATCTCAATTCTCCCCGGCAACTGGGCCAGATCCTCTTCGACATTATGAAGGTCTGTCCGCCGCCAAAAAAGACCAAGACCGGCCAATACGCCACCGACGAGCAAACGCTGGCCCTTCTGGCGCCCGACCACGAAATCGTCCGGCGCCTGCTCGAATATCGCACCGCCTCCAAGCTCAAGTCCACTTACGCCGACGCCTTGCCCGCCGCCATCTGGCCCCCGACCAATCGCGTCCACACCACCTTCAACCAGGTCGTGACAACCACCGGGCGCCTCAACTCCCAAAACCCCAACCTCCAGAACATCCCCATCCGCACCGAGCGCGGCCAGGAAATCCGCAAGGCCTTCGTCCCGCGCAGCCAGGATTTCCGCCTGCTTTCCGCCGATTACTCCCAGATCGAGCTGCGCATCATCGCGGCGCTGAGCCATGAACAAGCCCTGCTGGAGGCCTTCCGCACGGGCGCGGACGTCCACAGCGCCACCGCCGCCAGGGTCTTCGGCCTCTCCCAGGATCTCGTCACGCCGGAAATGCGGCGCAAAGCCAAAATGGTCAACTACGGCATCGCCTACGGCATTTCCGCTTTCGGCTTGGCCCAGCGCCTTGGCATCCGCCGCCTCGAAGCCGCCGAAATCATCAACCAGTATTTCCGCGAATTCCCGGGTATCCGCCGCTATATGGACGACACCATAGCCCTGGCCCGCAAGCACGGCTACGTGGAAACGGTGACGGGCCGGCGACGCTACATTCGCGACATCGGTTCTCTTAATAACACCCTCCGGAGCGCCGCCGAACGCAACGCGATCAACGCCCCCATCCAGGGCACCGCCGCCGATATGATCAAAATCGCGATGACCCGCATCCACCGCGAGCTGGAAAGCCGGAATCTCAAGTCCCGCTTGGTGCTCCAGGTCCATGACGAGCTTGTCTTCGACCTGTATGAGCCGGAAGAAACGGAGATGCGCGCCTTGGTTGACGAAAAAATGAGGACCGCCATCCCCCTGGACGTTCCAATCCTGGTTGAGATTGGGGTGGGCGGGAACTGGCTTGAGGCGCATTAGTCCGACTTTTGATACTCGCCCGATCATTCGGGGCGAACCCTCGAGAAGCGGTGCGTGATGCCCCGGGCGTGGTGGAGCGGAGCGAACTCCGGCGCAAAGCGGTTGGATGTCAGTTCCAGCCAATTCTGAAGCCGCCGCGGTTCCCGCCAAGCCACCGTCTGACTTGCCGTCCAGGGCGGTGGACAACTGGCCCTGACTTGCCGTTCCACCTTCACTGATTATGGTTGACTGGGAGTGGTCTCCGGGTATTAATTTGGCTCATGCAAATTGAAAGCCTCAAAGTTTTTTGCGATCTGAGCGAGACTCAGAGTTTTACCCGGGCCGCCCAGATCAATGAAGTCACCCAGTCCGCCGTGAGCCAAACTGTCAGCGCGATGGAAAAGCAGTTCAACGCGTTGCTGGTCGAACGGAGCAAGAAGAACTTCCGGCTGACGCCCGAAGGGCAGATGGTTTATGATTCGGGCAAAGAGATTTTGGAGGCCTTTGAGGGCCTGCAAAGCAAGTTGCAGGAGCTTAAGGAGATACTTTCCGGCACGATTCGCCTCTCCACGGTCTATAGCGTGGGTTTGCACGAACTGCCCCCTTTCATCCAGCGGTTCCTCAAAGAATGCCCGCATGTGAACGTCCACGTGGAATACAGACGGGCCAACCAAGTGTATGAGGATGTGCTGGGCAACGTGGTGGACCTTGGGATTGTGGCCTACCCGGCCCGCGACTCCAAGCTGGAACTGGTGCCCTTGCGAAAAGACGCGCTCGTCCTGATTTGCAATCCCCAAAATCCTCTGGCCAAGCTCAAGACCGTTTCTCTCAAGACGCTGGACGGCCAGAAGTTCGTCGGCTATGAGAGGGACATACCGACGCAGAGGGCCCTGGAAAAGATTTTCCGGGAGCACGGTGTAACGCCGCAAACGGTGATGGAGTTCGACAATGTCGAGACGATTAAACGCGCCGTGGAAATCGATTCAGGCGTCGCGATCGTCCCGGAAACCACCGTCCAGCAGGAGGTAAAGGGCCGGACCCTGGTGGCTCTGGGCCTGGAAAACGCCAACTGTGTCCGGCCCGTGGGCCTCATTTACAAGAAGAACAGAGTTCTGTCCCCGGCGATGAAGCGGTTCATCGAGTTGCTCAAGAAGCCCTCACCAGCTCAGTAACCGAAACCACGACGACCTTCATCCTTCCGCCCTCCGCCTTCCCCCGGTGGTGCTCGCCAGGACGCTGCAATAGAGCAGAAACAAGGTCGCTGTTGAGTGTACTCGGAAGGGGAAGTCAAATCGCGCATGAAGAAGGCATCCGGCCATCGCAACCCAGATGAGTGTGGCCAGTAGCGTGGGCAGATGCGGGCCGCAGCCGATGAACCGATTCAACAACGACCCCGCCAACAGCCCCAGGAGCAAGCTGAACCCCAACCACCCCAAGGTAATCCGATATTCCAGCCAGTCATTGTGCAGGTACGCGGCCCACTCCCCGTTGGAGTCGCTGCGGTACAAATAATAGAGAGATGCGTAAGAGCCCGCACCCGAGCCAAGGATTGGGTAGTCCCTGGCCATGGCGGCGGCATCTTTGTACACAGCCAATCTTCCGCTCAGGTCGTCGGTGAACACGGTTTGAAACCGCGCTCGCAAATTGTCCCAGCCAAGCACGACAGCCCCGAGCAACGCGGCCCCAAAGAGCAAGCCCATCCCGATTTTACTGCGCACGGGGACCCGGCGCGGGATGACGAGCATCACCACCAGGACGACGGCCCCCATCGCCAAGCAAACCAGCGCGCCGCCCCGGCTGCCTGACATGAGCGGGCAGACCCCCGTGAGGAGGCCTCCGATCGAAAGCCACACGTGCGCATTGCCGGGCCTGCGGCGCCCTTCCTTCCTGGCCCGCTTAACCGATTGCGCATTGAGCCAGGCAAGACCGACGCAGACGGGCCATACCAAGTTGAAATACTCGGCCGCGTTGTTCCGGTTGGCGTAAGGACCGAAATGGCCTAAACCCTCGGTGTGATAGCGCGGCTGGACCAGAAACAGCAGCTTATCGGAGCCTGCCAATCGCTGCACGATCCCCTCCAACCCTGCCAGGGTCCCCGTGAAGCAGACGACCATGAGCAGGCGCCGGATGCGGGCGTCGGGGCCCGACCACCCGCGTCTGGCGCCGTAGTGTCCGGAGCGCATCCGGGAGGGCTGCGGTCCCCGCGCCGGGTCTCCTCGAAGCCAGTCGCGGACTGCCCAGAAAGTGCAGGCCAAACCAAGGTACTCCCAGAAGTCAAACCAAGTCGCCGAGCGGTCATAACTGTGCGGCAGCCACGGGATACATTCAAAGTACTGAAAATCGAGGTGCCAGACGTCGAACGCTGCGCGGGCGTTAAGAGCGCCCGCCAGCACATAGAGCAAGAATAACACAGTCAGGGCCGCCATAGCCCGGGCCAGCCATAGAGAGAATGAGAAGGGTCTCTGTCGCTCAGAACAATCCCTCCAGACTGGGCAATACCCGGTTGTCCAACGGACAAGCCCCTTGGCCGCTAGCAAAACCCCGAGCAGGCCGCCGGCGCCGTTCATGACCCAGACAGCCCACGGCTGAGTAGTTCCAAACGCCCAGGGGCTAAAGAACACCATGCCGTACAGCGTCGCTTCGGTAAGCCCTTCGCAAAGGTGATAGGCCACCGACGCCCGAGGATGCTGCGAACCCATGCCTGGAGCTTCGCCTCCTCCCGAAGGGCCGTTTGCCGCCCCATCTTGCGCAGTCTCGTCGAAGTTCATGACCGCTTAGCTTCGTGTCAACTGCAGGCCCGTGTCCGAAAGGGTGAATTCGACGAACCGTGCGCGAGGGTTTGGGGGCTGCTGTGTCAGGGCCTCTTTGATCCTGGCGGCGGCCTCCGGGTCTTTGCCGAAGAGCAACAGGTAGCCGCCGCCCCCGGCGCCAAGGAGCTTCGCGGCGGCGAGGTAATCGTCTATGAGGTCCAGGATTTGCCGGACCGCCGGAGGGTTGGTCCCCGCATCGAGTTGTTGGTTGAGCCACCAGCTATTGCGAATCGCGGCCAGAAGCATCTCGTAGTCGCAAGTCTGAATGGCCGCGCTGGCATATTCGGCGTTGGCGCCGATATCTGCGATGATGCTCAAGTGCGAAGGCGAGTTGAGAAATATCCCGCGCACAATTTCGGCGAGGATATTCTTGGCCAGACGCGTCAGGCCTGTGTAGTAGAGCAGAATCGAGCGGTTGGCGTATTCGTGGCCGAAAAGGTGATGCGGCAGCCACCGCAGCGTCGGCTTCTGTGCAAGGCCGGAGGCGGTCTCGATCAGCTTAAGCCCCCGGAAGATGGCGCCGGCCTGGTCCTGCCAACCGCCGCCCGTGGTGAGCATTTGTTCAAGGGCGAGCGTCCGACCGAACAGGACATTGCGGTCCCACCCCAATCCGCACAGGTCGCTCAGGGCCGCCAGCGCGGTGGCGGCCAGGATGCTGCTGGTCCCCAGGCCGGAGCCTTTGGGCACGGCAGAAAGCAAGGAGACCTCCAGGCCCCCGCCAAAATCCCGAAGCTGGTCCTCCAGCGACCCAAAACCGCCATTGGCGTGAAACCGCGGAAGAAACCCGGCCAGAGCAAATGCCGCCTTGGCGAGGCCAAAAGGGCTGTTTGGGCTGGCAAACGTGTCGAGCTCAGCGTAAGTGCGCACGCGCTCTTCGACTCCCAGGTCGATCGAGCGCATGATCAGTTCCGGCCGGTCTGCCAGCTTGGCGAAGACCTGAACGGGGGGCTGGCCGTTGAGGTCTGCGGCCAGGTTCAGCACCTTGCCCCCGTGCTCGATGCAGTAAGGCGGCGTATCGGTCCAACCCCCGGCCAGGTCGAGCCGGATTGGGCTGCGGGCCCAGACGATTTGATCCTCCATCACGTTGCGGCGCGGCAACGCGGGTGCGAGTTGGGCCTCTCGCGCAATCATCTCTCGCAAACACGCAAAGGCCTCCGACTCCGACTCCTGCCAATCCACCGCCCGCCGGTGGCGCAGCACTGCCGAGCGGAACATCCGCTCATGCACCACGTGCATCGGGTCATCGGCCTCGTTGAAGGCCAGATCGGGGAGGTCCTCCGCCCCTGCGGCAAAAGTCCTGGCGGTGGATTCAAGGTCCAGCCGGAAAAAAACGCTCCAACGGAAGTTCTTCAGCATCGGCAGCAGGCAGTCCTGCCTCAGCCGTGCCCGCTGTCCAAGAAGGCGCTCGAGATTCACCCGCTCCCCGATTTGCCCGGCCGACAACCGGGGCAACCTCTGCCAGAGCAGCGCGAACTTCGGCGAATTCCCAGGCGCAGACGCATAGAGCCACTCCACAAAGGCCGGCTCCAACTCGCTCCTGGCCATCACCGGAAAGAGCGCGCACCCTTGGATGTCCGTTTCGACATCGATTTGGCAGTCTCCCGGCTTGAGACCCCGTGCCCGGAACCACTCCCGCGCCGGATGCCCCAGCCAGAGGGTCGTTTCATCGCCCAGCCGGCCCCTGAACACATCGTCGAAACCGTAGGCCCGAGTGCAAAAGTCGTCTTGGCCGATCGGCACAAAATCAAGGCACACTCCCGCGGGCAGACAAAGACCCCAATCATTTTCCGGCACGCCGGTTAACACATGCTCGTGGGCAAGCTGCCACCCGGAGGGCACCACACTGTTCTCGACCCAGAACGTGTGATTCTCCTCTCGCCGCAAGGCGACGCCAAAATGCGAGTTCTGCGTCACCTGGTCAGGCCGTTGACGCGCTCCGGCGCTCCCCACTTTGGTCTCGTCCAGCACCAGGGTTTGCAAGGCGGAAACCGACTCGATCATCTGCCGGCTGGTGCCGAAATGATGGAATTGCGCTTCCAGCAGCGGCACGACCGCGCAGGTTAGTGCGCTCAAGAGGGGGTCCGGGACCGTGGGCGAGGCGCCCAACGCCAAGCCAAACTCGGCATAAAGCTCATAAGGCCGCGCCCGGCCGCCCTCAAAGCCCTCTCCCTGCCACCCGCACTGCTCCATCAACGCCTGCACCGCCCGTTCGCTCAGGAGCCACATTCCCGTGTCCACCAGGCAAAGATAATCCTCCGCCAACTCGCGAATCCTGGAAGGCGGGGGCTTCTGCAAGAAAAAGGCCAGCTCGGTTGGCCGGCGCCGGGGCGAGCAGAAAACTCCGAAATCCTTGGCCTTTTCAGGGGCCACCCACATCCCGAGGCCCAGCACGTCCACATCGGGAAACGCCGGCAACTCGCGCGCAAAACGCAACGCCACGTCGCCGCTGGTGACCATGGCCACGGTGCCGGGGCCGGCGTGGGCCAGTACGCGCTCATAATCGGGGGTTTGGAGGTCCAACAACGTCTGATCGACACGCTGCCCTCGGCCCCAGCGGAATACGGGGATGGGGATCAGCAGCTTGCCTGTCGGTGCGTAAGCCGGCAGGCGCCTGCTTTGCCCGCCGGCATGGAGGATCAGCTTGCGCCCGCAGCGAAGCCACTCGCCAAACGACTTCTCTGGCGCGCTCGCCCTCCAGGCCTCCGCCAGCAAGCAGGCCGTACCGCCGCCGGAACCCAGCGACAATCCGGGTGGATCGCAAGAGGCAAACCACTCCGGGCGTCTGAGGCCAGCGAGTGATTCAAAAGCCTCCGCCATGCGCGGCGGAAGCGTCAGCAAATGCTGCATCGGCGCTGGGTTAGCTGCCATACCCGTCACACAGGTCGCAAAAAGACCCGGTAACACCGGCCTGAAGCCGATGTTTTCCCCGGGGTTTCTGGATGGTGCCCGCGACAGGACTTGAACCTGTACAGTGTTACCTACTAGAACCTGAATCTAGCGCGTCTGCCAATTCCGCCACGCGGGCATTGTTGATTACTAGCGACTCACGAGTTCTCCATCTGTCCGAACCCGAACACCGGAGCACAAGCCAAAGCAACCTGCAAGTTGCTCCGTCGGACGATTCGGCTACTCGCGTTCGTCGTCAACACCCGGCACAATACCAGAAGGTGCCTGATGAACGCAAGCGCCCAATATGACCTTTTAGCGGGTGCAAACCGCTCATCGGTTTTGACCGTCCGGCCGCGGTCAAAGACCGGGATCAGAACGCAGCGGCGGGGATCAAAAAGGGCCAGCAGTATGATTTGCTGGCCCGTCGCCTTCTTAAGACATGTCAGCAGCGGCCGGATGGCAGCTCGTTGACAGGCAAGAACTGCCGTTCCTACTTCTTCTCTTCCTTCTTCTTTTCTTGCTTCTTTTCTTGCCTCTTCTCTTGCTTTTGCTGCTGGACCTTCTTGGTCTCCTCATGGCGCACTTCCCGACGCACTTCGGAGTGATGAATTGCCTCAAGCTCCCTCATGTTATGCACTTCCCTCGCATGGTAGCCCGGCGCTGGCCGCCAGCCCGCGGGACGATAATACCAACGATGGAGCTCCGGACTGAACCAAGCGTAGCGGCCACCCATCACCACGAAATCGACCCCTACCGGCACGACCACACCCGCCCCTTCCTCCAAGACCACGGGAGGAGCCTCAACGGCAACGGCTGGAGCCTCAACGGCGACCGCCGGAGCCTCAACGGCGACGGTCGGCGTGCTGACAACGACGGCCGGCTGCCTGACGGTAACGTCGCAACCGGTCAAATACGTCATGGCGCCGAGCCCAAGCACGAGCATGCCTGAAAGCGAAAGACGACCGACCTCCGAGGCCCTTTGGCCCGAGAGGTTTGTTTGATTGAGTTTGTTCGTTTGCCCACTCGAAGAGGACAGATGCCGCTCTTCCTGGTTGTACTTTGCGATTTTCATTGGTTTTATAGTTCGAATAACACGGAATTGTCCCTCGGTCCTTACAGGACGGGGCGGAACTGGTTGTTGTTCGGGATCACGATTGACCACATTTGCCGCCATTATGTGGTCCGGCGGGTAACTGTCAACCTAGAAAAATGATGGCCGGAACCTCTGAAATGTTGCCAGCCGCGGATTGGCCTTGCCGCGGAAGGTGTTCCGTCGTACGCTTCGCGACCAGACGAAACGCGAACCTCACACTGGGCAACGAATGAAAAACCATGATTTGAGTCGGCGGCAGTTCATCGCGGCGGCTTCAGCGAGTTCCATAGCAGCCGTAGCTTCAACCTCATTCCCCGGATACGCGGGCGCGGTCCGGAGCGCGGGCAAGCTGGCCATCCTGGGCGGGGAACCGGTGCGCAAGAAGGGCAAGTCATGGCCGGCCTGGCCATACGTGGACGAGGGGATCGTGGACTCGGTTGTCAAGACCACCCGGAGCGGGGTCTGGTGCCGCATCCAATCGGCCTCCGGCGCGGTGGCCAGGTTCGAGGAGGAGTATGCAAAGCTGATGGGCGCGCGGTTGTGCGTGGCCACAGGCTCGGCGACACAGGCGCTGCACACTTGCGTGGAGGCGCTGGGGATCGGTCCGGGCGACGAGGTCATCACCTCGCCCTACACCGACCCGGGGACGCTCCAGGCCATTTTGTCCGCGCGGGCGCTGCCGGTGCTGGCGGACCTGGATGCGGCTTCATACCAACTGGATCCCGACGACGTGGAGCGGCGAATAACCGGGAATACGCTGGCCATCATGCCGGTCCACATGATGGGACAGCCCTGCCAGATGGAGCGGATCATGGCCATTGCGCGAAGCCATAACCTGGCGGTAATCGAGGATGCCGCACAGGCGCATCTGTCGGAGTACCAGGGCAAGAAGCTGGGCACGATCGGCCGGCTGGGGTGCTTTAGTTTCCAGGCCAGCAAGACGATCCCATGCGGCGAGGGCGGGGCGATTGTCGGGGATGACGAGGCGCTGATGGACAAGTGCTTCACGGTGCACAATCACGGCACGTCGCGGCGGGGCCAGACCGAAGTGATCGGCCCGAAGTACCGGATGAACGAGTTTCAAGCGGCGGTGCTGCTGCCGCAGTTGGCCAGCGCGCGGGAACGGTTCGAGCGGCGCAACCAAAACGCGGCTTACCTGACGTCCAGGCTCAAGGGGTGCCCGGGGATTGTCCCGCAAAAGCTTTACGAAGGCACGGCCAGCGGCTCGTTCTATCTCTATGCCATGAGCTACAAGAAGGAGCACTGGAACGACGCGCCTCGCAGCGCGTTCCTCAAGGCGGTCGAGGCCGAGGGCATCGGCCTGAGTCCTTACATCGAGCGCGGGCTGCACCGGGAGCCCTGGGTTGAGAACGTCCTCAAGAGCCGGGTGTATCAGAAGATGTATTCGGCGCGCCGGCTGCAGCAGTACCGGGACGAGCTGGGCTGTCCCAACTGCGACCGGGTCTGCCAGGAGATGGCCATGATCTGGGCGTCGGGACCGCTCCTGGGCACGCGCTCGGACATGGACGACATCGCGGACGCCATCCTCAAAGTTTATGAGAACCGGGACAAGCTCGGGGCGAGTTGAGTCCGGGTTGTGAACCAGTAGGATTAACCAATAATATAACTATGGCTTATTGCAGGAGAACATTTCTCGAACAACTGGGTTTGGGGGCGGCCGGGCTTGGGCTGGCCGGGGGCTGGAAGGAATGCCTGGCGGCGGGGGACGGGCCGGGAGGGAAGCTGCCGCGCAGCACGCCCGAAGAGCAGGGGATGTCCTCGGGGGCGGTCCTGGCCTTCCTGGAGGGCATCGGCCACGGCCCCCATGAGTTTCACAGCTTCATGCTGGTCCGACACGGCCATGTGGTTGCGGAGGGGTGGTGGGCGCCTTACGGTCCCAACCTGAGGCATACGTTGTACTCGCTCAGCAAGAGCTTTACCTCGACGGCGGTGGGATTTGCCGTGGCGGAGGGCAGGCTCAAGGTCGAGGACCGGGTGGCTTCTTATTTTCCGGAGGACCTGCCGGCCGCCCCGAGTGAGAACCTGGCCGCCCTGCGGGTGAGGGACCTGCTGACCATGTCGGTCGGCCATGCGGAGGATTCGACTTCGGCGATCACCAAGAGCGGCAATTGGGTACGGACGTTCCTGTCGTTGCCGATCAAGAATCGCCCCGGCAGCGCCTTTCTCTACAACAGCGGCGCGACCTACATGCTGTCGGCGGTGGTGCAGAAGGTGACGGGGCAGAAGGTGATCGACTACCTGGAACCGCGTCTTTTCCGGCCGCTGGACATTTCGGGCATCACGTGGGAGACGTGTCCGCGCGGGATCAACACCGGGGGGTGGGGCTTGAGCATTCAGACGGAGGGGTTGGCGAAGTTCGGCCAGTTGTATCTGCAAAAGGGGGTCTGGAAGGGCATACAGCTCCTGCCGGCGAGCTGGATTGAGGAAGCGACCACTTTCAAGATTCAGCAGCCGCCGGGGAACGGAGCGGACCTGGAGACGCTCAAGAAGACGAGCGATTGGCACCAGGGCTATTGTTACCAGTTCTGGCGGTGCCGCCACAATGCGTTCCGGGGCGACGGCGCTTTCGGCCAGTTCACGGTCGTGATGCCGGAGCAGGATGCGGTCCTGGCGATTACGAGCGAGACGTCGAACATGCAGGGCGAGCTGGACCTGGTTTGGGAGCATCTGCTGCCCGCGATGAGGGCGGAGGCCCTGCCGGCGGATCGGCCCACGCAAGGGCGCTTGCGGGAGAAGTTGGACTCGCTGGCGCTGGCGCCGCCGAAGGCGAGGGCCACTTGCCCCATGGCCGCCGCTGTCTCAGGGCGTCATTTCAAGATGGAGGCCAACGCGATGGGGGTTGAGGATGTGACCTTCGATTTCCGGGCGGACGCGTGTCTGTTCAGCTTGAGAGATCAGAAAGGGGAATACCGGATCGAGTGCGGCATCGAGAAGTGGGTTGAGGGGGAGACAACCATGCCGGGAACCCCCCCCAAGCTGACGTCGGGGGAGCTTGGGCCGAAATCGAAGGTGGCGGCGAGCGGCACCTGGCGGGACGAGAACACGTTCGAGATGACGTGGCACTTTCAGGAGACTCCCCATCATGACACCGTCACCTGCCATTTCGAGGGGAACAAGGTCCGGGTCGAGTTCATGAACAGCGTCACGCGCCTGTCTCCCTCGCATAAGGAGGCGAGGCCGGTGATGGAAGGGACGCGGAGTTAGGAGCCGTCAAGAAACGGGCTTTGCAATTTGACTGGTTATTCTGGTGGCTGACGGGGATGCGAGGGAAAATGCCGTTCAACCGCGGGTGAATGCGGCGAGCTTTTTTTCGACCTTGCTCTTTTCCAAGGCCACGTACTTGGGCAGGCCGCCCTCGGTGGGGATTTTGACTTCGCCCTCGATGAGGGGCCGGGCATACTCGACAAACTTGTCGTTTGGGAGGAAGCCATCCTCGGCAACCCAGTCGCGCGGGATGAGGCGCTCGACGTTGGCGATGTCGGCGAGGGGCTGGAGGCCGGCGCTCCATTTGACGGAGCCGTCGGGCTGGGTCAGGCGCTCGATTTTTACCATCTGACCGCTCCGGCCGTTGACGGCGGCTTTGACGGCGGCTTCGCCGCAGGCGAAGGCGTTGTCGGCATCGGTGCGGCTGGCACAATGGGCGGCGGCCCGCTGGGCATAGCTGAGCATGACGGAGCGGGCTTTGATGGCGAGCTTGTTTTGGACGAGTTCCTGGAGTCTCTCGGCGGCCCCGGCGAGCACGGGATGGCCGAAGGCGTCGAGGCGCTTGCGGTCGGCGCCCACCTCTTCGCCGGCAGCGTTCCTGAGACCTTCGCCAACGACGACGATGCAATACTTGAGGGTGGCGATGGTCTCTTTGACTTTAGCCAGGAACTTCTCCTCGTCGAACGCCACCTCGGGCAGCAGGATGATATGGGGGGGATTGGCCGCGCGGCCCTGTTTGGCGAGGACGGTGCCGGCGGCGATCCACCCGGCTCTGCGGCCCATCACTTCGACGAGGCAGCAGGCGCCGTCGTCCGTGGCCATGGAACCTACGTCCAGGCCGATCTCCATGACGGTGGTGGCGTTGAATTTGATGACGGAGCCGTAGCCGGGGCAATTGTCGGTGTGGGGGAGGTCGTTATCGATGGTCTTGGGCACGCCGATGACCCGGAGTTGGGAGCCGCGCTTGAGGGCTTGCTCGTGGATTTTGAGGGATGTGTCCTGGGAATCGTTGCCGCCCAGGTAGATGAAGTATCGGATGTCATGGGCCTGGAAGACCTCGAAGAGCCGGTCCATATCCCGGGCGGCCTGTTCGGGTTTCTTTTTGAAATCGATTTTGTAGCGGCAAGTGCCCAGGGCGGCAGCGGGCGTATGGGGGAGGCCGGCGATGACGCGCGCCTTCTCGTCATTGATATCGATGAGGTCTTCCGCCAGGACGCCCAGGATGCCGTTGGCGCCGCCGTAGATTTCCCCGATGCACTCGTGCCGCCCGGCCTCGGCGATAACGCCGGCCAGGCTCGCGTTGATGACCGCGGTTGGCCCCCCGGACTGGGCCACCAACAAGTTACCTTCCAATTCTGCCATAATATCGAACGATGCCAACACGGGGAGGGGCTGTCAAAATGAAATGGCGCCCAGAAGGGCGGCAGCTCAGAAGCTTGGGAAGGGGTATGCGTCCTGGGGTATGAAGGCTCATTGGGAATTGGGAATGGAGGATCGGGGATTGAGAATTGGCGAATGGGGTCCGGGCGCCGGCGGCGGGCGCTGAATAACCGGGACGGGGCGCCGTCTAATACTGGGAGTAGAGTATGAGCAATGAAAACCACTTTTGTGAGGCGGTTGTGGCCTCCTTCACGATTTTATGCGCGCCCCTGTGCGCCAGCGCGTACGTGCCGATAAGCGGCACGTTCAACGGATTGTTCTTCGAGACCAACGGTGTCTGGCAGCAAAGCTCAGGGCTGATTACGATATCGACGACCCCGCGCGGCAACTACAGCGTCAAGGTGCGTCTGGGCAACAGCCAATATTCGCACTCCGGCTGGCTGACCGACGACGGCATGGCGGCGTTCGAGGTTCCCGACTATTACGGTGATTGGCTTCATGTGAATTTCCAGGTGGACGCGGCGGACCCGGACGTGATTACGGGGGTGGTGAGCAACTCGATCTGGGCGGCTACGTTTTCCGCCAACCGCGCGGTATTCGACGGGAGGACGAACATCTGCACCAACGCGGGGCGATACACGATGATCCTGCCCGGGGATCCGACTTCGGCGAATTCTCCCGGGGGCGACAGCTACGGCACGATTTATATCAGCACGAGCGGGCACCTTAGCTTTTCGGGGTTCCTGGCGGACGGATACAAGGTGAGCCAGTCGACCACGGTGTCCAAGGACGGGCAATGGCCGCTGTACGTGCCGGTGTATTCGGGCCAGGGGGCGCTGTATGCGTGGCTGTCATTCAACGATTCGACCAACGGCGCCATCGCCGGGAACGTGACCTGGGTCAAACCGCGACGGGACTGGGATTGGTATTATCCCGACGGGTTTACGCTCAACGTGGCCGTGACGGGTTCTCATTACACTCGCCCGCCGCGGGGAGCGACCGTGCTGAATTTCTCGGCCGGGCTTCTCGAGTTTGCGGGCGGCAACCTCAGCCAGTCGA
The DNA here is from genome assembly GCA_964653485.1 of uncultured Verrucomicrobiota bacterium. GTDB lineage: Bacteria > Verrucomicrobiota > Verrucomicrobiia > Limisphaerales > UBA8199 > CAVQND01. Next base: position 68,815 of record CAZZFF010000002.1, on the reverse strand, counting down.
TGACCAACCAGGTGCTTCTGACCCAGGACAACCGGCTCCAGAACTTTGGCTCGGGCTGGCTGCGCTTCTCTTTCTCCCTGGGCACGGGAGCCTTCAGCGGGCGCTACGTGGATTCCAGGTCGTGGAACGAGGTCCAGTTCAACGGGGTGGTCTTGCAGGATTTCAACGTGGCGGCGGGGTGTTTCCCCGGCTGGGACCAGAGCGGCGAGGTGTGGCTCCAGAGCCAGTAACGCGGCCGGAAACTACGTCCAGGTCGGTTTTTCGCTCCAATGCTACACAAATGTAGCCCGCCGGATTCGTTGTGGCGGCCGGGATCGCGATTTGTTCTCCTTGTTGAGGGTTGCAAAACCGCCGTGGCTGTTGGCTTTGCTCGCGCGCGCTCCGCACCGGCGCGCTCATTTCGGCTGTGGAAGGCGGCTCGGCACGCCAATTGCTAAAAGGGTTCCAGACACGACGCGCAGGCGGCCAGCACGGCGCAGCCAACGAAGTCAGACTGAAGCAACACAACCGACTATGAGAGAGCAAACTGTCCAAGGCACCGGCGGCATCGGCAAGTCCACCCCCAGGCAATGCCTCACGGCGGGCCCGGCGAGGATGTGGAAACCGCGGTTGCGGTCATGGGCCGCCATGATTCTGGCGGCGGGCCTGGGGTGGGAGGCGGCGGCCCAGAGCCCGACCAACCAAACGGACTCGCTGTCTGCCTCCGGCGGCGGTTATTTCGGCGATTGGTTTGCGCGAGTGACCAAAATCCAATCGGAACAGCCGCATTGGATCGCGCCGATCACCACCGTGACTCCCCGGCTGGAGGAGGAGTTGCGATACGATCAGTCCTGGGAAACGACTTCTTCGGGCACCCGCCTGACGAGTTTCGGCGGCGGCAAGGGGTTGGAGCTGATTCCCGCCGAGAACGTGGAGGTGATTCTCGGCGTACCGGCCTGGCAAAGCCGGAACAAGGGCGACGAGGTTGACGGTTTTGCGGACGAGAGCTTTCTCGTCAAGTATCGCCTGGCATCAGCCAACGAGGAGAGTGGCAACTACATCGCGACCGCTTTTCTTGGGCTGCAGGCGCCAACAGGGAGCAAAGACAACACGACAGACCATTACACGGTCACACCCACGCTGGCCGGAGGAAAGGGCTGGGGCAATTTTGACATCCAAAGCACCTTTGGCGCCGGCTTTCCCGACAACGGCACGGCGCCCGCCGGGGCGGGCACGCCGCTGCAATTCAACACGTCCCTCCAGTATCGAATCCTCAAGGTGTTGTGGCCGGACGTGGATGTGAACTACACCTACTGGCCCAATGGGGAGCACGCGGACAAGAACCAGGTGTTTCTCACGCCGAGCTTCATTCTTGGGCGGCTGCCGATTCGGGAGCGGGTCGGGCTAACTATCGGGATTGGATATCAAGTGGCGCTGACCGATAAGCCCACTTACAATCACAACTTCATCCTGTCGGCAAGGGTGCCATTCTGAGGCGCTAGGCTCACGACCGGTTTCTTCGGTCGCCCACCCTGCGCCCGAAGGCGGGGTTCCGTTTGGTTGCTCAAGGCCGCCTGAAGGCGGGAGAAGAAGCCCGCTCTGAGCGAGGCGGGGCACCGCAGTCAAACGGGATTACGGTGGGTGTCACATCTTGAGCAGACTGGATTAAACGCCGCAGGCACCCGCCCCCTCCGGCTTGATTCAGCAGGCAGTTCAACCCCGGGAGTTGTCTTTTTCCCAAGAGAGAAGACAAAGAGCAATGACCATACCAAGCCGGGGAGAACGGGCCGGATGCCGCGCCCGGCTCGCAGTTCCGACATGACGCCGCCGACAATGCGCCGAGGTTGGCACAGACTTTGCGCGAGACATTTCCGTGCAGAACGCGTCGCAGAATTGTCGGCTGGGTTGTCCGGGCATGGAGGCCATGGGGCTGGACCCACTTGGCGGCACGAGGGCGCCGTCCGGGTGCCGCGTCGTGGACGAGCTGAGCCTGCTTTTTGGGATTTCCTACACGCTGGAGAGCAGCCTGGAATTGAGGGACGTAATCCGGCCGGTGCTGCTGAAGATGGCGGAGGTGCTTGGGCTAAAACGAGGCACGATTACGATTCTGAGGGAGGAACACGGGGAAGTGACGATCAGCGAGGCGGTCGGCCTGCCCGCCGGACACGAAGGGGAGTATCTGCAGGCCTGCCGGGAGTTGATCCTCCAGGTAACGAGCACCGGACAGGCGCTGGTGGTGCAGGACATATCGAAGGAGCCGGTTTTGAAGGAACCGTGGGCGCAGGAAAAGCCGGTCGATCAGAATAGCGTGACGGTGGCCTATATCTGCGTGCCGATCAAGTTCGGAGCGGAAGTTGTTGGAGCACTGAGCGTGGAGCGGGCCCTTACGGGACCTGTCCGGCTATCCTCCGACCGCCGGCTGCTTTCGCTGATCGCGAACGTGATAGCGCAGACGGTGCATATCCATCGGGCCACGCAGGAGAAGGTCTCGGCCCTGCATCGGGAGAACGAGCGATTGCAGGAGCAGATGCAGAGCCAGTTCCGGCCCAGGAACATCCTGGGCAATTCGGACGCGATGCGGACGGTGTTTCTGCACATCGAGCAGGTGGCGTGCAGCACGACGACCGTGTTGATCCGGGGCGAGTCCGGGGTGGGCAAGGAGTTGGTGGCGCGGGCGCTGCACGAGCAGAGTCCGCGGAGGGGCAAGGCGTTCGTCAAATTCAACTGCGCGGCGCTGCCCGAATCCATCATCGAGAGCGAATTGTTCGGCCACGAACGGGGGGCGTTCACGGGCGCCGTCGCGATGCGGAAGGGGCGGTTCGAGATTGCGGACGGGGGGACGATTTTTCTGGATGAGATCGGCGATCTTTCCCCGCCGACGCAGGTGAAGCTGCTGCGCGTGTTGCAGGAGAAGGAGTTCGAGCGCGTCGGGAGCCAGACGCCGATGAAGTGCGACGTTCGCATCATCGCGGCCACCAGCCGGAACCTGGAGGAGATGATGGAGCGGGAGAAGCTCCGGGCGGACTTGTATTACCGGCTGAACGTGTTTCCCATCTACGTGCCGCCGTTGCGCGAGCGGAAGTCAGACCTGTTGCTGCTGGCGGATCATTTTGTGGAGAAGTTCAGCAAGAGCAGCGGGAGGAACGTGCGGCGCATCTCCACGGCGGCCATTGATCTGCTGGTGAGCTACCATTGGCCCGGCAACGTGCGCGAACTGGAGAACTGCATCGAGCGCGCCGTTCTGGTGAGCGGGGGACAATCCATCGAGGCGCATCATCTGCCGCCGACGCTGCAGAAGAAGGACCCGTCGGAGAAAGGCCCCGCCGGCGCGCTGGACTCCGCGGTGGGGGCGCTGGAATACGAGATGATCGTGGCTGAGCTCAAGGCGTGCGACGGCAACATGGCCCGTGCCGCCCGCAACCTGGGCCTGACGGAACGGCAGATCGCGCTGCGAGTGAAGCGCTTTGGCATTGATTACAGGCGGTTCCGCCGGGACGAGGCGGCGGCGTGAGGCTACATCCGCGTAGGTTCGGGTGTGAAAGCCACGCGAATGTAGCTCGCGGGATTGGTCCCGCCATAGCGTGCGCCAGGGGCTGTTTCCCAGCGTGATCGCCGCCAAACCCCTGTGGCTGTTGGTCTTGCGCGAATGGACCAATCAATGGACGGGCTTGTTTCTCCTCCGAAATGGGCCTTGGCATGGCGAATGCGTAAGTGGTTCCAGACGCGGCGAACCGGTGGTCAAACAAACCCGCCGGGGAAATCCAAGCGAAGCGACAAGCACGATTATGAGAAAAGTGGCGATTTACGGCAAAGGCGGCATCGGGAAGTCCACCACGACGCAAAACACCGTGGCGGGCCTGGCGGAGATGGGCAAGAAAGTGATGGTGGTGGGCTGCGATCCGAAGGCCGATTCGACGCGGCTGCTGCTGGGAGGTTTGGCGCAACGTAGCGTGCTGGACACGTTGCGGGAGGAGGGGGAGGACGTGGAGTTGGCGGACATCCGGAGCGGCGGCTTCTGCAACAGCCTGTGCGTCGAGTCCGGCGGTCCCGAGCCGGGGGTGGGCTGCGCCGGGCGGGGGATCATCACTTCCATCAACATGCTGGAGCACCTTGGGGCCTACGACGAGAGCGAGAGACTGGATTACGTGTTTTACGACGTGCTGGGGGACGTGGTCTGCGGCGGGTTCGCGATGCCGATTCGCGACGGCAAGGCGGAGGAGATTTATATCGTGTGCTCCGGGGAGATGATGGCGATGTACGCGGCGAACAACATTTGCAAGGGCATCCTGAAGTTCGCGACGAACGGGAAGGTCCGGCTGGGGGGGCTGATTTGCAACAGCCGGAAGGTGGACAACGAGAGGGAGATGATCGAGCAGTTTGCCCGGAAGCTGGGGACGCAGATGATTCACTTCGTGCCGCGGGACAACGACGTGCAGCGGGCGGAGATCAACCGGAAGACGGTGATCGAGTGGAACCCGCAATGCGGGCAGGCGAGCGAGTACCGAGCCCTGGCCAAGGCGATTGATCAGAACCAGAATTTCGTCATCCCCAAGCCGCTCGCCATGCCTGAGCTGGAGAAGCTGCTGATGGAATTCGGACTTTACAACTGAACCCGCTGACGCATCACACCCCACCATGCCAACCATGATTCAATCCGTTGTGCGGCCGGAAAAGGTCCACGAAGTGATGAAGGCCCTGCTGGACGCCGGTTTCCCGGCGGTAACGAAGATGGACGTGTTCGGGCGCGGAAAGCAACGGGGCCTGAAGGTAGGGGAGATCACCTACGACGAACTGCCCAAGGAGCAATTGATGGTGGTCGTGCAGGACGGGGACAAGGAGCTTGTGGTGGAGACGATTTTGAAGGCCGCCCGAACGGGGACCAAGGGGACGTTTGGGGACGGGAAGATATTTGTCTCGATGGTGGAGGAGACGTGGACGGTCAGTTCGGGGACCAAGGACGCCTGACCATGAAACAGATCATTGCCATCATCCGGATGAATAAAATGAACGCGACCAAGCAGGCGCTCATCGAGGCGGGCTTTCCCGCCTTCACGGTCCGGAAGGTGGTTGGGCGCGGCAAGGGGATTGTGGATTTTGGGGTGATCCAGGGCGCGCAGGCGGAGGCGCCGGAGGCGATTGCCCGGCTGAGGGATGACGGCCCAATGCTGATGCCCAGCCGGATGATGACGGTCGCTGTGGCGGACGAATCCGTCTCGAAGCTGATCGAGGCCGTCATGCGAGCCAACCGCACTGGAAACGGCGGCGACGGGAAGATTTTCGTTTTGCCGATTGAGGACGCGGTCCGTGTGCGCACAGGCGAGCGCGGAACGGCGGCAGTGAACTGAGGAATGGAGAGGATATTCTATGGCCGTATTGAGTGAAAAGGGTGCCGCGCCCGACCCGAGCGCCGTTCGGGAGGAGATGCTGAAGATATACCCGCCGAAGACGCGCAAGAAGCGATCGAAACAAATCCTGCCCAATGATCCGGAAGCGCCGCCGGAAATCGCGGCCAACACGCGGACCATTCCGGGCATCATCTCCCAACGGGGCTGCACCTATGCCGGGTGCCGGGGAGTGGTGATGGGGCCGATTTATGACCTGCTCCAGATCACGCACGGGCCGGTGGGATGCGGCTTTTACGCCTGGATGAGCCGGAGGAACCTGGCCCGGCCGAAGGCGGGCGAGGTCAATTACATGCAGTACTGCATGAACACGGACATGCAGGAGGACCAGATCATTTTCGGCGGGGAGAAGAAGCTGCGGCAGGCGATACGGGAGGCCTACGCCATTTTCAAGCCGAAGGCCATCGCGATTCTGGCGACGTGCCCCGTCGGCCTGATCGGAGACGACATCCATACCATCGCCCGGCAGATGAAGGAGGAGCTTGGGATCAACGTGATGGCGTTCAGTTGCGAGGGGTACAAGGGCGTCAGCCAGTCCGCCGGCCATCACATTGCCAACAACGGGGTATTCAAGAACATCATCGGTTTGGACGACACCGCGGACCAGGCGGAGTTCACGATGAACATCCTGGGCGAGTACAACATCGGGGGGGACGCCTGGGAGATCGACGCCTTGCTTCGGAAGTGCGGCATTCACGTGACTTCGACGCTGAGCGGGGACGTCAGCTACGAACAAGTGACCCGGGCCCACACGGTTCAACTCAACGGGGTCATGTGTCACCGGTCGATCAACTACATCGCCGACATGATGGAGAAGAAATTCGGCATCCCGTGGATCAAGGTGAATTTCATCGGCGCGGAGGCGGCGGGGAAGACGTTGCGGAAGCTGGCGCGGTTCTTCGAGAGCAAGAAGCTCGCCGACCGGGTCGAGGAAGTCATCGCGGAGGAGATGGCGGCACTCAAGCCGGTGCAGGATGGAATCCGGGCGCGGTGCCAAGGGAAGACCGCCGCGCTGTTCGTCGGCGGCTCGAGGGCGCACCATTACCAGGATTTGTTTCGCGACATCGGGATGGAAGCGGTCTGCGCCGGGTACGAGTTTGCGCACCGGGACGATTACGAGGGGCGGCGGGTGCTGCCGACAATCAAGGTGGACGCCGACAGCCGGAACATCGAGGAGCTCAAGGTGGAGCCCGACCCGGCCCGTTTCCGGCCGCGCAGGACGCCGGAGCAGATGGAGGCGCTGCGGGCGGGGGGGTTCACGTTCCGCGATTACCAGGGGATGATGGCCGAGATGAAGAAGAACGCGCTGATCATCGACGACATCAGCCATCACGAGATCGAGAAGCTCATAGAGATGTACAGACCGGACATCATCTGCTCGGGGATCAAAGACAAGTTCGTCATCGAGAAAATGGGGGTGCCGTGCAAGCAACTGCATAGTTACGATTACGGCGGGCCGTACGCGGCCTTCACGGGGGCGGCCAATTTTTATCGCGAGGTGGACCGTATGGTGAACACCCGGACGTGGAAGTTCATCACGCCGCCTTGGGAGACGGAACCGGAGTTGACGGCGGCGCTGGTCCACCCCGGACGCGCCGGGGGCGGCAAGAAGGGCGCGCAACCGCAGTCCTGGCGCAAGCCGGCGGCGGCGGAGCCGGGGGAAGGTCCGGCGTAGGGACTGCGCCAACAGAATGACCCGAGGAATCAAAGCCATGCTTGAAGGAACGACAGCCGAAATCAAACCGCGCGAGGCGTTGCGGATCAACCCGGCGAAAACCTGCCAGCCCATCGGCGCGATGTATGCGGCGCTGGGCATTCACGGCTGCATGCCGCACAGCCACGGCTCGCAGGGGTGCTGCGCGTATCACCGCAGCCACCTGACGCGGCATCTCAAGGAGCCGGTGGTGGCCACGACCAGTTCGTTCACGGAAGGCGCGTCGGTGTTCGGGGGCCTGGCCAACCTCTCGCAGGCCCTGTCGAACATCTTCACGATCTACAACCCGGAGATCGTCGCCGTGCATACGACCTGTCTTTCCGAAGTCATCGGGGACGACATCCCGATGATGATCCGGAAGGCCGCCGAGGACGGCACGATCCCCAAGGGGAGATACGTTATCCATGCGAACACACCGAGCTTCGTTGGGTCGCACGTGACCGGGTTTGCGAACATGACGACGGCGATGGTCAGGTACCTGGCGGAGAAGCACGGCCATCGGCCGTTTCAACTCAACCTGATTCCGGGCTTCGTGGATCCCTCCGACATCCGGGAACTGAAACGGATTGTCGCCGCGATGGGCATCAACGCGGTGGTCTTCCCGGACACCAGCGGTGTGCTGGATTTGCCGCAGGACGGGCATTACAGGATGTTTCCGCGCGGCGGGACCACGATAGGAGACCTGCAATCCACCGGCGACAGTTGTTGCACGCTGGCGCTGGGCCACTTCACGTCCCACCCGGCGGCGACGGAGCTGGACGAAAAGTGCGGGGTGGGGTGCGCGTTTCTGGAGCTGCCCATCGGCATGACGGAGACGGACCGATTCATTCACGCGCTCCGCAACTACGGGGGCGTGGACGTGCCCGCGGGGATCGGGGAGGAACGCGGGCGGCTGCTCGATGCGATGAGCGACATGCATCAATACTTCCACAAGAAGCGCGTCGCCGTGGCGGGGGATCCCGACCACGTTATCGCTCTGACTCAATTCCTGACGGATTTGGACATGACGCCCGCCTACGTCATCACGGGGTCGACCGGCAACCATTTCGAGCAACGCGTCAGGGAGATTCTCAAAGAGCAAGCGCCCGACGCGGTGGTAAAGCAAAACTCCGACCTATTCGCCCTCCATCAATGGATCAAGAACAAGCCGGTGGACCTGATCATCGGGAACACCTATTGCAAATACATCGCCCGTGCGGAGGCCATTCCGTTCGTTCGTTTCGGCTTTCCGGTGCTCGACCGGATGGGACACCGCTATTTTCCGTGCGTGGGCTACACCGGGGCACTGAGGCTCATGGAAAAAATGAACGATGCGGTGCTCGACCACAAGGATCGGGAGTGCGCGGACGAGCACTTCGAGCTCGTCCAATAGGACCGCATGATTGAACTTCTTCCAGAACGCCGGTCGCAGGTGGTGCGGAAGTCCGCCGGCGCGCCGGCTTGCGACCTTCCCTGCGGGAAGGCGAGCACCGCCGGCTCGGTGAGCCAGAGGGCGTGCGTGTTCTGCGGGTCGCGCGTTGTCTTGTACCCGATCGCCGACGCGCTCCACGTGGTCCACGGCCCCATCGGCTGCGCCGCCTACACGTGGGACATCCGCGGGGCGCTCTCGAGCGGCCCCGAACTGCACCGGAACAGTTTTTCCACCGACCTGCAGGAAATGGACATCATATTCGGCGGGGAGAAGAAGCTGGAGGCGGCGCTGCTGGAGCTCATCGCGCACTACCAGCCGAAGGCGGCGTTCATCTACTCGACGTGCATTGTCGGACTCATCGGCGACGACGTGGGGGCGGTCTGCAAACGCGTGGGCGTGGCGACGGGCATTCCGGTGCTGCCGGTGCATTCCGAAGGGTTCAAGGGCACGAAGAAAGACGGGTACCGCGCGGCGTGCGAGGCGGTGTACAAGCTGGTTGGGTCGGGGGACATCTCCCGCATCGGGCCGCATAGCATCAATATTCTGGGGGACTTCAACGTCGCGGGGGAGACGTGGATCATTCGAGAATACTACAAGCGGATGGGGGTGGAAGTCGTCGCCTGCGTGACCGGGGACGCGCGGGTGGAGGACCTGCGCCGGTGCCACGGAGCGAAGCTCAATCTTGTGCAATGCTCCGGCTCGATGACCCACCTGGCGAAGATGATGGAGCGGGACCATGGCATCCCGTTCAAGCGGGTGTCCTACTTCGGAATCGAGGACATGAGCGCCGCCCTTTACGAGGTTGCGAAGTTTTTCAGCGACGAGCCGGCCATCATGCGGCGGACGCAACAACTGGTGCGCGAGGAAATCGCGGCGATCTACCCGGAACTGCAACGCTACAAGCAAAGGCTGATAGGGAAGAAGGCGGCGATCTACGTGGGCGGGGCGTTCAAGGCGTTTTCGCTCATCCGCATTTTGCGGTTGCTCGGGATGGAGACCGCGGTGGTCGGCTCGCAGACGGGCGACACGGAGGATTATCGCCAGCTCCAGGAGGTCTCGGATCCGGGGACGATCATCGTGGACGACTCGAACCCGCTGGAGCTAGCCAAGTTCTGTTTGGAAAAGGACGTGGACTTGTTCATCGGCGGGGTGAAGGAGCGGCCGATCGCCTACAAGCTGGGCATTGGTTTCTGCGACCACAACCACGAGCGCAAGGAGCCGCTGGCGGGTTTCGTCGGGATGTTGAATTTCGCCAAGGAGGTGTGCGCCAGCGTCGCCAGTCCGGTCTGGCAATTCGCGCCGAGGCGCGCCAATAGGGCAAAGGAGGTTGTCGGACCATGATCCCCGTCGCCGAGCCGCGCTCGAAGCACTTCAGCTCCACGCGCAACGCCTGCAAGTTATGCACGCCGTTGGGTGCGTGCCTTGTGTTCCGCGGCGTCGAGGGTTGCATCCCCTTTTTGCACGGTTCGCAGGGGTGCTCGACCTACATCCGCCGGTATCTCATCAGTCATTTTCGCGAGCCGATGGACATCGCCTCGTCGAACTTCCACGAGGAGAGCGCGATTTTCGGCGGCGCCGCCAACTTTCAGCAGGGGGCCCTGAACGTGATGCGGCAATATGAGCCGCAACTCATCGGGGCGGCGACGACGTGCCTGGCCGAGACCATCGGCGAAGACCTGCCGCGCCTGCTGCACGATCTTCGGGAGACATACGGCGAGCGCGTCACAGCGCCCATCGTAACCGTATCCACCGCGAGCTACCGCGGCACTCATATCGACGGGTTCCACGCGGCGGTCAAGGCGCTGGTCGAGCAACTGGCGCGGCCGGGGGAGAGGACGGCGGCGGTGAACCTTTTTCCCGGCATGGTCTCGGCCGCGGACCTGCGGCATTTGAAGGAAATCCTCGATGACTTCGGGCTCAGTTACACCCTGCTGCCGGACTATTCCGAGACGATGGACGGGGAGACGTGGTCACAGTATGAGAAGCTGCAATCCGGCGGCACCCCGCTAAAGGCGATCGCGGCGACGGGGTCGGCCAGGGCGTCCATCGAGTTTGGCCGCACGCTGGGCGCGGTCGAAACGGCGGGGACGTCGCTTGAGAGGCAATTCAACGTGGAGCGCAATTGGATGGGGCTGCCGATCGGCATAGGCGAGTCGGATGCCTTCTTCAATCTGCTCAGGGAACTGAGCGGGCGCGACACGCCGGTCAAGCACCGACGGGAGCGGGGCCGGCTCGTGGACAGCCTGATCGACGGCCACAAGTATGTCTTCGAGAAGCGGGCCATCGTGTATGGGGAGGAGGATTTGGTGATTGGACTGACGGCGTTCCTCTGCGAGATCGGGGTGACGCCGGTGTTATGCGCGACGGGCGGCCACAGCAAGCAATTTGAGGAGGCGCTGCGCCAGGCGGCGCCGTCGCTGCCGGCCGAAACGAGGGTGGAGGGGCGGTTCGACTTCGCCGAGATCGCCGAGGCCGCGCCGTCGCTGAAGCCCGATTTTTTCATCGGGAGCAGCAAGGGCTACCGCGTGGCGCGGCAACTGAACGCGCCGCTGGTCCGAGTCGGCTTTCCGATCCACGACCGCATCGGCGGCCAGCGGGTGCTGCACCTGGGCTACAGGGGAGCGCAGGACCTGTACGACCGCGTCGTCAACGCGCTTCTGGAAGCGAAACAGGCGGCCTCGGCGGTGGGTTACGCATACCTATGAACGCGAGCGACATCGATTTCAAGACCCATCCGTGCTTCAGCGTGGATGCGCGGAAGAAATACGGGCGGGTCCACCTGCCCGTCGCGCCGCGATGCAACATGCAGTGCAATTTTTGCAACCGCAAGTACGATTGCATGAGCGAAAGCCGTCCCGGCGTCACGAGCGCGGTGCTGACGCCGCAGCAGGCGGTGGGCTATCTCGCGAGCGTGATGGAGCGGCGGCCCGGGATTTCGGTCACAGGGATAGCGGGCCCGGGCGACCCGTTTGCCAATCCGGACGAGACGATGGAGACGCTGCGGTTGGTGCGGAGGAGATTCCCGAGGATGATTCTCTGCGTGGCGACGAACGGGCTGAACGCGGGGCCATACGTGGAGGAGATGGCCGATTTGAAGGTCAGCCATGTGACGCTGACGATCAACGCGGTGGATGCGGCGATTGGGGCCGAGATTTACGCCTGGGTGCGGGAGGGCAAGCGCCCGCTGAGGGGGGAGGCAGGCGCGGCGGCGTTGATCGCGCGGCAGAGGGAGGCCCTGGTGCGGCTCAAGAAGCGCGGGCTGCTCGTGAAGGTCAATACCATCATCATGCCGGGGATCAACGACGATCACATCCCGGACATCGCGAAAAAGGTTTCGGGGCTGGGGGCGGACATCATGAACTGCATGCCGTTGGTGCCCGTGGAAGGCGCGGCGTTCGAAGACATACCCCCCCCGGACGACCTGACCACGATGCGCCTGCGCTTGCAGTGCGGCCAATTTCTGCCACAGATGGCGCATTGCGCGCGATGCCGGGCGGACGCCGTCGGCGCCCTAGGGGAGGAGATGACGACCGAGGACCACGACGCCCTCAGACAATGGGCCAACATGAGCGTCGATCCGGGAGAATTGGCCGTGAGGCCGTGCGTTGCCGTGGCCACCCTGGAGGGCGCGCTGGTCAACCAGCACCTCGGCGAGGCGGAGCGGTTCATCATCTACGAACAGAGCCCGGAGACGCCCGGGCAGTTTCAACTCAAGGAAATCCGTCCCGCGCCGCGGCCCGGGGGCGGGGAGGCGCGCTGGGCGGCCCTGGCGGCCTCGCTGAAGGATTGCCGCGCGTTGCTGGTCAACGCGGCCGGGCCGGCGCCGGCCAAAGCCCTCACCCAACAGGGTCTGCGCGTGATCGAAATGGAGGGCCTGATAGACGAAGGGCTGCGTTCGGTTTATGCCAACCAACCGGTCCCGGCCGCGATGAGGAGGCGGTTCACGGGCTGCGGGGCGGGCATTTCGTGCAAAGGCACGGGCGCGGGCTGCGGCTGATTTCACACAGGCAAGTTACAACACATCCCGTTCACAACATGAGCAAACCAAATCACCACATATTCGTCTGCGGCAGCTTTCGTCCCACTGGGGCGCAAGGGGCCTGCCACAAAAAGGAATCGTCGCACATCCTGCAGCACATCACGACGGAGTTACAGGACCGGGGGCTGGATGACGTGATGGTATCGAGCACGGGCTGCATGAACATCTGCGACAGCGGGCCGGTGATGGTCGTTTATCCGGAGAACATCTGGTATAAACAAGCGACCATCCAGACCGCCGAGGCGGTGCTGGACAGCCTGGAGGAAAAAAGCGAACTGCCGCCGGCGACATTGTTCGCCTGACCATGGAGAGGATTCATCTGATTGACACGACCCTGCGCGACGGCGAACAGGCCGCCGGGGTGGCGTTTTCGCGCGCGGAGAAAAAGAGCATCGCCATCGCGCTGGCGCGCGCCGGGGTGCCGGAAATCGAGATCGGCATTCCGGCGATGGGGCCGGGCGAAGTCGGGGACATCCGGGCGGTGTCGGATCTCGGCCTGCCCTTGCGGCTGACGACCTGGTGCCGGGCCAAGCGCCAGGACCTTCTGGCCGCGGCCGGCTGCGGTGTCGGCGGGGCGCATTTTTCGCTGCCGGTGTCGGAACTGCACCTGCGGGCGTGGAAGAAGGACCGCGAATGGGTGTTCCGGACGTTGGGAGAGCTGGCGGCCGAGTTTCGCGAGACGTTCCGGTTCCTGTCCGTGGGCGCGCAGGATGCGTCGCGGGCCGATCGGGTGTTTCTGATTGATTTCGCGCAGGCGGCGTTGGAGTCCGGGCTGGACCGGCTGCGCGTCGCGGACACCGTCGGCATATTGAATCCGCTGCAGACCTGCGATCTGATCGGGGAGTTGGGGACGGCTGCGCCCGGTCTGAGCCTGGAATTCCACGGGCACAACGACCTTGGCATGGCGACGGCGAACACCATTGCGGCGCTCGCTTCAGGGGCGGACGGGGCGAGCGTGACGGTCAACGGCTTGGGGGAGCGCGCGGGCAACGCCTCGCTAGAAGAGGTGGTGATGGGAGCGCGGCTGACCCTGAAGCGGGATTGCGGCGTGGATGCGAGGCAACTCAGCGGGTTGAGCGCGTTAGTGGCGCGCGCATCAGGCCGCCCGCTCGGTCCCGACAAGCCGGTGGTGGGCGAGGCGGTGTTCCGGCACGAGACGGGCATCCATTGCCGCGGCCTGGCGGCGGACCGCGAGACCTACGAACCGTTCCCCGCCGAGGAAGTCGGCCACGCTCCCAGCGTGATGCAACTGGGCCGGCACTCGGGCGGCGGCCTGCTGCGGCGCAGGCTGCAGGAGTTGAACCTGGACTTGCCGCCTGAACGCCAAGCCCGGCTGCTGGAGGAAATACGCCGCATGGCCGTCAGCCGCAAAGTTGCCGTTACCGACGACGAACTGAAGGGCCTCGTGGCAAACCTGAAGAGAACCTATGGGCTTCCTGATCTAGAAAAAACCCAATGTCGGGACAAACATCCATTACGAAAGGGTTCAGCCGCTAAGGCTGGGCGGGGCGGACGGGTTGATTGCCCGGCATGTGAAATCGATGCCCGCCGACCAAACCGCGAGCTGGAAACTGGATTTCGCTGACGGGCGGCCCATGCGGCGGCGATTGGCGATGGGGCACCCCGGCGCTGCAGATCGGCGCCACGGTGGCGCCATCCCGTTAGCATTCATTAACGTGTATCAGCGGTTGAACCATGATGGAACCCAGACACTTTCCGTCGCGTAACGGCTGTCGTTGCGGGGGCCATGCCTGCCCGCGCAAGTACCTCGCCATCACCGGGTTCATTCTCGGCGCTTTCCTGATCGCGCATCTTTCGATCAACGCGCTCGGGTTTTGGCCGGCGCGCTTTCAAGCCGTGGTGGATCGAGTTCACGGTCTGGGGGTGGCGTTGCCGGTCCTGGAGATGGGTTTGATCTTCATCCCCCTTGGGGTTCATATCGCGCTCGGACTGCCGGCCCTATGGTCGGACAAACTGAGGTTGGGCGCAAAGAGACCGCATCACGACAGCGAGGTGCGCTACTGGTTGCAGCGCGTCACGGCGGCGATTCTGCTGGGGTTCCTGGCATTTCACCTGGCCACGATGCGCCAGTGGAGGTTTCATTTGGCTTATGAGATCACACCCTGGCTGGCGCTCGCGCCGGGTCCCGCCAGCGGTTTTTTCGAGCCGCGGCATGCTTTTGAGTTCGTCTCCGGCAGCCTTTGGCGTTTTTGGGATGAGCATGCGGCAAATCCGGCCGACCTGCTCATCGCGCAGTTTTATCTGCTCGGCGTCGTGTCAGCGGTGTATCATCTTGCCAACGGGATGGCGACGGGGGCGCAGGTGCTGGGGTTGGCCGTCACGCTCAAGCAGAAAGAGCGGTGCTTGGGCTTCTGCACAGGCGCGGCGTTTGTGCTTATGGCGATCGGCATGGCGGCGTGGTACGCGTTCGCACCCGCCGCGAGCCATTGAACTTGATACGAAAGGAACAAACATGAAACTGAGTGCCCGGAATGTCCTCAAAGGGAAAGTCATCAAAATTACAAGAGGCCCGTTGAACACCTTGGTAGTGCTGGAAATCGCGCCGGGCATCCACATCGCTTCTGTCATAACGAGCGAGGCCGCGAGGGAGTTGAAGCTGGCCAAAGGCAAATCGGCCTACGCGATCGTCAAGGCCCCCAGCGTCATACTCGGGGTGGACGAGTGATGGCGATTGGCCCGCGCAGCCGGAGCATTTCCTGAATCCTGTTTGGGTCGCTGGTCGGCTCCTGGCAGGCAGAGCCGGTGCAAAAGTAAACGACGGGGCCCTGGCCGGGAGGCAAGGTCTTGGCGAACGGCTCGACGGCGCCCGCGTTGCCGAGGACGACTTTGTTTGGCTGATAGACGGAGTGGATGGCGCGCAAGAGGGCACAGCGCGGCGGGTTAGCCGCCTCCGCGGAAGGGTCGGCGAGCACAACGCGCGCGGGTTCTTCAAGGGAAAAATCGAGGGCCGCGAGCAGGCTGGGGACGGCCTGAGGCATCTGCTCGAGGTGCTCGGCGAAGAGGCCGAGGGTCTTCCTGGCCGCGGTGGTGAACTCCGCGCGGCCCGTGATGTTCCCCAACTCCAGGAGTGCCAGGGCCGCCACCGAATTACCGCCCGGCTCGGCGCCGTCGTAGTCTTCCTTGACGCGCACGATCAGGCCGGGGGCGGCGTCGGCGCTCTGCCAGAAGCCGCCGTCCTTGGGGTCGAAGAACCTGGCGAGCATGCTGTGGGCCAGGGCCAGGGCAAATTCCAAGTGGGAGGGTTCGAGGGTGGCTTGATACAGAGCCAACACGCCTGCCAGAACGAAGGCGTAGCCGGTGAGCAACTGGACGTTGTCGCGCTCTCCCTCGCGCCACCGGTGATAGAGGGTCTGTGTGGGGGCGTCCCAGAGTCTGGCCTCGATAAAGGCGAGGTTTTTCTCCGCCGCCGCCCGGTAGGCAGGGTCGCCCAGGACGGCATAGGCCCTGGCGAATGCCCCGAGCATGAGGCCGTTCCACGAAGCGAGCACTTTGTCATCCAGATGCGGCCGGACGCGCCGGGCGCGGGCGTCGAGGAGTTTTTTCCCGGCCGAGGCCAGCAGGACCTGTTCGGAGGGCGTCAAGTCAGGATGGACCACGCTGAGCACATTCTGATTGGGCAAGGGGGTGGGATGGCTGTGGTCAAGGAAGTTGCCTTGCTCAGTGACGCCGTAGTAGAGGGCAGCGGCGGTGAATTCGGCCGGGGAAAGCAACTCGGCAAGCTCGGCGCGGGTCCAGCAGTAGAACTTGCCCTCGTGGCCTTCGCTGTCGGCGTCCTCGGCGGAATAGAACCCGCCCTGGGGATGGGTCATGTCGCGGAGGACGTAGGCCAGGATGCGGCGGGCAACCTGGGCGTAACGGTCCTGGCCGCTGACCAAGGCGGCATCGAGGTAAAGCTCGGCCAACTGGGCGTTGTCGTAGAGCATTTTCTCGAAATGGGGGACGAGCCATTGGGCATCGACGGAATAGCGGGCGAAACCGCCGCCCAACTGGTCATGGATGCCGCCGGCGGCCATGCGGTCGCAGGTATGGAGGACCATGCGAACGGCCTCGGGGTCCTGGAAGCGATTGGCATAGCGGAGCAGGAACCGGGGCTGGCTTGGGTGCGGGAATTTGGGGGCGTGGCCGAAGCCGCCGTCGCGCGGGTCATAGGTCTGCTTGAGGAGTTCGCCGGCGCGCCGGAGGGTGGTCTCGGTGGGCTGGAGGCCGCTGGGGGGGCGGGCTGAGGCGTCGCGGAGCCGGGCCTGGACCTGGGCGGCATATTGGGTAAGGCCACCGCGGCGGGTTTGCCAGGCCTGATGGACTTGCTCGAGGATTTGAAGGAGCCCGGTCTGGCCCTGGCGGGTTTCGGGCGGGAAGTAGGTCCCGCCCAGGAAGGGTGTCAGGTCCGGGGTGAGGAACACGGTCAAGGGCCAGCCGCCATGGCCGGTGGAGGCCTGGACGAACGTCATGTAGATGCGGTCCACATCGGGCCGCTCCTCGCGGTCGACTTTGATGCTCACGAAGTGGGCGTTCAGGAAGGCGGCGACCTTTTCGTTCTCGAACGATTCGCGCTCCATGACGTGGCACCAATGGCAGGTGGAGTAGCCGATGCTCAGGAAGATCGGTTTGTCGTTCCGGCGGGCTTCGGCGAAGGCCTCCTCATCCCAGGGGTGCCAATCCACCGGGTTATGCTGGTGCTGGAGGAGGTACGGGGACTTCTGCCGGGCCAAGCGATTGGTGTGGGCCGGGGCGCTCGGAGGATCGGGTATCATGCTTGCTTCACCGCCGCGGCGAGGGGTTTTACAAACTCGGCAACGCGGCTCACAAGGGCGGGGTCGCGCCCCAGCCGGGCGATCTGGTTGACAACGGCGCTTCCAACGACCACGGCCTGGGCGCAGGCGGCGACGGCGCCGGCCTGCTCGGGGGTGGAAATCCCGAAGCCTACCGCGATGGGGAGGATGGTGTGGGCGCGTATTTTGGCGGTCATTTGGGGGATGCTTGCGGCGAGCTCGCTTTGCATGCCGGTGACGCCTTCGCGGGAGACATAATAGATAAAGCCGGCGCCGCCCTTAACGATCAATTCGATGCGGTCTTCGGGGGTCGTCGGAGCCACCAGGCAGATGGGACACAGCCCGGACTGCCGCATGAATGCCCTGTAGCTTTCGCCCTCTTCCGGCGGCAAGTCGAGCACCAGCAAGCCGTCCACACCGGCCCGGGCGGCGTCCTGGATGAACCGCTGCACCCCGTGGCGGTGGACGAGGTTGAAATAGAGATAGAGGACTATCGGGATTTCCGAGCGCCGGCGGATAGCGGCGACGGTGGCGAGCACCGCGGGCGGAGTGGCGCCGCCGGCCAGGCCGCGCTGGGCGGCAAGCTGGTTGACCAGCCCGTCGGCGAGCGGGTCGCTGAAAGGCACTCCCAATTCCAGCACATCCACCCCCGCCTCGTCGAACGCCAGCGCAAGCTGCCGCGTGGCCTCGAGGTCGGGGTCACCGGCGCCGATATACAGGATCAATCCCTTTTGGCCCTCTTGCTTGAGGCGGGCAAATCTCTGGTCTATGCGGTTCATCCCGTTTAAGCGCCGACCTGTTTTTTGACGGCATCGGCGATTTGCTTTGACCACTTGGCCAGGGTGGCGGCGTCCCGGCCTTCGAGGAGGAGGCGGGCCTTCGGCTCGGTGCCGGAGTAGCGCAGCAGGACGCGTCCGCCTTGGGGCTTCAATTCGGTTTCCGCGCTGGCAACCAGTTCGGAGACGGAGTTCAATTGGTCGAAGGGGCGCTTTTCCCGGACGAGGATATTGGTGACGAGCTGGGGGAACCGCGTCCAGCACTGGGCGAGGCGGGAGAGAGGGGTGCTCTTGGCCTTCATGATGCGCAACACCTGGAGGGCGGCCACCAGGCCGTCGCCGGTGGTGCTGTGATCGCGGAAGATGATGTGGCCGCTTTGTTCACCGCCCAGGTTGCAACCGCTGCGCAGCATTTCGTCGATGACGCTTTTGTCGCCGACGGGGGTGCGGATGACGCGTCCGCCGGCGGCCTGGATGGCGGCATCGAGGCCGGCATTGCTCATCACGGTGGCGACGAGTGTTTTTTCCTGGAGGGCACCCTGGGCGAGGAGGTCGAGGGCGGCGATGGCCATGATGTCGTCACCATCGATGAGTTTGCCGGTTTCGTCGCAGAACACGACGCGGTCGCCGTCCCCGTCGTGGGCCAGGCCGACATCGGCGCGGTGTTCCCAGACTTTCTGGCAAAGGAGGTCGGGGTGCATGGAGCCGCAGTCCTGGTTGATGTTCTTGCCGTCGGGCTGGTTGCCATAGACGATGACATCGGCTCCCAATTCGCGCAGAACGGACGGGGTGGACTTGTAGGCGGCGCCGTGGGCGCAGTCCACCACGATGCGGAGGCCGTCGAGGATGAGGCCGCGAGGAAAGGAGGCCTTGGCGTGCTCGATGTAGCGGCCCAGGGCGTCGTCGACGCGGACGGCTTTGCCGATTTCGTCGGCGGTGGGGCGGATGTTTTCGATTTCGCCGCTGAAGACGAGGCCCTCGATTTGAGACTCGATCTTGTCATCGAGCTTGTAACCGTCGGCGCGGAAGAACTTGATGCCGTTGTCGTCGTAAGGATTGTGGGAGGCGGTGATGACGATGCCGGCGTCGGCCCGGAGGCTGCGGGTGACGTAGGCGACGCCTGGGGTGGGCAGGGGTCCGATGAACAAGACGTCCACCCCCATGGAAAGGATGCCGGAGGAGAGGGCGTTTTCGATCATGTAGCCGGACAGACGGGTGTCTTTGCCCAGCACGATGCGGTGGCGAACCCGGTCGTGGGCCTGGGTTGCGACGGTTTTGAAAACGTGACCCGCGGCGCGGCCCAGTCTGAGGGCGGTTTCCGCGGTGACGGGTTCGATGTTGGCGGTCCCTCGCACGCCGTCGGTGCCGAAGATTCTCTTGGGTGTGCTCATGTCAATGGTCCTTTGGAAAGATGACGGTAACGTCGCCAGGGGAGACGCGGAGATGAGTGACTCCTTCCGGGGTGGAGACCTCGATGTGCGCGCGGAGGGCGGCGGCGGATTCGATGCCGGTCAAATCCACGAGCGCCCGGATTTCAGTGCCATCCAGGTGGGACAGGATTTTGGGGTCTCCCTGGACGGTGACGGCGACGGTTTCGGGGGACACCTTGAAGCGATGGACGTCGGCGGCTGAAGAGACGACGAGGACGGGGAGCCTGAAGAACGTGCGAACGTCGACGGCCATCCCGAGGGAGGGCAAGGGAGGGCCCTCGTTCTTGATGGCGACGAAGGAGATGGTGCAATACATCAGTATTGCCATGGCCAGGGAGAAGAGCTTGAGGGCGAGGTCCTTGAGGACCAGGTTGCGGAGGAGGGCGATCATTTCGCCAACTCCGTTGTGGTTGAGGCGGCGGCGGTAGGGGTGGCGGCGGGCGCCCCGGCCTGGGCCGCATGGATTGGGGCCGGTTTCACCCTATCGGTCGTCCAGGAGCGCACCCAGCCTACCCAAGTGCGCGAGCGGGCGGGGGAGACGAACATTGAAGTGAGGAAGGCACGCAGTTCCTGGAGACTCACATTGCGGACCAGGTGTCCTTTGGAAGCGTAAGAAACGCCGCCGGTTTCTTCGGAGACGACCACGACGGCGGCATCGGTTTCTTCGCTCAAGCCGATAGCGGCGCGGTGGCGGGTGCCCAGAGAGGGGTTCAAATCCCGGCGCTGGGTCAGGGGGAAGATGCAGGCCGCGAAGGCAATCCGGTCCCCACGGATGATGACGCCGCCGTCGTGGATGGCGTTGTTGGGGAAAAAGATGGTCTCCAGCATCTCGGGAGTGGCCACGCAGTCGACGATAATCCCCGATTCGACGGCCTCCTGGAGATGAATGGTGCGTTCCATGGCGATGAGCGCGCCGATGCGGACCTCGGACAGCCGTTCGACGGTTTGGATAATGACCTCGATGTTTTCGCGTTGCTCGCGGACGGTGGCCAGCAGCGGCAGGTTGCCCAACTCCGCCAGCATCCGCCTCAACTCGGGCTGAAAAATCACGAGGACCGCCAGGAGGAAGAAAGCGTAGAATGCCCCCAAGAGGTACTGGAGGACCTTGAGTTTGAGGAGAAAGCTGGTCAGGACCAGGGCCAGCATGACGACCAGGAAACCCATGACGACGGGAGCGCCGCGCGTGCCGCGCACAAAGCGCAGGGCGCTGTAGATGCCCGCCGTCAGGATGAGCACTTCCACGACGGGACGCCACCCGCCGATGTCCTGCCCCCAAAAGACGACCAGGTTATGCCAAAGGTAGTCCACGAAAGACCGATGTTACGCGTTTCTCTTTTTCGCCAGGATGGCCTCAGCCACACGAACCGCCTGGACGGTTTCGCCCACGTCATGGACGCGGATGATCCGCACGCCCGCTTCGACGGCCAGAGTGGCGCAGGCCAGCCCGGCCGGCAGCCGCCCCGCCGGCCCGGCGCCGCTGAGCGTGGCCATAAACGACTTGCGCGACACTCCGAGCAGCAACGGGCGCCCGAGCCCGGCCAAGACCGGCAACGCCCCGAGCAACTCCAGGTTGTGATCGAGCGTTTTGCCAAAGCCAATACCGGGGTCAAATATAACCTGCTCGCGCCGGACTCCGCAATCGTTCAATCGCTTGAGGCGCTCGAAAAAGAAGTCGGTCACTTCGCGCACGACATCCCGATAGACGGGGTTAAGCTGCATGGTTTGGGGGGTGCCCTGCATGTGGAGGCACACGTAGCCGGCGCCGGTCTCCGCGACCAGGCGCCACATAGCCTCTTCGTTTCGATTGGCGGCGACGTCGTTGACCACGCTTGCGCCGGCCGCAAGGGCGGCCCGGGCCACCTCGGGCTTCATGGTATCGATCGAGATGGGCACCCGGACGCGGCCGGCCAGTTGCTCGAGGACGGGCATCACCCGGCGGAGCTCTTCCTCCTGGCTTACCGGGGCGGAGCCGGGACGGGTCGATTCTCCGCCGACATCCAGGATGGCCGCCCCCTCTTCGACGAGGCGCAATGCGTGGGCGACCACGGCCGAAGTGTCCATGAACGTCCCGCTGTCCGAGAACGAGTCCGGCGTCGCATTCACAATGCCCATCACCAGCATCGGACCCGGGAACTGGTAGTAGAATTGTCGCGCCACGAGTTTCTGTTGGGGGGTGACGGGCTGGATGAGTTCGACCTCGTAGCCCTCCGGGGCGTCGATGAAGGCGATGCCGCCGCCCTGCTCGTCGAAGTGGGGGCCGTCGGAGTATGTCAGGCCGAGCGTCGCCAAGTGCCGTGCAAAGTCCTGAAGGCTGTCCACCTCGAAGGCAAGGTGGGTCAAATCGGGCTGAACCTGAACTGGGCCGCTGCCGGGAAAATGGCAGAGCTCGATGACCTCGTCGCTTTCGGGCGCCTTGAGGAAGGCCAACTCCGAACCGCGGGCGGACTTGTGGCGGCGCACCTCGATCAACCCGAGCGTCTCTTTGTAGAACTTGACTGTCCGCTCGAGGTCGTTCACACGATACCTCGTATGCAGGAGTTTCCTGACCTTGCTCATACCCCCATCTTAAGGTGGAATCTCTTCGAGGCAAATGTGAAATGAGGTTTCACACTCGGAGCCGTTTCAACGGTGTTCCGCCCGCCGGCTCAGGGCGCGGAGGCGGAGGTTGGGGAGGCGGGCGGGATGAGGGCCTGCGCCACATTGGTGTTGCAGCGGCAGTTGGCGGCTTTGAGGTTTTCGACCAGATCGAAGAGGCCCTTGGCGGCAATTTCGCGCGAGGGCGGCTCTCCGCCTTTGTTCCAGTAATCCACGCACTTTCTGAACTCGTCGGGGCGTTTGACGGTCAGGATGCAGGACTCGGAACCGACCTTTTTGTACGGCCACCATGCCCAGCCGATATGGTTCCGCTCGACCAGCGCGACGCAGTCGCGGAACCACTGGTTGGAGTTCTCGCCGCTTTCTCCCAGCCAGAGAGGCTGATGATAGCGGTCGCGCAGGGCGATGAAGCGGGCTATGGTTTCCTGCGTATTCGGATTCCAGTATTTGTGGAAGCTGAACACCAGGTCGGTTTCCCACGGTCCCGGGAAGCCGTTGTAGTTGTTGCCCCAGCCATTGCCCTCGATGATGAGCATGTGGTTCGTATCCACCTCGCGAATGGCCTTCGTGATGGACTGATACAACTCCCAGAGGGGCTTGTTGGAGGAATCCTGCGTGCCGTTCTTGTTTTTGCCTTCGAATGTCCAATTGGGTTCGTTGAGCAGGTCATAGCCGCCGATGGAGGTCTCGTTGGCGTACCGCTCCGCGAGCTTGCGCCAGAGAGCGACGGTTTTTTGGCGGTTCAAGGGGCTTTCCCACAAGGAGGGTTTGGCGGGGTCGGAATCGGAGATGTTGGCGTCTTTGCCTTGGCCGCCTGGGGCCGCGTGCAGGTCGAGGATCAAGTACATCTGGTTGGCCTTGCACCAGCTCAGCAGGTCATCGACGAGGGTGAAGCCGGTTGTGAGCCAGGTATCCTGGCCTTGGACGGGTTCCTCCTCGATGGGCAGGGTGAAGAGGTTGTAATGCATCGGGAGGCGAATGCTGTTGAATCCCAGTTTTGCCAAGAGGTCCACGTCCGCGCGCGTGAAGTCGTTCTGGAGCCAGAGCCGGTAGAACCTGGCGCAGTCCTCCTTGCCCACAAGGCCGGCGATGCGGGACTTGATGGAATGCTGAGTCCCCTCCTTGCTGATTCCCAGCATGTATCCCTCCTGGAGCATCCAGCCGCCCAAACCCATCCCGCGCAGGGTGAGCTCGCGGCCCTGGCCATCCACGATGCGCTCGTCTTTGGCGTGGAGGAATCCGGCGGGTTGCGCGCCGGCACTGAGCACCATGAACGCAAGCGCCGCCATCGAGACCGACAGGTTTTTCATCATAGTTCGCGTTGGCCCGGAGGGCCGAAGGCCGGCTCTCAGGATGCCAGGGCTTGGCGGCGAGTCAAACCAAACGGAGGGCGGCTACCGGGTTGTCGCGGCGCTGCGGTGCTCGTGGGGGGCGCCGGCATTGGCATGGCCGGACGACGGGAGCGTCGCGACAAGCTGGCGTAATTCGGCCAATTTGAAGGGTTTTTGCAGGAGACCGTCCACAGGGAGGTCACTCTTGGGGACCGAGCCGCGCGGGGCGATCATCAGGATGAGTTGCGAAGGCACCAGGCACTTGATGGTCCTGGCCAGTTCGTCGCCCGTCATGCCGGCCATGGCGCGCTCGGTAATGATTAGGTCGAAGTCGCCCGGCGTAAAGAGGTGACAGGCGCGTCTTGCGTTTTCAGCTTCGGTCACGGTGTATCCCTCGATGCTCAGGAGCAGCCGAATGGCCTCGCGCAATCTGGGGTTGTCTTCCACCAGAAGGATGGTCTTCTTGAAGGGTCCATTCGGCTTCATATTTCGATAGAGAGACTGATGACAGGGCCAGCGTGGCACCTGGGAGGGCGGCGCGCAATTGGGGGCGCTCCCTGAAAGTGTCCAGGGGAATCTCCGGGAGCGAGGTGGATGCGCTTCAAACCGGAGGCGCGGCGGCTTCCCGCGCCTGTTTCTTTCGTTGGTGGCGGGCGACGACTCTGCGGGTAGCGAAGAAGGCGGCCACGGCGACCGGGGCGCCACTTACCGCCGCGCCCAGGAGCATCGGCTTGCCAATGGTGACAAACCTGGACCAACTG
The DNA here is from genome assembly GCA_964653485.1 of uncultured Verrucomicrobiota bacterium. Lineage (GTDB taxonomy): Bacteria > Verrucomicrobiota > Verrucomicrobiia > Limisphaerales > UBA8199 > CAVQND01. Next base: position 44,587 of record CAZZFF010000002.1, on the reverse strand, counting down.
CGCCAGGTTGCGGGGCTAAGGAGGTGCTTGACGACCGAGGCCGGCCAATGGCCGTTGAGAATCCAATAGCCCAGGTCGTATTCCCAGAAGTAGATGACCGGCATGAAGGGAAAGATGACGTCGTGGGCGGTGCCGGCGAGCACGGCGGCGAGGACGTTGCTGCCGGTGAGCCAGGCGAAGAGAATGGCCGAGAGCGTTTTGAGGCCGAACAGGGGCATGAAGCCGAAGAAAACGCCGATAGCAACGCCGCCGGCGATGGCCTGGGGGGTGTCGCGGATGGCGAGCAATTTCAGCGAGTGCTCGTGGAGCCAACGGCGCGCGTTCATGGCTTCGCTCGGCGGTTAAAGGCCAGGGCTTCGGCGTAACGGACGCCGGCGCCGCCGAAGATGTCGAGCGCGGAGCCGATCGTCAGGTCGACGCGCCCGCGGCCCAGGCGCGTCACTGTCTCCAGGTCGGCCAGCGAATTGGCGCCGCCGGCGTAGGTGGCGGGGATGGGCGACCATTCTCCCAAACGAGCGACCAATTCGGGGTCGATGCCGCGGCACAATCCTTCGACATCCGCGGCGTGGACCAGGAACTCGGCGCACCAGGCGCCCAGGCTGGCCAGGGTCTCGCGTGTAATCGCCAACTCGGTGAAGTGTTGCCATCGGTCCGTAACGACGAAATAATCATCGCCGCGCCGGCGGCAGCTCAGGTCGAGAGCGAGGCGCTCTTTGCCAATGGCCGCGACAAGTTGGCGGAGGCGGTCCCAGTCCAGGCGGGCCTGGCGGAAGACCCACGAGGTGACGATGACGTGCGATGCGCCGGCCTGAAGCCAGGCGCGGGCATTTTCGAGGTTGACCCCGCCCCCCAGTTGGAGGCCCCCCGGATAGGCTTCCAGGGCCGCTCGGGCCTCGGCTTCGTTGCCGGGTCCGAGCAGAATGACGTGCCCGCCCGTAAGGCCGTCACGCCTGTAGAGGCTCGCATACCACGCGGCGGACCGCTCGGAGACAAAGTTCGTCTGCAATCGTCCCGGCCCCGCTTCGAGGGTGCCGCCAACGATTTGCTTGACCTTGCCTTCATGCAGATCGATGCACGGGCGAAACATGAAGCCAAGCTAGGATTGATGGGAGGAAGTTCAAGGAGTAAAAAACGGGGTGTCCGAAGGAGGGGCATTCCGTTTCTTGACTGACGGTTTCCTTCTCTTCATCTTTGGTGCTGTTTGAGAACGGGCGAAATCTGTACAAACCATCCACGACCTCAAGGCCTGCGGCCAAAGGTAGAATATCCTGCTTTGGACATGGGCAGGGGATCAAGAAAATGCAAAAACATCACCGAATACAGCAGCCGAATCACACCAAGTCGTCCCGCCCTTTGGCCTTCCTTCGGCCAGGGTTGAGGGTTGTTTCACCCCACGGCGGGACCGCGGTCATGGCCGCGGTGGCGATGCTGGCGTGTCTGAACGCGGGGGCGGCGGCAGACACGGCGGGCGAGGGTCTTCCGTTCGTTGGGACGGGCGCCCACGGGCATTCCTACCCGGGAGCCACAGTGCCCTTTGGCATGGTCCAACTCAGCCCCGACACCCGGATCGAGGGGTGGGACGGGTGCTCCGGCTACCATTATTCGGACTCGACGGTCCTGGGTTTCACCCACACCCATTTGAGCGGAACGGGGGCGGCCTGCCTGGGGGACTTGCTGTTGATGCCCACCGTGGGGGAGGCGCGCCTGGAGGCGGGTTCGCCCGGGGAGGGCTATGCGTCGCGGTTCTCCCATGCCCAGGAAACGGCCGCCCCCGGCTATTACGAGGTGTTCCTTGAGACGCCGAAGGTGAAGGCGGAACTGACGGCGACGGCCCGTTGCGGGTTTCACAAGTACACGTTCCCAGCGTCCGACCAAGCGCACATCATCCTGGACCTGGACCATGCCATCGGGAACCCCACCATCCAGGCCATCCTGCACGTAGAGGACGACCACACGATCAGCGGTTCCCGCACCTCGGAAGGCTGGGGCGGGCGGCGCGTGATTCACTTTGTTGTCCGGTTCTCGAAGCCTTTCAAGTCGTTTGGCATCGAGCAGGATGGCCACCGCCTGGCGGCGGGTGCTCATGAGGCTGCGGGGCAGCGCATCAAGGCCTTCGTTGATTACACGACCACGACGGACGAGGTCCTCCTCGTGAAGACGGGCATCTCCGGCACGGGCATCGAGGGGGCCAGGAAGAATTTGGACGCGGAACTCCCGAACTGGGATTTCGAGGGCGCCCACAGGGAGGCGGCCCGGCAGTGGAGCGAGACATTCGATGCGGTCCAGGTCCAGACCTTCGACCCTCACATTCGGAAGACCTTTTACGCGAACTTGTACCTGAGCTGCCTGGCCCCGGTGCTCTTCAACGACGTGGACGGGACTTACTTCGGCTACGACCATAAAAGCCACGCGGGCGCCGGGTTTCAGAATTACACGACCTTTTCGATCTGGGACATTTACCGGGCGGAATGGCCGCTGCTGACGCTCTTGCAGCCCGGGCGCATCGACGACATGGTCCAATCCATGGTGGCGGAGCATCGGGAGTTGGGGGAGCATACGACCTCCATCTGGCCGCTCTGGGGCAATGAAACCTGGTGCATGATCGGCTACCATTCCGCCGATATGATTGCGGAGGCCTACGCGGAGGGGTTCCGCGGGTTCGACGTCCAGGCGGCTTATCAGGCGATGCGGGACACGGCGATGCAGGACCGCAACGGGTTGGATACGTATAAGAGCCTCGGCTACGTGGCTTCCACGCAGGGCGGAGCGGCGACTTCCCGCACCTTGGAGTACACCTTCGACGACTGGTGCATCGCGCGGATGGCCCAGGCGCTGGGCCATGAGCAGGATGCCCGGTTATTCTACGAGCGGTCGGCGAATTACCGGAATCTCTTCGACCGCACTACGGGCTTCTTCCGCGGGCGCAAGGCGGACGGAACATGGCGGTCGCCCTTCAGTCCCATTGCCCTGGTCAACGACGAGTACACCGAGGCGGACGCCTGGCAGTACGCCTTTGCCGTTCAGCAGGATGTCCCCGGTATGATCGGGCTTTACGGCGGTGATAAGCCTTTCATCGAGAGGCTCGACACTCTCTTTACGACCAACTCGGACATCCTGACCGACATCCCGGACATCAGCGGCCGGATCGGGCAGGATTCCCAAGGGGACGAGCAGTGCCACCACGTGCCCTATCTCTACGATTACGCGGGGGCGCCCTACAAGACACAGCAACGGGCGCGCCAGGTCATGTCCGCCCTGTACAACGACACGCCGGAGGGGCAGTGCGGGAACGTGGATTGCGGCCAGATGGCGGCATGGTACGTGTTCAGCGCCTTGGGCTTCTACCCGCTCAATCCGGACAGCGGCATCTTCGTCCTCGGGAGCCCGGTGGTCACCAAGGCCCTTGTTCATTTGGACAAGGCGAAATACAACGGGCGCACCTTTAGCGTCGAGGCGGAGAACAACAGCCCGGAGAACATCTACATCCAATCCGCCACCCTCAATGGCCAGCCGCTTACCAAGCCATGGTTCACCCGGAATGACATTACCGCGGGCGGGACCCTGCGGATGGTCATGGGACCGAAACCCAATCTCCAATGGGGCGCCGACGCGTCCGACCGACCGCCGGCCACCATGCCCGCCGGGCTTCGCTATCCGCCGCTGCCCACCCCGGCCTCCTCGAACGAAACGGTCCGTTTGGCGCTGCCCATCCGAGTCATTTGCGGGAGCGACATCCCGGTGGCTGGCTTCGTGCCCGATCCGAATCTGCTCGGCGGCATGAACCACGTGGGCTCCGAGATTGACACTACGGCGCCTCACGCCGCGCCGAAGGCCGTCTATCAGAGTGAGTTCTACGCCAAGGACTTCACTTACGCCTTTCCGGTGCCGGAAGGGCAACGCTACCTGGTCCGGCTGCACTTCGCGGAGATTTTCGACGACGGAGCCGGCCGGCGCGTCGAGAGCGTCTGGATCAACGGGCGTCCGGCATTGGAGAACATGGACATCTTCGTGGCGGCAGGCGGGATGAACAAGGCCCTGGTTAAGGAATTCCCGGACGTAGCGCCCGACGCCCAGGGGAACATCACCATTCGCGTGGCCTCCACGCCCAACAGCCCCGACTCCAATGCCAAGATTAGCGGCATTGAAATCCTCCCGCCGTGAGCCGCCGCTTCGCGGAGGGGCGCGCGACCGGTTTCTTAGGTCGCCCATCCTGCCGCCTGAAGGCGGCGCTTCGACTGACTGAAGGCGGCGCTTCGGTTGGTTGCGGAACGGCGCTGTCAGGCGGCGAAGCAGAATCCCATTCTGCGCGCCCCGTCACGCACCTCCGGACACGGGAATAGCCAATAGGCAATAGCCAACAGCCAAGCTGGCGACGCACCTCTGGACGCGGGAATAGCCAATAGGCAATAGCCAATAGGCGAGCTGGCGACGCACCTCCGGACGCGGGAATAGCCAATGGGCAATAGCGAATAGGCGAGCTCGGGACGGCCCTTCGGCCGCGGGGCTTGCGCGGTGATTTGGCGGCGGTATATTGTTTATGCGATAACGCTCGCAGAAAGGCCCCCGAATTATTCTTATGAAGCATCGAAATCCGTTCCCGGATCGCAGCCGCGTGCGGCTTTGCCTCGTGGCGGCCACCTGCGCTCTCATGGGGTTACTGGCACTGCCCGCCACTGCCGCGGGCGATAAACCGGCCGTGGATGCACGTGCCGACGAATGGGTCAAACGCATGGGCGAGTACCTCGGCCAGGCCCCGTTCTTCTCCGTCAGCGCGGAAGTGTGGCAGGACCTGCAACTCGCCTCGGGCCAACGGGTCCAGGCGGGCCGCACCATCGAGCTGCAGGTGCGCCGCCCGAACCGGTTGCGCGCCGAGGTCCGCTCCACCCGGCGGAATCGCGAGTTGGTATATGACGGCAACGCCATCACCCTGCTCAATCGCGCCCAGAATTTCTACGGCACAGTCCGCGCTTCAGGTTCTCTGGACGAGGTCATGGACCTTGCCAGCGAGCGGTTCAGCATCCCCATGCCGTTGGAGGATTTCATCCGGAGCGACCCTCACAAGGACCTGCTGGAAAAGGCCGCATCGGGCGTTGACATCGGACCGGTGACAGTGCTGGGGGTGCCCTGCGAGCACCTGGCCTTCACGCAGGACAATATCGACTGGCAGCTCTGGATCGAGGAGGGTCCCAGGCCGGTGCCGCGCAAATTTGTCATCACCTACAAGGATGAACCGGATTCACCTCAATTCACCGCGATTTTCTCGAACTGGGATTTCACAACGAAACTGCCTGACTTTGTGTTCAAGTTCGAGCCGCCCGCAGGCGCCTCGAAGATCAGGGTCAAGGAAATCAGGGCTGAAAACCAATCTCGTAAAACGGAGGGAAAATGAAGAGTGCCATGTGCTTTGCTCGATCCAGTTACGGAAGGAAAGCGGGTCTCAGCCTCGCCATTGGTCTGCCGGCGCTCCTGGTCGGCCTTCCCCTGCTCTGCGCCGAACACGGCGGGGCGCCGCGAGCCGCCGCTCGGCCCGCCCCCGCGCGGTCCGCGACCGTGGACCGCTCCAGCCACGGCAGCATCCGGCACGTCGAGACCCATGTTGTCCAGCGCCCGGTCGAGGTGCGGCGCGAACCCAGCCGTCCGGTCGAGGTCCGCGGGGGAGTAGGGCCGCGCGGCGCCATTCTGACGCACCGCGACGTGGAGGCCGATTTCCACCGCCATCATTTCTGGAATGATTTCACTTTTGGCCGCCGCCTGCCGGTGCTGCCGCTCGGCTTTCTTACGCTGCAGCTTGGCGGGGTCTCCTATTGTTATTCCGACGGGATTTATTACCAGCCGGTCGATGGCGGCTATGAGGAGGTTTATCCGCCGGTTGGCGCGGCGGTCCCGGAACCTCCCGACGGCGCGATCGCCATCGATGCCGGCGGCCAGACCTATTATTACGCCGGCGGGGCGTTCTATGTGCAGCAACCCGATGGCACCTATGCCATCGCCCCCACTCCCATGGGGGTGGTGGTCCCTGAGCTTCCCCCCGGCGCCATCCAGGTCTCCGTCAAGGGAGCCGTAGCCTATCAGTTTAACGGGATTTACTACGAGCCGGTCTTTGCGGATGGCGTAACCCAATACGAGACTTTCATGCCGTAACCTCGTTCGCCCCGGCCGGAACCCGCTCCGTCATCGTGAACCTGGCTCAAGTCCGCGAGGTCCAACCCCTCGCGTCCGGCCAATACTCCGTCCTATTGAAAACCGGGACGCGCTTGGAAATGACCTGCAGCCTCGCTGAATTGCAGTCCCGCCTTGGAGAGGGTTGCTTCAATCAAAAAGGGGAGTTGCGGCGCCTGAATGTAACATGAATCCAAGGGACCCAGGTCTGTTCCGAGTCGGAGACCGAAACTAGCCGGGAGGAGGCTGCCGTCGAGGGATTCGGAGAATGGCCTTTGCGCCCTTGACGGTAATGGTCTCGGCAGTCCAACTGATTTCGAGAGCCTGCGGCAAAGCGTCTTCGTGTTTCGTCATCTCCGTGAGCGGCGGCTTGATATACCTCTCAAGGAACACGGCCATTGTTTGCCCTGCTTTTTCTTCCATGTGCGCCCAAGCATCTGGGCCAACATAGTACCTTCCGTTGTTCGCTTCAAATGCGCGAATTAGCTCAGCCAGCCGAGCGGAGGGGGTGGGGTCCAGGACAATCAGAACAGGGGTAAGTCCTGCCGCTCTGCACTCGACGGGGAACGAAAGCTCCTCCGCAAACCGCCCTTGCCCACTCGCGGCAATCGTCACTCGGAGCTTGAATTCGTAGGCTAGCTGATTCTCCCCATCATAGCAGTCGATTTGGCGCCCGTCATCGGTCCGCTGACCGCCATCATTAACCCGCTTCACGGGAGAATTGCGTGACCCAACTGCTTCGCCGCCGAGACAACTTGCCAGGACAGGCTCAAACAAATAGCCAGTTTCTTGGGCCGCTCGATTGTCGACATCAAAAATCCATTTCCGCCAAATCAGCCAAGCCGCCAGTAATGCATCATCGACAGCGCCGAACTCCAGCAAACTTCGCGGGCCAACCTGATTCATTGTCGGGCGTGGCTGGGCAGCGAGGATGCGCTGATACTTCAGCCGCCTCTTGTGGAGCGCCGTAAGATTCTCAAAATAGAGACGAAAATCGGCTTCGCGAATCACACAAGACGCGAGGGACTCCAGGAGCGCGGAAGCAGATGGGTATTTAGGCTGCGGCGTCTGGAACCAAGAGAGCGGAATGCGGTAGTAGTCGGTGCTCGGCGGCGGAATGGGAAGGGGCGGGAGCTTGAAAACCGATTGGGGAACGCCAAGGTCGCGCCAGCACTGGGCAAGCAAGCAGTACAGCTCGCTCTCCGTGAGGGTAACACGGTCATCACCAGCGCCAAGAATTCGAGCATTACTGAACGATTTCTTAATGTCTGCCGCAGTAGCCATGAACGTTCCTTCGGTGTTCTTATTCTTCGAGCAACACCAACTGCACTTCCTTTGGGCCCGTCAGCCCGTTGAGCAGGAACTCGGTTTGGGCGAGAGCGGGGCTCATTCCGCCGGCGCGAGTCAGGCGAAACCGCAAAATGGGGCGAATCGTCTGCTTTTGGTGTTCGCCAAAGCCATAATTGTCCGCGATATGTTCGGCGAGCCGACGGGCAAGCAGCGGAGGGACGGCATTACCGATTTGTCGGATACGGTGGGCGGCATCGCCAGTGAACTCGAAGCCATCCGGGAATGTCTGCAAGCGCGCACATTCGCGGAGGGTTATCAGCCGGTCTTGTGTCGGGTGAATGAACTCGCGGGTCGCGGCACTCGTGATGGTTAAACTGGGCTCCTCAGCAAACAAACGCTTAAGGCCAGAAGGCGCACCTCCTCGCTTTTCCACGGGTGTTCCATCCATGACCCGACGGAATGCACGACGGCGAAACGACTCATGCTGGAGGTGTTCCGGCAGGTGCTTCATTGTCTGGCCTGGCTTCAGGCTGCGGACGCGTTCCAACTGAATGTCCGACAGCGTCGGTGAATAGTGGTCAGTGACCGTCCGCGCCTCACCGCGAAGATAGGCTTGAAGCTCATTTCGGGGTGGCTCCCGAAACGCGAGGGGTTCATCTGGGGTCTGAGTGGCCGGAGGCAAGTCTCCCACCGCAGTCTCGAAGGTGACTTGGCCTCTCCGAAAGATATGCCCTGAAAAATGGGTGACGGGTTCGGGGAAAACAAAGTCGTGCCCCAACCGATTGCCGACTATGAGGACACGCTTACGCCTTTGAGGCACGCCGTAACCCTGCGCATAAACTTTCTCCACATTCACCGAATACCCTGCTTGGAGAAAAGCCTCAACGGTGTCTCTGACGGGGAGTCCACCCGCGTTTGTCAGCAAACCCTCCACGTTCTCCATCACAAACCACTTGGGGCGGACACAATCGAGCAGGCGCACGTAATGGCTCAACAGCGAATTCCGAGGGTCATCGGGCGTCTTCATGCCCGCGCTACTGAACCCCTGACAGGGCGGACCTCCCAAGAGAATATCCAGTTCTCCAGTTCTCAGGGCAATCCGTTCGAGGATTTCTCGTCCGCCAATGTCGCGCACATCGGCCTGCTCGCATGGGGTGTCAGCGAAGTTCCCGCGGTACGATTCGACCGCGTCCGCATCGTTGTCTGTCGCGAAGCGAAGATCATAGCCTGCCTGGCTGAAACCAAGTGAACACCCTCCCGCGCCTGCGAACAGGCTAATCGCCGTCGGCCGCAGCCGAACTTTGCTGTTGTTTCTCGCATCCATCACGTCGGAACTCAGGCCATGCAACGCGGCCCTTCCCGCATATCATCGCGGTGGAGTATTGCTCTTCAGCGGGAGGTTTGGAAGTGATTTTCAAAACAGCGAGACAAAGGTAATCTCGCTTCGTGGTCCAGACTACGGGTTGACTCCCAACATGTCTGTCATCAAGCCGCAGGCGGCCAGGCATTGCCGTTGGTCTTTCCCAGGGTTTCGAGCACGCCTCTGTCGATACCCGTGAGAATACCCCCCATCAGGGACACCGTTGCTTCGGTGTCAAAATATGCGCTGTGGATTGCCATGCCGGTGACGCTCTCGGGGAAGAAGCCGGAGCAATCCACCTGCCAGACATTGTCTTTGCCCGTTGGAGGGGAAATCGCCAGCCCCGAGCGACCAAGCCGGCGAGCGCCGAAATGTTTAAGCCCCGCCGACGCGCCCAACACCGCATCCCTGCCGCTGTAGAGCGCCGTGATTCGGTAACTCAAATAGGCCACCGCGTTGCCGTCTTGACCGTCGGAAGAATCCGGTTGGAACAGATCGTTGTCAACGTCGGCGGCCACCATAATGAGCTGATTGATCAGACTGACGAGCATGGGCTGGTTCTTTCGCTTCCAGGCGTTGGCCATCGCCTTCTGCAAAAGGTAATTCCCCATGCTGTGCGAAATCAGCGAGACTTTCGCCTTGCACGCCAGCGCCGGGTTTTGGGCGGCTGCCGCCTGTTTCCCGATGAGCCAGTCGAAAAGCTCGCTCAATACGTCCGTCAGATCATTGGCGCATTCTCTCGCGTGCTCGCGGTCCGGGAGATAATCGACAACGCTCCCCATCGAAGGCCAATCGTACGAGATGCACAGCCCCATGCTCTCCTCGCCGGCGAACAAATCCGCGCAGAGTTTTTCATAAAGGCGCGCCGCGTCCTGCCACGAGTTGTTGTAGCCGTGGACGAAAAAGGTGACATGGCTTTGTTCCTCGTTGTCCGCGTGGCTGACCTGCGGAAATTGATCGGCGGCCTCGACCAGGGCTTTCTTGAAGTCGTCACGGGATGCCTGATTCCATTTTGAAAGGTCATCAAGCGGCCCAGTTTCCGCCGTCCAGTAGGTTAATGGGCCAAGCTCCCCGCTTGGCGCGCCATTCTTAACGGCGCGGTCAGAGATCATCCAAAAGTTTGGCATACGTCGTCCCTCCGGAAACCAAGACCAGCCCCGAACCGCTATCGAGGTTGGTGTGGTTATTCTTGTTCAAAGGCGAGCTTATCGTAATGGCTTGGCGTGAAGCAACTCGAAAGTGATCTCAAAATCAGGAGAGGGAGTGTTTCCCCCGCGCGAGACTGCGGCTGCCGAGACGCCGCTATGATGCCGCTCGGCGCCAGCGCGGCCCGGTTCTGCCGAATTCAGATTCCGTAGCCCCTGGACTGAAACCGCGTGCTACGCATTCAGGCCTGGCGTCCGGTCACGTGAAAGCCCAATCCGCGCAACTCCGCCACCAGATTGTCGGCCATAGGCCCGAGCCGTTGTTCGAGCCGGGGGGAGAGTGTGCAGCCCGGGGCGAGGGATTCCGGGATGACGCCCAGGAGGAAGACCTCTTTGGGGCAGCGCCCGCGCAACTCGCTGACCAGGAGCATTTCCTGGACGCCGGCCTGATGCGGAGAGAGCTTGAGGGGGATGCGGTTCAGCATGAAATCCTCCTTGGCATAGCGGACACAGCAGCCCGGAACCAGGTTGGAAAGGGGCCGGGCAGCTTCTTCCAGCGGCGGCTCCGGCGGGATGAGCGCATCCACGATATAAACTCGATCGGCTTGCTCGATCTCATGCGCCAGCATGAGGCCCATCGTGCCGCCGTCCAGCAATGCCACTTCCTCCGGGAACCGGTAATGTTGTTCCAGGCGGCGGATGAAATGCACCCCGAAGCCCTCGTCCGAAAGCAAGAGATTGCCCGTGCCGAGGATGAGTGTGTTCATCGGCGGCCTAGGCGGCCTTGACGCGGGTGGTCTCCCCGCCAGCCAGGTCGACGGCGTGGACGGCGCAGGCGATGCACGGGTCAAAGGAGTGGATTGTGCGGAGGACCTCGAGAGGTTTGTCGACCTGGGCGACGGGGTTGGCCACGAGTGATGCCTCGTAGGGGCCGGCCAGGCCTTTTTCGTCCCGCGGGGAGGCGTTCCAGGTGGTCGGGACGACGGCCTGATAGTTCTCGATCTTCTTGTTTTTGATGACAATCCAGTGCGACAGGCTCCCGCGCGGGGCTTCGTGGAAGCCGACACCCCGGAAGTCGCCCTCGGGAATCTCGGTCGGATTGGCATAGGCCTTGTCGCCGGCGGCGAGGTTGGCAGTGAGGTTGTCGAGCAGATCGAGCGAGAGGTCCGCCATGATATAGGCGCGAATCCCCCGGGCCAACATGCGGCCCATCGTGGAGTGGTAATCTTTGAGGCCAATGCCGAGCTTCGAGTTGGCCGCGTCAACGAGTTTGCGCACGCGGGCATTGCCGGCGGCATAATTGACGAGGACCTGGGCCAGGGGACCGACCTGGACAGGCTGGCCCGCGAGCCGGGGCGCCTTGCACCAGGAGTATTTGGCGTCCGGCTGAAAGTCGGTGTAGCCGGGTTTGGTTTCTCCGCGCCAAGGATGGAGCGGCTCGGCCCCAGTGTACCAGGCACGAGCAACGGACTCCTGGACGTTGTTGATGAGGAACTCGTCCCGATGGTCCTTGATGAAGCGGACGTTCTGTGTGTCTCCGTTGGTGATGATGCCGCCAGCCAACGTGAACCGAGACGCCCGGGAGTCCTCGGGAAACTCGGGCACCGCCAGGTAGTTGGTCACGCCGGCGCCGAACCCGAACCACTCCTTGTAAGCGCCGGCCAGCGCCAGGAGGTCAGGGTAATAGACCTTCTGGACGAACTCACGCGACTCTTCCATCAGGCTGCGCATGTAGGCCAAGCGTTCCAGGTTCAGGGTTGCCAGGTTATCGGGGTTGATGGCGGTGGCGACTCCCCCCACGACGAGGTTCTGGATATGGGGATTCTTGCCGCCGAGGATGGCGACTGCTTGGGCGGCCTTCCGCTGGTAATCGAAAGCCCTGAGGTAGTGCGCCACTGCCAGGAGGTTGATTTCGGGCGGGAGTTTCATCGCGGGGTGGCCCCAGTAACCGGAGGCGAACAGGCCCAGCTTGCCCCCGGCTACGAAGGCCTTGAGACGCTCTTGGACGGCCTTGAACTCGGTGGGGCTGTTGCCGGGCCAATCGGACAGGCTCTGAGCGACCTGGGCAGTCTTGGCCGGGTCGGCGCCGAGCGCCGAGACGAGGTCCACCCAGTCGAGGGCCGAGAGGTGATAGAAGTGGACGATGTGGTCCTGCACGGAGTGCTGGGCGATCATCAGATTGCGCACGAGTTGGGCATTGAGAGGGACTTCGACCTTGAGGGCGTGCTCGACGGCGCGGATGGAACTGATGGCATGGACAGTGGTGCAGACGCCGCAAAAGCGCTGGACGTAGGACCAGGCGTCCTGGGGGTCGCGCCCTTTGAGGATGACCTCGATGCCCCGCCACATCTGAGCGGAGGACCATGCCTTGGTCACCTGGCCATTATCGACCTCGGCATCGATTCTGAGGTGGCCTTCGATTCGAGTCACGGGGTCTAGTGTGAGGGTGCGTGCCATTGAAATAAGCTGGAGTTAATGGAGGTTAGGAACAGGTTAAAAGAGCGAACCCGATGTCAGACCGGCTTGAGGCGGGACCCGCCGGGCTTGTCGTCGATGGCGGGATAAGGGGCCTGGCCGTGGCGCGGCGCGGGCCGCCGCGGGGCGGAGGATGCCAGGCGGGCTTCGGGGTGGCTGTCGATGACAATCTTGGGCAGAACGGGGACCAACTTGACGAGCACCTGGTAGCCGAGCAACTCAATGGCCACAATCCCGACGCTGATCAGGATCTCCGCCAGGGACGGGAAGTAACTCCATCCCGTGCCTGGATTAAACCCAATGAGATAGACATTGAATCGGTAGAGGGCGCCGCCCAGCACGATGAGGGCGGCCGAGGCGAACAACCAGCGGGGAGAGAAGCGGTTTTTGCGTCTAAAGAGGACAAGGGAGCCGCAGGCCAAGAGGGCGAACTCGGCCAGGAAACAGCAGGAATACCTGTCCAGGCTCAGGGCGGCGCCCAACTGGCCCCGATAGGCAAGGTCGCCCACCACCACGCTCAGCCAGAGTCCCGCGAGCCAGGGGATAATGCCCGCCAGGCCGGAGAGTTCCTGAACCTCATAAGGCCGGCCAAAGGCATAGGAGGAGATGACGGATTCGAGGATGGCGATCGCGTAGCCGATATAGAGACAGTTGATGAGGAAGAGGAGGGGCAGAAAGGGGGTGAGCCAGAGCGGGTGGAGCTTGGTAGAAGCGATGAGGAGCATGGACCCCAGGGAGGACTGGTGCATCGTGGGGAGGGTGATGCCCAGGACGATGATGAAGATGAGGACCTTATCGAGGCGCGGACGCAACCACCCGGCGGCGGAGCGAACCACCTCGACCTTGTTCATGACGGCGTTCTTGTCCACGCCGAGGAAGGGATGGAGCACGTCCATGGCCTCCTGGAGGCGGCGCCAACGGCTGGTTTCCAGGCTGTAGAGGATGGCCGGGAGGAACTCGATGATGAGCACGGTGGAATAGGCCATGACGCACAAGGCCACCTCGAACATCGCCGAGTTGAACTGCCACTTGGAGAGCACAAAGAAGTTATAGGCATTCCAAGGCCGTCCGAGGTCCACCATCACCGAGAAACCGGCCAATCCATAACCGAACATGCTCGTGAGCAGGCAGGAGCGGATGAGAGGATGGTAATGAAGGCGGTTGCGGATGTAGATGAGGATGGCCACCGCGTACCCCCCGCAGGCGATCGCGGTGCCCGTGGCGACATCGTACGTAATCCAGATGCCCCAGGGATAGCCGTCGCTCAGGTTCGACACGGCCCCGATGCCTTTGACGCAGCGCACGCCAATCAGGAGCATGCCGAGCAAGGCCAACCCCAACAACACAAAGAAGGATTTGGTGAGAATCTTGCCTTCCTGCTTTTGAAACTCATCGTTGCCCATCTACTTGTTCTCCTGTCGTTGGTTCTGTCGCCCGCCCCTGGGCGCATTCGCGTTGGCGGGTTCTTCGCCAGCGGGTTGGCCAGTCCCCCGCCCCGCCGCGGTCTGAGGCTCCTGGTGACTGGTCTTGAATCGTTTCATGTTCCGGAACGCCACGAGGCACAACCCGGTATAGAGGGCAACGGGCGCGATGAACCCCTTGTAAATAGTGTGCTGTATCTTCTCGGAGAAGGTCGCCGGCGCGTCGGATTGCAAATCCGGAAGCCCCAGGCGCGCGAATGGCAGAGCGGCCAGGTAGAGATGGTTTGTGCCCCCGACCTCGTGCTCTCCGTAGATATGGTGAATGTATTTGTCCGGGTGTTGCTCAAGCCGGGCCCGGGCCTCTCTCAAGAGCTCGGCGCGTTTGCCGAACAGGATCGCGCCGGTGGGGCAGGTCTCCGCGCAAGCGGTGATGCCTTTGTCCTTCAAGTTGGTCTCGCGGCACAGGTCGCACTTAACGATGCGCGGGATCGTTCGGTCCCACTGGAATTTGGGGATATTGAACGGACAGGCCACCTGACAATAACGGCACCCGATACAGTTGTCTTTGCTGTAATCCACGATGCCTGTCACCGGGTCCTTGGTCATCGCCTTCACCGGGCAGACGGAGACACAGGAAGGCGTCTGACAATGCATGCACGAGTACTTGATGTAGGACCATTGATGGTTCTCTTTAAAGAGCTTGATGATAGTCCGGGTGTCGCCGGAGAGGTCCGTCGGGGCGTCCCACAGGGCGTCCTGATCGAAATCGGCGGTCTCGAAGGCGAGGGCGCCGGGGCCGGCGTTGACCCGTTTGCAGGCGGCCATGCAGGCCTTGCATCCGACGCATCGGGTCGCGTCGTAAAGCATCCCCAACTCTTCGTTGTTGGGCTGGGCGGCGGCTGAGTTGGCCGCCGCCGGGCTGGCGGCGACGACGAGTCCGGTGGAGGCTATGCCCGCTTTCTTGAAAAAGTCACGTCGGTTCATCGTTTGGATCCTCCGCCTTTATTCGTTGGGCCGCCGCCATTGCCGCCTCCCGGCGTCTCGACCGAAGCGGGCAGTTTCCGGGTCATCATAACCGCGGCGCCGATGATGGCGCCCGCCGCCAGGCCAACGATCCCGGTGGTAACCGGGTCCGGCCCCTTGCCCTTTTCCTTGAGGCTGGCCGGGGCGTAGCTGTCGAACGGAGTCGGCTCATGAATCTGGACCTTCTCCGCGATGGGCAGTTTGAAGAGGATATCCGGCTCGGTGCAACCGATGCAGGGGTGCCCCACCGACACGGGCCAGACGCCGACGTCGTTGAATCGCTGGACCGAGCAATTGGCGTAGGTGGCCGGTCCCTTGCAGCCCAGCTTGTAAAGGCAGTAACCTTGCGCGTGGCCGGCGTCACCGTAGGCCTGGGCAAAGCGTCCGGCGTCGAAGTGGGGGCGCCGCTCGCAATGCTCATGAATTCTCCGGCCGTAGGCGAACTTGGGCCGGTTCAGGGCATCCAACTCGGGCAGGCGCTTGAACGTCAGATAGTACAACACCGTGGAGAGGAAGTTGTAAGGGTTGGGCGGGCACCCCGGGATGTTGACAATCGGCTTGTCCTTCACGATTTCGCGAACGCCAACGGCCCCGGTCGGATTGACGCCGACCGACTGGATGCCGCCGAAGCTCGAACAGGTGCCGATGCAGAGGATTGCGGCAGCGCCCTCGGCCGCGTGGCGCAACGAATCCAGCGCCGTCTTGCCGCCGACCTTGCAGAAAATGCCGTTCTCGGCGGTCGGGATCGCCCCTTCGACGACCAGGATGTATTTGCCGTGGTTGGCTTTCATCGAGGACTGGAGCGATTCCTCGGCCTGCGTTCCAGAGCCCGCCATGAGGGTCTCGTGGTAGTCCAGAGAGATCAGGTCCAGGATCAGTGAAGAGACAGTGGGGTGGCTGGAGCGGAGGAGGGATTCCGAGCAACCGGTGCATTCCTGGAAATGCAGCCAGATGACGGGGGGCTTATCGGCGGCCTGCGCGGCCTGGACCACACGGCTGTGCATGCTCATCGGCAGGCCCATCATGGCCGTCGCGGTCATGCAAAGCTTGATGAAATCCCTGCGAGCGATTCCACGAGAAAACGCGCGCTCTTTGACCCCGTTCATCTGGTTTCCCAACTCTGAGTAGTTCATATCATACAAACCGAAACCAAAAAGTTAAACTTGAGACGCAGTTTACGTGCCATTCGCTGGAAGGAAGCGGGTACTCCAGATATTGCCCGCTTTTCGACGATGAGGATAACCGCAATTCAGAGACGAAACATCGCAAGTCGCGAAGTTTCGAGTGCCAAAGGAACGAAAAACCGATCCATGCTTGGGATATGAAATGGCCAATTATCGATCCTCAATTCTCAGCCTCGAAAAACCTGAGATGCGCGCAAGCGCGGGAAAAGGGGAATCCGAACCTGCCGAAAGGGGCTTCAGGAAAAAAAGGTGGAGTGACCCCCCTTGCCGAGGAAGCCGCGGGTGCTATTCTAAAGGAGGGAAAAGAGAGCTTCGGGGGAAAGGAATTTGGTTGTGTGGGCGGGGGAAGTCGCCTACCGTGCCGCCCCGTCGCCCGTGAACAATAGCAGCCTATGGACAAGACCGCAGAACTGACAATCAACGGAAAAAGGACCGCCCTCCCCGTCATCGAAGGCTCGGAAAGAGAAAGGGCGATCGATATATCGGCACTGCGCAATGAGACGGGGTTCATCACGCTGGATGATGGTTACGGCAACACGGGCTCATGTCAGAGCCAGATCACGTTCATCGATGGGGAAGCGGGGATTTTGCGTTACCGCGGCATCCCGATCGAGGAGCTGGCCGAGAGGTCGACGTTCATCGAGGCGGCGCATCTGCTGGTCTTCGGCCACCTGCCAACCAGCCGGGAGTTGAAGCGGTTTTCCGATTTGCTGACGGATAACGAGTTGCTGCACGAAGGGATGCGGCACCATTTCGAGGGATTCCCGCCCATGGCGCATCCGATGGCGATTTTGTCCTCGATGATCAACGCATCGAGTTGCTTTTACCCGGAGTTGCTGGTGCAGGGCACGAATGAGCATTTCGAGAGGGCGGCGGCGCGGCTGCTTTCCCAGGTGCGCACGATCGCGGCCTTTGCCTACCGCAAGTCCATGGGGCTGCCGGCCATTTATCCCAAGCCGGAGTTCAAGTACACGGCCAATTTCCTCCACATGATGTTCTCGCTGCCTCACGAGGATTACGACCTGAAGCCCGAGGCGGTGAAGGCGCTGGACCTGATTTTCCTGCTGCACGCGGACCACGAGCAGAACTGTTCGACGGCGACGGTGCGGATGGTGGCATCGAGCCGGGCCAATCTCTTTGCCAGCGCGGCGGCGGGGGTCTGCGCCCTGTGGGGACCGCTGCACGGCGGGGCAAACCAGGCCGTGCTGGAAATGCTCGAGGAGATCCACCGGGAGGGCGACGACGGCTCGAGATTTATCGCCGCCGCCAAGGACAAGAACAGCGGCAGGCGGCTGATGGGCTTCGGCCACCGGGTCTATAAGCACTACGACCCGCGCGCCAAGATTATCAAGCGGGCTTGCGACGAACTCCTGGGCAAGCTGCACATTTCCGACCCGCTGCTGGACATCGCCAAGCACCTGGAAGAAGCGGCGTTGCGGGATTCTTATTTTGTGGAGCGCAAGCTCTATCCCAACGTGGACTTCTACAGCGGCATCATCATGCGGGCGATTGGAATTCCGCTGGACATGTTCACGGTCATCTTCGCCATCGGGCGCATGCCGGGCTGGATAGCCAATTACAAGGAGGTCGCGGAGAGCCCCTCCCGCATTTATCGCCCACGCCAGATTTACACCGGACCGGTCCTGAACCACTATATCCCGATCAAGGACCGGAAGTGAATATTCACGAGTACCAGGCCAAACAACTTCTCTCGCGGAACGGGGTGGCAGTCCCGCCCGGCGGCGTATGCGACACAGCCCAAGGGGCCGCGAGCATCGCGGAGGAGTTGCTCGCGCGTGGCGCCCCGCGGCTGGCGGTCAAGGCACAAATCCACGCGGGCGGCCGCGGCAAAGGGACTTACCGGAACGGTTTTCAAGGCGGCGTCAAACTGTGCCGTTCGGCGGCGGACGTACGCGAGAAGGCCAAGGCGATGCTCGGCAACGTGCTGGTCACCCGCCAAACCGGCGCCGAGGGACGGCTTGTCAGCAAGCTGCTGGTGGAGGCGGCCCCGGAAATCCGCAAAGAGCTTTACCTGGCAGTCCTGCTCGACCGCGCTTGCTCCCGGCCGGTGATGATGGCCAGCACCGAAGGCGGCATGGACATCGAGGAAGTGGCGGCCCGGACGCCGGAGAAGTTGGTCCGGGAGCCCGTGGATGCCACCCTCGGTCTTATGCCGTATCAGGCGCGCAAGACCGCCGCCGCTCTCGGGCTCAAGGGCGAGCTCATTGCGCAGGGGGCCAAGCTGCTGATGGGCGTCTATAGAACGTGGTGGGAGTGCGACGCTTCGCTGGTGGAAATCAACCCGCTCTGCGTGGTGGACGCGGGCGACGCGAAGGAGGCGCTGGTCGCCGTGGATGCGAAGGTGTCGCTGGACGACAACGCGCTTTTCCGGCATCCGGACATCCAGGCCATGCGCGATTTGGCCGAGGAAGCGCCGCTGGAGATCGAGGCCGCCAAACACAGCCTGAATTACATCAAGCTGGACGGGAACATCGCGTGCCTGGTCAACGGCGCGGGCTTGGCGATGGCGACCATGGACATCATTCAGCACTTCGGGGGCCGGCCCGCCAACTTCCTGGACGTCGGCGGCGGGGCGACGCAGGACCAGGTCGCCGCGGCCTTCCGCATCATTCTCCAGGACGCCAACGTCAAAGGCATCCTGGTCAACATTTTTGGCGGCATCATGGATTGCGACGTCATTGCCAAGGGCATCGTCGCCGCGGCGAAGGAGACGGGGTTGCGGCTGCCGCTGGTGGTGCGGCTGGAGGGCAACAACGTGCAAAGCGGGCGGCAGACGCTGGCAGCCTCGGGCCTGGCCCTCATCACGGGCAGCACCATGGCGGACGCCGCGCGGAAAGTGGTCGAGGCAGTAGGCTCGACGTGAGGTTCCTTCGGAGGCTATTATGTCGATCCTGGTCACGCCGCAAACTCGAGTCCTGGTCCAAGGCATCACGGGGAGCTTTGGAGCGCGGCACAGCCAACTCAGCCTGGCCTATGGCACGCAGATCATCGCCGGCGTCACTCCTGGGAAAGGGGGCCAGTTCTTTGAGGACAAAGTTCCCATCTTCGATACCGTCGCGCAGGCGGTGAAAGAGACCGGGGCCACGGCTTCGGCCATCTTCGTGCCGCCCGCCTTTGCGGCGGACGCCATCCTGGAGGGGGTGGACGCGGGGCTGGAGTTGGTCGTGTGCATTACGGAAGGAATTCCGGTCAACGACATGGTCAAGGTGAAACGCGCGATGGAAGGCAAGGCCACGCGCCTGATCGGTCCCAACTGCCCCGGGGTCGTCACCCCGGGCCAGGGACCGGATTCGCACGGGGGCTGCCGCATTGGCATCGCCCCGGGCTACATCCACAAGCACGGGCACGTGGGCGTGGTCTCCAGGAGCGGCACTTTGACCTACGAGGCCGTGTGGCAACTGACCTGCCGCGGGGTCGGCCAATCGACCTGCGTCGGGATCGGGGGCGACCCGGTGAACGGCACGTCGCACCTGGACATCATCCGGATGTTCGATGCGGACCCCGATACGCACGGGATCATTATGATTGGGGAGATCGGCGGCTCGGCGGAAGAAGAGGCGGCCCAGTGGGTCGCGAGCCACTGCCGCAAGCCGGTGGCTGGATTCATCGCCGGGGCGACAGCGCCCCCGGGGCGGCGGATGGGGCACGCGGGGGCCATCGTGAGCGGCGGCAAAGGCACCGCGGCTGCGAAAATCCAGGCGTTGAAGGCCGCGGGCATCGCGGTGGCCCCGACTCCGTCGGAAATGGCGGAAACGCTATTGAAGATGATGTAAGACTTGGGGCATCATGGGCGGCGTCGGGCGCGGCGCGTCTGATGTGTCAAGTCGTCCATGTCGCTTATCGATTTTATTCTAAACCTGGCAGCGCTGCTGCTCTGGTTGAACTGGCGGTCCATCCGGTTCGACCCCTTGGCCGGGAGCTCGGCGGCCACCCTGGCGGGCACGCTCAAGCGGGCCGAGCCGAGGCGGCTGCGGGGTTGGCAAGTGTTGGCGGGGCTCGCCGGGTTGGTCGTGCTCCGGGCGGTGCTCTACTGGCAGGTTGGCGGGGCTTCGGGCTGGACGCCGAAGCTCGACCTGACCTGGGTAGTGCTGGCCTTCCGTTGCGACCACCTCGCGGTGCGCGGCGACGTTCTCGGCTCGGCCCTGCTCTATTCGGTCCTGAGCTTTGCGCGGTTCCTGGCGGTCTTTTATTTCTGGCTCCTGACGCTGGTGGTCATCAATCGCAAAGGGGCGGAGACCGACCCGTTGCAGAAGGTGCTGCGCTCGCACCTGGGACTCGTCGCACGCTGGCCCTGGTGGGTCCAGTCTCTGCTGCCGCTGGTCCTGGTGGCCGGCCTCTGGGCTGCCGTGCATCCGGTCCTGGTCTCTCTGGGCGTGATCGGCCCCGTGCAATCGAAGACCCACCTTCTGGAACAGGGCGTCCTGGTGGGCGCGGGGATTTACTTGAGCCTGAAGTACCTCCTGCCCCTCTTCCTGCTGGTACACCTCGTTGCCAGTTACGTTTATCTGGGCCGCAATCCGCTCCTGGATTTTGTGAGCATGACCTCGCGGAACATCCTGGCTCCCCTGAGCCGGTTTCCATTGCGCTACGCCATGGTGGATTTCGCCCCCCTGGCGGGCGCGGTCATTATCTTTCTGTTGCTGCAGGTCCTCCCCGTTCACGGCCTGCCCTGGCTGGAAGAACATTACCACGTCCGGCTCTGGCCGACCTGGCCACTATGAGGAGCGGGTGCTCCAGGAACAAACAGGGAGCGGGGTTTGGTCAGGGCCTCGACCTTTTGCAGCACGGCCACATCATTCATAGGCTTCCTTTCTATCCTTCACAGCATACACTTGGATCGCGTCTCCTGCCAAGAAGGCTGCTGTCGACTTAACAATGCACTTATCTATGGCTGCCCCATCGAGGGAGAGAGTTACAAATCCAAAAACCCGAATTGCTCTGCGCCCGGCCTTGCGCTATCATCTGACGCAATGAGCATCGCCGAAATCCGCCAACTGCCTCTGAACGAAAAGCTGCAGATCATGGAGGCAATCTGGGAGGATTTGCGCTCGCGTGCCGAGGACGTCCCGGTCCCCCAGTGGCACAAGGACGTGCTTGACTCGCGCGATGAGGCCGTGAGGTCAGGCCGGGAGGCAGTTTTGGAGTGGGACGACGTCAAGGCCTCATTGGGGGCTCGCCGCCGATGAGAATCCGGATTGTTGCGTCCGCTCGCAACGACCTGGATGAGGGATATCGATTCTACGAAGCGCAAGAGCCAGGGCTCGGCGACTATTTCATCTCTTCAGCCAAAGCGGATATCGAGGGGCTCCGTATCTCGGCCGGGATTCACCCGGTTAAACACAAGGACTTCCGACGAATGCTGTGTCGCGTCTTCCCTTTCGCCGTTTACTACAAGGCCACAGAGGATGAGGCCATCGTCTATGCCGTCATGGATTGCCGGCGCGATCCCGCCTGGATTCGACGCCACCTGGGCGGATAGCCCCCGGCGTATAGTTTGACTCCCGTTCAATTTTGGCTCCCGTTCCCGGTCAAGCGGACAGCTCGATGGCTACAGCTTGGGGAGCGTCACGGTCACGGTCGTGGCGGAGCCGGGGTCGCTCTGGATGGTCAGCGCGCCGCCGTGAAGCTCGGCGAGGCGCTTGGCGATGATCAAACCCAGGCCCAACCCCTGTTGTTCCTGGAGCTTCCGGTCGAATTGCACGTAGGCCCCGATTCGGCTGATCTGGTCCGGGGAAAAGCCGCGCCCGTGGTCGGTGATAGCCAGTGAAGGGCCCTGGGGTCCCGAGGAGAGCCGGATGGAGACGACTGTGCCGGAGACCGAGAACTTGAAGGCGTTTTGAGCCAATTCATCCACGATCCTGGCCAGGTAACCCGCGGAGATGCCCATGGGCATGTCGGCCAGGTCCAGGAGGAGGTCGGGGGTTCGTCCGGCCAGCCTGGCCTGGGCCTGGGCATGTTCGGCAACGAGTTCGGCCGGGAAGTTGGTGGCCTCGGCGCGGAGCGCGTTGAGCTTCTGGGAATCCGCGGTCAGCATTTCGATTTGGGCGTAGATGAGGAAGTTCTCGATCATGCGCTCGAGGCGTTTGCCTGAATCGTAAATGACCTGGCCCATCTCGGCGACTTCCCCCGAGGGCAGGGTGCCGGCCTCCGCCGCGAGGATTTCGCCGTAGGCGAGGATGCCGTTCAATGGGGTGCGCATCTCGTGCGGGAGCATGAGGCTGATATTGGCGCGCAAATCCGCGAGGTTCTTTTCGGCTGCCTGGCGGAGGGCCTGGACCTTCTTTAGGCGCGCCTCGACGGCGGCGTAGAGGGCGTCGAGCGTGAAGGGTTTGGGCAGGTAATCATCCGCCCCCAACTCCATGCCGTGGCGCATGCCGGCATGGTCGGCGAGGCCGGTCATGAGGATGAAGGGTATTGAGGCGGTGGCCGGCTCGCTCCGGAGGGCGGAGAGGGTGAGATAGCCGTCCACCCGCTCCATGTTGACATCGCAGAGGATAAGGTCGGGCAATTCCTTGCGGGCCGCCTCGATCCCCAGGGCGCCGTTTTCCGCTTGGATGACCTCAAAGCCCTTTTGGCGCAGCGCCAACTGCACCATATCGCGCAGCCACTCTTCGTCGTCAATCACCAGGATTTTTTTCATCTACAAACGCTCTCGCGCTTTTCCGGCTAGTCTGTGCCAATCAGACTGGCCGGCTGGCTCAGGTATTCATCGGCAAATTGTCGATTGGGTTTAGAGCGTCTTCGAGATTTCCGACAGTCACCTCCGCGATGGTCAACCGGACCAGGTCGGCGGCAGCAAGCTCTTCCGGGGGGAAGGTCTGAGCCACGGCAACGCACCGCATGCCCGCCGCTTTAGCCGCTTGCACGCCGTTGACGGCGTCTTCGACGACCACGCATTGGGCGGGGGCCAAGCCCAGGCGGGAGGCAGCGGAGAGGAAGATATCGGGCGCCGGTTTTCTGGCTTTCACTGCCTGGCCGGTCAGGACGCAGTCCCAGGTCTCGGGCGGGAGCCCGATCTGGCGGAGGTTCGCCGCGACCTTGACCTCATCGGCGCTCGAAGCGAGAGCGACGCGCAGGCCGGCGGCCCGGCAGGCCCTGACCAGGGCCTGGGCGCCGGGAAAGGCCCGGAGGCGGGACGGGACGAGCGCCAGGTAGATTTCGTAGGTGCGGCGCTTGGCGGCAGGCAGGTCCAGGGGCCAATTATACTTCTCGGCAACGCCCCCGATATAGCGGTCTTCGCCCGCGCCCACGAAGGGCCGAAAGTCCTCCGGTCGCACGCTCAAGCCTTGCTCCTCAAACATGGCGATGGCGGCCTGGTTAATAAGGGGCTCCGAATCCGTGAGCACGCCATCCATGTCAAAGATGACCGCGCGGATTTGTGAGTCGTGGGGCATTAGCTTTGGTGGGTGCAGACCGTCATCTCGCGGAGGCGCGCCAAAACGTCCCCGGCTGGCAGGCGGTTGAGGCCGTCAGGATGGCGAAGCACGGCGACCTTGGGACTCGGGGGGCGCCAGACCTCGGCCACGGTGTCGCCCCAGAGGACAATACCTGGCACGCCCAGGGCAGCGGCCAGGTGGGAGATGCCCGAATCGTGGCCGATGTAAGCAGCGCAGCTTTGGAGCAGGCCGCCCAGTTCGGGCAAAGGCAGGCTTTGCGCCAGGCGGAAACGCGCGGGCGGCAGGGCCGCCGCGAGGCGCTGGAGCCGTTCCGCCTCGGCCTCGCCGCCGACCAGGAGGAGGTCCATGGGTGTGTCGTTGATCAACAACTGGAGCAAATCGGCCCAGTGGGCCTCGGGCCAATTCTTGCTTGGGCTGCCGCTGCCGGGCATCAAAGCCAGGCAACTCAGCGTGGCCGGCGGGTGTCCCAGGCTCAGCCGGGGCACGGGGTCCGCATCGAAGATGGCCAACCGCTCCAAGGGCTGCAGATAGACCTTGGCGGCGTGGAGCCCGGTCTTTTCGTCCGGTCGATGCGGTCCCGCGATGAATGGGGCCGCGGTGCAACGGCCAACGTTGGTCCGGAAAATGTCGTCCGGGTCGTAGAGGTAGGAGATGATCAAGTCGAATTCCGAGAAATAATCGCGCATGTTGGGCTCGAGGTCGCCGTGGCGGGCAAAAAAGCCGGCGAGGGGACGCGCCTCGATAAACTGCACGCGGTTGACGAGGCTGGCCGCAACAGCCAACTGCACGATATGCGGATAGCCCAGGACTTCCAGCCAAGCCCGCGGGAACTGGCGGCGCAGCGCCGCGATAGCCGGGAGAGTTAGAATGAAATCCCCGATTGCCCCGCCGCGGATGACCAGTATCTTGCCTTCGTAGGAGTCCATCTCAGAACTTGAGCACGCCTAAGCCGGCCACGAAGAGGCCGAAGACCAACCGCGCGATGCAGCAGGTCTTGATGCGCGTCTGATTGGCCGTGCCCCATTCCAGGAAGTTGCGGAGCCGCCACGGCGAGACCGTGAGCCACATTCCGGCTATCACCAGGAGATAAGCCCAGACTTGGATGACCAGCGCCCAGGAGGTGTCGCCCAGGCGGGGGCGGCCAGTGTCCACCATGAGCTTGGCCAGCAAGAGGAGCACAACCGCAAGCCCGCGCACGGCAAGAAAGTCCTGAACAAAGACACACGCCCCGATGCCCACGGCGGCGAAGACGCTGAGCAGGACGTTCTTGTAGGACGCAAAATCCGAAATCGATTCCTCGCTGAGGTTCCACAGAAACCAAGCGGTCCCAAGGAGCATGAGGGCGATGCCCCACGGCAGGGAGCGAGGGAATTTGCGGATGGCGGCGCCGTAGGCCGCCGGGTTGGCAAGGCCGTAAAGCTGCGGGAGGGCCAATCCGAGGCCGAGGACGATGGCGAGGGCTGAGAGGTTGATTGGGGGCATAATTGGCGGGGTCACGCCGGAAGGCCGCCTTCAGGCGGCAGCGGCGCGCCGGGCTTGATCCGGGGCATAATATGGATGACGAATCGCGTGTTCATGCGCAAGAGCAGCCCGAATGTTTCCGCTGCGAAAACCCCGGGCTAAACGAGCGGACCACTCAATCAGCATGGCCGATGGCAGGCTCGCCGTAAAGCGTGAAAGAGCCGGCGCGCGTGACCCGCACATCCACCAGGCAGGCCCTGAGGCGCTCGTCGCCATCGAGGACGACAATCCTGTTGCAGCCCGTCCGGCCGGTCAACCGGGCGGCGTTCTTCTTGCTGGGTCCTTCAACCAGGACTTGCACGCGGCGGCCGACGAAGCCCTGGTAGCGCCGCGCCGCGATTTGGTTCACCAGCTCCAGGAGCCGGGCATGCCTCTCCTCGCGAAGCTCGAGGGGCACGGGGTCCGGCATGGCCGCCGCCGGCGTGTCCCGGCGCTCGGAGTACTTGAAGATGAAGGCCTGGTCGAATTCGACCTCCCGGGCGAGGGAAAGGGTTTGGTCGAAATCCTCCTCTGTTTCCCCTGGGAAGCCCACAATGAAGTCGGTCGAGAGCCCGATGGCCGGCTGGACGGAACGGAGCGATTGGACGAGGTCGAGGTAGCGCCGGCGGGTGTAGCCGCGGTGCATGAGCTTGAGGACGCGGTCGCTGCCGCTCTGGACCGGGATGTGGGCGCTCGGAGCCAGCTTGGGGAGACGTCCGTATGCGGCGACCAGGTCCTCGCCGTACCCCTTGGGATGGGGTGAGGTAAAGCGGATGCGCTCCAGGCCCTCCAAGGCATCCACGGCCTCAAGTAACTGGACAAACCCCGATTTGCCGTCCCGCGCGGGGATGTCCCGTTTGCCGTAGCTGGTCACGATCTGGCCGAGGAGCGTGATCTCCTTGACCCCCTGCCCCACCAACTCGCGGCATTCCTCCACAATCCCGGCGGTGGACCGGCTCCGCTCAGCGCCGCGCGTGTAGGGGACGATGCAGAACGTGCAGTATTGGTTGCAGCCCTGCATGATGCTGACAAAGGCGCTGACAGACTTCTTGCCGTTGCCCCCGAGCAGGTGTTCGCGGACGGCCCCTTCGCTCCCCGGCTCCTCCTCGACGTCCAGCACCCGGCCGCGCCGTCCGGCCAGGATGTCATCCAGGTAATCGGCCGTGCGATGGAACTTCCGGGTGCCTACGACCAAGTCCACGTCCGGCAACCGGTCCAGCAGTTCCTGGCCGCGGCTTTGGGCCATGCAGCCCAAGAAGCCGAACACCGCCGCGGGACGGGTGCGCCGAAGCTCGGCGACGAGGTTCTCCATCTTGCGCAGCGCGCGTTGCTCCGCCATGTCCCGCACGCTGCAGGTATTGAGCAGGATGACATCGGCGGTGGCTTCCCCGCCGGCCAGGGTGTAGCCTTTGGCCACGAGCTGCGCGGCCACCGCCTCGCTGTCGCGCTCGTTCATCTGGCAACCGTAAGTCTTGATGTAAACACTCGGCATTCCCGGAACCTTCGCAACCAATTTTACGCTGCCACAATACACCTCCCGCCGAGGTGTGCCCATACGAAAGTTCCGGCGCCGGTCATGGGGCTTCAACGAAGCGAAGCACGCGGTCGACGGGGAGGTGGGTCCAGACGTTCGTGAGGCCGCTGGGCCAGTTGACCTGGAGGCGGTCGATCACGGCATTGGTGCCCAGGCCGAAGTGGAGGCGCAAGTCTTCGGCGCTTTGGTAGCCGCGCCCGGCGCGGACTTCATCGACCCAGGTCCGGCCCCCGGCGGTCAGGCGGGCCAAGGCGCCGACGGCGGAGCGGTTGCTGCGGGAACCGACCAGCTTCAGGAGGACCCAGTGGTTGGAGTTGACGGTCTCATTGATGAGCACCGCCGGGCGGCTGCGGGCGTTGAGCACAACGATGTCAATCTTCCCGTCGTTGTTGAGGTCCCCGAACACGGCCCCGCGGCTGCTCTCGACCATTTTGGCCAAGGCCCCGCTCTCGCCGGTGATGTCCACAAAACGCCCGGCGCGCTGGCGCAGCAACAAGCTCCGCTGTTTATAGGTGGTTGATTTGTCGTATTGCTCAACGGTGTCCTGCAGATGGCCGGCGGCGGTGAAGAGTTCGGGCACGCCGTCATTGTCGAAGTCCACCAATCCACACCCCCAGGTCACCAGGTGGCGTGAGTTGATGCCCGCGCCGGTCGGGATCGTCACGTCCTGGAATTGCAGGTTGCCCAGGTTGCGGTACAGGGTGTTCACCTGGTCCTGGTACTTGGTGACGATGATGTCGAACCGGCCATCGCCGTCGTAGTCGCCGACGTTGACGCCCATGGTGCCTTGCGGCTCGCCGTATCCATCGTAGGCGACCCCGGCCGGGACGCCGATTTCCTCGAAGGTGCCGTCCTTTTTGTTATGGAACAGGAAGTTGCCCATCACGTCGTTACCGACATAGATGTCCGGCCAGCCATCCCCGTCAAAATCCGCGCTCACCACGCCCATGCCATAGCCCAGGGGCTTGCCGATGCCCGAAGCGAGGCTGACATCGGTAAAGGTGCCGTCGCGGTTATTATGGTAGAGCCGGCTGGCCCGCTGTGGATAATTTCCCGGAGCAATATAGTTCGGCACATTTCCGCGCGTCGAAGGTTTGCTGTGGGCGAGATCGAATTCGACGTAATAGCTGACGAAGAGGTCGAGGTAGCCGTCGCGGTCATAGTCCAGGAACAGGCAGCCGGCGCCGACAGTATGGGCCAGCGAAGGGTCCGCCAGCCCGGCTTTGGCGGTGACATCGGTGAAGGTCCCGTTGCCGTTGTTATGGAAGAGGCGCTGCCCGCCGTAGTAATTGATGAACACATCCTCATAGCCGTCGTTATCATAGTCGGCCACGACACACGCCAGCGCGTAGCCTGGCACACCCAGGCCGCTGGAGGCCGTGACGTCGGTAAAGGTGCCGTCCCGGTTGTTATGGTACAGGGCGCAGGAGGCGGTCGGTCGGGCCGGCTGCGCGGCCCCGGGCAGGGGAGCGCCGTTCAGAAAGAGGATGTCCGGATAGCCGTCTCCATCAAAATCGATGAGTCCGAGGCCCGAAGCGATGGTCTCCACGAAGTAATGCCGGCCGGAGCTGCCGTCGGTATGAACGAAATGGATGCCGGCTGCGTCGGTGACGTCGCGAAAGCGGATAGGTCCAGGGGTTGAAGGGGCCGCCTGGGCGGCAGCGCAGGCCAGAAGCAAAGCCAGAGCGGTGGAGTGGAGACGCCGGGGCATTACGGATGAGTTCCCGCCACCTGTTCGAGCCGGCGATGGCGTTCGCGGAAGACCGGATTGTCCGGGTCGAGTTGAACCGCCTGGCTGGAGGCCTCCAGCGCCTCGTTGGTCCGTCCATTGGCATAGAAGGCCCAGCCCAGCAGATCGAAGTTGGCGGCGGTGGGCTGGCCGGCAACCAGGCGCTGGCACAAGACCATCGCCTCGGGGAGTTGGCGGCGCGCGCCCAAGTAGGCGCGAGCCAAATTGTTGAGGGCTTCGGGCTGGTTGGGGTCGAGGTGGAGAATCCGCTCCAATTCGCCGACCGCGGCATCGTAGTCTTTGAGCTGGAGAAGGACCGTCGCGAGGTTCACACCGAAGCTCGGCTCGTTTGGCTGCACCCGCGCCAGGGTTGCCAACAGGTCCTTAGCCTCGGCCAATCGCCCGGTGTGCGTGCAGAGTGCGGCCAATCGTCCGCGGGCCAGGGGTTGATCGGGGGCAACGGCGATCGCCTCGCGCAAATGGGCTTCGGCGAGCGCGGTTTGCCCTTGCCGCTGCAACAGATTGGCCATGTCGTTGTGGAATGCCGCCGCGTAGCCCCGCATCTTCGGCCCGTCAGTCTGTCCGTCGTCCGTGGCCTCCATTGGGGACTTTTCTTTGGTCTTGAGTTGATGAAGCGCGTCGAGGGATCGACGGGCGCCCTCGGCATCCCCGGCTCGAGTCTGAGCCTGGTAGAGGACGTAGCGGTTGTTGCTCGAATCGGGGTCGAGGCGGCAGGCGGCTTCGAGATGCGCAACGGCTTCGCTGGCGCGGCCCTGGTCCAGGAGCAATCGCCCGAGAAAAAGCCTGGCTATGGCATCGCCGGGCCGTTGCCCGATGGCCGCCGTAAAAGCGGCTTCCGCGCCCTTTGGGTCGCCCAGTCGCTCGAGGATCATCCCCAGAAGGCGTTGGCCGCCCTCGACCTTTTCATCGGTCGCCACCGCCCGCCGCAGGCTGGCCGCCGCCTCGTCCATTCGGTCCTGGTGAATGAGCAAGCTGCCCAGGAACACTTCGATCTCCGCGCGGGCCGGGGCCAAGGTCAGGGCCTGCCGCGCGAACCTCTCGGCCTCGTCCGAGTGGCCGAGGTTGTTCTGGAGCCGCGCCTGGATGAAACACGACTCGGCGTTCGTGCCCGCCTCGGCCAGGCCCTGCCGAGCGGCCGCCGAAAGATACTCGCGCGCGGCCTCCGCTCGAAACTCCGGCAGGGAGTTGGTCCCGGCCGCCAAGCTGGACGGGAAACCAAGAAGCAGCCCCAGCCCGCCGAGGAGAAGTCCTCGGGCAGCGGTCGCGCGCCGGGTTCTGTCGAAGTCCATAGACTCTTGCGTCGGTCCCCGGCGGGAACGCGAAGTCCGGCTCATTGCTGAGCACGCCGGCACAGCAGGGATTCACGCCGTGCCCTTGCGGGCCGCTGGGGTCATGGAAGAAGCTATCAATGGGATGCCCGCGATGTCAAGGCATGGTTGTCGGCTTGGCAAGTCGTGTTCGGGGCGGATATAACATCAGCCGATGAATCGCTATGATGCCCGCTTTGGCGGGGTGGGGCGTTTGTTGACTTCGGACGGTCTGGCGCGGCTGCGGCGCGCGCACGTGTGCGTGGTGGGGCTTGGCGGGGTGGGCTCGTGGGCAGTGGAAGCCCTGGCCCGGTCCGGGGTGGGCGCACTGACGCTCCTGGATTTGGATGACGTGTGCATCACCAACGTCAACCGCCAGCTTCATGCCTTGGAGGGCGAGTTGGGCCGGCCCAAGGTGGAGGTGGTGGCGCGCCGGGTGCTGGCGATCAACCCGGAATGCGCGGTGCATCCTCAGCAGGCGTTCTTCCTCAAGTCGAACGCCCGGGAGATTCTCCAGACTCGATTCGACGGAGTGGTGGATGCCATCGATAGTCCCTCGCTCAAGAGTCTGCTCATCGCGCTGTGCCGGGAACGGGGCATTCCCGTGGTGACGACCGGGGGCGCCGGGGGGCGGCGGGACCCGACGGCAATTGAGGTCGTGGACCTGGCCTTTTCCAGCCATGACCGTTTGTTGGTGCAGGTCCGGAGGACCTTGCGCCGGCGTTATGACTTCCCGCGCGGTGACCGGCCCTTCGGGGTGCGGTGCGTCCTGTCGCGGGAGCAGGCGGTTTATCCTAAAGAAGATGGGGCGGTCAGCGCGACCCGGTGCAAGGCGCCGGACTGGCGGTTGGATTGCGGGAGCGGCCTTGGGACGGCCTGTTTCGTGACGGGCACATTCGGCCTTGTCGCCGCCGGGAGCCTCGTGCGGCAGATTGCCGCCGGGGGCGGGTTGGGCGTTCCTCCGGACCACGCGGAGGTTGCGCGGGATTCATCGGGTTCCCACAGCTCCGAACAACCTTAGAAAATTCTCCTCGACGCGCCGCGCCAGGGTCTCAAGCGGCTCCTGGAACAATCCGGCGGCGAAGCGATAGACCGCGGCAAGATTGGCGGGATGATTGAGGGCCCTGCCGGACCGGGGGTCGGCCAGCGGGTATTGCACCAGCGATTCGGGCAGGAACTGGTCCGGGGCGTCGGTCTCGATGAGCAAACGGTCCGGCGGCACGTGCAGGAAGGCCTCGCGCTGGCGGGTCTTGCGCTGGTTGGCGAAGTACCCTGGAAGGGAGAAATAGGCCCCCAACTCGGCGAGCGGGTCAATTATCTCGAGCGGGCCGCCGTAGGAGTGCAGCACGAAACCGCAGCGAGGCAGAGGCCCCGCGCGCAGCAACTCCAGCAGCCTGCCCCAGGCTTGGAGACAATGAATGCTCGCCGGCAGGTTCCGCTCGGCCGCCAGGCGCAACTGCCAGGCGAACACCGCTTCCTGCTGTTCGGCATCGTAGTCTCGAATCCAGTGGTCCAAGCCGATCTCGCCAACAGCCGAGGGGAGAGCGTCCAGGCAGCCGATGAGCGCCTGCTGCCAGTTGGGCGATCGTTCCTTCACGTACCAGGGATGACAGCCAAAGGAGGGAATGACCTCCGGGCACCGGCGCGCCAGGGCCACCACCGCCGGCCAATCCTGTTCACAAGAACCGTCGACGACCATCCTGGCGACCCCTTCCCGCCGGAGCGCCGCCAGCACGGCGTCAAGATGAGGCGCCAGCCGTGCATCCTGCAAGTGGTTGTGTGCGTCGTAAAGCATGCGTGCCGTGGTCTCTCAGCGCGGACTCGTTCTCCGAAAGACCACGATGCGGTTGGTATTCGTGCCCTTGGCGTTGTTGTCCACCCCCCAGCAGTTGGCGGTTTTTGTGAACTTCTGGTCGTTGATCAGGACCAGGAGCGGCCGCAGCCCCGCCTCGATGCCGCAAGGCACGACCGCTTCTTCGAGCCTGACCTTGCCTGCGCGAACCTCGCCGACCTCGAAGGCCACGTGGCCGCCGGGCCGGAGGAT
Organism: uncultured Verrucomicrobiota bacterium; assembly: GCA_964653485.1. Classification (GTDB taxonomy): domain Bacteria; phylum Verrucomicrobiota; class Verrucomicrobiia; order Limisphaerales; family UBA8199; genus CAVQND01. The sequence goes on along the minus strand of CAZZFF010000002.1, from coordinate 12,977 downwards.
GCGGGCCAACTCGATGAACACCTCGGTCATGGCGCGCTGCCAGTCCTCCAGTTTGTTGGGAACGGTCAGCCTCACCGACGCGGGGTCAAGCGCGATGAACCAACAGCGCAGCCAGTTATCGCCCGCGTAGTCCACGACATCCAGGAAGGGCGGCGAGGTCACGACCAGCGAGACGCTGCTGGATTTGATCTCGGGGATACAGCCCGAATGTTGGGTGAGCAGGCGGGCCTGGCCGCAAACGGCTGAGAGAGAGCGCCTCACGCCGGCGTCACACCCGGCGAGCAGGCGCCGGCTTTTCCGGGCGATGAGTTCGGCGATGTTCCTCCGAGGCGGCGTCTGGCTGCGGGTCTTGTTGATCTTCCGTTGCGCCTTGAGCGAGACCGCCTGGTTGGGCGGGAGTGTGTAAACGGAGAAAAACCCCGGTGAGTGCCCGGTCAGCCGGTTTACGGCGACCATCCTGATCCAGTCGTCCACCGAATCGTTCGTGCCGGCCGCCATCCGGTGAATGAGATAGCACCGGAGGGCGCAAATCTCGCGCAGGGTGTCCCGATGGTAGAAGACCAGCAACTCCTCCGGCAGCTCCCCGGCGACGGAATAATCGATGTCCCTTAACCGCCGCACAATCTGGTCAAGCTGCGGCGGGGCGAGCCTGGGGCGGGTGAGCACGACGCTCAGGGGATTGATGTCGCAACCACAGGGGACGCGGCCCAGCAGGGCGGCCTCGACGAGGGTGGTGCCGCGTCCCATGAACGGGTCGTAAACGGATTCACCCGGTTCCGTCAGACGCTCGATGAAGAACCTCGGTAGCTGGGGCTTGAAGCAGGCCCGGTAGGAGACTTCGTGGAGCCTGTTGGCCGCTCTCTGTCTGGAGGTCCAGAACTCATTGACGTAAGTGGGCACCCGCACCGGCTTGCCATCAAAGCTCGTTGCGGGTGTCTCAAGTATCCGCGTGGTCTTCCCGAACTCCCTGAAGGAGACCAACTGCCCGGCGAGGGACGCCTTCAGGTCCGCGCCGGCGTCAGGCCGCGGCGCGGACTCAAGCTCCAGGTTCTGTGGCGCCAACATTACGGACGCGATGCAAACCCGGCGGTTACTTCTTGCGAGCGCGGAATGTGGCGCCGCCGTACTGGGCTTTCTTGCCCACCTCGCGCTCGATGGCGAGAAGGCGGTTGTATTTGGCAATGCGTTCGGAGCGGCAGGCGGAGCCGGTCTTGATCTGGCCGGCGCCGGTGCCGACGGCAAAATCGGCGATGAAGGCGTCCTCGGTTTCACCGGAACGATGGGAGATGACGGCGGCGTAGCCGGCCTTTTGGGCCATAGCGACTGTCTCGAGGGTTTCGGAGACGGTGCCAATCTGGTTGAGTTTGATTAGGATGGCATTGGCGAGGCCGTCTTTGATGCCCTCGGCGAAGATTTTCGGGTTGGTGACGAAGACGTCGTCCCCGACGAGTTGGAGTTTGGCGCCGAGGGCCTTGGTAATGGCGAGCCAGCCCTCGCGGTCTTCTTCGCCCATGCCGTCTTCGAGGGAGGCGATGGGGTAGCGTTTGACCCAATCGGCGTAGAGTTCGACCATCTGAGCGGGCGATTTGCGGGATTTGTCGGATTTTTTGAACACGTAGGCGCCGTCGTCATAGAACTCGCTGGCAGCGGGGTCGAGGGCGATGGCAATTTGTTCTCCGGGCTTGTAGCCGGCGGCTTGAATGGCCTCGACGATGACCTCGACGGCTTCGGCGTTGGTTTTCAGGTTCGGCGCGAACCCGCCCTCGTCGCCAACGGCGGTGACCAGGCCGCGCTTTTGCAAGAGCTTCTTGAGCGTGTGGAAGGTCTCGGCGCCGTAGCGGAGGGCCTCGGCAAAGGACGGCGCCCCAATGGGAAAGAGCATGAACTCCTGGAAATCGACGTTGTTGGTCGCGTGGGCGCCGCCGTTCACCACATTCATCATCGGGGCGGGCAACACGTACGGGGCGCGGGCGGGAGCGCCGTGCAGTTTCCGGATATGTTCATAAAGCGGGAGTCCGGCATCCATGGCGGCGACGCGGCAGGCGGCCATCGAGACGCCGAGAATGGCGTTGGCGCCGAGCTTGGACTTGGTGTCGGTGCCGTCGAGTTCGCATAGGAGGTCATCGATTTCCTTTTGGGCGTGGGGGGACTTGCCCTTGATCTTTGGCGCGATGATCCGGTTCACGTTTTCCACTGCCTGGAGGACGCCCTTGCCGCCGTAGCGTTTGGGGTCCTTGTCCCGCAGTTCGACAGCCTCGCGGATACCGGTCGAGGCGCCGGAAGGCACGCCGGCGGAGGCAGTCAGGCCGTTGGCCAGGGTGACTGTGACCGACACGGTCGGGTTTCCACGCGAGTCCAGGATTTCAAGTGAGCTAATCTGTTGGATGTTATTCATAGTTTCTGAAGGGCATTCAGGCGGTTATCCCCGCAGGGAACGCAAACCTCGTTGCCATTGTGGGCCAAATGAACACTAGGGGCCTTGGGGTTGCAAGCTTATTTTGCGCCATCCATAGACGCGGGCAGCGTGGTGGACTGGGTTTGCCGAGCCGTCTCCGGAAGGCCATTGTGGACCGCGCCGGCAGAGCGAAGCGTCCCGACGAGTCGGGGTTTCGGCCGGGCGAGACATCCAACACGCCAGGCGCTGCCCGAGCCGAAGCGGTGTCGCGCTTCGCTTGCCACCGCACTCGAAGAGCCCGCCTTGTCCACCGGACAACCGGTTAGGAGGCGAGTTTGAGGTGGGAGATGCGGAAGAGGGCGCCTTTGGGGAGATTGGGCAGGCATTCGATTTCCCAGCCGTGGGCGAGCACGATTTGCTGGACGACGGCCAGACCCAGACCGGTGCCGGTCTTATTGGTAGTGAAGTAGGGCTTGAAGATTTCGCCGCGGTTCTCGGCGGGAACGCCGGGGCCGTTGTCGCGGATTTCAAGGACCGCTTCGGCGGCGTTGCGCCGCGAGGCGACAATCTGGATTTCTCCACCCGTCTCGACGGCCTGAATGGCGTTGAGGAGGAGGTTGAAGAGGGCTTGCCGAAGGAGTTGGTCGTCGGCCTGGATGCTGAGGGACTCACCGACGACGTGCAGATCGATTTTCTTTCCTTCGAGGTCGTAGCCCAAAGCCCGGATGACCTCGTTGATGACCGACCCGAGAACGATTTTGGAGCGGCGCACTTCGCGCGGGCGGGAGTAATTGATAAACTCGCTCAATTGCCCGGCGACCTTGTCGGCCTCGTTGATAATCTCGTGGGATTTCTCCTGAATTTCGGCGGCGGCGTTTGGCATTTTCGAGAGCATCTGGGCCATGCCGCGGATGATGTTGAGCGGGTTGCGGGTTTCATGGGCAAGGCCGGCGGCGGCGAGGTTCATCTCCTTGAGGTGGGTGTTCAATTCGCTGGCGCGTATGAGGCGGATTTGAAGTTCCGAGGAGTTGGCGAGGTTGCGCCAGGCAAAGGCCGAGCCGAGCGCGGAGATGGCGGCAAAGAACGTGATGAAGAAGCGCAGGCGGAGGTCCTGGTCGCAAACGGCCTGGTAGGTGGCGGTGGACATGGCCAGGACGAGGCCGTGTATCTCGCGTTTCTGGGTCAGGGCTTGGAATTCGGCCTCGGTCAAGCCCCGGAGAAACCACGGCCGGCGGGGTCTGAGATCGCCGCGAGGGCGACCCTCGCGGTCGCTACGGTCCGGGGGCGGCCCGGGGGGAGGGCCCGGCGGCGGCCCGTCGAAGGCGGCTCGGTCCAGGGCGTTGGAGGAGGCGTTGCGTGCGGGCCTGGATTCGTCTCGACGGGGCGGGAAGCGTCCGCGCATCCCGTTGGTGGGGGGCTCCAAGAGGAAGGGGGAAGCGGGATTGGTTGCGCCTTCATGCCGCACGCTGACGCCCGGGAGCGCGTAGGCGATAATCAGGCTCCGGCGGCCCCAGTGTTCGCCCTGGTTTTGGAGGTCGCTCTGCTCCAATTCGATGGGGTTGCCCGCCTTGGCCACGATGTCGTTTGTGGCGTTGAGGAGCAAGACCGAGAGGACTTCGCCGGACCGAGTCAGTTCGTTGGTGCGGACGCCGGCCAGGCGATCGAGCACCGGTTGCAGCCGATCACTGAACACCGCCCCCTCGAACTGCAGCCCCTGGATGAAAGAACCCATCGTGTCCGCGATGTCCTGCGAACGGTTCCGCAGGTTGGCCCTGGCGTAGTGCTCGACCCGGCGATGCTCCTGGACTTGCCAGGCCGCAACGAGCGCCCAAACGGCCGCAAGGAGGCCATAGACAAACAGGTTGCGGCGCACCGGGATCATTGAGTGTCTTTGGGGGAGGTCACGGGCTTGGATTTATTGTCGGTCGCAGCGTCGGGCTGGGACGCGGTGTCCTTGGGGGGCGTGGCGGGGTTGGCGCTGGCGTCGGTGGCGGGGGATGGCGGGGGCACGGTGATTCTGATAGCGGGCCTGGGCGCCGGCTTCGGGGTTTCTTTGGGGGCCTTCTTGTGAGCGTCTTTATGCAGGTCTTTAGGAGGCAGGGTGTCCAGGAACCTGTTGAGGTCCTTGTCGGTGAAGGCCTTTGGCCCGTTAGACCTTTCCTTTTCCTTTTCGGAGAGGGCGACAAGCTGCGAAGGGTTTTGGGCGATGTGAGGGGTCAGGAAGATGATGAGTTCGGTCTTGGCGGTGCTCTTCTGCGTCCGTCTGAAGAGGTTGCCCAGGAGCGGGATGTCGCCCAGGAACGGGATTTTGATGACGTTCATGGTCTTGTCGTCTTCCATCAAGCCGCCGATGATGACGGTCTCGCCGTCCGGTGTGACGGCGACGGTATTGGCTTCGCGCACGTCAATGACGGGAGCCGTGGCGGTGGCGGAGATGGGGATGGAGAGAGTGGGGTCGATGGAGGAGATGGTGGGGGCGACGATCATTTCGACCAAACCCTGGGAAGTGATAAACGGGGTGACGTTCAAGATAACGCCGACGTTTTGGTATTGGATGGAGTTGATGACATTGCCGTAGTTGTCGTAACGGACGCCGGTGATCAATGGGACTTCTTCGCCCACGGTAATGGTGGCGGGCTGATTGTTGCGGGCAAGGATGGTGGGTCTGGAGAGGACCTTGACGCTGCCGGCCTGGGCGATGGCGCGGAGGGTTGCCTGGTAGTTCTGGCCCATAATTTGGTAGAGGCCGGCGCCGGAGGAGGTCATGGGGCCGGCTTGGGCGAAGCTGGAGACGGGCTGGCCCAGGGCGTTGAAGTTGGTGCCGACGACCGAGTTGAGCGGCGACAGGCCGAAGGCATTGGCGCCACTGGCGGTGGTGGTAACGCCGGAACCGTTGTTCTGTATCTGCTTGTCCCAGCCACCTTCGATGCCGATGTCGGAGGCATTGTTGTAGGTGACCTCCAGGAAGACGACATTGATGAGGACTTGGGGTTTGGGTCGGTCCAGGTTCGAGATGACGAGGGAGAGAGCGGCGCTGGTTTCCTCGTCGGCGATGGTGACGACGCGGCGGGTCTCCGGGTCAATCGAGAAGTAGGCATCGGGGATGGTCGTGCTGCTGGGATACGGACTGGTGGTGGAGGAGGAGCGGCCGCCAGCGGCGCCGCCGCCGAAGTTGCCGCCGAAGCCGCCGCCTCGTCCCTGCGCGTGGGCCTGGAGCGCCGCGCAGAGGGTGAAGACCGTCAGGACGGCGAAATGCTTATGCCAGTTTGAGGATGGAGTGCTCATGTTTGCCTTTGGGGTTGGAGTAAATCGGGTGATGTGTGTTTTTGAGCGGGCTGGAGTTAGAAGCTCATGCCGCTGCCGCCGCCGCCGCCGCCGCCGCGGCTATTTCCGCCGAACGACGAGCCGGAGCTGTTCATGTTTTGGTTGTTCTGAGTTTCGCGCTGAAGCAAAGGATTGCTGGTGCCGAGCATCGAGCTGCGGTTGTTATTGTTGGCGCGAATGTTGCCGGAGCGCTGGAAGAGGTCCTGGAGAATCTGTTGGACATCCTGGGGGTCGGCGTTGGCCAGGTCATAGACTTTAACGACCTCGTGCCGGGCATCGACGTCGAGTTGTTGGATCATCTCGGCGATGTGGGGCATCAGTTGCTGGGCCGCGCTGACCATGATGGAGCGGGTGCGAGGTTCGGGCACAGCGATGACCTGGCTCATTTTCTTGTCTCGAGTGTTGCTGGTGGCCTGGTTATTGCCGCCAAAGCCGCGACCGAAGGGGCCGCCGCCGCCGAAGCGCATGCCGAAGCCTGGGCCGGTGTCTGTCCGGGATGTGTCGGGGAAGAGCTGTGAGAGTTGATCGGCCAGTTGGTTTGCGTCGGCGTGTTTCAGTTTGAATATCTTCACTTCGGTGATGTCGGTGGTGGCTATATCGACTTCCTTGACCATGGTTTCAATCGTGTCCATCACCTCGGGGGCGGCGTTGACGATGAGGGAATTGGAGTAATCGTCGGAGGTTGCGGCAACTTTTGTGCCGGCTGGGTTGGCGGCGGCGCTCTGGCCGCCGCCCATGCCGCCGCCACGCATCATATTCATGAACATCATAGCCCGGCCCATGCCGCCCATGCCGCCCTGCGTGTTTTGACTGAACAAGGTCATGATTTCGGTGGCCAACTGCTTGGCGTCAGCGTAGTGGAGCCGAAAGACCTTGATAGAGGCGCTGATGGACATCGAGGTGTCGAGGGCGTTGACGATCTTGAGGGCGCGGCGCACGTCGCGGGCCGGGGCGACCATGACCAGCGAGTTGGCGCTTTCATTGACGGAGAGCTCCGTATCCAGCGGCAGGAGGACCATGAGGTTGACCTTCAACTGGCTGGCGCTAACATACTTCACGGGGATGATCCACGTCCCGACCTCGTCAGTCGGCTCGATGTCCTCCCAACGGCTGGCCGTCCGAACGCCTAGCTCGGGCGAGGTCTTGGCCTTGTCCATGCTGATAATCGTGAGAATGCGGTCGTTCCGGGTGACCGCGTACCGGTTTTTCCTGAGAACGGAATCGAGGAGCTCGACTGCTTCATCCTTGGTGACGGGTTTCTTGCTCCAAATCTCGACCTTGCCGCTGAGTGATTCGGCCTGGTTGTTGATGATGAATCCGGCGGCGTCGCTCATGGACTCGAGGACCAGGCTAAGCGGGGCGCCGTGGAAGTTGAACATAATGCCGCCGGAGGCATCTTCGATGCTGATTTTCGGGGCGGAGTTCGTAGCGTCGGCGGCTGAGGCGGCGGCGTCGGCCGCCGCCGCGCCAGCAGGCGCGTTAGTCGAGGCCGGGACGGCCTCTTGGGCCTGCGTTTGCTGGTTGGTGCGGAGGGTGGGGCCGTTGGTGAGGGCTGTGGCGCCCTCCTTCAAGACGGCCGGGGCGGCGGGGGGCGGTTCGGCGGCCATGAGGACTGCGCCGGAGCACAGGCCGGCCAACACGAGGAAGGGATAGGAGGTTTTCATAGGGGGAACTGGTTTGGGAATTATTCGCGGTCGCGTCGTTGCATCAAACGTTTAAGGATTTCGCTTTCGGGGCCGCCGGCGGCGGCGCTGTTAGTGCCGGTGGATTCGGAGCCCGCAATTGGAGTGAATGAGGAACTGGCGGCGTAGCTTGAGGACCCGGAGGAGAGCTGCCAGGGGCCGTTCGCTTCCCGGCGCATTTGTTGGCCCATGCGCATTTCGACCTCGCTGGCGGCACCGTCGAGCTTCACAGAGTCGGCGGCGAGGCCGTTGGTGGAGAGGAGGAGTTTCACGGAGTCGGTGGCGATGTTGACGAGCTTATAGCCGGCGATGGAATCGGAGACTTTGAGTTCTTTTTCGTATTGGGAACCGCTGCCGGTAAAGAAGGCGAAAGTGCCCTTCTCATAACGGATGGTGCCGACGAGGCCGAAGAACTCGGCGCTCGGCGCCCGAACGGGGGCCGGCCCAGAGGCGACGCGATTGGGGTCGAAGATGTTGAGCCGGGCAATGTCCCTGAAGGCGGAGTAATCGAGGCTGGCGGGTCCATTGGTGCCCGAAGCGGAAGCCGAACCCGAGTTGTCTCGAGAGGACCTGGAACGCTGGCGCTCGCGGGCGAAGCGGTTTTGGCGGGATTGGCGGCCATCACGCCGGCGAACGCCACCCTGGGCGCCTCCGTCCCGGGGTTGGTCGTTCTCTTCGGTGACGGCGTTGGTTTCACTCTGCTCCGGAGGTTCGTTGACATCAACGGCCGCAGGCATGGTGTCGGAGCCTTCGGCTTCGGTGGGGAGCGCGGCTTGCTGGGCCTGGGGCGAGGCGTTGGTGAGCGGGAGGGCTTCGATGGCGGCGGGTGCGCCGATGGGCACGGGGGCGTCGGCTTGCCGGGCCACGGCCAAGGACGCGCCGACCAGAAAAAGGGAGAGAGGGAGTACGGGGTTCATCGGGTTGGCGGGGTGAGGATGAGGGCGCTGAATTGGAGGTTGAGGGACATTTGGCGGCCCTCTTTATCGCGGGCGGCCAGTTCGACGGACTGGAGCCTCAAGGCCAGGGGTTCCCTTTCGGCGCCGTAGAGGAACCGGGTAAGCTTGGCGAGGTCGCCGTTGGCCTCGATTTTGCACTCATAGACGGAGTAGTCGTCGGATTCCTGCTTCCACTGGCGGTTGATGCTGCCGATGCTGACACCGCTGTCCTGGGCCCATTTGGTGACGGCCTGGAAGACCTGTTGTTCGGCGGCGGAGGTGTCGTTGGTCAGAGACCTTTCGGAAATCTGGCGCCAAAAGGTGCGGATGCCCTGCTGCTGGGCAAGGAGGGCGTTGCCCTGGGCGACCTTTTTGTGCAACTCGGCAATCCGGGTCTGGCGGGCGTCCCAGGCGTTGAGAAGGGGTGTAAAGAGGACCTTGTCCGCAACGAACAGCGCGGCGACCGAGATCGTGACGATGATGAGGAGTTGCTGGCGGTCTTTAATTTGCATTGTTGCCTCCCGGAGTCCAGGTGAAGGTGAAAGTGAAGCTGATGGCAGGGGCCTGTCCGCTCCAGCGGGTGATATAGACATCGCGGATTTGGCCGAGGGCGCGCAGACGTTCCTTGGTCTGGAGCAAGGCGGTGTCGTTCTTCGCCACGCCGGTGCAACTCACGCTCTTGAGGTCCATAATCTCGACGGTTTTAGCCGTGACGCTGCTCTCTTTGGGAAAGGCGCGGCTGAGGGTGCGGAGGATGGTGAGGGCCTTGACGGAATCATCGTACCAGGGGCGGTATAGGCTGATGTTGGCCTTGAGGCCCTGGAGTTCCTTGCATCGGGAGGACATTTTCCCCCATTGGCCTTCCAGGCCCCAAAGCTGCCATTGTTGATAGAAGAAGACGCATCCGACCAGCAGGCCGACCGAGCCGGCGGCGGTCAGGGCCGTACGCATCTTGCCGGAGGAATAGCGGTTGGTCATCTGGCGCCAGGAACTGACCCGGGGCGGGATGAATTCAAAGAGGGTGTCTTGTCCGGCCAACAGCCCCGCAGCCAGGCTCAGAGCGGGCGAGACCGGCGTCTCGGCCGGGAGGTCGGCGCCAAACTGCTTGGGAGGGTAGCTGTTCACGCATTCGATTTCGAGGCCCATGGACTCGAAGCGCAATTCCATTTCGTCGGCCAACTGCCGGGCGAGGTTCTGAGGCCCGAAAATACGCACACGGCGGACGGCCTGGCGGAGTTCGGCGGGGAGTTGGCCCAGGGTAATGCGGGCTTCGCGGGCGACCACGTCGGCGTGGAGCAGGCGCTGGGACCCCTCGATTTCCAGGGCGCCCTCCAGGGCGCGGAGGGCGGCCACGCCGCCGCCGCAGGTGACTTGCAACGCGACGTGGGTCTCGCCGATGGCCAAGGCCAACTCTCCGCCGGCGGCGCCCGCCGTGGCCGGTTGCAGGGCAGTGATGCCGAGCGACAAGCTGATCGGCTTCAGCTTCGCAGCGCGGAGCACGGCATCCAGGGCGATGAGGTGGCTCTTGGGGATGCCGGCCAACAGGACCTGTTGTTTGCCGCCCGGCGCCTGGCACCGGCAGGAGACCACCTGGAGGGTCTGCATGTCGCACGGAAACCCGCGTTCGGCCTCGATTTGAAGGAAACTCGCGATGTCAGCCTCTGGCAGGTCCGGGAGCTCGACATGCGTGGCCAGCACCCACTTGAGAGGCAGGCCCACGATGCAGTTGCGCTCATGCACTCCGGCCGCCTGGAGGTGGTTGCGTATCTCCCGGCCTACCAACTCCGGGGCGTTGGTCAGGGGGTCCAGCGAAAGAGAAACCGAAAAGGTGTGCCGGACGTGGAAGGAGCCCATGGTGCGCTGGAGCACCAGGCCCTCGAGGCGGCTGCCGTCCAGCGTCAACCCAAGCACCGAGGACAGGCGCTTGCGCTTCCGAAGGTGAATGAGGGGCAAATCGATCATATAATAGTCAGTCGGCAATATTAGGGAATCGCGAATGAAATCCGAAATCCGAAATCCGAAATCCGAAGGAAATCCGAAATCCGAAATCCGAACGCGGCACGCGCCAACCACGCGGCGCGGAGCGCCCCTACAACGGCACAAGAACGTTCCAATGCATCGGCGTTGCCACGGATACGAGGCTCTTTTCGGATTTCGGATTTCGGATTTCCTTCGGATTTCGGATTTCGGATTTCAGATTTCAGATTCTGAGGCATGGTCGTAAACGATTTCATCGGGGACATCATCTTTTGTCGTTGGCCAGGACGTAATCCTGTCGCACCTGTTTGCCCAAGGCCCAACCCAAGTGGGTGAGGTCCTGGCGATAGAGGATTTCAGGGGTTCCCGAGCTGGTGTCGAAGACGAATTTCACGCGGCGGTAGCCGCGGCCATGGGGTCCGACGGCGGCGATGTCGGCTGTGAACTGGAAGCTCCGGGTGGTGAGGTAGTCTCCCGTCTCCATGGCAGCCAAAGCATCCGGGTAGCCCTGGCCCAGGGCATCGACAACCCAGGCTATGGAAGTGAGGTTGTTGGCGTTGCTCAAGCGGTAATTGACCAGTTGTGCGGCCGCCGAGGTGTCGCCGCCCATCAGGCAAGTCAGGACAGCCGCGTTGGCTGTGTTCACGTTGACCCGGCCTTCGATGATCTTGTTGGTCGTGGTAGTGAGATTGGTTGCGATGAGTGCGAACTCGGCGGCGGTCATTCCGCTTTTCGAGTAAAAGAGCAACGGGGAAGCGAAGGTGACGGTTGCCATGCCGCCAACCATGCTTCTTCCACCGCCCGCGGCTGCGTTCGGCTCGGCTACATCGGCCTCGACGATGGCACCTCCGCGGCCGCCGCCGCCACCACCGCCGCCGCCGCCACCACCACCACCGCGGCCGCCACCGCCGCGACCACCACCGCCGCGACCGCCGCCCCCACGGCCGCCGCCGCCGCCTTCGGCGGCGCCGCGGCCGCCGGCCCCGCCGCCCATGGACAACCCGAGGGCCGCGATGATCTGGGCGGCGCGGGCGGCGCCGAGGTTGGTCTCCAGGAGGGAACTCAAGCTGGCGACCGCGGTTGTGTTGAGGTTGCTCAGGTTAATGGTGGCGGTATTGGTCTCGCGGCTATAGACGGTCAGGTATTCGAGGATGCCGGGGTCGAGCATGTTGTTCCCGTTCTGGTCGGTCTCGTTGGGGTCGAGGACGCCGTTGCGGTTCATATCCTCGCCGACCAGGAGGTCCATTGTGGCGCCATAAACGAGCCGCACCTCGTCGACGGTCTCGAAGGGGTCGCTCTTGCAGATGTAAGGCGGTTGCATGGCCGAGTAGGTGCTGACGGTCTGGCCGTTGCCGTTGGTATCGCGCCAGTCGAGGATGCCGGAGACCAGTTCGGCGCCGTTGGCGGGGTTGTTGAGGAAGGGAGGCAGCCAAACAAGCTGGTTGCTGAAAGCCATCGGGGAGTTGATCAGGGAATTGAGGTTCAGCTTTGATGCCTCATCGACCAGGCCGAAGGCAAGGGTCCCCGGACCGCTGGTGATGTTGTTGGTATCACGGCCAATGATCCAGAAGTGGGACTCGCCGACGGGGACCGCTCGATTGGCGTATGCGGAGGGGTCGAGCACCCAGCCGTTCGAGCCGTTGGCGATTTGGTTGGCCAGGAGGTAGGTGATATACCTGGAAGCCCCTTCGATGGCCTGCTCGGCGGCCTGGCTTGCGAAGCGGTTGTCCGAGGCGCGAAGCTCGAAGCTCATGGAACCGCCGAAGTAGATGGCCAGGCTGATAAGCCCAAAGGTGATCCAGAGGACGATGACGAGGATCGAGCCGCGACGGCAGGAGGGTGAGGGGGGGATTCTCATCATTGGCCTGCCGAGGCGCCTTGCGTTGAGGAGGCGCCTTGGAGTGAATTAGTCGTCCGGGTCTGGGTGATGAGCGGCACGATCAGTTCGAGGGCCTCGGGCTTGGACGAGGAGACGGTGCTGTCCACGGCCGGCTGAATCCGGATGCGAACCGCGGTCGGGAGGTTGGTGTCGCCGGAGCTGGTGTCCCAGGTGGTGCGCCATTGGGTGCCGTCGAAGCACTCGAAGTCGACGCGCTCGACATCGCTCATGAGCAATTGGGTGTCCGGGGTCACGGTGGTGGTGGAGAGGAGATTGCGGTTAACGCAACGCACGAGGTCCAGGCCGAGGGACTTCCTTCGGTCCGCAGGGGGCATCAACTGGTAGTACACCTCCTGGACATCGCCCCAGGGCGCGCTGTCGCCGATGACGCCGCTGGAGGCGAAGAAATCAAGCCCGCCTCCGGAAGAGGAGGACAGGCCCATGGTGGTGCCCATGCTCTGGGCGTCGCACTTGAAATCGCCGGCCAGGAAACCGAACGGCCCCACCACGCTTTTGAGGTCGAGACGCATCCGCTCGAAGGCCAGGTTCGCCGGGATGGACTGGTCCACATTGGCCGAGGTGCGGTCCCGCAGCCGGACAGCGGTGGCGAACACCGCGTTGATGGCAACCAGCACGATGGCGCAGATGGCCAGCGCAAGAAGGACTTCGACCAATGTAAAGGCGGCGGCCGACCGACGGCGAACAGACGGCGAAAGCCGGCGGCCGAAGGCCGAAATCCGAAATCCGAAATCCGAAGGAAATCCGAAATCCGAAATCCGAAATCC
>CAZZFF010000001.1:0-138078 GCA_964653485.1 uncultured Verrucomicrobiota bacterium | reverse complement strand
CACCACTTTCCGCCAGCAGGGTGATGACCGTGGCACGCTCCATTCTGGGCGTTATGCCTCCCAAGATCGTCAATTCCCCCTTTTTCACCGAAGTCCGATGGATTTTGACATCGTCATCATCGGAGACCCCGACCTCTTGGCGATGCACGCTGATCTCGAAACTCTCCACCATACGTTCCTTCGCCTCAGTATCTTTGTATTCGAAGCCATCCGCGTAAATATACCATCCGGTCTGTTTCGAACGCCATTCCCGCCCGCCGCGCGGATGGCCGCCGGTAAACTCCCGTCCCTTCCCGAACAGGCGTTCGAGCTCCTCCATCGTGGTCACGCCAACTTGGACATTCCCAATCCGGGCCGTCGCGGGGATCACCGTTGGGGAGATGATTCTGTCCGCCTCAGGTTTGTCTCCGCCACAACAAGGCAAAACGCCCGCAACATATACACAGCAGACTATTGCAGCACCACAAATGCCACTCAGTTTAAAGGATGTTTTCATACTTGGCATAATCCAGCACTCAGCATAAGCAACCGGTCTTCCACTCCTTCCAATCGCCGATTGTCGCTTTGGCCATCGCGTCGGCAGCCTCGGGCAGCCACCGCGCCGGTTTGTTCGCCAAGTCCTGCCTGATTTTTTCCAGGGCCGCCGGCGTCCCGAGATGCACGTTGGCGGTTTCCCAACCCATCGCGTGCAAGAGCTTGGATTCATCTTTCACCTTGGGCAGAGAGTCCAGTTCCACCCGGCTGCAGTCCGGCGCCAAGCGTCGAACCAGCCAGTGGCCGTGAACTCCCGAGAACGGGTCCGCCACCCGGACTGCTTTGCGAGTAATCTCAGCATAGTAAAGTCGATCCTCGATCTTGGGGCGTTTGTCCGGCTCGCATTCACGCTCCCAATGCCACGCTGAAACTCTCAGTTCCTTGGCCTCCCTCGCGATCATTCCGCCGCGCCATTCGGCCAACGCCGTGAAGCGCCTCCGTCCCAGGCTGCCCAAGCCGGCCTGCCGATGCACTACGCGAAACGCCAGGTTCGCGTCCGGCAAGGCCTGCCGCAAGGCCGCCCGAATCTGCGCCGGCACACCACCCGAGTTGACGGTCCGCAACTGCCCCAACTTTGCCCAGTAGCGTATCGGGTCCCGCAACTCGCTCACGGCGACTTGACGCAGCCATTCATGATGTTCGGCCAGTACGAACGCCCGGCCACCCGCCCGCAGCGATTCCTCGTATCCTCCCAATATCGCGTCGCACACCGTTTCCAGGCCGCATGACAGATGATCCTCTCTGGAAGCCAGTTGCGCGCTCACCGCCAGCCGCACCAGGTCGTTCGCATACGGCAGCGTGCAGGCCTCGTCGAAATCGTTCACTCCCCATATCAGCCGCCCCTCCGAATCACGCCACGTCCCGAAATTCTCCACGTGCAAGTCCCCAACCCCAAGAACCGCCGGCGCCCGAACCAGGTCCGGGCACACGCGCGGCCAAATCTGCGCCCAGCGATAAAATGTCGCCCGCAAGAAACCGAACGCGCTCTCCGCCATTCGCCGGTGCTTGAGCCTCATATCCGCCTCGATCAGGGGCAGCCGGCGGCGCAACCATGCCTCGTAAGCCTTCGTCGCCTGCCGGATGCCCATAACGTCTTCTCTCAATGGTATTCCTGGAGCGCCTTGACTCCGTAGCTGCTCTTGCGCAGGGCGGCGATGCCCAGAGCGGCCGCCCTGGCGCCGCCCATCGTGGTCATGATGGGCGTGCCGGTATAGACGGCGGTGGTGCGGATTTTCACCTCATCGGCGCGTGGCGTCTGGCCGGCGGGGGTGTTGATGACAAGCTGTACCTCGCGGTTCTTCAATAAGTCCAGCGTGTTGGGCCGCCCCTCGGTGAGCTTGAAAACCCGCCGGACCTTGAGGCCGGCCTTCTCCAGCACCGCGGCGGTGCCGGCGGTGGCGATCAGCTCGAAGCCCAGATCCGCGAAGAGTTTGCCCACCTCCGGAAGGGCCTCCTTATGGGCGTCGCTGACGCTGATGAAGACGCGCCCGCTGAGGGGAAGCGGGCCGCCGGCGGCCATTTGGGACTTGGCATAAGCGATGCCCAGGTCGGCATCCAGGCCCATGACCTCGCCCGTCGAGCGCATCTCGGGCGAGAGCAGGATGTCCTGCCCGTGAAAGCGGTTGAAGGGGAAAACGGACTCCTTCACAGCCCAGTATTTCGGCCAGATTTCCTCCGTAAACCCCAGTTCTTTTAGGGTCCTGCCGGCCATGACCTTGGCCGCCAATTTGGCCAGCGGCACGCCGATGGCCTTGCTGACGAAGGGCACCGTGCGCGAGGCTCGAGGGTTGACCTCCAGCACATAGACGATCTTGCCTTTGACGGCGTACTGCACGTTCATCAGGCCGATGACTTTCAACTCTCGCGCCATGGCCCGAGTGTAGTCGCGGATGACCTGGATGACTTCCCTCGAAAGCGTGTGCGGGGGCAGCACCATCGCGGCGTCGCCCGAATGGACGCCGGCGAACTCGATATGCTCGAGCTGGGCGCCAATCACAATGGTCCCCTCGGACGGCTCGGAAAAGCGGCCTACATCCGCGATGCAGTCCACGTCCACCTCCGTTGCGTCTTCGAGGAACTGGTCCACCAGCACGGGACGTTCGGGCGAGGCCTCGACGGCAAAGCGCATATAGTGGCGCAACTCGGCATCGGAATAGACGATCTGCATGGCGCGCCCTCCGAGCACGAAACTGGGACGGACCAAGACCGGGTAGCCGAGGGTCTTGGCGACGGCAATGGCTTCGGTCTCGCTGGTGGCGATGCCGTTTGGGGGTTGCGGAATGTCGAGCTTGCGCAGCATCGCCGCGAAGAGCTTCCGGTCCTCGGCAACCTCGATGCTCTGGGGAGAGGTGCCAATGATGTTCACGCCGTTCTTCTGCAAGCCCAGGGCCAGGTTCAACGGGGTTTGCCCCCCGAACTGGGCGATCGCGCCCCAGCATCCCTCCCGCTCGTAGATGTGCAGGACGTCTTCGAGCGTCAGGGGCTCGAAATAGAGCTTGTCGCTCGTGTCGTAGTCGGTCGAGACCGTTTCCGGGTTTGAATTGACCATGATGGTCTCGAAGCCCTCTTCCTTGAGGGCGAAGGAGGCATGCACGCAGCAATAATCGAATTCAATGCCCTGGCCGATGCGGTTGGGGCCGCCGCCCAGAATCATCACCTTGCGCCGGTCGCTCCGGCGCACCTCGTCGTCCCCGCGGTCGTAGGTCGAGTAGTAGTAAGGCGTGTAGGCCTCGAACTCGGCCGCGCACGTGTCCACCAGCCTGTAGCTGGGCACAAGTCCATATTCCTTGCGTAAGGCGCGAATTTGGTCCTCGGTCTTGCCCGTCAGGTTCGCGATCTGCCGGTCGGAGAATCCGAGCGACTTGGCTTTAGCGAGTTGCTCTGCGTTCATGCTTCCAATCAAACTCGGCAAAGCAAACCCCACCCGCAACCCAATGTCCAGTGCCGACTTTACGCGGCTTCGACGCTCGAGGCGGCAGGCCGCGAATGATCCCCGGCCTTCGGGGTCCGGATGCCGCGCGCCGACGGCGCGCGGATGTTCCGTGCGGAAGCCGCGAAGCTCACTCCTGGGCGGCTGACGGTTACTTGCCCTTTCCCGCCTTGGGCGGCTGAGGCTCGTTTTCCTCCTCCCATTTCTTGAGGCCGGGAGTCTTGCTGTAGGTCTCGTCCAAGAGTTCCTTGGTTTCGGTCGGGGTGCGGGTGACTCTGGGGCGCATAAACACCATCAACTCGTCGTTGCTCACCTCCTTATCCTTCTTCTTGAAGAGCCAGCCCAGACCGGGGATGTCCCCGAGGATCGGCGTCTTGCGGAGGATGTCGGTCACTTGCTTCTGGATGATGCCGCCCAGGACCAGAGTTTGGCCGTTCTTGGCGGTGAGGTCGGTCCGGAAGGCGCGCGTGTCAAAGACGTCCCCGCCAAGCACCGTCTGGCCGGAAACGATGGTCGAGGATTCGGCGTGGATTTGCAGTTCGACCTCCCCGGAGGACGTGATATGGGGGGTGACCTCGAGGACAATACCGACCGGTTTATAGACAAAAGTGGTGTTTTGCCCGCCGACACCCGCGAAGGTGCTCGATGAGGGGACTGGCACCTGCTGGCCGACGAACAGCCGCCCGGTCTCGTTGTCACGGATGTTGATCTGCGGCGAGGCCAGGACCTTCGCATCGGTCGTTTTCCGCAGGAACTGGATGAGAAAATCCATGTTGATGGTTCCGTCCAGGACGCCCGAGCGAAGCGAGGTCAACTGCTGCAGGACCGAGCTGCCGGAATTAAGCGGGGTATTGACCGTCGTCGAACCTCCGAAGCCCTTCATGTATTCGCCGCCGACGCTGGGGGTGAAGGAGTTGTCAAAATCGTCGCCGGTGAACTGCTGGCTTCCACTGGGGGTCCAGCGAACGCCGAGCCTGTCGAGGTAATCGGTGGAGACTTCGACCAGCCTGGCCTCGATGAGGACCTGGTCCGTGGCGGCGTCCAACTCCTCGATGAGCTTGAGGATTTGGGGGAAGAAATGGACGTTGGCGGAAATCAGGAGGGCGTTGCTGCGGGGGTCGGCGACGGCGCGGACGCGCCCGACGAGGTCGCTGACGGGCCGGGTGGTGCTGCGGCCGTCCGAACCGCGCAAATTGTCCGGCTGGCCGCCGATCCAGGGATAATAGCCTTCTTCCTTGGCCTCCTGCTGGATGTCGAAGCCTGTGAGATAGGAGAGGCCTTGCTGGCTGGCTTGTTGTGGGGAGGGTTGATTGTTCTGCTGGCCTGGTTGCCCCTGCTGGTTGACCTGCCTCAAGGGCGGGGAGCCGTTCTTGGCGAACAGGATGTTGATGCTGTTGCACACGAGGGGCGCCTTGGCGAACTTAAGCCCGACGCGGAGCGTGCTCTCGCCCTGCTCGGAGGGCGCGTCCAACTGTTTGATGACATCCTCCACCACCGAGAGGCTTTCCTTCGAGTTGGAAGTGATGATGAGCGAGTTGGAATAAGGCTCGCTGGTGATGCGCACCTTGCCGTAGAGGCGCCCCACGTTGCGGTCGGCCTGCGGCTCCTGGTCTTCATCAAAGAAATAGAAGTAGCTCCGCTGCTGCGTCTTTTTCAGAAATAGCTCGTTGAGCACATCCTCGATGTCCGTCGCGCTCACGTATTTGAGGTGGTAGATGCGCGGGGCGAGGCCGTCGTCGGTAATTGGCTCATCAAGCTCCTGGACCATCCGGGTGATGCCGTCTATCTGGGACGGCGGGGCCTGGACAACCAGCGAGTTGCGCCGGCGATCCGCCACTACGCTCAGTTTCTTGCGCGACCTGTCCGAGCCTGAGGGGGAGTAGAAATAATAGGAATAGCGGGAAGAGCCTTGCTCCTGGTTCAACTCCTGCAACTGTTTGGCGACGTCCTCGGCATCGGCGTTCTTGAGCGCAAAGGTGCGAACGACCTTCTCCTGGGCCTCCTCGGTATCGAGCGACATCACGAGCTTCTCGATGGTCTTGAAGTTGGCCTCGCTTGACAGGATAATAAGCGAGTTGGAGCGGTCATTGGCCCCGACCTCCACCATGTCCTTCCGTGTCTTGCCGGCCATCCTCTGGTAAAGAGGCTCCAACTCCTTGACCAGGTCCACCGCCGTGACGTTCTTCAGCGGGATGACCCGCACGGAGACATCTTCCGGTTTCTCAGTGTCCAGGATGTCCACCAACCGCTCGACTTCGGGCAGTCTGGATTTGGCGGCGGAAACAATGAGCCGGTTGGCCACTTTGTCCGGCCATATCCGGACCTGGGGCGCGGTGATCTGGCTGCCGATGCCGGGACCAGTGGGGGTGCTGGAGGCGGAACTGCTCGGAGAAGGACGACCGCCGGGCATTCCCCCCGGCATGCCGACCATCATCCCGCCCGGACCATCGCCGCCGGGACCGCTTGGCGAAGGCGACGGGCCGCCGCCCGAACCGGAGGCGCCACGGCCGGATGCTCCTGCCGGCGCCGAGGTCCCGTTGAGGATGAGGCCGATCAGGTTGCCCAGCTCCTCCGCGTCGGCGTGCTTGAGCGGGTAGATGTGGATGACGGTGTCGGAGGCCGCCACGTCGAATTCCTTGATCAACTCGCCCAGGAACCGCAGGTTATCGTTGTAATCGGTGACAATCACCTGTTTGGCAAGGTCATCGCATTCGATGACGCCTTTGTCCGAGAGCACCGCGCGGACCTTCTCCTTGAGCTCGGCGGGCTGAATATGGTGGAGGGTAAAAATCTTGATGAGCCGTTGCCGGCCATCGGGGATGTCTTTGCTGTCCGCATCCAGGAGTTCCGGGTTCATTTTTGGCTCCTGGCCCTCGGGCGTGATGTAAATGGCGTTGCCGGATTCGGTGACGCTGAATCCCTCGAGGGCCAGGGCGCGATAGACCAGGGTGATCGCGGCGCGTTTCGAGAGCTTCTTCGAGCTGGTGATCATCAGCACGCACTGGACCTTGGGGCTTTTGATCACTGTTTTGCCTGTGTTTTGTGCCAGCCACTGCACCACCATGTCCACATTGGCCCCCATCAGGCTCAACTGGACTTCGTCCGACGAGGCCTCTTTATCCGCCTCGGTCTTGGCCGAGGCGGGGGCATTCGTTCCCGCCCGGCCGGGTACGCTTGCCGACGCCGTCGGCCCCGCCGGAGTGCTGCCGGCTGAAGCCGGCGTCCCGGCGGGCGCGTTAGTGCCCGTACCCGCTGGAGTACTGCCGGCTGACGCGGGTGCGTTGGTGCCCGGAGCCGCGGGAGTGCCGGCGTCCGGCTTCTCCGCGGGAGTGGCGGCGGCAGGCGCGGGCGCATTGGTGCCCGGCGCGGTGTCCGGGCCTTTTGCGCTCCGAGCCGGCGCCTCCTTCTTTTCCGAGGTTGATGTCTCGTCTTGAGCGGTTCCCCGGGAAAGCAGGGCGCCAGCCACCGCCGCGGCGACCAGCCCCAACGCGACCCACGCCAGAACGCGCCCCGACTTCAGAGGTAGATTGTGTAGTAATTTCATTAGGGACTGTTGGTTTGTTTGGACAAGAGTGATTCGCTGCCAAGACCCGAAAACAGGGTCAATTCTTTCTTCTCTCCGGCTTCCTCAATCAGGGCGCGGTTGATGCCAAGCTTCAGCAGCTTGATTCCACCCATTTCCTCGCCTTCCTTGATCATGCCGCTCTGGCCGTTGGGCGCCTGCATGAGGGCGTCCACGCCCACGATGCCCAACAGCGCCACGGGCTGCGGGTGCATGACGGGCGCCAGGAGCTCGCTTTCGATAATCCGGTCCAGGCGCCCCTGGACTGCCGGCGGCAGCGGAGGGCCTTGGCCCGGCATCCCAGGAAATGGACCCGCGTTCATCCTTCCACGCGCCATATCGGGGCGAGCGCCAGGATTGGGCCGGGCGTTGCCTGTGGGCGGTACAGCCGCATTCGTGCCTTTCGCCACCAGATTGGTGTCTCCGCCTTCTGCCTTCGGCGCATTCGTCCCCTTCGCCAGCAGGTTAGTGTCTCCGCCCTCCGCCTTCCGTCCTCCACCTCCTGCCTTCGGCGCATTCGTGCCCTTCGCCACCGAGTTGGTATCTCCGCCCTCCGCCTTCCGGCCTCCGCCCTTCGCCACCAGATTGGTGTCACTTGGCAGAGAGGGCAGAGCTGGGATACTGGCGCCCGCCAGTGGATCGCTGTGCTGAATGGCGCGGACCCCCTGCCAGAGGACCACGGCCCCAAGCCCGACACAAAGGATTTTGAAAACCACTTCGCTGCGTTCAAACATGGGTGGCCTCCTTCCACTGATCGAAATCCAGGATAATGATCGTCATGTTCATCTTGAGAGGGCCGGGCGGGCCGCCCGGCATCCCGCCTGGCATTCCGCCTGGCATTCCGCCTGGCATTCCGCCGGGCATCCCTCGCGGCATTCCGCCGGGCATCCCACCCGGTCTGCCGGGAGCGCCAGGCATTCCAGGCCCGCCTGGCTGGCCCGGCCCACCGGCAGGCGAACCGACTTGGAGCGATTCGATAACAAGGGGAAAGCCCAGGCCCTGAGTCTCGTGCAGGAATCTCAGGAGTGAAGGCAACGGACCCGTGGCCTCCAATTGCAGTGAGGCCAACTCCCGGTTCGCCTGGCGTCCCGGCAATTCCCGCACCGGGCCGACCATGACGCCGACGCCCATGGCCGCTTTCTGGATGGCGGCGCTGGCCTGGGCGACCACGACCGGGCGGGAGAGCTTGAGCGGGTCCATCTTGAACTCTTCCATCAGCTTCCGCGTCATCTCGCACTTGGCCCGGTAACGCTTAATCTCCAGGCCCAGCACTTCGGCCTCCTTGACCATCGCCTGGTATTCGGAACGCTTGTTCCCGAAATACTTCCCGCCCTGGAGGAAACCGAATACCGCGAGATAAACGGCGAGCGCCGCCGCGCCAAGGCGGACGGTGCGCTTTTCACGAACAGTCAAGGTGCGCATAGGCTAGGGGGACGATGGACCGGGGACTTGGGACGAGGCGGCGGGTCCCGCGCGGCGGGGGAGGTTGGCGCCACCGGGCGGGGCGGACTTGACGGCGTTTGGAGCAGGCCCGGCAGGCTGCGCTTTTTTTCCGGCCGCCTTTGGCTTGGCAGCTTCACTCGAGGCCACCACGCCCGCCAACCCCTCGCGACCGCCTGCCGCGTTCCATTGGGCGCTCATCCGCAACGTGAGTTTCTGCCGGTCCGGGGTCGGGGACTGTTCCTCGACCACCACATTGGTGAAGCAGCTCGTGCCGAGGAGGTTGGAGCGAAAGTCGGCCAATTGCTGCGAGTCCTTGATGGAACCCCGCACGGAGACCTCTCCGCGACGGTTCATCGAGAGCGTGTCAAAGCGCGTTCCGGGCGGGGCGGCGTTGGCCATGATGAACAACACGTCCAGATAGGCCGGCTGGTCTTGCTTCAGGTAGTGAAGGAACTCAAGTTCGCGATCCACCGTGGCGAGCTTCCCTTTCTCCTGCTTAACGGCCGTCAGCTTGCCGGCCAGGCGCGATTTGAAGAGCAGGGCTTCCGCATAAGGGGCGGCCAAAGCGGCCAGGGCCAGGACCGCCGCCAAGGCCGCCCACCTCAAGGGGGCGGGCCGCGCCACGCGCGCGCTCCCGTTGGTCACTTTGGTCTTCAGCACGAGCGAGGGCCAGCCGCCGTCCTGCTCGATGGCTTGCCTGAGGCCGAGCAGAGCCGCGGAGCGGCCCTCTCCCGGGGCGAGCTTCACCGCCTCGCATTTCGCCCCGTCGCCCAAGGCCGCGCTCAAACGGGACGCGATGTCCGAAGGCCAGCCGGCGCCGCCCGTAACGTACACCTTCCGCGCCCCCAACTCGCCGTCGAGCGAGTGCGCCAGGCGGTCCAAGGCCGCCGCCGGAGGCGCCCCGGAGGCCGTCTGGCCGTCTTGGCCGCCCCATGGCAAGACCCGAACCGCCGTGGGAAGACCGTCCTCGAAAATGGCCAGCTCGGAAGAGTGCGGGCCGAGATCGAGCACCGCGTATGCAGCCGGGGTCTGCGGACAGACATAGCTCCGGGCCAGGGCCGCCAGCGTAAACACGGGATTGGCTCCGCAGGCGGTGAAGATGTCGAGGTAGTCCTCCAGCGCCTTGCGCTTGACGGCGGCCACGAGGAATTCCTGTTTGCCATCGGGAACGTCGGAGGAGGGTTGGTCGTGGCCAAGCCTGCCGTACCCCCAGGCCAGCTCGTCAGGGGGCAAGGGAAACGCGCTCTCAATTTGCAGCGAGAGCAGCCGTGGCGCATCCTCTCGTGTGGATGCCGGCAGAGTCAGCCGCCGCAGGGTGACTCCCCTGGCGCCAAGGGCGCAAACCACGCGCACCCGCGGCTGCCAGGGGCGCTTCCTCAAAAAGACTTGCAGTCGCCGCGTCACCTGTTCCCGGCACGCGGCCGTCAGCCGCCCATCGGCCTGGCGCTCCAGCGGCAACTCCAGCCCGGCCTGCCCTGCGAGGGCTCCGAGCCGATCCTGGCCAATCTCCACGTAGTAACACGACAAATTCATCAGGTCCAAACCGTTCATAGATCGTCCTCCCGGTAGGAAACAGTGGTGACAGAGCGCAGCCCGACATGCACAATCTCCTGGATTCGCTGGCGGGCGCCCGTGGAAGTAACCTTGCCTTCACTCAAGATGCGGAAGGTCTCCGAGCGGGCGGTCACCCGCGGACAGACCTGTTTGAAGAGGTCCGGGGTCATCCCCGGCACCTTCAACAGCCCGGCGATATTCGCGAAGAACCCGTTGGACTGGCGAAAGGAAATAATCGCCTGGGCCAGCTCGCGGCTGATGCCCGGCAGACAGAGGAGCACTTCCAAACTTGCCGTGTTGATGTTGACGACGCCCGTGCGATCCGCTCCCGTTTGCGCCGTCAAGTCGTCCGCAATGTCCATCAACAGACTATCGCTAATGACCCTCGGTCCGGAGGGATTCCCGGCCTGCGGGTTTCCCGGTCCCGCGGGCGCGCCCTGGGTCGCGTTGCCCTGCCCCTGGGCGGCATTGGCGTTCTGGGCCGCTACTACGTCCAGCAGGTCGGCGATGCTCTCAAAACGATTCCGCCCGCGCCAGGCAATGATCGCCTTGGCAATATCCGACGTAATGCCGTTCACCCCCGTCAGCGCCGCCTCGTCGGCGCTCTGGATGTTGACCCGGTCATACCCCGCGGCGTTGAGGTCGTTGACGGAGGAATTGACCGTCAGCAACCCCGCCCAGCCGGTGTCCGTGGCATCGTCGAGCACCGTATCGCTTCCGCCCTCATCGAGTTCCTCGGTTAGCCCGTTCGCATGGACATCCCGGCCCAGCAGCAACTCCGGAGTCACGCCCCGGACCATGAGCAACTCGCGGACCGTCTGCAGCGGGCCGTTCCGTGGCAAGTAGGGCGGACGGAGCGAGAGATAATAATCGGCCCTGGCCCCGCCCGGGGTCGGGTCCGCGGTCTCGGCGCTGCGCCAATCCACGATGGCCGCGGTGATGTCCGGCGTGATGCCGTAGAGCTTGGAGAGTTCCTCGCTGGAGGCATTATTAACGTTGAGCCGGCTCTCTTCGTCGCTGACCCCGTAAATGATCGCGCCGCCTTCGTCCGCCCGCCCGCGTCGGAACACCCGGAACTGGCCGCGGCCAAAGTGAACGTCCCGCAACTGGTCGGGCGCGTCATAGAGGGCGCCGTTGTGATTGATGCTGCTGCGGCTTCGCTGCCGGGCATCCCGGTAGAGCAATGCCTTGGCCTTCTCGATGCCCGCGACAGCCAGGTAGCGCGCCTGGACCTTGTCGCCGTAGTCCTTGACCACCACCAAATCCATCGTTGTCGTGTGCAAGACACTGATGACCACCAGCGACAGCAGCGCCAGGCACCAGAGCAGGCCGACCAGGATCGAGCCGCTCCCGCGCTCCATGCTCCCGCGTAGCCTCATTGGTTGCCTCCGGGTGTCGGCCCCGAAGGGGCGCTTGGATTCCCGGCGGCGGAATCCCCGTCGCCCGAGGCGCTGCTTGAGAGGCCCGCTTGCACGGCCGCGGCCAGGTTGACCCGCGCGACGGTTTGGAACACCAGCGGCGGCTCGTTTGTGCTGGTCCCCGTCCCGGCCTGGCCGCCAATGATGGGCTTGGAATTCGGGTCCAGCCATAGCGTGATTCGCACGGCATCGGGCAGCCCCTCGATGTTGCCGTGATAGCGCAAGGAGTCCTGGACCTTGCCGCGACCCTCGACGTCCCCCCAGCTTTCATACCATTCATAGCCGTCGTAGTACTCAAGCCTCAAGCCCATAACCCCGTCGGCCAACTCTTCGCGGATTCCGCCTGCCAGCGGGTTGGGCGCTATGGTCGGATTACGCCGCCGCCACAGGCTGAGCTTGCCGGTCTGCGGGTCCTTATCGAGAAAAAAGCTCACGGCGCAAAAGTCCCCTTCGCGGGAACGGCGCGGAGTGTGATTGTGCGTCGCGAAATCCACGCTGTCCGCCTCGATGTCGCCCGACATGCGATGCACGCCCAGAAACATGGAGTCGTTGGATAACGGGCAGGCGCAGCGGAGATCGGCGCTCATTTGGGCCAGGACCACTCGCCCGGTTTGAATGACCTCGACCCGAGGCTCGATCAATCTCTGGGTTGAAATCGCGCCGTGCAGGCACAGATAGGCGCTGACAAGGATGAGCGACATCAGCGAGGAGCTGATGACCAACTCAACCAGGGTGAAGGCCGGCTTGCCCTTCATTCGCGGCCTCTCTTCCTGCGCGATGCGGGCGACTTCTTGTCCCCCGGTTCCTCCGTGGTGAGCGAGTCGGGCGCCTCGAAGAGCAAGGTCTCCAGCTCGTAAATGGCCTTCTTGGTCTTCGCGTGCTCGATTGTCACCGTGACGTCGTGCAGTCCGTCAAGACCGGCGGCATTGATCGCCAGCCTCCAGTGGTAGAGCGAGAGGCCCCCCCCGCAATCTCCTTCCGTCTCGTTCCCGTCAAGGAGCCCGCCTTCGGCGCGCAGGGTCTCGATTTGGCCGGCCGCAATCAAGGCCGCGGCGCTTTGCAACTCGGATTCCTTGTGTGCGCTGAGCGCGGTGGTAAGCCCCTGCGTCAGCCCCGCCAAGGCCACTCCCAGGATCAGGATGGCGCACAGCACCTCCACAAGGGAAAAGCCCGCGCGCATCCGAGCGACCCGTCCGTTGTACGTCCCTCCGGGACAAAACCGTGAAGTTCTCATTCGCGCCCCAACTCGACGATCTTCACGCGGGCCGTCACCGGACTTATCCGCAGACCGAGGCGGAACCCGTCCCGGTCGCGCAAGAGCACTTGGGCTGCCTCGGCTGTGCCATCCGGGTAGAACTCGACATCCAGGCTCCGTTCGGTGTCGGAACCGCCGGTCCCCGCCTCCGCCCCTGAACCCCACGGCTCCGCCGCCGGGTCTGCCGCCTTTCGGACCTCAACGGCCACCCGGCGATCCAATGTGCCCTCCCCGCCCAGCATCCCCTTGGCGGGAACGAACTCGCTCCGCCTGCCGCCCTGGCGAAGGCGCCTCTCGACAAGATAGCGGCCGGCGTCCGGCTCCAGCCGCACGCGGTGCGTCTGGCCGAGGCTGATCGCGCGGCTGGACGCCAGGCTGAACACACTCACCAGGTCCCGGCTGGTCGAGCGCAACAGCGCATCCCCGTAAGTGCCCTTCATCTCAGGAATAATCATCGCGCTCAAAATCCCAACCAGCGCAATCACCACCATCAATTCGAGCAGCGTGAATCCCGAGCGAAGGCCCGAAAAGCCGGGCCTTCGGATTGCTGCCGCTGGATGGCGTGAAACGTTCATTCGCCCCAATTCCCGATGTCCGCCCCTTGTCCTTCCCCGCCGTCCACGCCGTCGGCGCCCCGGGACCAGAGGTCGAAACTGGCCGGGTGACGAACTCCGGGGATGCGGTACTGGTAGGGGTTGCCCCAAGGGTCGTGGCGCAGCTCGCGGATATACGGACCGCGCCATTTCTTGTCGTCACCCATGGGCGGTTCCACCAGCACCTTCAGTCCTTCGTCCATCGTGGGGTACCGGTCCATGTGGATATAGAACCGCTCCAGGGCGGATTCCAGCTCGGCCACATGGGCCTTGGCCGCGCTGACCTTTGCATCATGGGTCGTGCCGATGAACTGCGGGATCAGCGTCGCGGCCAGGATGCCCAGAATCACTACCACGACCATGATCTCGATGAGCGTGAAGGCGGCGAGCCGGCGCTGAGTCCCGGTGCCGGGAGCAACCCGACGGCGGGGGGAACAAATCGGATATCCGAAATCCGAAATCCGAAATCCGAAGGTCGAGGGACCAAGGTCGAAGGGCGGCACTCCGTTTCCTCGACGCTCGACACTCGAGACTGGGTTCTCCGTGCCTTTGAACTGCGGTGTCAATGTGCGTGTGTTCATGTCATCTTCCTTCTCTTGCTCGTCAGTGAATGGCCCGGCTCATTTTGAAGATGGGCAGCAGCAAGGCCAGCACCATGAATCCCACCAGCGCCCCAACGACCAGGATCAAGGCGGGCGCCAGCAGCGCTATCAACGTCTTGGTCCGCGCCCGCATCTGGCGCTCCTCTATCTCCGCCACCCGCAGCAGCATCTCATCGAGCTTGCCGCTCTCCTCGCCGACGTCGACCATCTGGACGGCCGTTTTTGGGAAAAGACCCAGCTTGCGCAACGGCGTGGCCAGCGAATCTCCCCCGCGCGTCTCCTCGGCCACCTGGGCTATCTGCCGCGCGAGGACACGGTTGCCAATCGTGTTCTCCACGATCTTGAGCGCGGGCAGCAGGGACACGCCGCTGCGGGCCAGGGTGCCGAGCGTGCGGGCGAAGCGGCTCAGGGCCGCCGCCCGGAACACCGGCCCCAGCAGCGGCAGGTGAAGTTTGAGCCTGTCCCAGGCCTCGGCCCCCGCCGGCGAATGCACATACCAGCGCAGCCCCCCGATGGCCCCGGCCAAGCCAATCAGCATCCAAGGCCAGTTCCGGTGGAGCACCCCGCTGACGTTCAACAGAATGACCGTCGGCAACGGCAGAATCTGGAGCATCTCCTGGAGCATGCTGAAAAGCCGCGGCAAAACCACGGTCAGCAGGACGGTGACTGTAAAAACCCCAAAACCCAGCACAAATACCGGGTAAGCCACCGCTGCGACCACCTCGCCGCGCACCTCGTCCTCATGCTCCAGGAGGTCCGCCAGGTCCTGCATCACCTTGGGCAACGCCCCCGCTTCTTCCCCCACCCGCGCCATGTTCACGTAGAGCTTGCTGAAGCAGCGTGGATGCTCGTCCAAAGCGGCGGAAAATGACGACCCCCGCCGCACCGAATCGGCCAGCTTCAAAATGAGCTGCTTTAGCGCCGGGTTCTCTTCCTCCTCGCCCAACCCGCTGAGCGCCTGCGGAATCGGGATCGAGGCCCCAAGCAAGGCGCTCATCTCCCGCGTGAAGGCGGTAATCTCCTTCCGCTTGACCCGCCCGCTGGCCGCCCGGCCGAGGCCTGGCCCCGCCACAAGCGGCAACCCCTCAGCCACGGCCGGGCCGTCTCCCCGCTCAACCTCCAGGCGCGACGGGAAAAGCCCTTGCTTGCCCAGGAGCTGCAGCGCCGCCTTGCGGTCCCCGGCTTCGATCACCCCTTCGATGGGGGCGCCAGTGGCTTGGATAGCCTGGTACCGGAACGCGCTCATTCCAGCAAGTCTCCCGAGGAGACCCTCAGAATCTCCCCTAGCGAAGTGACCCCGGCGACGGCTTTGCGGATGGCATCCTGGTGCATCGTGAGCATGCTCCGCTGGGCGGCCGCCTTCAGTTCGGCGTTCGACCGCTTCTGGAGAATCAGTTCCTTCATCTCGTTATCGATGGCCAGCAGCTCGAAAATCCCAATCCGTCCCCGGTAGCCGGTGCCGCCGCATTCCTCACAGCCGGCCCCTGTATAGAACGTCCCGTCAATGCGGTTGACCCCCAGCGATCCCAACCGATCGAGGACGGCCGGCTCGACGGGTGTGGGGGTTTTGCACTGGCTGCATATACGCCTGACGAGGCGCTGGGCCAGCACGCCCTCCAGCGAAGAGGCGATCAAAAATGCCTCCACTCCCATGTCCAGCAGGCGCGTCACGGCTCCGGTCGAGTCGTTTGTATGGAGCGTGCTGAACACCTGGTGCCCCGTCAGGGCCGCGCGAATCGCTATCTCCGCCGTTTCCGAATCCCTGATCTCGCCCACCATGATCATGTCGGGGTCCTGGCGCAGAATCGAACGCAACCCGTTGGCGAACGTGAAGTTCCGGCTCGGGCGCACCGGAATTTGCGCCACGCCCTGCAGCTCGTACTCGACCGGGTCCTCGATCGTCACAATCTTCTTCTCAGGCGTGTAAACGCTCTTGAGGACCGAATAGAGCGTCGTGGTCTTGCCGCTGCCGGTCGGGCCTGTGGCCAGGAAAAGGCCGTGCGGCTTCTGGACGAGCTTGAAGAGCAGCGCGCTGCGCTCGTCATCCAGCCCAAGCTCCTTGGCGGTCAAGAACTTCACGCCCTTCTCCAGCAGCCGCAGCACCATCGCCTCGCCGTAGATCGTCGGCAACGTGCCGACCCGGATGTCCACACGCCTGCCGCGGTGGTTGATCTGGATATGGCCGTCCTGGGGCAGGTAGCGTTCGGCGATGTTCATGTCCGCCATGATCTTGATGCGCGAAATCAACGCCGCGTGAAGCTGCTTGGAAGGCGGGGTTTTCTCCTGCAATAACCCATCCACCCGGTAGCGCAACTGCACCGCCTCCTCGAACGGCACGAGGTGGATGTCGCTCGCCCGGTCATGCAGGGCCTCGGAAATAATCAGGTTGACCAGGTTGATGACGGTCGGCTCGTTCGCCATCACCTCGATGTCGTGCAGGTTCTTGCTCTCGACGGTCGCGCCCCCCTCGGGGTTGAGATTCTCGATCATCTTCTCGGCCGTCATCTGGTAGCATTCGGCCAACTTCTCCAGAATCTCCTCCTCCGGGACCTCCCTCTCCCGCACTTCCAACCCCGTCAGCAGCCGTATGTCTTCAATGACCTGCCGGTCGCCCGGGGCCGCCGTGGCTATCTCGATGACGCCATCCTCCAGCCGCAACGGCAGAAGCCGGTGCTGCTTGACAAACTCAGCCGGCAACGCCCGCATCACCTCCCCCGGAATCTCCGCCTGCCCCAGAACCTGCAGCCGGGAGCCCCGCACGTGCCCCGGAACACCGCCGTTCGGCTCCGTGGCGACTGGGCCGTTGCCGCCGGCTGAAGCCGGCGATCCGGAGCGCCCCGGAACACCTTTGTTCACCTCCGCAGCGGCCCGAACCGATTGGCCCTCTGGGTCGACGTTGCTCATATCTCTTGCGATTAAACTGCACTGGCCTATGGACGCATCTTCAACCGCCGCCCGATCTCTTGCCCGTGCGCCTTCCAAACAACACCTCTTCCCGGCGCCATTCGGCCATGGAGTCACCACACTGTATCGAGGGGTTTGACAAGCCAATCCCCAAAAAGTTGCGAAATAAATCGCCTCTCCTCATTTCCGTGCCTTTTTCCGGCCTTTGGGGCCGCGGTGGCAGCTTGTTGTTAATCGCGCATAGTCCATTTGGACAGGAGCATGGAGAGACACAACGGGCGAGTTGTTACGGTTTTGTAAAATCGCCTGCTTCAACGGACTTTGCCATTGCCCAACCGCCCTGAACGCGAATGGTCACCTTGACGCATTTGACATGACGGCATCCGGAGGCGGTAGAACCGAACCGGGTAGTTCGTCCACTGGGCACCGCTGAGTTTGCCCTCGACAAGTCCTCCCTCCGCGGGTTAGACTACATCCATCGCCAGAAGCCAGATTATGAAAGTGATCACTCAAAAACAGAGGAAGTTGGCGATTGACCACATCGCCGAGTTGCTGAACAAAGACGGCGCAAATCAGACCCTCACAGTGCAAGAGTGGCTCGATGTTGCCGAGACCAAACCGGCCCAGTTCCTGTACTCCCTGTCCGGCCTGGAGGTTCTGGGGTTGCTCGGTTTTGGGGATGAAGTGGTGCGGGTCGAACCCGTGGCCTGGAGTGCGGTGGGACTGCAATGACGGTTGAGGCGGTTTCCCGGTGATTCCCTGGGGCGCCTTCCAGCAAAGCCCCGAATTGCGTTTTGAGGGCTCGATGTTAGGCTTAGGGCATGACAACCACCGCGGCCCAAGATGGCGTGTAGTATGGCGCCCATCAGGAAACGGCAGACACCTGAAGGGCCGGGAAACGGCCAGCGCGGCGGGGCGGGGCCGCGCGCGTCCATCCGGCCCCTGAAGCTCTTGACGCTGCTGCTCTTGACGCTGCCCCATGCGGTGCAGGCCCAATACAACTACACCGCCGAAGACGGCGCGATCACCATCACCGGATATGCGGGTCCTGGAGGGGCGGCGACGATACCGAGCGCGATTAATGGCCTGCCGGTGACCACTATCGGCAACCTGGCGTTCTCAGGCGCCAATCTGACCAGCGCCACGATCCCCGACAGCGTGACCAGCATCGGGGATTCCGCGTTTGACGCCTGCTGGGGCCTGACCAGTGTCACAGTTCCCGATAGCGTCACCAGCATTGGGGACAATGCTTTCGATCACTGCCTGAGCCTGGCCGCCGTCACGATAGGCAACGGCGTCACCCGCATCGGGCAATCGGCGTTTGGCTTCTGTCGCAGCCTGGCTAGCGTCACCATCCCCGACAGCGTTACCAGCATCGGGGACATGGCGTTCATAGGGTGCGCCAGCCTGGCCAGCGTCCGCATAGGTAACGGCCTCACCAACATTGGGGCCTATGCGTTCGATGATTGCACCAGCCTGGCGAGCCTGACGATCCCCGGTAGCGTCGTCCGCATCGGGAACTTTGCGTTCGAGGGCTGCGGCAGCCTCACGAAAATCCATTTCGAGGGTAACGCCCCCGCCATTGGCAACGAAGTGTTTGGCCCGCTTGACGGTGACAGCAATTTGACTGTCTATTACCTGCCCGGGACCACGGGCTGGGGCGCGGCCTTCGGCGGCCTTCCGACCGTGTTGTGGAACCCGCGGTTACAGACCGGCGGCACGGGCTTCGGCGTGCGGGCCAATCGGTTTGGGTTCAACATCACCGGCGCTTCCGATCTCGTTGTCGTTGTGGAGGTCAGCGCCGATCTTGCCAACTGGTCTCCGCTCGTCCAACTCACCCTCACCGGCGGTTCGTCCTATTTCAGCGATCCGCAATACGAGGATTATCCCGCCCGCTTCTATCGCCTGCGCTGGCCCTGATGCCGATCTTTATCCGGTTCGTGGGTGAATTTTGTCGCAGACAGGCCCGGAGCAGTGGCGGAGGGGTTCGAGCCAAGCGGCCAAGACTTGCCGCTCACGGTCGCGGCTTATTCGTGCCATGACCGTCTCCCTGTAGTCGCGTGTTATTATCATTTCACTTCCCCACCTGTTTGTATCGCTTCCAGCGGTCCACGGCGGCGGACAGCGGGTTAACGTTCATCGTCCGCCGTCCGCCCGCCGTCCAAGCGACGCGATGGTTGGGGTAACTCCTGGAAGGGCCGTAGAGGTCGTCAAGGGGCGTCCACGAAACTCGATGCGCTTGGGGAACTTCACGTCTTTTTCGGGTTCCGCACCGGATTCGGGCGTTTCCTGTGTCAGAACTGTGTCGGAGGCGCCAGACTTTGCGTTTTCGCCAGCAAGAATGGTGCGCGATAGAGGGTTTGAACCTCTGACCCCTTCCGTGTCAAGGAAGTGCTCTACCACTGAGCTAACCGCGCAACCGTTGGTGAAAGACCGCTGAAAATGCTTGCTTTTCATAGTCTTTCGCGCTCTAAACGAGCACCCAAAAATACCAGTTCCCCCACCCGGAGCAAGAGCAAAAAACCTCAAAGTCAGGACAAATGTCAGAAAGGGAAGTGCTCCGTGCCGGTCCCGCTGGCCCCGCCCAATCTGGCGGGTGCTGGGACGTTTCCTCGGGCACGGTCCTGCCCCTCCGGCCCGCGCTGCTCCGTCCTTCTCAAAAGCCTGGGCCGCTTGCTAATGCCCCACCTCTCCAGGCAGCGACCCGGTTCACTCGCGAGACACCCCCTCGCGACGCACTTGATTTCCACGGGCTTGAGCCTTCCGCTTGAGAACACGGTCACGGCAGCGATGACAGGGGTGCCTCATGATGACCCGCAAGGGCAGCGACCGTGATCTATGCTGCCCGATGAATGCTGTTTTCACCAAAGGAGCGCCGGAATGCGCCCCTCAAAACGTCACCCTTGGTTGTATCACGCCGGAAGACTTAACCGGCGACATCGAGCGCGTCATTCGCGCTATCGTCATCCCCTACGTGGACAACTCGAACCCCCTGATGCAGGAGGAGGAGTTGCGGGCCGAGTGCCGGGCTAAACTGGCCCGCATCATCGACGCGAACCGGCTGAAAGACTGCCCCACCAGGGCCAAAGCCTTCGGGTTTATCAAGACGGCGATGAAGAACCACGTCCGGTCGCTGGTTCAGAAGTTCGCGTTCACCCAGAAGCGCACCGGCATCAAAGCCCCCGCCAAACACCTGAGATTCCTTTCGGGCACCAGCGCGGCGCAGCGCAAGCTCACGAAGTTCAGCCTTGATGATGATGATGCGGCGCTCCGGGTGGGTGGTGCGGACCCTGCTTTTCGGAGGATGGATTTTTTGGAGGAGTTGGATTTCCAACTCACGCCAGAGGAACGCGTTGTCCTCGCCGCACTCATCCAGGACGGCGACGAGGAGACAGCGCCCATGATGGAGGACACGGTCATCAGGATTAAGGAAAAGGCGCGGGCGTTAGTCGGGGGCTGACCCGGCTCCAAGACCGGCGATAGGCTTTGCTGGGCGATGAGGCCGATCAGGGGTGAAGGGCCGGGCGTAATGTCTAGTCCTGGCCCAGGCCCCTCCGGCGCTTATTTTACCAGTTTCGCAATGTATTTCTTGAGGCTGCTCGCGGGGATTCTGGTCAAAGTGGCGTCCAATTTCACCTGCCGGAGCTTGCCCTCGGCCAGCAGTTTGGTGACGAAAGCCTCCTCGATACTCAGCAGTTCGGCGACCTTGCTGATGGTATAGAGTTGGTCCACGGATTCTCCGATGACCGCCCGGTCGATTTGTTTCTCCATCAGGCTGACCAGGTGGGTTTGGTCCCGGCGCTTGGCCAGTTCGAGAGGACTCAGCCGCTGGGCGTTTTGGATGTCGGGGTCGGCACCGTGGGCAAGCAGGAGTTTGACCATCTTAACCGAGCCTTTGAGGACGGCGTCGTGCAGGGGCGTATTGCCGCCGAATGGCCCATCGCTGCCCTGGCATATCTCGTCCTGCTCGTTGGGGTTGGCCTTAAATTCGAGCAGCCGTTGGACCATCTCCACCGAATCCTGCCAAATCGCCACGGCCATCGGAGGTCCAATCCAGCGATCGTCCTCCTCGCGAACGTCCGCGCCCTCGCTCAGAAGCTGCCGCGCCTTCGCCAGGTGACCGCACTGAACGGCATGATGCAGGCTGCAATTTGCCCCGCTATCGATGAGGAATCTGGCCAGTTCAAAATGGTCTTCGTGGACGGCTTCGGACACCGGGCCTGTGCGGTCCTTTGCACGGTAGCTCGCGTCGGCACCGTTCTGAATCAGGAACCTGACCCCGTCCTCATGGCCTCCGCTTGGCTTCACCCCAGCCAGGTGCGAAGGAAAGCAGCGTCATGGGCAGCATTGTCAGGCCGTTGATCAACCAGCCCGAGTCCGGTAATCCTGGGCGCGACTTCTGGTCGCCCAGATGCCGCCTGGCCGTCTTCGCGCTCGCCTCGACCTCCATCCTGGGCCTCCTGGTCGAGTTTTACGGCGTGTTCTCAGCAAACACATTACGTTTTTGAGGTCATCGCCAGCACTCCTCACCCTCCTCGATTGGGTGCTTCTGGCCCGCCCCATCGGCAGCCGGTGCCTTCGGCACGGAAGCAGGGCCACTCATCCGAACACCGTGGCTCCCGGCCCCGGTAGTCATCGATGGGCCAGGGTTACGGGCCGTTGCAACAGGACGACCCTGCAAAGCTTGACATGCAGAACCTGTTCGCCCTCAATGCCCCAAACCTTCAAGAAAGTAAAGTCATGTCAGCAAAGCGAAAAATCGAGGATGTGCAAAGAAACATTTCTGACGCGCTCAGTGCTCTCAGAAACGTCCGGTCTGTTGACCAGCAGGACCAGTTCTACCTCAACTCCGCAAAGCAACATCTCGACAGAGCGACTCGGGAATTAGAAGACGCCCTTCGGCACGTCAAACAACTCATGCGAGACGCGAACGAATAGACAGGGATTCTGGAACGTGCCATCGGCAGCCAGCGCCTATGGCGGGGCATTGTGGTCGGCAGCGTGGCCGGGTTGGTCGCCGCATTCGGTTACGACATTTTCCGCCTGCCCTTCGTGTTCGCCCGCGACCTCGGCATCGACCGCGTCGTGCCCCCGCTCCCGCTCTTCAAGGTCTTCCCGCGCTTCGGGGCCATGATCCTCGGCCAACCGCTGGAGCAGCCGATGTGCGCGCCACTGACCCAAGTGCTCGGTTGGGCCTACCACTTCAGCAACGGCCTGACCTTCGGCATCATGTATCTGGCGCTGCTCAACGACGCCAACAGGCGGCACTGGGCCTGGGCTATGGTGTTCGCGGTGGGGCTGGAATTGGGGATGCTCTTCACCCCCTACCCGAGGTTCTTCGGCATCGCCCTGGCCCCGAAGTTCGTGGTGGTCACCGTGGCCGCGCATTTGGTCTTCGGGGTCGTCATGGGGGTGTCGGCGCGGGGCTTATCGAGGCTGCTGACGCCCTCGGCTCATCGCTGAACGCCCGGCAGGGAAAACGTCCGCCTGCTTGGCGGCGGCGCTTTCGGGGGCGCGGACGCTTCAGCCGTTGGCGAACACCGCCCCGGCGAGCAAGTGCCTTTGGCTGCGGAGCGCAAACGCCGTGCCGTCCACCGCCCTCGATACCGCCAGCACTCCGTCCAGGTGGTCGATTTCGTGCTGGAGCAGTTCGGACAGGACGCCTTCGACGGCCATGCTGTGTTCGACCCAATTCTCGTCGAGGTAGGTCAGGGTGAAGCCGGTATGGCGCTTCACGCGCACGAGCAGGTCGGGGAAACTCATGCAGTCATCCCAAAGCTCCATCATGCGCTCGCTCATCCCGGCCATCGCCGGATTGATGAGGAGCCAGGGCCGGTCGATGTGCAGGCAAACGATCCGCTTGAGCACCCCGATTTGCGGCGCGGCGATGGCCCGGCCCCACCCGTGCTTTGCCCGGAAGTCCAGGAGGGTATCGTGGAGGTCTTGACCCACTGCCATCGCGGCGGACAGATCGGGCTGTTGGACCGCCTCGGATAGCTGGGTCAACAGCGGGTTCCCCAAAAGCAGAATTTCGCGAACGGCCATGTGCTCAAGTTGTGCCTGAACTTCCTGCAAGTGCGATGCCGCCGCAAGCAGCCTTGTGCCATGCCGGTGCCGGTGAACACGATTGAAGTTGACCGGCGAGCTTGGCCTTGGCCGGGCCGTGGCCGCACCCTCACGGAAATGGACTCAACCAAGAACGGCGGCAAGGCGTCATCGCACACGGTAGGCATTTCGGACCCCATCCCCGTATTCACCGCTGCCAGCCATTCCGTCATGGCCGGGGCAAGAACTTGGTGACCGGCATTTTTCTGCCGGGAGTTGTGGCCGTTTACGATGACCCTCGCCAACTCGCGGACGTTAACGAATCAAGTGGACGGAGGCAAAGACCCTGTAATTCCAGGATTTTAGGCACTTCCATCCCGTCCAGGACGCATCGGCCTCCGTCGAAACCCCCTGATTTGGGGTGCAATGGGAGTGTTTGTTCTTACCTCGGTAAGTATGTCGACGATTATGAAAGAAACGGCTGAAATCACATTGGGGCCAGCCCGCATGGCCACGCTCAGTGAATTGATCAGGACCACCCTCCCGAAGTTCCTGTCGCCGGTGCCCTCCCGAGACACTTTGCGCGATTGGTTTGACGGAGCGCGTATTCCCCGGTTCAAGGCTCACCCGGCAGCGCGACGCGGCGGGGGACCGAATTACTACAGCGTAGCGGCGGTGGAAACATTTCTCCGGTCCCGCACCCTCTCCTGCCGTTTGGTAACCGAGAACCTTGTGGTGGAGAAGACCTAAACAAAAAGTCGGCCCGCGCAAACAGGCCGACCAAAGGGAACCACCAGCCCTCAAGCCGATAGATTCACATGCAGCACTCTAACAAACCCCCTGGTTCTTGCAACCCAGTTCCACGCGGCCTCGATGCTACTCCGTTGCAACCCTCCAGCCGCCTCCGGGCTGCGAAGGGCATGGCGGCAGGTGAGGACGCAACTAGGGCTGAAGCCGCCTACGCGCCGGTCAACAGTGTTCCGAGCGCCCTCGAAGTCTCCTTCGTTCCGCACTATTCCGCGCCGCCGAAACCCATCTGGCTGGGTTTGCTCCCTGGGCTGCTGGCCAGTGTCGTTATGCGTGACTTGGTCGAGCCGCTGCGCCGCAGATTCGAGGCCGTTTTCGCCCAGAAAGGCTTGGACACGGCCAAGAAGTCCATCCGCGAGGCAAAGGCGCACCTGCCTGCGGTGCTGCCCTGCGGCGTGTTCTCGATCCGAAGAATCGCTGGGCTGGAGCGCTACGCCGGGATCGTCCCGCTGGACTTCGATGCTTTCGAAAGCACCGCCAGGGCGGAGGACTTCAAGTCCAGGGTGCGCGACGACCCGCATATTCTCGTAGCCTTCCTCAGCCCCTCCGGGCGGGGCCTGAAGGCGTTCCTCCGGGTGCCCGACCGCAAACACTCGATGAACTATGAGATGGCCGCGTGCTACTGCCTCGACCAATGGGGCCTAGCGCTTGACCCAAGCGGCAAGGACGTGAGCCGGTTGTGCTTTTTGAGCTACGACCCCGGTGCCTATTGGAACCCGGCTGCCGAGGTCTTGCAGTTCAATCACAACGTTTGGATGCGCGACACGGGCTTTCAACCCTTATCGGCCAGACGTGACCGAGTCAAACGCGAGGCTTTCGATTGCGGTGATGACGATTCCGACCGGATCAGCAGCGACCACGAATGGTCAAAGCGACAGGCCAGCCTCGACCTGGTCAGCGCGGCGGTCGCGGCCATAGACGAGGAATACGCCCACGATTACGAACCCTGGCTCCATTCTGGATTCGCCCTCCATTGGTGGGGACGCCGCTCGGGCCGCGATGAAGACGCTCGGAAGCTGTGGCACACGTTCTCCGCCAAGTGCCCCGCCAAATACGACCCTTCAGAGGCCGACGCGAAGTGGGATGGGTTTGACCGGGCTGCCCGCTGGATCGATGCCGATGCGGTCACCATCGGAACGATCTTCCACTATGCCAAGGAAAGCGGCTTCGAGTTTCCGGCGACCCAGGACCGCCACCGCCGGAACCCCAAGGAATAACCGTATGCCCCCAAACCCACCAGCGGCTGCCGCAGGCAGCGTAGCAACGAGTAAGGAACCGCTGAACGACCTGGCCATCAATTGGCGGGATTCCTGGGTTGAGCGCGACGACTGGCAGCGGGCACGAAAAACCGCCGACCCTGGTCTGGCCATGACCGTGGTCCTCAATGCCCTCAAGGATGCCGCCAAGCTGGGATTGTCCTTGCGGACCTTCATCGAATACGACTGGGAGAACAACGCGCCCGTGACGGTCAACAGAGTCGTGCGGCCTCTCCTGCGGGACTGCTTTCCCGCCGATGACTCACATCAATACACGCTCGCGATGAACCGTCTGATCAAGGACAGCCGGGTGAGGACAAACTTCAGCTACGAGCAGAACGACGCCGGAATGCCGGACCTTCTTTACGTCATCAAAGAGAATAAATACTACCTCCGAAAGGCCAATGGTCCCTGCCTGCCCATCAGCAAAGAACACCTAAAGACCATGTGCTGGCAGCACGGCATCAACACCGAGGCCGGGCATGGTGCCCAGTCCCACTGCGACAGCTACCTGCTCTGGCTCGCTCTAAATCGGGCCGTGGCTGACATCAGCGAGGTAGCGATGGAGGCCGATTCGGACCCGGAGAAGTGCTGCACGGCGTTCGAGATTTTGACCAAGCCGGAAAAACCTGAAAGCGTGTTGCTCGGCAACCGTCTGTTGACACGGGGCAACGCGATGGTCATAAGCGCATCCACGGGCATAGGGAAAAGCACCCTCGGTGCCCAGGCGGCGGTCGCAATGACTTCGCATCGGACCTTCTGCGGGATCAAGACCGGGGGAGAATTATCGGTTTTGTATGTGCAGGCCGAGAACGACGACCTGGACCTAAAGGAAATGCTCGCCGGTGTATGCGCCGAACAGAGATTTTCCGAAGCGGAACAGAAGGAGGTTCTCCAGAGGATCATAATCTATAATGAAAATGCGGTCAGCGGCATGGACTTCCTGGCGCTCCTGCGGCGGCTGTGCCGGGAGCACAAGCCGGACGTTATCCTGATTGACCCGTTGAACAGCTACGTCGGAGACGACCTCCGAGAACAAACCACCATCGCCCGTTTTTGCCGCAACGGGCTGGGCGCAATCCTCCGCGAGCACAACTGCGGCCTCATCGTGCTCCACCACACCAACAAACCACGGGCGGGCGACAAACCCGCCGACAGGGCCGAGGGCTATGACCTGGCTTACAATTACTCGGGCGGAGCGGACTTGGCCAACTGGGCGCGGGCGATGATCACGCTCCAGAGCATCGGGGGCGACGTTTTCAAGTTCACCATTACGAAGCGTTGGAAACGGGCCGGGATGCCGGACAATTACGGACGGCCAAATGCCCGCGTCGCGTATCTCAAGCACTCGAAAGACCGGCTCTGCTGGAAACTGGCTACCCCCGATGAGATTGAGCAGGCCGAGATTGGCGGCGTCGACGACGAGGACATCGTCGTGAGGCTGCCCCAAGACGGTGCCGTTGGCAATCCCGACCTCCGGTCAATTCTCACAAGGCTTCGCATTCCCAAAAACTGCCAGGCCGACCGTATCGATCAACTGGTCGCGTCCGGGAGGCTTTACCTCTGGAAGCGACCCGGCAGCGGTGCCGCCAAATACTACGGGCGGGTTGCCCAGCCGCCAAACTACGATTGGGAGGATTACGACGTTCGGCATCGTGTGGACGACCTGGTCCGCGAGGTCAAGGATGACTGAAAAGCCTCTATTTTCGTGGCGAAAACGCGAAAGGTCCGAAAAATGGCGAAAAACAGCCCCTAAGTAGTTGATAATTAATGGAAACCCCTCTCCAGCGAAAATTGGAATATACCCAATTTTCATTTTTCGAGCGCCTCTATAGGAGGCGCGAAAAGAAAAATGAGGATGGTAAAACGCCGGAGACGGGAGACGCATACCCCGGATCGAACATGACACCGACATTGAAGACCCTTGAACAGGACATCCTGACCTGGCAGCAACTCTGCCTGCGGAAGTTCAGCCCGCTCGACGGAGGCGAGTATCAACTTCGGGTTCTCCCCGTCGCGCTCGCCAACGGGCGACCGTGGTTGCGCTACGGCCAGCACTGGGTTGGGGCCGCGCAGCGGCGACCCCTGGCCTGCCCGGACTGCACCGAACCGACCGTCTTGGCGGAGCCTGGAGCCTGCCCGCTCTGCCAAGCGCTCCAGGGCGACTGCGAGCACCCCGACGCGGTCAGGCTGAGCTACCTCCTTTACTGCTTTGTCCTCCAGGAGAACGGAACGCCGGTCGCCGGTGACTGCCGGTTCCGGCTGCACCAGTGGTGGATGCCCCAGCCTGTCTTCGACCGTTTTCGCGGCCTGGCGCAAAGGGCTGCGGTCTTGAGTTTTGGAGCGGCCCGGAACTTGGCCGTGAGATGCGAGGGTTCGCGGCTGACCCTGGGATTGGGGGACGAATTTGACCTGCGAGTCCCCGGCGCGGTAAAGGAACGCGTCATGTCGGCGGCGGTATCACCAAAACGCCGCGTGAACCGAGTGGACCTCAACTACGAAGCGATTTTCCTTTCATCTGGCCAGCCCGTCCAGGTTGAGGCCCTCGGACCAGACCTTGAACCGGAATACTGATTTCCAGCGGACGCCTCCTGCTGGCCCACCTGGGAGTTGTTGAGGCACCCGTGGGGGCAACCTGTGTCGTGTTGCAGGGTGCCCCTGCGGTTTCTACCTTGACGCCGTCCTGGCCGCATCCGCCTCCGCGTTTGCACGGGACGGCTTGGGTGTTGGGCGGCGGCAACAGGGACCGGTGCTTGGCTTTCGGCCTCGGGGTTTTGGCTGGTGAGATTACCCGAGTCCGCATTTGCGGCTTGTAACGGCGAGGAGACGATCTATGAACGGTCAATGCGAAATGACGACAACCGCGAATCCAATGGGCTAGACCGGACCATTATTCAGGGGAAGGAGCTTGAAAACTATTTTGCTCTAAATGCCGACCTGCGTGATTTCTCGGATTCATTCCGAGAGGAAAAGAGTGATAGGGCCGTCGCGATTATTGGCGCGGCATATCTTGACGCATTGCTAGAACACACGCTCATCAGTTTCATGGTTGATGATGAAAAGGAAGTGCAAAAGCTGCTCCAGCATGACGGACCCCTTGGCACCTTCGGAGGCAAAATAACGGCTGCCTATTGTCTTGGGTTAATCGGCACGATTATCCGCGATGACCTGCGTTTGGTCGGGAAGATTCGGAACCGATTCGCACATGACCTCCGCGTGTCATTCGACGACGAGGCGATTCGATCTTGGTGCCTGTCGCTCAAGTGGCACGAAATATCCATGTTCGCTAAGCCTCCCGAAGGAGCTACGAGCCGGGACATTTTTCAAGTGGGCGTCAACCAGTTGGTCTGCCACGTAAACGGCATGATGACCCTTGCTCGCCAGGACAAGCGGAAGGTGTCGAGGCACAGCAACCCCTAGCCGCACAGGAACGAGGGCTAGGCCGGGTTTAGCTTCGGTCAGTCATTTCGAGCATGGCCGGGTGATGGCCTTGCCGGAGGACTGGTTTACGCGGGCACCCGGATGCCGATCCAATGCTGGCGGCTGCGAAAGCCGCATGGTGGTAAGCGGGGGCCAAGCGGGCCATAATCTGTGAACAGAACCATCGCGATGCCGCGCTCGAAAGCCCTCGACAACCATCACTGAGTCAAGGCCAGTCATCCGCGCACCAGGATGCCCGCTGCTTGGAGAAGATCAGCGAGCCGGTATGCCCTTCCGCGAAAATGAACGCCGCGCCGACTCGGTTGCCGATCACGGCAACCTCGATGTCCTTTTCCCGACAATCCCACCCGCAACGCTGGAGCGTGGTGCTGATGACCTGCCGCGCCGTCTCCTCCTCGCAGCCGGGGCGCACGGTGCCGCTCAGCAGATGCAGATTCCAGACGTGGTGCTGTGACCGCTTTGTTATTCGCCTCGTCTCAAAACCGACTGAGCCGAGCATCTTCGAAAGCGCACGATGAAAATAGGCGCGGTCGGCGCGAAGGAACTGGAAGAACGCGTGAGGCGACTCCGGGCCGTGCCACTGGGGCACGATGGCTGCGAGCAGTTGCTCGGAGTCGGTAGTCGAGGCGTTCATTGCTGGTCGGTCGCAGGGCCTGGGGCCGTGCCGATCAAGGCGCGTCCGGGCCGGGGTGCTGGCCTGGCCCCTGATTTGCGTCTGCTCGCCGCTGTGCGGACATCCGCCGCAGGAAGTCTTTTGGGTCTTCGCCCTTGGGCTTCACAGCCGGTCGCGGCAAACGCTTGAAAAACTCCTTCGGGTCTTCGCCGCCACTGCGCATTGAATTGTTGATGCCTTCGTCCATACCTCGTTGACCCCCAGGGCTACAGCGTCGCCAGCAGCGACGCGATCTTGCCCGCCACGTCCGGCGAGACCTCGATTTCCAGTTTCACCGCCTCGCAGAACGGCTTGGCCGTCAGGCTGAACTTGCCCTCCCGGTCAATGGAGAGCGGGCGCGGTTCGCCGGTCCGCTCGTCGCATAAGACGCGCTCTCCGAACGGAGCGGCGACCTTGGTCAAGGCCAGGATGCGCTTGGCGTTGGTATCGTCCCACTGGGCTTTCTTGGCAGTGCAGGCGGCCCTCTCGCGCTCATATTCCGGCAACAGCCTGCGCCGGACATCCGCCCCGATGCGCTTCGCGTCCTTAGACATGGCCACGTTCATCCTGGTCTTGGGCGCTTCGCCTTCTCGGTAGTACGGCCGGTGCTCACGGAGCGCCTCGGCCACGCTGGCGGAAATATGCAACTGGCCTTTGTCCCGCGCCGCCTGCAAAAACAACCTGCCGCCATCGGGCAAGTCGAAGACCCGCGCCCAGCGGTCCTCGAAACCCGCAGCCGCCACGAGCTTCAGTTCCGCCGCCACGGCGTCCGCCAGTGCGCGTTGTTCCGGGGTCATA
Organism: uncultured Verrucomicrobiota bacterium; assembly: GCA_964653485.1. Classification (GTDB taxonomy): domain Bacteria; phylum Verrucomicrobiota; class Verrucomicrobiia; order Limisphaerales; family UBA8199; genus CAVQND01. The sequence continues at coordinate 108,285 of CAZZFF010000001.1, read as the reverse complement.
GGCCCTGACCTTTCTCAGCGCTCGCCTCAGCGCGAAGCCCCACCAACACCGGCTCGATCCACACCGGCTTGCGCAGGGACCGCTGCGGCCCGTGCGGCTGGCTGCGCACAAAGCCTCTGCGCCAGTGGAGCCGAGGGCTGGCGTGGGTGCCGCCGCCAGGCTCGCGGTCGTCCCGGAGCGCGTGATAACCCCGGCCAATCACGTTGGGCGACCACAACTCGCAGTGCTTCACCCGCCCGTGCTTTATCTTCTGCGGGCGGACGCATTGCCCGGCCTCGATCAAGTGCGGGCGCGTGTTCAGGATGACCAGCAGCTTCAGCATCAGGGCCGAAAGCCGGTCGGTGATGTCCTTGTCGGTCGCGATACCCGCCTCGTCCTTGACGCCGGTGTAATCGGTGTAAGCGTAGTTCGAAATCGTCTCGTCCACCCGGTCCTGGCGGAAATACGAGGAGAGGAAGCTCTCCAGCTTGCCGTCCTTAAAGGAGTAGTGCTGCCAGGAGACCTTGGCCCTGGGCACGGTGATGGGCGGGCACCCCGGCAACACGTGCAGGGCGTAGTCCCCGGCGTCGCAGTTGGCGGCGTAAACGTAGCAAACATCCCGGCCCAGGTATTCCTGCATGAACCGCGCCGGGAACCCCACCACCATTGCGGGCATCGGCCAGTGCAAGTCCTCCAGCGTGAAGTCGTGCGGCAGGTCGGTCGCGGCCACGGCGCGGATAAAGTCCTCAGCGATGAAGTAGATCGGCACACGATACCGGACCACCTGATAGATGATGACGTGGGCGGAAACCTCGGTGGGAACACCCGGAAGCCCGACCGCCTTTTTGAGAATGCCGTTGCTGAGCAGCGCGAACATCCCTGCGCTGACGCATTTGATCGAATGGTAACCTGGCGGCGGTTGAATCCGGCGCGGTTCGAGCAGGGCGGCAATCTCGGTGCCCTGGAATATCCGGTGCTGCTCCGCGAAGTAGTCGGACAGGGAGCGCCAGCGCGTGTTGGCACCCTCAGCGGAATGGTCGGCCATCCGGCCTGGGCCTGCCGGGTCGAAGCCTTGTCCGACAGCCGGTGGAATCGGCTGGCGGCGTTCCCGCAAACGGTCGGTTCGTTCGGTTGCTGCATGAGCCGTCCGGCGAGCATGACAGCCGTAGTCGTTCATACTACTTCTCCACGTCTTTAGCGGCAGCCTCGGCGTGGCAAGTACACACCGGCAGGCCCGCTTTGGGTTCACCGTTGATGCTGATCGTCGCGGTCGTGGTCGCCCACTCCTTGCAATCCGGCACGGCACATTTCTGGTTGATGCCGTTGAAGGTCACCGCCGAGTCAGGGCTGGAGCCGTCGTCCTTGCGGGGGCCGCCGCCATGGGCGGTCTTGTCGCCTCCGATGTCGGCCTTCTCGGTGCCGTCGCCCTTGGCGGTGAGGCCGAGCGCACGCAATTCGCGGAGGTCAAGGTCGGTGGACGTGTGAATGAGAAGGTATTTGGGGTTCGGATTGTTCGAGGCCGGTTCAGGTGATTTTTTCATCAGCCAGCCAGTCTGGCATGGCGAGGCCCCGAAGAGGAATTGGTGCAGTTGACCGTTCCGAACAGCGCCTGCCGTTTATCAGGCAAAGCCCAGGCGACGCGCCTTCTGCAACTTGGCGGCAAGCGGGGCGCGGCAATAGATTTCGGCCAGCGAGTAGTCCGCTTGTTCCGGCAGCAGGCCGATGCCCTTGGCTTCCGCCAGGCGCAAGGCCGACGCACGGCTCAGGCGTGGAAACTCACGCGCCCCCATCAAGCGGCCCGGACGGGTTACGGCAGGGTCCAGGTTTTGCATCGGCACGTTCGTCGTCGCAATGACCTGAAGCTTCAAATGGTCGCCGAGGAAGCCGTCCCCGATGTTCAGGAGGTTGCTGACGCGTGCGCGGCTGCTCTCGTCACGCGGCAGCAGCAACTCCTCGGCGTCTTCGAGAATCGCGATCTTGTGCTTGTCGCCGTGATGCTTCGATTCGCGAAGCCAGAAGCCCACGAAACGTGGGTTGCTCAGAATCTCAAACTCCGAGATGGGCAGGTAATAGAACACGTACCGGTCCAGCAGTTTGGCCATGAGCGCCCTCAAGTAGGTGGTCTTGCCGCAGCCGGGCGGGCCGAACAACACGCTGACGCCGCTGGCGCGCTGGCTCAGGCGTTCGATCCAGTCCTGTTCCCACTCCACGAAGTCGTCGCCGTAATGAAGACGGACGGCTTCATCGCTGAAGGTGATGAAGCGCGTCACCGGAACAAACTCAGTCTCGGGGTAAGAGCTATCAATGCGGAGCAGGTGAAAGCCAGGCTTCTTAGGACCTGGCGGGCGGATGTAGCGGCGGAACCGGAGGGCGACTTCCGCTGCCTTCTCCGGGGTGGGGGCATAGACGGTGACGTTCGGGTAATCGTAAAAGGCGAAGACCCCATCTTCTAACTTGAAGAGGAGACGTTCCAAAAGCGGCTTGGACTTTTCGTTCAAACGCGCCTCGGAGCGGAAGAGTTTCGGACGATGATCATTGAGCAACTCCTTCAAGTTGAAGGGGCCATGGACGACGATCGAGTGGTAGGGCTGGCGGTGGAGTTGTTCGAACACGGGCAGTACGAAGAACGACGGGCGCGGCGGGTCCGAGGGCTGTTCGTCATGCTCGCCCCCGCCGCCCCACGCGCTGAGCAGGGTTTGAAGCGCGGGGCTGGGCGCAGCATCCAAAGGGACTGCCGCACAGCAGTCCGCCGCAGAATCGGTTTTGTCGGCATTCGCGTTAGCCATCCCGGCAGCATCGCACAACCTTGCCGCGAAGAGGAATTGGTGCAGTTGACCGCTCCGAACATGCCGCGCTTCAAGCCGATGCGAAATAGTTTGAAAGCCGCCCCGTGAGTTTGTAATCAGGGACGCAAAAGATGCTCGTCCCGGCGCAGGTCGGGCTGCTCAAGACCGTGATGCAAATTCGACCCTTCCAGCCGCAAGATGAGGAGGCCGTCGTTTCGCTCTGGGGGCGGTGCGACCTGGTTCGACCGTGGAACGACCCGAAGAAGGATATTCGACGCAAACTGGGCGTAAGGCCCGACTTGTTTCTGGTCGGTGAGCTTGACGGCCAGATTGTCGCGTGTGTGATGGCGGGTTACGAGGGACATCGCGGCTGGCTCAACTATTTGGCTGTTGCCCCGGAACACCAGCGGCACGGTCTGGCGCGGGCCATCGTGACGGAGGCAGAGCGCTTGCTCCGCGCCGCAGGCTGCCCGAAAATCAATTTGCAGATTCGGACCTCCAACAAAGGCGTCATCGAGTTTTATCGGCGTCTCGGTTATGCGATGGACGATGTCGTGAGCATGGGGAAGAGACTGGAGCATGACGACGAACCAGCCTGACCAGAAACCGGAGACGCAGCGCTATTCCGTTCGCTCTCAACGATACCGCTGGCTGCTCATTTTGGTCCTCGTCAGCGCACTCGTGCTCCTCGTAGCGAGCCTCGCAGCCAGGCGCGGGCCAGGCAGGCGCGGCGTCATCATGTCCTTTTCCGGCTACACCAACCTGCCAAATAATTCACTGCGCTTTGCCCTTTTTTCAATCAGCAATCAGGACTCCGCTGCCATCGTATGGCGCGGCAGTTGGGTGGAAGTCGAGGGGTCGCAAAGTCTCAAAGCGCCCGTCATGAATCCCAACCTTCCTTTCTTTCCCGCCCGGACGCTGCGGGGCGGCGGGTCGGTTACGATGGCCACTGGTGAGCCTGTGGAGGAAGGCCGCTGGAGATTCTCCGTGCTTTGGGGGCGCTACACCCTCAAGGTGTGGCTGCTGGACTTCGCCTCCAAGCACAACTTGCCGATGGGAGTCGGACGGTTTTCGTTCCTCGATCCCCAGCAGATTCTGAACCCCACCAATTACGTGACCAACAGCAGCCCATGGCTCACAAAGTAACATCGCCATCCGCTCTGGACCGGACTTGCCTCTCGTGGGTCAGAGGCGTCTGGCATTGAGTGATGACAGCCCCGCGCAGTTGGGCGGTTTTCACGGAGGCCAGGGCCGGGCCATCACGAAGCAACCAGGGCCATCAGCTTTCTCAGCGCCTGGCGCTCTTTCGGCGTCCTCGCCAAAGCGTAAACGGCGGCGACTTCCGCCCGGCTCAACGTCCAGGCGCTTGGCCTGGGCAGAGCCGTCTCCCTGACTTCGCCCATCTGATACTCGCGCCAGAAATCCCTCAACGCCGGGTGACGCCGCAATTTGTCAAAGGCCCGGCGCTCGATTTCGCGGACGGCGCGTTCGGAAATCCTCATGATGGCGGCGACCTCCTTTTGGGTGAGCAGGCCAACTTGCCGTTCGCCGCTGCCGGGCCGGACTCGCATTGTCGGTTTGCGCAACGGCGCACGTTGGGCCGATCGATTACGCCTCGCCTGTGCCTCGAACTCCTGGGCCAAGATGAGCGCCGCTTGGCGGTCACGCAGGCCGGTGCTCCGCCAGACCTGGCGACCGGTCCCGTCGCGAAAGGCGGCGACCCAGCGGGTGCTGCGGGTGGGCCGGTGGACCGAGGCTTCGATCAGGGTTCTGGCGCACATAGACCCGCCCGTCTCGATCAGGATTTCTACGATACGTTGCGGTCCCATGCCGTAACTACCCCGCCCGAAGCCGCGACGGTCCAGCGGGTCACGGTGAGCGCGTCGAGCCACTGCCGCTGCGCCGACATGCCGCCCGGCCAATCAACCGCGCCCTTCATGGCACTGGCCGCTCAGGCCGTTTGCTGCAAAACATGCAGCCAGGGTCCAAGCACTTCGAGTCGATCCAGCGGTTGCAGCGCCCGCAGAAGAGCGCGTCATAGTCGTGGTTCATCTCAGTTCGCTGGCCGCAGCGGTTGCAGTATTCCTGCCGTCTCCTAAACCCAGCCGGGCGTGGCGGGAATGGCGAGTCCTTCGAGGCCAGCAATGCCTCGAACCAGGGCAAACCACTTTCCTCCACGAGTTTACTCAGCACCCGTAGGCACCGCTCCAGCCACTCTTCGTCCATGCGGTCCTCGGCCTCGGCGCGAGCCAACCGAGCGGCGGACGGTTGCCGAGGCGCTCTCTTGGCCCTGGCCTGTTTGTCTCTTCTCATATTCGTTCTGGTCAGCGCGAAGATCGGCAGACGGCCTGATCGTGGCCCTGGGGTTGCGATGCGCGGAGCGACGCCGCCACGGGGCATGTCCTTATCTGGACATGGCACTGCCTTTTGAAGGGCAATTTCGATCCTGAGAAGAACCAGGAGGGGCCTCGCCCTGAAGGGCGGGGCCGAAGGGAGGATTCAGGTCACGGTCACGGTCACACGTTGAACCTGCTCTTGCCAGGCGGCGGCGTCAAGGCTGTTTGCTACATGCAGAACATGGACCGGTTCGATCCCGATGCTGAGCGCGATCTTGCGCGGAGTGTTCTGGCGGTTTGGACCGGGCGTGGGCATCTGTTCGCCGGCAGCCTGTCCGGTTCCGGTTCGACCCCGGCGCGGGCCGATAGTTGGGGCGGGCTGCGGCCCGCCAAAATGACCTTGCCGCCCGGTGCCCCGGCTCCCGGCCCCAACTGGCCCCGGCCCTCCTGGCTGAACGTGGCCTGAAACAACCGCTGCTGGAGCACCATCAGCCGCTCGTCAGCGACGGCCAGAGCCATGACCAGGCACTGCCGGGCATTGTCGTGGCGCTCGCTCAACAACTCGGTCGCCGAGAGCGCCAAAAAATGGAGCGCCAGCGGCGCGTCATCCGGTTTGCTCTTGCACAGAGTGGCGATAACCAACTGGGCACAATTGCCCCAGCCGGGCTTCTGGCTCTTTTGAACCGTGTCCTCGATGAGCGCTTCCGATTTCGCGCACGCCTTCTCGTGTTTCCAAGCCTTCATGATTCAGGCGGCTCTCCCAACGCCTGGTCTTCTGCGGCAAGATCGTCCCAAATCTGACAATAGTGCGCGGCCATTGCCGGATGAACCTGAAGATTTCGTGGCAGGCGATTTCTTACTATTAGCTCGACAACGTCCGCTTTATCCCGACTGCGGCGAACCGGATTGCGTGACCAAGTATCGAGTTTCAACGAAATCAATTCCTCCAACGTCACCGGCTGAAAAACAGCCGTCAGGTCTCTTGGCTCCGGGAAGGTAACCTGGCACCTTTGATCAAGACAACGCCCGGCTGGCAGCAGGTCTATCTCAACCTTGTTCGGATGCAGGACGCAGAGCAATTTTTTCAGCGATTGACGAAAGCCCTTTGACACCAACAACTCATGAGCCTTTTCAACGTCGGGCACGATGAGGTCGACATCGTGTGTAAAGCGCGGATAACCGTGTAGTTGAACCGCAATGCCGCCTGCAACCAGGTTCGGTATGCCGTTTTTGACCAGCAACTGCGACGTTTCCTCGGCTGCCTGGGCGATCTGGCTGCCCGTGGCTTCCCACAGCGTAAGGGCGTCAATCAGCGTCTTTGCGTTCATCACCTAGGCATACGCCTGAAACGCGCCGTCAACAATCATTTTTACTTTCAGCCTCCACTACCTTCGCCGCGATCTGTTTGGGCTGCTTAGGCAGCGGCGGGGCTGGCGGAAGCAGGGCGCACCCGGAGAGGTTCGCCAGGTTTTGCATAATGACATCGGGCCGCAGAAACTCGGCCAACTTGTCCCGGAGCACGTCCACGCGACGGCAAAATTCCTTGAGGGCCTGGCGGTTCTCCTCGTTGGCCGGGATGCAGGCTACGACCTTGCCGGAATCGTCCTTAAAGGCCCCCGGCCACACGCTGATTTTGAAATCGTGGCCCTTCCAGCGCCGAAGCAGATTCTTCCCGTCAAAGGTCGTGCCTTTGTAAACGTTGTCGTAGCAAATCTCCAGGCCGGTGCCGTTGTCGCCGTAAAGACGCGGCCCAGCCGCCCGCCCCCCGGCCACGGCCACGCGGGCGCGATTCCCTACCGTTTGTGCGAGTGGTCGGCTGCCGTCTGCGGAGCGCCCCGAGAAGGTGCGGCCTTGGCCCGGCGCTGTTCGAGCCATCGCTTCACCATGCGGTCGAGCACGACGCTGCTGTCGGCCATCGGCACGGCGCTCACCGAGCCTAGGATTCTGCGCCCGTTCAGGTCGACGCCGATGTCCTCGATTCCCGGCTTGAGGCCGACCTGGCGGGCAGCCTTGACGAAATCGCCGAACAGCCACTCCTTGGCGCTCATGGACCTGTTCTTGCCCAACTTCGCGCTAAGCCGCGCCCCGATCCTTGCGGTGACCAGCAGGCTGCCGGTGCCAAACCACTCCACCCGAAGTTCGATCCATCCCGCCTGCCGAAGAGCAATGCGCAGTTCGGCCAAGAGCTTGGCGGGGTTCTCGACGCGCCTCCTAAACATGCGCCGCTCCAAGGCGTCGGCCCTGCGCTGGAGATGGTCGTTTTCGGCAGCGCTGATGCCTCTGAGCATGTAAAACTCCGGCCCAAGATTAGGCTCGCCGCCGTCGTCAACGGAACGCGGGTGCTTCGGCTTCATGGTCTTGGTCTCGCAGAATTTGCCTCAGTCTTCAGGCACCGGGGCCGGATGGTCCGGCTCGCCTGCCGCCGCCTGCTGAGCCGCTGCCGCCTGCCGCTGGGACATGCGCCGGAGAAAATCCTTCGGGTCTTCGCCGATCGCCCGTTTACGCGGGAGTTTATGGATGAAGAAACTCTTGGCGCTTCGCCCTGGTGTTGGGTCTGATCTTCTGGGCACATAATCTAACCGTATCCTCTCAAGGAGCAGTTGTCGACGACGTGGCCGCGCTCCCCAGGTCTTTGATGTACTTACGCCCTCGGTTGACCGGCGCGGCGCTCATTTCCACCAAACAACATTGCGCCGCCCATGACTGTAACGCGGATGGCGTCTGGGCCGACTCCGACCAGGCAAATGAAGCGGCGAATGGCGAGATGAGCGGGCAGGCCCAAGGCTACGTTTTCCCTGCCGCAGGATTTTGGTGTTGCTCATGTCTTAGGGTCGGGTTGTTTCGGAACGCCTTGGCCGGACTCGCTCAACGACGGCGTCCAATCTGTCCAGGGATGTTTTACTCGCTGCCTTGTGGGGGTGGAACTGATCTTCATGAATCGACCATCGGGCTGCCTTGGGCGATTGACGAAGGATTTGGACTTTGTCGGCGTCGCTTCTGTTGCGTCGAAAAGAAACCAGGTAGCCGCCAGCCAGACAGCAAGCAATCCATACATCCAGGTTGGCATGTCCTCACCCCCGCCAGGGTCTAAAATCGAGATACCGACCATGCGGGCACCGTTAATTGCGTAAACGCCCATTGACCCGATTTGCAGAATCCTAAACGAGATGGTGAGCCATCAGCCTAGCTTTCCGAAAGTAGCCCGTAGCAGCCCAAAGAAGCCGCAAAACCCGAAACGAACTACGAAAATGGTCAGAGCAGGCCACAGCAGGCAAACGAGGACGATGACACCGATGACGAGGAGAACCATGCTAATCCTTAAACCCGGTTGGTGTGTTGTGGAACGCGGCCATTGGGTCAGGGAAGATTTCCAGGGGCCGGACCAATTCATTGCAGCACGGCAAGTCGTGCTGGTCCGCGCAGCGAGCCGTCACCGCCCTGGACGCCCGCGTCTCCTTGAAGTGCCGGGGCCACGTTGGCACGCTCCGGCCCGAACAGGAGAGCAGTTGGCCTCGGGTCAACAAGGGTTTGGTTTTTCTCGGCGCTCGGGTCACGAATCAGGATTCTCTGCCCATCGTTATTGCACTTCGTCCGCGTAAGGCCCCAGCGACGCCATGTCGCCTTCGTGCTCGCAATAAATCGTCAGTTCCAGCGCTGGCCCTGCCCGCCGACGCCACGCCTCCAACTCAGGCCCTTCATCTTCGTATCCGATGCCGACGCTGGAGACGCGACGGATGTTAAGCCTCCCGCACGTTTGGGCAAGGCAATCCAGGAGCTTGCCCAACGGCGCTCTCTTGCTGCCAAGGAACACGACGCGGTCCTCGTGGGCGGGAAGTTGGCCCTCCTGGTCGGACGGCGCGAGCAACATGATCTTGGCTGGCGCTGGCCATTCCTCCCGGTGCTTCGTGTAAAGCGTCATCGGCAGCACGACGGCATCACAACCCGGTACGGCTTCAGGGGTCAAGGCCCCGCGCTTCACTATCACCCGGCGAGTGCCGTCCAAAGGGTGCGTCCGAACGGCTTGTGGCTGATAGCCCTCGGCCACGTAGGCGGCGGGCGAACGATCCCAATCGGCGAAGCGCTGCCAGAGCCGAGGATATGGCCAACTGTCCGGCCCACCTTCCGCGATCAGGTGCGTGGGTTTGGTGTCGCACTTGCGCACCAGTTGTCCAAGCGGTCGGTCCCAGTCGTGGAAGTCGGTCCAATTCCCTGAAAAGGCACGGACTCCCTTTAAGCAAATGATCTTGGGCGCGGTCTTGACCGGGGTGAACAGGTTGAAGAAGGCGGTAACGCCCTCGATCCCCAGGTAAAAGAAATGGACGGTCCGCGTGATATTGCCGACCGATCGGGCCAACCGCGCATACTTCCCCCAGGGTTTAACGAGCGGATTGCCCTCTGTCTTCACGATTCGCCAAATGCGCCCCTGGATGCGCGAAGCATCAGACAAATACTGGACTGCTCCGCCATCGAGGTTGACGACAAACTCCGCTGCCAGCCCCGGAAGGCGAAATTCGCCATCGACGGCTCCGGGCGGCGTCTCCCAATCGCAAAAGATGAAGGTGTCGCACTGGTGGGTGAAACGGTGAAGGGGTTCCCAATCTGAACCGGAACCTGGATAAAAGAACACCTGGTGTTCGTGGATGTTCTCCAGCAGGCTTTGCGCTTCACGCACTTTAATTCGGTTGCACCGAAGGTCCACAGCACCGGCCAGGAGCAGGACATTCCGTTCCGTCTCTGGCAATATGGAACCAGAATCGTCAGGTTGATTGCACATGCGTCTCAGAAAGTCGTTTGGGTCTTCCGCCATATTCGCTAGTCCTTTCCAGGTCAGTGGCGTCGTGTGTGAGTTTATGCCTACTGCGTGACGGCCCTGTAAAATCGCAGCGGCGCATTCAGGGAAGTCGCGTCGATGAACGTGTAGGGGCTGCTGGGCAGGACCAAGTTGACTACGTTCGACCAGGCCGTAGCGGAGAGGTTGGTCGTGTAGTCCAAGCGGTATTGGGTTCCTGGCAAGCCGTCGATCACCAGTGCGGCCATGCCGTTCTGCATCGTCAGCCTCAACCTGGCGGCTTTGGCTGGGAACACCGCCACGTTAGCAGCGGCGCTGTCCACCGTGCCGAGGTTGTCGTTGACGCTGACCCAAAAACTGGTGTTCGTCGTCAGCCCCGACGCCGTATAAACGGGAGAGATAGCCCCTGGAACGATGCCGTTCGTGTCTCCGCTCACGCCTTCATACCACTGGTAGGAGAGCGGGGCGGCTCCCGTGGCGACCACGTGCAGCGTGGCCGTCTCGCCCAGGCGGATGGCCTGGCCCTGCGGCTGGACAGTGATGGCGGGCGTTCCGGCGCTGACGACGACACCGAGGTTGGCGATGGCGCTGGTCACCGAGCCGCTAGGGTTGCTGAGGATGACCCGGTATGGCCCCGCCTGGCTGGCTTGCACCCTCGCCAGCACCAAGCTCGACGAGGTTCCACCGGCAATGCTCTCGCCGAAGAACTCCCACTGGTAACTGAGCGGCCCGTTGGTCGCAGCCACGGAGAACGACACACGGTCGCCCGGATAAACCGACTGGCTGGCAGGCTGCGTCGTGATGACGGGCAGCGGAAACGTGCCGAGGTAGAAGGACTGGTCCAATTCGACTCCGTTGTAGCTGGTATCGCCAAGCTGCGTAGCGGCGACCGTTACCCAGCCGTTGGTCGAGCCGAACGACAGCAGGTTCCCCGTCAAGGTCGCCGGGCTGGAAATGACCGCCAAGCTGACCGGCAACCCGGAGTTGGCGCTGGCGCTGAGCAGTATGGGCGGGTCGCCAATTCGATGGCCGGAGATTGCGGCGAACGTGATCGTCTGGTCCGCCTTGAGCACGTTGATGAGGACGGAATTGGTCGCGCTTGTGTATTGACTCGGGTCCGCAGGCGTGAACACGACCTGGAGCATCTGGTTTGAACCCGCCGCGAGGACGGTTCCACCAGGGGGCGTATAGACCAGCGTTCCCGCAGCCCCTGCCGTCGCGTTGAGTTGGCTGGAACCCAACGGCGTCCCATAAACGATGTCTGACGGGTTGGTCCACTGTACCGTTGGCGTAATAAGCGTGGCGAGTTGGAACGCGCCGATGTCGCATTGGCCGGGCGGGCGGGCCACGCCGCGTTGGTCCGTGAGCGGCGCTCCGGTGCTGGTCCCCGCGCCGATAGCCAAGCTGCCCTGGAGGAGGGCGCAGGTGAGCGTGGGACCACCATTATCCTGCAACGGGCCGAGATTGGCGGGCACGTTCTGAAAATCGTTGATGCTCAGGCCGGTCGCACTCTGGTTGTTGCCCACGAGGTTGAACCCTGTGGAGACAACGGCTCCCTGCATATCGGGGCTGGTGTTTGGGTTGCCCGCGACGGTGAAGCCAGGCCCAAACTGCGGATTGTTGGTCGCAACGTTGCTCGCAAGAATCGTGTTCAGCAAGGTCACCGTGCCCGAATGATTGAACATCCCGCCGCCGATGCCTTGGCCAGCGGTTCCGTTGGGTCCGACAGTCCATGGCGCTCCGGGCAATCCGCCCGCAACGAGATTACCAGCTATCGTGCAATTGACGGCAGTCAGGCCCCCAGCCTCAAGAAATACTCCTCCGCCCATTCCGGCACCGCCTCCACCGGGACCGGTGCCGTAAAGCGAATCGTTGGCTCCATTGCCTCCGCCGAAGCCGCCCAAGCCAGGAGCGGCAAAGACGCCCTGGACGAAATAGCCTCCACCGCCCCCGCCACCACCGAAGCCTCCATTACCTGGACCTGGACCACCCGGATAGCCCCCAGCCCCACCGCCGCCCAAACCTCCATCCGATGCGGACGAACCAGCAGCGCCCGCGTTGTTCCCGCCCCCAGAATAAGCGGTTTGAGAAAACTGGTAACCTCCGCCCTCGCCTCCGATAGCGGAGTTGCCGAAAAACGTGGAATTAGTCGCCAACACGACCCCGCCTGCCGAAAAGAGTGCGCCGCCAAGACCCGCGCCGCCTCCACCGCCAACAATGCCAGCATACCCGCCCGACCCGCCGACTGCCTGATTATATGCAAAAGTTGATGCGAGCAGGGTCAGACTTCCATCGCTGTAGATGCCGCCGCCGAATCCGAGGGACGTTCGATTGCTGGAGATTGTAAGTTGGTTCAGGAAAAGATCGCCCTCGTTGTAAATTGCCCCTCCGTTGCCCGCGCCGTTGCCCGCCAGCGGCGAAGCCGAGATGGTCATGCTGCCCGCGTTGTAAATCGCGCCGCCCTGTGTCGCCCGGTTCCAGGCGAGGCTGGTGTTCACGAGGGTCATAACTCCACCGTTGCTAATCGCACCACCAGAACCCGGGGCGACGTTGTTGGTCAGCAGGCATCCGCTCACGAAAAGGACGCCCGCATTATTTATCGCCGCGCCACTTCCTGTCGAGAAGCCGTTCGGCAGGACCAAATTAGACAGGATGTTCGTCGTGCCCGCTACGAATGCGAAGATCGGCACCGCGCCGCCGCCGCTAATAATCGTGGGCACATCGATGCGCCCGTTGATAGTCACGTTGTTGGTGATGGGCGGCAGCGGAGCCACGAGCACGATCGGGTTCGTCACCGCAAACTCGATGACGTTGTCGCCGGGCATGGCGTTGGCCTGGTTGATAACCACCGGCAGCGAGCCGGGGCCTGTAGCGTTTGTGCGGGTGACGGTGAACGTGTCCGCATGGAGCGCAGATGCGACGAAGCCAAGGACGAGGGCCAGGTGCGTGAAGCGGAAATGGATGCTTTTCATGGTAGTTGCTTTCCAGCGCAACCACGAACCCAGCCAAAAAGAAAGGGGCGCGAACCCAACGCACCCCCGATAGAGGCACCGCGAAGCGCCCGTCCAGAGAATACGCCGAGCCGCGCCCGATGGGCGCGAGCTAAGCGGCTTGCCTCTGGACTTGAAAATTCGCGGTTTTCTATCGAGGCCAGTAGCCGAAGCTACGCTAAAATGTTGGTTACAGTATTCTCGTCATTTTTGTTTTCATCAGCGACCAGGGTAAACGAAATCCGCGTCGCCAGCGAGCAGTTTCAAAAAGGCCCGCAACGGTACATCGGCTGGTTCGGGCAAGCACTTGAGCCGGGGATGGGGCCATCGCGCCGGGAGCGGCAGCCGGAATCTATCCCTGGGCCGTCCGCCCGGTCAGGGCACCACGGGCGACACGGCCCGCCGTTGGAGTGCAAACCGGCCTCGGCCAGGCCGGGAGCGGTCGGAACGCCGTCCTGGCCCTGCTGGCAGATGAACGGAGCGCCAGCGAGTTGTCGGGAGCCGCCGCCCTTAAAAACCGAACCCCTGCTGCCGGGCCATCGGCGTGGGCCTTGCACCGTACTCTCGGGCAGCAGGATGTGAACAGTTGTTGACAAATCCGGTGGGGTGCCTCATTGCACCGCCGAGGGCCAGTACGATGCAATCTCGGGTGAGGTTCGGCGTCCCTGAGCAGACCGTTGACAGCATCTGGCCACAACTGTCCATTTTGGACAGTTGGCCCCGCTTTGACCGCGAGATGTCCGATCACAGGGCAGGTCGCCCGCCTGCCCAGCACCGTCGTCGCCTGGCGATTACCCGCCCTCAATGACGGCGGCTTTAGGGGGCCGGGCGGCGCGGATTTCCACTTGCGGCTGAGCGTCGGCGGTTTACGTTCCGGTTCACGCACCATGCAACCGAAGCATCAAACCTCCGTTCCTCGCAGCGCCTACGATCGGACTGGCGGCGTCGTGTATTTCGCCCGGATGCTCGACAAGGTTCGGCTCCATGCCGCTGGCACTTTACGCGCTGACTACCACGCCAACCTGGGCACAAGCTTCGATGGCCGGTGCTGCCGGTTCCTGGGCGTCGAGTATCCAACGCTGCGGGAGCGCGTCCTGGCGGGCGGCACCGACGACGAAATCCTGGCCTGGTGCTTCTCGCACGGAAGCCGCCCCAACGACGAGCAGGTGCTCATCTGGAACAAGTTCATGGAGAAGCGCGGCTGGCGCGACGAGGACGACGGCTGGACCCAGGAGTTGGAGCGGTACAAGGCTTCGAGCGGCTTGGCCCACCGCACGGACATCGTCACGTTCTTCGATTACTACGAGGTCGATGAGGGCCGGAAGCTGTGGACCTTGACCGGCGAGACAGAGGCAGCGAGCCAGAAGCCGATAGCGGGGGGCGGGCGCTGCTTGACGCCGGTTCCTCGCGATTGACCGGAAGAACGAAGAGCGTGTAACATTGCCTCAACATGCTCTGCGACTCCTGCCATCAACGAGAAGCCACTTGCCACGTCGCTGGCCTTGACGACGCGACGCAAGGGCGCGACCTCTGCCCAGAGTGTTTCGAGGCGAGTTCGCCCGAGGCAAAGGAGTTCGTCTCGGCTCAACGGGAAGCGCGTTGTGAGTATTGCGGCGGTGAGCCTTGCGCTGGCGGCACCGATTTCCTTTCCCTGGTGACGGGTGTTCAGAAGCTGAAGTTTATGTGCCTGCCATGTTCGATGGAGCACAACCGATACGTGCAGGGTCAGTTGCGGAAGGGCGCTTCCGGGCTGTCTCAGGAGGAGCAACTGACTTCGCTTCGGCAACTCAACGAAGAAGCGGACCAGCACATGAAACAGTGGGTTTCAGGGAGGGGTTAACGGACTTGAGGGGATTCGTGGAGTAGTTTTGGCCATCGTTCCAGCCGTGACCTTCAACCGGCAAGACTTGGCGGCAGCAGGCTGCCGCCCTGGCAGCACTGGGCGTTTACGTGGGCACGTCCTCCTGGAAATAGGAGAGCGCCGCTCACGGTTTCCGGGCGGTGATCACGCTTCGGTCGGCGACCGTTGAAGAACGAGTCACGTTGGAGACGCCAGCCCCCACCAGGATGGTGGCCATCTTCTGTTCGGAATAGCACTTGCCCTCGGAAATCGTCCGCAAGAGCGGCGAATATGCCCTGCCATCAGCAGGCTGGCTGCATGACCCGCGACTGTCAAAATTGGACAGTTGGACGAGCGCGACAGCATCTCAATTTCGCTTGATTCGCGGCCCGAACCGCACCATACAGCCGCCATGCGAAAGAGGGTCCATATCGGTCGCCGTCTTGGTGGTTGCTTTTGCTGGCGTGGTCGCCTGGCGGACGCTGACTCTGCGCCCGCACGACACCGAGCCGGTATATCAAGGAAAGGGGTTGCGGGCATGGCTGCACGAATACAGACCTGGAAGGGCAGCGGTAGCGCTGAGAGCCGAAAAGGCCATCCGGCAAATCGGCACCAATGGGATACCGACCTTGCTGGACATGCTGCGCAAGAAAGACTCCCCCTTGGCCTCCAAACTGATTCGCTTCTGGCACTTGCACATTGAAAGAGTCAGCTACCTCCCGAACTGGGTCAGAGGCCCGGCGTGGTCAAGGAACTCAGCGGAGACTGTGAACTGCGAAGGAGCATACGGGTTCGCGATTTTGGGTGCCGATGCCCAGCAAGCCGTGCCAGCCCTGATAGACATCTGTGAGCGAAGCATCTCACCGTGCTCTGAATCGGCGGCGAGAGGCGCATTGGTTAGTATCGGGCCAGCGGCACGCCAAGCAATTCCCTTATTCCTGCCGGATGTTGTTAGCCCCAACTGGTCTTTACGCCTTTGCGCGGTTAGTGCGCTAAGGACGTTTCAAGTTGAACCATCGGTGCTCATGCCTGTATTCGCGAAATCCTTGAAGGATGCCGACCCTTTTGTGCGACGTAATGCAGCCGAGGGTCTTGGAAACCTCGGAGCAGAAGCCCGACAAACGGTCCCGGCACTGGCGCACTTGCTCAGCGACCCAGAGGGAGTTGTCCGCTCCGCCGCAACCAACGCCCTCAAAGCCATTGACCCCGAAGCCGCCGCCAAGGCTGGGGTGAAATGACAGCAGCCCTGGCGGTGGATGCGCGACCGTCTGCGGGCTTCGAACATGTGCGCCCCGATGCGGCTAAAGGGCGCGTCTGCCGTTGAAAAGGTGTCCGGCGCTTACATATTGGAGGTCCACCAAAAAACGGTCTGAGCGGTTGGTCTGGAATTGCGCGACATTCGGCAGACTCGCGTCCACGGAAGCTGCGATGGCGGAGGATACTCCAACAGCAAGAAATGCCAGAGCGATCCTGGGGAGGATGGATTTCACTGTTCACCCTATAGGTCCGGGCAATGCGGGGGTCAAGCCGGTTCTCTTCATCCAGTTCACAACCGCACGCGGACCGTCGCGACGACGGCGTAGTCGGTTGATCTGCCCTCCCGGTTGGCCGCCTCCCGGTTGGCCTCTTGTGTCCAATACTGACCGAGGGCCTGGGTCGAGTCCAAGCACTGCGGCAGCAGCATTACTCCTTGATCCAGTAAACAGCGCCCTTGACCAGGAGTCGGTCCGGGATTACAAGGCGGGTATGAAAGCCCTCCTGCCAGTACTCGCGCTGTTCTCCCTCAGCGCCTTGCTCGGTTATGCCGAAACACCCACCGCCGACCAGGTGCTGGCCTCGGCCAAGGCTAAGGCGGCTGCCGAGCACAAGGCCATTTTTCTCCACTTCGGCGCGTCCTGGTGCGGTTGGTGCAAGCGGCTCGACGCCTTCCTGGACCGGCCCGACATCAAGCCCGTCTTTGAGAGATATTTCATCCCGGTCAAACTCGTGGTCCAGGAAAACGAAAAGAACAAAGCCCTGGAAAACGCGGGAGCCGACGCGCTGCTCAAAGACCTTGGCGGTCCTGCCGGACTGCCCTATTGCGCGTTCCTGGATTCAACGGGGCGGCTCATCATCAACTCCAAAATGGATAGTCAGAACATCGGCTATCCGGCCCAGCCGAAGGAGGTTGACTGGTTTGTTCAGATGATGAAAAAGGCAGCGCCCAGGAGGCCCGAGGCCGACCTGAAAGCCATCGAGACGGCGCTCAGGGAGTTCAAAAAGTGACTCTCGACCGGCAAGCACTGGCCCAGCAGGCTGCCTCCCTGGCGGCGCAGGGCGTTTACGTCGGCACGTCCTCCTGGAAATATCCCGGCTGGTGCGGCACGATTTACGACCGGAGCCGATATGAACACCGGGGCAAGTTCGCCGAAACCCGGTTCAACCGCGAGTGCCTGGCGGAATACGCCGAGGTCTTCAAGACCGTCTGCGTTGACGCCGCCTACTACACCTTCCCCAGCGCCCAATACCTTGAGGGCATGGTCGGCCAGACGCCCGACGATTTCGTGTTCGGGTTGAAGGTGACTGACGCGATCACGATCAAGCGATTCCCGAAGCTGGAGCGGTTCGGCCAGCAGGCCGGACAACCCAACGAGAATTTCCTGAACGCGGCTTTTTTTACAAAAGCGTTCCTCAAGCCGTGCGAGGCCATCCGCCCGCCGATCGGACTGCTCATGTTCGAGTTTTTGCGGTTCTGGCCAACCGACTACGAGCATGGCCGCGACTTTATCGCCGATCTGGACAAGTTCCTGGGCGCACTTCCGAAGGGCTGGCCGTATGGCGTCGAGATGCGGAACCGGAACTGGCTCAAGCCGGAGTACTTCGAGTGCCTGGCCCGGCATCAAGTTGCGCACGTCTTTAATTCATGGGAGGCGATGCCCTCGGTGGGCGAGCAGATGGCGCTGCCGGGCACCCGGACCAACCCGGACCTGGTCGCCGCCCGGTTTCTGCTCAAGCCGGGCCGCAAATACGAGCAGGCCGTGAAGGCGTTTGAGCCATACGACAGCATCAACTATCGCCGCCATGATTGAGCCTGGCTGATGCCTGCACTCGCCTCACGGCCAGCGCAGGCGGTAGAAGCGGGTGGGATAGTTCGTCCACTGCGGGTCGCTGAAATAAAGCGGGCTGCCGGTCAGGGTGTTCGTCGCCAGCGGAGACCATGTGGGGTTGGCCAGGCTGGTGCTGGCTTCGACCACGACGGTCATGTCGTTGGCCCAGTTGATGTTGAAGCCGAATTGATTCGTGCGCACCCCAAAGCTGGCATCGTTGATTTGCACCTGGGGCGTCCACAGCGCGGTTGGGAGGTCGGCAAACGTGGGACCCCAGCCGGTAGTCCCAGATAAGTAATACGCGGTCGCGTTATAGTCACACAAGTAATACCCGGACCAGTTATAGGCACACCCGAACGGAGAAAGAAGCTGCACCCCACGTCCGATCTTGACTTGATACCAATCGAAGATGGGAGCGTCACCCCTGAAATAAGCTCCCGCCAAGCGGATGCACCCGGCAAACGCCAACGACCCAATGTTGGTGACGCTGTTACCGATGGTGACGCTGCTCAGGTTGGTGCATTGACCGAAGGCGCTCTCTCCGATGCTGGTGACGCTGTCGCCTATGGTGACGTTGGTCAGCCCGCAGCCAGCGAACGCGTTGGCCTCGACGCTGGTGACGCCACTCGGTGTCGTGTAAGAGGGTCCGGCTTTGCCCCCTGGATATTGAATGATCGTCGTCTGGCTCTTGTCGAACAGGACACCGTCCAAAGTGCTATAGCTGGGGTTAAGTGCGTCGACCCTTATCGCTTTCAGGCTGGTGCAGTTTCCAAACGCAGAGTCTCCGATGCTGGTGACGCGGTCGGGAATCGTCACGCCGGTCAGGCTTGTGCAGGAAAAGAACGCATGGCTCCCGATGCCGGTCACGTTGGTCCCTATCGTGACATTCGTCAGACTGAAACATTCGCAGAACACGTAATCCCCGGTATTGGTGAGGCTGTCGGGGATCGTAACGCTGGTCAGGCTGAAGCAGTCATAGAAGGCTCCAAACCCGATACTGGTGAGCCTGTCGCCTATCGTAAGGTTCGTCAGGGCAGCACAGAACCAGAACGCCCAGTCTCCGATGCCCGTGACGTTGTCGAGGTCCGCGACGTTGGCCAGGCTGGTGCAGTGATAGAACGCCTCGCCTCCGATGTTGGTTACGCTGTGGCCAAGGGTCACGTTGACGAGACCCAAACAGTAATTGAACGCATAGTCCCCGATGTTGGCGACGCTGTCAGGGATCGTAACGCCGGTCAGGGGGCTGGTAGAGAAGGCCGCATATCCGATACTGGTGACCGGCAAGCCGTTGATCGTGCTGGGGATGTTCACCGCCCCGCCAGGACCGCTATATCCCGTGATCGTGATCGTGCCGTTATTGGTAGTGTAAGAGAATTGCGCTTGGACCACCCAGGGCAGCCCTAACAGCAAGAGCAGCGGTAGCAGCCTCGTGGCGCAGGCGGTTCTCAACCGCCCGGCCATGGCCTTCGAGCAGGCGGTTCTCGTAGAGCAAGTCGCCCAGTCCCAACCCCCCCAGTGGCGCAACATAAGCGAATCGTAACACCATCCAGGGGTTTTGTCGAGGAGAATGGGCAAGCAGTCTAGCCCAGCGCGGTCTGACGGACCTCGACCGCGAGGTGCCTCGGCACCTCGCGGTCCACTACCGCCACGCTGGTCGAGATGGTCAAAAGCGCATCCCGGCCAACTTCCGGTTCGACCCCATCGGCGACATCCAGGTGCTCTGGTAGATGAACCGGGGGTTGCTGGTCAAGGCGTTTGAGCCATACGACAGCACCAAGGAGGAAAACCCGCAGGCGCGGGCGGCGGGCCGGGCGCTGATCGATGAGGGGAAGGCGACGGGGCCGAAGCGGCGGACATTCGTGTTCGTTAACAACCGGCTCGAAGGAAATGCGATTTCCACTATCGCCGCCATGACCCAAACCGATTAACGGGTTCCATTGTGGGTGGGAGGGGTGCCAACGGGCTGCAAACGCCATTCCGCCTGGGAAGGGGTTTGCGCTCGACGAGCCGAGGAACGCGATTTGAAATTCAATCCTCATCCACAAATCAACTCACGGCGCTGAATACGTGAAAAACCTTGTCCGCTTCTGGTGACCTGGTTGCGTTATGAGGATGGAGTGTCACGCGGGCGCGTGACCAACTCCAAAAAGAAACACATAAAGCAAACACAAAATGAGCACCAAAACGTGGAGCAAATTGAACAATGGCCTCCAGCGCGAAACGGTTCGCTACGACAAGGGCGGTGGTAAAGCCGTCACGTATCGGCCCGGCTTCTTCAGCCGGGAGGTCAAGAAGGTCACGACCTGGGACCGCAAGCGCAAGTAAGGTCGGAGGCGTAACTCACCTAGCACAGTGGCGGGGCTGCCCAAGGCCCCCGCCACTCTTATTTTGTGGACTAACCTTAGCCTGCCCCATACGATTGTCGTGAACAACAGCAATGTGGACTCATGGGCGAACCACCCTGATGAAGCGCTTCTTCTTGAGATTATCAAGTCGCGTGACGAATTGGCCTTCCGAGTGCTCTTCGACCGGTATGCCGAGCAGGTTCTGGCCAGCGTCGTAAGGGCGGCTTTTGGCAGTCGCGTGGACCCGGAGGTCGTGCTCCAGGACGTATTCATAAAGTTGTGGCGGTCGCCTGACGCGTTCACGACATCGGCCTCTGGAGGAAGACTGTGCGGCGCTCTCAGGACGACCGCGATACGTATGTTCATCTCTCAAGTCCGTCGCAGGCCAAATCAAGCAACGGGGGCGTCAGAGGACGCGGAAGACCTCGACCAACTCCTCGCTGCCAATGGGATCAGCACTTCAGCCTCGTTCCGAATAGACCCCTCGATTTTGGAGCACGCGATTGGGACTCTGAACGAGCAGGACCGTCACCTAGTCGAGGATTATGGGTTAGGATACACGACTCCCAGGGAACTTGCGGCGCGTCATGGCGCTTCCGCAGAGGCGATTCGGAAACGCCTTCGACGAGCATTTGACAAGATGCAACGCCACTTGGCAAAACTCGGAATCACGAGCAGTGCCCTTGCGGTCGAAATCCAAATCCTTAATGCTCCACCACCGGCCCTACGTGGCTTCCCGTCCGCTCGTGCTCGCCGTCACATTCGCCTCCGCATTGCAATTGGGATTGCCGTTTTTCTCCTTTTCATCCTTTCGGTGATCTTTTGCCTCTCTTTCAACCCGAAGGCATCCTCTGCCAGGGTCAACCCTCCCAGCCCTATTGCGCCCCTCGCTGATGCGGTTGGCTTTCAGGTTGCCGCCCCAGCGCCCGAGGACAGGGGCCAAATGATCGCGGCCACGAGAACCACGGCGACGCCGAGGCATCTGGATGGCCTCGAAGGCTTCGCATTCGACTATAAAGATCCGATTTCTGGCCAAACCCAACATCTTGATTTCATAGAGGCGTCGCAGAAAGAGGTCGAACAGATACTCTCAGTGCGACCTCTCGATGCCCTCCCGGTTCCGGGAGGGGAGGATTGGGAGGCGTCGGCGGTGTGGGACGCAGACCTCCGGGCATTCTTTCGGAAGCACAGGAACCTTACGATCGAGGCTTCGGCTCCTGGGGAATGGAGCAACATAGTGGAGTCGGTTGCGGCTGAGCGGCCCGCGATTGGGCGGCCACAACGCTACTGGAACCTGGAACCCAATAAAGTGGAGTCGGTTGCGGCTGAGCGGCCCGCGATGCCAACTTTGTATAGGCCGTGGAGTCGGTGGATTCTCGCGATGTGGGAGTGGCGGCGGGATGGCAGCGTCGAGGCGGTTCCCCTTCGCCGGGACCAAGCGGGGAATGTGGAGCCTGTTTCAGCAAGCACCGAGCAGCGGTTGGTCCGCGCACGAGAGGCGCTCCTGGGCATAAGAATAAGAGGCGAGCCTCCCGTGGCGCGGGATTCCCGACCGATGACCTGGGGTTTGCTCACGAGCGTCACTCCGCCCCCATTGTATAATGCGTCATTCCTGACGATCGAAGGAAATTCTAATGTCGGACCACTCAGGTTGCTATATTTTCGACATCGCTCCTCTACTCGGGAAGAACGTGGTGATCCCGATGTCCACGTCCTGCTTCCGTAGAATAATATCAGAGGCCGAAATCGTCCGAAGGCTGAGGCGACAGTCCGGCGCGGATCGCGCCGCGCTCGACCTCGCCCTCGAACGCGGCATCCCGAACGGCGGACGGCAGCCCCTCCACCTGGCGCGTGACGGCGGGCCAGCAGCCCCCACGCAGACCCTGCGGCGCTTCATCCTGGACCACGGCATCAAGGTGCAGGAGCACCCGGATTTGGAGCCGTTCTGGAAGCACATCGGAGAATCACGAAACGACCGGTCGCAGTGCCGAACCGCAACCCGTTGTCCCGGCAACCCCAACTCCATGATTGACGCGCTGGGCAAATAGTCAGACGCTCGAAAACGATGGCTAAATCTGGGTCGCCTTGAAATACGAGTTGGCCGTATGAGGCAAAGCGGCGACCGAAACCAGCAAGTGGGATGCGTGAGGGCGGTGCTCGTAGCTGGGGCCACTCTCATTGGTCAACAGTGGTCTTGGTTTTTGGCCGGGCCTTTGGTCGCCTAATCAAGTTGGGGAACACGGCAGAAACAGGAGACAAATTATGGCTAAGCAAAAGCTATGTGACGCATGTGGCCCGAGTTGGGGTGGTAATTGGCTTCAGCCGTATGGACAGGTTGAGTGCGAGGCTTGCGGCGGGCGAGGCAGGTATGAGGACGGAAAGACTTGCCGAAGGTGTGGCGGTCGCAGGACGGTTCGGTGTTCTAAATGCCACGGCACTGGCTACATTGACGCCGACGATGATGATGTTGATGCCAACGATAAGGATGATGATGCCAACGATGAGGAGGAGGAGGAGGCCGACGATGAGGATGATCGCGACCACGAAGTCACTCATGACGTGGCCTCTTGTCCACCCTGCGGTGAGCGCGACCCGGCAGAGACTTGTTCAAGGGGCCAGATAAATACACCGGGTCGCGTTGGCCTTGGTAGCGTAATTGGCGGGACCTTCGGGGCGGTGGTTGCGGGAACGATTGTTGCAAGCGTCGTTCGCTGGGTTTACTGGGGCTTCGCGAATGGCACTGTCCCATCGCCTGAATGGTCATCATCAAACCTCTTGACCGGGGCGATTATCGGCGGGGTGACAGGACTTGTTTCTAGCATCGGGGCAGTTCTGAGTAAACCAGAAAACAGGAGGCTGGCGGGCAAGCAAATTGTATGGACAATCATAGTGATTCTCATTTTGATGGCACTCGGGCTGTTAATGAAGTCGATTGGAGGTTGAGTTGAGATGGCGGCTCGCTCATGTCCACCGTTTCCCCCGGACTGGCCATCTTCATCCAGGCTTCGAGCACGAGGACCGCAGCGGTGACCTCGTAGCCGATGCAAATCAGCCGGGCAGTGTTGGCAAAATTGTCCTTGGCCCTCACGTCCTTGAGGCTGGCGGGGACAAACTGGATGAAGCTGCTGGGCGAGTCGACCAGAAGCGCGGGCGGGACATGGCCAATGTTGCGCATTGCATACTCGGCGTAGCCCTGGGCGAGGGCCAAGAGCTTGTCAAGCAGTGCTGGCGGGTGCTGCGGCACGATCCCGATTCTCGCGGAACTGCCATGCCAGGGCAAGCGCACCTTGCCAGACTGAGACGGTGGAACCACAATCCCCGCCGTTGCGCACAGAACCACCATCCCGACCAGCCGAAAGCCTTTCCGGGCTGATCGAGCGCGTCACCTTCCACAACGACGAGAACGGGTTCGCCGTGTTGCAGGTGAAAACCAAAGGGCACCGCGACCTGGTCACCGTGGTCGGCTCCCTGGCCTCCGTCAGCGCCGGGGAGTGGGTGACCGCCGAAGGGCGGTGGGTCCAGGACCGGGAGTTTGGCCTCCAGTTCCGCGCCGAGATGCTCAACAGCACCGCGCCCACCACCAGGGAAGGCATCGAGAAATACCTGGGCAGCGGCATGGTCAAGGGCATCGGCCACGTTTACGCCAAGAAGTTGGTGGAGAAGTTCGGCGAGCAGATTGTCGACATCATCGAGCAGGAGTCCGCCCGCCTGGAGGAAGTGGACGGCGTCGGCCCGAAGCGCCGCCAGCGCATCAAGGACGCGTGGGCCGAGCAGAAGGTCATCCGGTCCATCATGGTGTTCCTCCACTCAAACGGCGTCAGCACCAGCCGCGCCGTGCGCATCTACAAGACCTATGGCGAGGGCGCGATCGAGAAGGTCCAGGCCGACCCTTACGTCCTGGCCAAGGACATCCACGGCATCGGGTTCAAGACCGCCGACCAGATCGCCCAGAAGATCGGCATTCCGCACGACTCGGTCATCCGCGCCTGCGCTGGCCTGAGCCATGTCCTGCTGGAGGCGACCGGCCAGGGGCACTGCGCCCTGCCGGTCGAGATGCTCAAGGACGAGGCGGGCAAACTGCTGCTGGTCAAAGAGGAAATCGTCAACGCCGCGCTGGAGAAGACCCTGGCGGGCGGCGACCTGGTCCAGGAGAGAGTCGGCGACCAGGAGTTGATCTTCCTGCCCAGCCTCAAGCGGGCCGAGGAAGGCATCGCCGCCCGCATCGTGCGGTCGGCGACGTTCAGGTCAATTGACATCCCGTTGACGAGTTCTATCCTCACGCCGTGCAACGATGCGTTCTGGCCCAGAAGGGCTACCAGTGCCATGTTGAGTTGCGGCCTCCGTTCCGAGGCCACAGAGGGCTTGGCCCAGTTATTACGGTTGAGCGCGGCGGAAGCCGGGGAGTGGTGACAGTTGTGGACGAAGGCCGATTAGAGCACTACGAGCGCATCCGCATCATCCAGGACCGGCTGCATCACGCCGCACGGATCACCGAAATCGTAGGTCGTGCAATTATCAGCATAGCCGCTACGGGCACTCTCCTTTGGGAGATGGATTTGCGTCCGCCAGCGGATTTGCTGCGGCCACGGCTCGAAGAGTTTGTGACCTCCTTGCGACAGGAAAGGCTGGTCCACGCCGATCTTCGGCCCTGGAACGTGTTCTTCGACAACACGACTGGAAGCGTCACGATCATCGACTGGGGGTTCAGTTTCTTTATGACAGAAGGGCATCCTCATGCTGACGGCCATTTGGGAGACCGGGGACACCGGGATACCCCAGTTGACCGAATCGACGAGGCTGATCTGGGGCTGACACTGAAGGTCATTTCTGGAGAACTTAGTCCTGAAGAGGCTTGGCATCACGCGCCAGATTCGTGGGATTGGCGACCACCTTGGGTTCGGCGCATGAACTCCTGAATCTCAGCGGAGCGAGGAAATCAACCCGGACGGGAGGGTCAGCGGGCGGAGAATTGGCGCATCTGCCCTGTCGAAAAAAACCTTACCCTTGGACAGCCTTTGTCCAGGTGCCCGTGGGACGATGGGCGCATGAAACGAAAACAACAGTTTCTCAAAGCAGTCCAAATCCTTGCGCCGGGCGACGCCTTAATCCTCAACGCGGCCCAGCGGGTGCCAGAGGAACGCGTGCCGCTCGCGCCGGGCGGCGCGGCCATCGAATTTGTGGCCGCGCTCCACAAACTGATACCGTGGCCAAGCCTCGAATCATCCTGCCCAGGGCGAGGAGACCCGAACGTCCGCGAGCACTCGGAGCGAGCCTCGGGTCTGCTATCCATGGAGGACACCTTGCGGGTCAGGAGCGCCCGCTGTTGGCTGGAGTTGGGCGAGCCGGACGAGGCGCTCAGGGAGTTGGAGGCGCTGCCGAGCCGGGCCTGGAACCACCCGTCAGCCGTCAAGGTCCGCCTGGCTGCGCTCCGCGCACTGGGGCCAAGGAAAGAAATGACGGTCCAGGAATAAACGCCTAAACCTCTATGAGATTCAGAAATCCGTTCGCGGCCCTCAAAGACGAGGGCAGAGTCATCGCCATCTTCGGGCAGGCGCGGCTCCTCAAGCATCTGGACGGCAAATACGAATTGTGCGGCGGCTCCAAAGAGGACCGGCAGGCGGTCAGGGAGTGGATTTCCCTGTTTTGCCACGAGATCGTAGCGCGGGAGGCGTAGAGGGCGACAGAGAGCGCCACGACGTTCGCCTACTTTTTCCTGGCCATCGGCCACGACGGTATGAAATTGCGCCAGACTGGCCGTGGCCATGGCCCTGGTGGTTGGACCGCACCCTTTGGGCCGCGAGGCAGGGCACCGGGCCGAAAACCGATTTTAGCGGGCCACAGCCGCCCCTGGTTCTTGCCTGGTTCTGGATTGGAAATCTGAGCGTTTACGCTTACGCTCGGCTCCACACGGCAGCCGACGTGATCAAGTTTGTGTCGGGCAGGCAGACCGGGGCAAACCGCGCCGCCCTGGACACCGCCATCAAGCACGGCATCCCGCGCGGCGGGCGGTGCCCGCGAGGGCGCAGGGCCGAGGACAACCCTGTCCAGCCGGGCCGTCAAGGCGGGAGGAGGGTCACGGAGGGGTCTCCGAAGCCTGTGCGGCTGCTATTGGCTGAGCACTGTGCTTGACGATTCAGGCTGTCGCTGTTTACGGTTCGTTGTGGTGGAACCTGCATGTTTAACTTTGGAGGACCCGCATGAGAGAGAACGTCCACATCGGAAAAAACGACTTTCCAAGCCCTTCGGTCCCGCGCCCCGGGATGGGCGTTGTATTCATGCTGTTGATCCTCGTCTCTCCAGCGATTCTTCAAGCTCAGTTCTCATACACCACCACAAACGGGACGATCACGATCACCGGCTACACTGGCACCAATGCTGTGGTCAGTGTTCCCAGCATGATCAACGGTCTCCCGGTCACCGGCATCGGCGATTCCGCCTTCGATGAGAACACCAACTTGACCAGTGTTACGATCTCCGATGGCGTCACGACCATTGGCAACAGCACCTTCGACGGCTGCTCCGCCCTCACGAACCTGATTATCCCCGCAAGCGTTACGAGCATCGGCGACAGCGCGTTCGCGGCCTGCTCCAGCCTGACGACCGTCAGCATCCCGAACAGCGTAACCAGGGTGCCCGCCTGGGCCTTCTTCTACTGCCTGAGCCTAACCAATGTGGCCCTCCCGAGCAGCGTTACCAACATTGGCGACCTTGCCTTCTCCTACTGCGGCAGCCTTGCCACCCTTTCGCTCCCTGCCAGCGTCACCAGCATCGGGAGCAGCGCATTCATTTACAGCGGCCTCGTCGATGTCGTGATCCCGGACCAGGTCACCGCAATCGCGGCCTACACGTTCGAGGGCTGTGCCAGTCTCACCACCGTCGCCATCCCCGCGAGTGTCAACAGCATTGGAGATTATGCTTTCTACCGGTGCGTCAACTTGACCAATCCAACGATCCCCGACAGCGTCATCAGCATCGAGGACAGCGTATTCGCGGCTTGCACCAGCCTCACCGACTTAGTGATTCCAGACAGCGTCATTACACTCGGGGCCAATATCTGCCAAGGGTGCTCGCGTTTGTCAAAAGTCACCTTCGGACGGAATGTCACGAGCGTTGGCGCTGGTGATTTCTTCGGCTGCAACAACCTCGGTAGCATCACTGTACCGGACAACGTTACCAGCATCGGCGGCGGCGCGTTTCAGAACTGCACTGGCCTGATGAGCGCCACGATAGGGGGCGGCGTCACCAACATCGGCGGCTCTGCGTTCAGTTCCTGTTACAGCCTTACCTCGATCGTGCTTCCCCCCGGCGTCCTCAGCATTGGGGACGGTGCGTTCAGCTTCTCCGGCCTCGTCAACATCGCGATTCCCAGCAGCATCAAGAGCATCGGAGAGGAGACGTTTCAGGGTTGCGTAAGCCTGACGAATGCCGCCATACCCAGCGGCGTCGCCAGCGTCGGCTACGATGCGTTCTATCAGTGCCTCAGCCTGGTCAGCATCACCATTCCCGACAGCGTTACCAACATTGACGTGGCCGCGTTTGATGGTTGCAGCAGCCTGATGGGCATCACCCTTCCAAGCAGCGTCACAATAATCGGGGCAGCGGCTTTCGCGAACTGCACCAGTTTGACCACGCTCGCCATTCCCAACGGTGTCACCAGCATTGGAGACAACGCCTTTTACGGTTGCAACGGCCTCACCAACGTCACGATTTCTGCGAGCGTCACGACCATCGGAGCCAGCGCCTTCCAACGCTGCGGCAGCCTCACCAACGTTGCCATTCCCGCGAGCGTCACCAACATCGGGAGCCAGGCGTTCGCTGAGTGCGCCGCTCTCCAGAGCATCGATGTGGATTCGGCAAATGAGGCATACAGCAGTCTGGGCGGGGTCCTGTTCGACAAGAGTCACTCCTTGCTCATCCAATGCCCGCCGACCGGAACCGGGGCTTACTCGGTCCCGAGCACGGTCACCAATATTTTAGGGTTCGCGTTTGAAGGCTGCGCAGGGCTTACCGCCGTCGCGATTCCAGACGGCGTCGTCGGCATCGGAGACAGCGCCTTCTCGGACTGCGGCGGCATCACCAACATCACAATACCCAAGAGCATCAGCAGCATTGGCCCATACGCTTTCAGCTACTGCTCCAGCCTGCGTGGGATTGCGATTCCGTTTGGCGTGACCAGCATCCCTCACGAGGCGTTTTTTTGTTGTTCCAGCCTGAGCAGCGTCTCAGTCCCTGACAGCGTTACGAACATTGCGGACTACGCCTTCTACGGCTGCGCCAGCCTCACCACGATCACGATCCCTGCCAGTGTCGTCAGCCTGGGTTGGGATGTCTTCTATGACTGCTCCGACCTGGCCGAAGCCTTCTTTATGGGAAACGCCCCATCGGCTGGCGCTGATGTTTTTCCGTCTTACTATTTTCCAACCGTGTATTACCTGCCCGGCACCATCGGCTGGGACCCCACGTATTGCGGGGTTCCAGCCGCGCTGTGGAACCCTGTTGTCCACAGCCCAGGCGTGCGCGGTGACCAATTCGGCTTCGACATTACTGGGACGACGAACATCCCCGTGGTGGTCGAAGCTGCCGATGGCCTGCTCGGCGGAGCATGGGTTCCGTTGAAAAGCGCCACGCTCACCAACGGATTGATCCATTTCACGGACCCAGGATGGACCAACGCCGCGCTTCGGTTTTACCGCATCCGTTCGCCGTAGTCCGCAAAATGAGTCGGCAAGGCATCCGGCTTTGCGCCTGCGCGTCCAGGAGGGCGGCACCGCCAGCCTGGAGTTTCTGCGGTGGAATTTCACCGATGTCCCGGTTGCGGAGCGCCAAATGGTCCAGCGCGAGTTGGAGGAGTATTGCGGCCAGGACACCGAGGGCATGGTGTGGATCGCGGAGGCGCTGAAAAAGTCATGCCGGTGAAATTCATCATCGCCGCCGATCTCCACCAGAGCATCGGGAAACTGCGGGCCGTTGACGCTCCAGCTTGCGTCCCAGCGATAGATGGGATGGCCATCCCCAGGCACCACCGCATGTCTGGCGTCGTTCAATTCATCCCCACATAGCGGTACAACATTGCCCGTGAAATCTTGAGCGTGGCGCAAATGTCGGCCACGGGGATGTTGCGGTCGGCGGTGAGGGTCTTGGCCGTCTGAACTCTCGGGTCTTGGAGCGAGAGAGGCTTACGGCCTCCCAATCGCCCAGGGGCGCGGGCCGCGCTCCTGACCTCGGCGGCGGGGCAGCGGGCGGAAAGTGGAACAGCAGCAATATGGCCCACTTGGTGCTGCTCAAGGACTGCTGCGGCCTGGCCGTTCGGGACGTGCCATGCCCTGAAACCGTTGCCGATGGCTCGACGCCGACGAGATGATGACTGGATATGGCCCGTCGCCCAGTGTATTGGGCTGTTCTCGGGCTTGGCCTTCATTTATCCGCCCTTTCGCCGGATGGTGACGGGGGTCGGTTGGCCGCTCGCCGTCCTGTTGGTCCTGGTGATTGTCGGTGTCCTGATGCTGGGCACATATAAGGTGCTTGCCCAGCGTGGGACAGCCCAAACGTCCCCGTCCGGCATCTACCCACTGTTGGCGACCTCGGAGGGGTCCAACGCGAACAGGGCCGAAAAGCCGACCACCGAGCAACTCGTCCACCAACTGCGGTCCATCGACTGGTTCCAGTTCGAGCAACTGGTCGCCCTCGTTTACCGGAAGCAGGGCTACGCCGTCAGCAGGCGCGGGGGCGCGAACCCGGACGGCGGCATCGACCTTGTCATCGAGAAGGCCGGAACGCGCACCGCCGTCCAGTGCAAGCACTGGAAGACCTGGAACGTGGGCGTGAGGGCCGTGCGAGAGCTTCTCGGGGCGCTCACCGACGCAGGAATCCAGCGCGGGCTGTTCATCACCCTGGGCGGCTACACCGGGGACGCAAGGCAGTTGGCCGACAAGCACGGCATCGTCATGGTGAATGAAACCGAGTTGGCCGCAATGCTCGAAGCGACCGACGCCAGGTTCGACCCGGCTGTCCTCGAAATCCTGCACGACAGCCGGAAGCTGTGCCCCAAGTGCGAGCGGGAGATGGTGCTGCGGACGGCGGGCAGGGGGCCGGGCGCGGGGAAGCAGTTCTGGGGCTGCTCCGGCTACCCCAGGTGCCGGTTCAGGATGTCGGTGTGATCAGCCTGTGTCAAACTGGGCCTGCAAGTCATACGCGACGACTTCAAGCGGGCTGGTGCGGTAGCCGAAGTGCTCCAGCCCATCCGAGTAGAGCCAAAGGGAACGTTCGGGACCGAAGATTCGCCACTGGATGACATGGACCAGTTCGTGGAAATGCAGCGACTCCTCCCAAGCTCGGTCGGCCCGAAGGAAATACGTGTCCAGGTAAGTGATGCCCGACATCTCCATCCGCTCAAGGGCCGCGAAGCGGTCCAAGCCCATGGCGGAAAGCGGCGGCACGGGGATGCGCTGAACCGCAACCACCTTCGAACTGGTGAGGGTTGGAGCACGATAAAACCCTGGTAGCCGTTCTAAACCCAGGGTGCTTACGGGCCGGGCTGCTGGGGCATGTTGGGCGAGCATCTGCCGTGCCCACTGAAGAACGGCGGGGTAAATGGCCCGAGATTCTGGCTCAGTCATGCTTGGTGGGGCCTACGGCCAGGTTGGCTTCCTCCACCGTGGCGGCACACGGCCAAACCGCGTCGCGTCCATCCCAAATCTGGCGGTAACGCTCCTTCCCTTCCTGCTGGGCAGGATCGCCGCCGTCGTCCTTTCCGTCCTCGCCGACAGAATAAAGCAGGAAACCCTCATTACCTGGGCGCAGACGATACCGCAGCGCCTTGCCATCCATGAAATCGTGAGGCGACACGCTGAGGTAACCGGGAACCAAATCGGAAAGCTGTGCAGGCAGCCTCCCGGTCCGAAGCCGGTAGCGTTGAATGCCCAGCACCGCTAGGGCCATCTGCTGTTGCGTTTGGACCTCCAGCGTCCTGCGGATCATCGAGTCGCTAATCGAGAAGCTCTCATCGGCAAACAGGAACCTCATCCGATGATACCAGCCCGGTTTCTCCTCGCCGCCGATGGGCGGTCTCCAATGCGGCCTCGGTTGGTCTTTGGCCCCAGCCAGCGCGGCCCAGCCATTGGTCCGAGCCAGCCGTTCGCGCTCGATCATGAACTGCCACTCTTCGAGGCACCCAAGCTCGTCCTGGGCCAGCCAGGCCACTCGCCATACTGGAAGGTGCAGCCAGTTCAAGACAACACCCCGCGTGGGCAACGCCCCGAATGCCCCATCCGTCATTTCCTGGGCTTTGTGGTGCTGTTGGACGACGAAGTCCAATTTCTTCCGGGACTCCCTGATCTGCGTGTAGAAATCCAGGGTCATGGCCCGCTCCATCTCCATCGCGTCGGCCATGTCCTTCACGAAATCGCAGCGCTGCCAAGCCGCTCCCAGAGAAGCCAACTGGGTGTCGGTCCAGCCGTCAGCCTGGAGCGCCTGCCATGTCGCACTGAAGGCCCATGCAGCGCAGCCCTGGCGGATTAACTGACAGACGATGAGCGGCTCTGGGGTCTGCTTGGCCGTCAGCGTCATCAGGGCTATAAGGTCTTGGTACGCCGCATCCAGATTCCCTTCCTTCAGGGAGTAGAGGACAGACCGGCCCAGGAGTTGATACGCCGGTCTGATGACCCAGACGGGCTTTAGCTGAAAATCCACGAAGCCTTTCTCGTAATCAACGCCGCTGTCGTAGGCAGGTTTCTGAACAGCGGCCTCCAGCCGGGCAAGGGTGTCTTGCGCCTGCTCCAGGCCCAACCCAACCCTGCGCCAATCGTTGGTTGTCTTTCCGTCGTCAGACCATTCCTCCAGTTTGGCCACAACCACGGCCCGGCCCGGAGAGGTCAACCGCAGCGACGGCGGCGCAATGTCCAGGTTGCTGGCTATGCTCTCCAAGCGGTTGGTGAGGGCCAGCAGTACCGCGAACAGGTTTTGGTCGGATGCCGGGCGCTTGGGCTTCAACTCGCCGAGCGAGAGCACTTCACCTTTGACGGCCAGGGCGTTCAACTGGGCGCTCAAGGCCCGCTCCCCCCGTAGGCGCTCCGCCAGAACCGCGAGCATGAAAACGACCGTCAACCCGGCGACGCAATATCCCAACCGTTTGCTCCAACGCTTCATCCGGCTCCAGGTTACAGGAGCCAGGGCCAGTTGTCGCGCTCGACCTCGGCTGGAACTTCTCTTGCGCCTCTCAGCCGGGCGCATACACTGTCTGGGCCAAACCAGCTCCGGTGAGCGACTCATGATGCTTCTACTTTGCTCAAGAATCGAAGACCTCGATGTGCTGAAAGGCATGTTGGCCGAAGTTGGGATTGCGAGTGAGGTCACCAACTCGGAAATGCCATTACCAGGGGCCGAGTTCTACCCGAAGCTGTGGGTCGATGATGCCGACCTCCCAGTCGCCTCCAAAGTGCTCACGGCATTTCGGAAGTCCAGCGCCCCAGGGTCCGGATCGTGGACCTGTGCCTCCTGTGGCGAGGAGTCGGAGGGGCAGTTCACGTCTTGCTGGAAGTGCGGAACCATTCGAGGGGACGCCCCTTGAGGAAATGACGCCGTTCACAGCCGGTTCGGCCCCATGCCGATCTGACGGCTGCCTGGCGACGGGTGGTCCTGCGCCCGCCGTTGACCGCGCCGCTGGGAGGATTTTCGGCTTGAACGAAGGTGCTCTTACCTCTACCCCTTCCGGCACTATGGCAAAAACACTCACTAAATCGCAGATCGCCGCTTCCGTGGCGAAAACCGTGGGCCTGACCAAGACCCAGGCCGTCCAGACCCTGGAAGCCCTCGTGGCGTTGGCCTACAAGAACGCCAAAAACTCCTTCACCCTTCCCGGCCTGGGCAAGCTGGTACTGGTGAACCGCAAGGCCCGGATGGGCCGCAACCCCGCCACGGGCGCGTCCATCAAGATTCCCGCCAAGCGTGTGGTGAAATTCCGCGTCGCCAAGGCAGCGAAGGACGCGATTCTGGGCACCAAGTAAGTGCCTTGAGCATCGCCTCCAACCGGCCAGCAGCAGGGAAAGCCAAAGCAGATTTTCCTACCCTTGCCAAAGGGCAATTGTGGAAGACGGAGAAGGGCTTTGTTGCCATAGACCATGTTGGCAAACGGCTTATCGACTACCGGCTCCTGAAAGAGCCTGGTCAAAAGAACGCTCGGTCACAGACGGCCTCGATTGTAAATCTGGCCTCCTTCTTGGATGCTCATGTTGGCCGGTTGGTTAAAGGAGCTTGATCCGCCCCCTTGACTCGCCCGTCGCCCCGGTGCGCTCAGAGGACATGGGCCAAGGGAGGTGGGCGGCAGCCTCGCCGATTCCGCTGCCAGACCCGCCTCCTGCCTGACGAGTGTTGGCGAAGGCCGCGACCACCTTGGTTTTTCTGGCATCATCGGCTGGATGGTCTTGCGGCTCCCGGCCTGGACTTCTACCCTTGACCAACGAATGCAGAAAATGTCGAAAATAATCCTCGCCCTGGCGGAGCAAGCGTTGGCGCAGCCGACCGAGAAATCCAGTCGCGAGGCTGTCGCCGCCGCGCTGCTCCTGGCGAACGTCGCCTGGAATCGAGCGGTGGACCCCCTCGGCGGCGATCAG
Organism: uncultured Verrucomicrobiota bacterium; assembly: GCA_964653485.1. Lineage (GTDB taxonomy): Bacteria > Verrucomicrobiota > Verrucomicrobiia > Limisphaerales > UBA8199 > CAVQND01. The sequence goes on along the minus strand of CAZZFF010000001.1, from coordinate 74,527 downwards.
CTTGGGCATTACCGGAAAGTCCTCAGAGCCTTGCGCGAAGAGAATCCGAAGTGCCAGGGCGAGCTAAAGGGCAACGATGTCGAGGCCATTATCCAGGAACTGACGAAGTTCAAAGCCGTGAATTACCCCGACGACGATCGGATTATTCGTCTCTGCGGCCTCACGGCGGAGAACAACGTGCGCGTGGAATGGCACCATCGAGGAATCGAAGGCGTGAACTGACGCGCTCGTCGTTTTTCACGATCACAATGACCAGACGATGAAGCGCCGAACCGCAAAGCCCGAGAACGTCCCCGCCGCGCCAGCCCTACGAATTGAGTTCAAAGAGGAGGAGCGCAACTACATCGTTGACAATCCCGAGACGGACTTGCTCCTGACTGAGATAGGAATGCGTCTTGTCGAAAGGTTCAGCGCGGATGGCGGCGCTGTGTCGGTCGAGGCAACGGAAACCGAACTTCAAAAGTTTCTGGCCGAATTGAGGGAGGAGTTTGTTTGGAAGATCAATCGGGTTGCCCAACCATCGATATTGAGAGGGCTTGCCCGTCGATTACTGCCCGATTACCAGGAGCTTACTCCCCTAACATTTCAGGGCCTGCTTGGAGGATGAAGTGAAGAAGCCGACGATCCCAGACGAAGTCAAAGAAAACGCCCTGCAAACCATCGAACGGTTCAACCTGCGAAAAATGGCGAAGACCGGTTCCCGCTACCTGGCGCGATTTGAGGGCAAATACCTTTATTTGGACCGGGAGGATTTCGGCAACGTCGGCCCCATCTGCCGGTTGGAATATCGAGGGACTGGGAAGCCTTGGGGCTTTGCCATCCACAAATCTAGCTCCGGCTCTTACGACCCCAAGGAATCCTGGTTTCCTGGTTTTGAACTGGTCGATGGAACCGTCGAGGGCGCATTGAAGGCGGGGATGGAAGCTTATAGCTGAAAGGGATTGCTCCACGGAACGGACTGCGCCCGTCCAGCCGCCGACGCGGACGCGTGGATTCCAGCCCGGCCTTGGTCGGCCCGTTTGCGGACACTTCTTCGGCCATCACCTTGAAGCGGGCGCGGGCGTGGATTGGGAGCCGGAAGAGGACAGCCTGAACAAAGTGGCAAAGTGGTCAGTGCTGCATGTCTTTGTCATCCCATAAACCGCGCCGTCGCTTCCTTGCACCATACTCGCTGACGGGTTCTGGCCATCCCCTTCCGTGTCGGGAAAATTGTGCAGGATGACGAAGTCGCTGCCGTCTGTTTTCAACTTGAACGCCGTCCCGCCGCCGTTCTTCCCGTGGTATTCGGTCGTCCCGTAGAGCGCTCCGTCCAGCCCTTGCGCCAAACCCGTGGGGCCGCTGCCCTCTCCCTCATCGGAAAACCTGGTGGGCACGCCGTTAAGCACACCCCTCATCATGCCGTGAGGGTCCGGCTTCGAGCCGAGCGAACCGGTGAAGCTGTGCAGCACCCGATAACCGCTGCCGTCCTTATTGACCTTGAACAGCGTTCCGGCGTCGTTGGTGCCTCCGTTCTGCGTCGTCCCGTAGAGCGTGCCGTCCCAGCCTTCAATCAAGCTCGACCGGGGAAAGCGCCCGTCTTCCGCCCCGTCAGGAAAGTTGGGAACCACTTTGTAGCCGCTGCCATCGAGGTTCAGCCTGAACACGGTCCCGTTGTGGCCGCTCCCGCTGCCGCCGCCGTCCGTTGTGCCGTAAAGTGCGCCATCGCTCTGCCCACTAGCAAGCCCGCCATCGGTCCGCCCCCGTCCGCCTCACTGCCACGGAAGCTGTGCAGCACGCGGTAACCGCTGCCGTCCTTATTCAACCTGAATACCGTCCCACCGTTGGCCCCGCCCCTTTGGAGCGTCGTGCCGTAAAGCGCCCCGTCGCGGCCTTCCACCAGGCCCGCCCAGGGCGCAATCCTATCCCCAGTGACGCCGGGGAAGCGGTGCAAGACCGCGTAGCCGCTGCCGTCTTTGTTCACGCGGGACACCGTGCCGCTGCCCGTCTCATACTCGACACCGAAGGGACGGCCTCCCACCTGAGTCGTGCCGTAAAGAGCGCCGTCACTGCCCTCGACCACGCCCTGCGGCCAACTCCCGTCCTCGCCGCTGCGGTAGCCGGTGAAATCATGCAGGGCGCTGTAACCGCTGCCGTCCTTCTTGACCCTGAACACCACCCCCTCCCACTTGCGACCGCCGTCGCGCATGGTCACTTCATGGCCACATACCGGTAGAGCGTCGCCCTGGAGATGCGGAGGGTCGTGCAGATGTCCGCCACGGAGTTGCTCTTGTCCGAGTGCAGCTTTTTCGCCGTCTGGACCCGAGGGTCATTGAGGGTCATCGGCTTACGACCACCCAGGCGTCCACGGGCGCGGGCGGCATCCAGCCCGGCCCTGGTCCGTTCCTGGATCAGGCGGCGCTCGAACTGGGCCAGGCTGGCAAACACGTTGAAGATCAGTTCGCCGGAGGCAGTGGTCGTATCAATGGCCCCGTTGCAGATCGACTTGAACCCGACCTTGCGCTGGCGCAGTTGGTCCACCAGGTCGATCAAATATGTTAGACGACAAAGCTACGAAAATCGGCCAGCCCAGCGCTTCTTGTCTCCGTCGAAGCCGAGTGCCTTTGCGGCGGCCAGGCACTGCTCCAGGGTAGCGCACTCATAGCGGGCGGCGATTATTTGCTGTTGGCGGTGGCTTGCCCACGGGATGAGCTTCGCCACCTGGTCGGTTCTTTCCTTCTGCCGCGCCTCATGACGCGCTGCTTCTGCCTGCTGCCGCTCCGCTTCTGCTTGCCGCTCCGCCTTGCGCTGCTCCTCCTCCATGCGGGTTCGCTCTTCGCGCTCCCGCTCCTCCTCGGGTGTCAGGTCCAGGAGCGCTCGGACGGCCTTTGACACCGCGTCGTGAGCCACATCCCGCGCCGCGCCGGTGCCGACGTATCCACCAAGCATGTGCTCGTAACTCAATAATTGGTGCCGCACAAAATTGCAGCAAATCCGGAGGAGAAACTCGGGGGCGCTGTCGGGGCTGGCATTACCGCTGCGGTTGTCGGCCCAGTCACGTTTGCCGTAAGCCCAATCAGGGATGCCGTCACCCCGGTTGTAGCTGGCGCAAGCCTCTCTAACGAGGCGCGGCCAGGTCCAACTGCTCAGCACCTGCTCAAGCTGCCCCCCGATTGACCTCCTCATCGCCGTCTCTGCCCGCCGAACCTTTGTGTTGACGCTGCGCTGTGCCGCCGATCTGCGGGTCGCTCGCTTTGCGGCAGCATCGGCAAGAGCAGCCTGGATCTGTCCTCCTTTCATCGTCTCTGCAACTCGACTGTGCAAATAAAGCCGCATTGGCGCACCCGCCCGACTATAGTGCGGGTTCGGCGCTGTCTTGTCGGGTTCGCCGAGATACTTCTTCACGAGGCCGTCAGTCCAACCCTCGGCTTTGAGGCCCGCCAGGCTAATATATTCGCTCATATTCCCATATTATGATTTTGGCCCAGGTTGATGCTCTCCTGCTGCTGACTAGGCTGCTCCGGCGCACGGCGACGGCGCTGACGCCCCTGAACCTTTTCGCAGATCCACTCGGGCAGGGCTTTGAGCGGGCGCGGGCACAGCCCAGTTGATTTCATGCCCGGCATTGGGACCGACGAGTTGGACACGATCGCGACAAGTTCACCAGCCAGGTTGAGGATGGGACAGCCCGAGGTTCCGCCCTCGATTTCCCGATTCGCCTCGATGAAGATCCCATCCGCGAACAACGTCTCCAACGCTTTGGCCTTGGAGTGCTTCAGCCGCTCAACGGCACGATCATCTGCTTCCGTCATATACTATCCTTTCCTTGAAGAGGGCGTGGCCCTGTTTGCAGCCGGGGAAAACCTGTGAGGAATTGACCCGTGCGGACAAACCGCCAAGGCCACGCCGAATCTGAACTGGAACCAGGTTTTCATTGCTCAACAGGCTGCAACACCTGTGCCCCTCGCAAAAGGGGCATCAATCGGGAGCAAGATTACGACGATGGACGGACGCCTGTCCTGGACAGGAAATTTCGGAAGAAGTTTGTCCAGTTATGAGAACTGGAGTTTGCCCCCGACGAGCACGGCCTTGAGTTTCTGGCGCTTGAACGGCTTTAGGCCGAGCCGCTGGCGCTGCTTAATGAGGGCGTCGGCCTTCAGATGGTTGACTCCGAGGCAATGGTTGCAGACGACTTCCAACCCCTTGGGATAAAGGTAGAACAACTCAGGTAAACCATCACGCGCCTCGGCCCAGTGCGTGAGTAGAAACCTTATGAGCTTGTCCCGGAACGGTGTTTCGCCCTTTTCCACGGGATAATCCTCCGCCCGGATGGGGTCGCCGGAGAGGGTAGCGCCCAAGCGGATGAAAAACGTGAGGTCGTTCGCTTCAACAGCCTTCGCGATCACTTCAGGTATGGGCGGCGCAACCAAACTCTTTTCCAGCATGTAGCGCAGGCTGAACAACATGTCTTCTTGTCGCCGCTTCTCGGGACTTAACTTCGCCTGCTTGCGGCGCAGTTTGTTCAAATCCTTAATCGCGGTCAGGCCGATCCATTGGTTGCCCTCCGCGACGGTCACGGATTTCTTGATTTCCGCCAACTCGGCGGGCGTTATGGGCTTCGCCTTGGACATGGGGCACCCCAGGGCTTCAGCGATTGCCCGAGAAGGCAAAGAGCCTCTTCAGCGTTGCAAGGGAGGGTTCGGTCATAACGAGGTCGCAGGCGGTCAATAATACTGCTGGATGTAGTCGTAGCCCCGGTCGAACACTCCTGCTCGCGATGTAGCTGATATTTCAGCAACGTGCTGCGCAGCACCCGCTTGACATCGCGCTCGCCGCCCGTGCGCTCCCGCGAGGAGGGTGCCAGCGCTTCGCAGCCAGCAGCAGTCGTGGACTCCTGATTTGTCATGTGGCTCTGTCCACGAATCAAGCATCCTCCCACGCAAAAGGAAAGCCCATATTTGAACTTGCACGGTGTCACCGCCGATGAAGGACTGGGCGAACAAAGAACCGTGTCACATTTGACAGACCCCTTGCCGCCTGCCGAAAGACCTGCGGACCACGACCATTCCAGTGGCCTCGATTCTGGGCAAATACGTTTGCGTCAAATTGACAGACCCCGGCAGTTTGCCGGGTCGTCACCGGATGTGGCACAGCCGCGACTGGCAAACTGCCGAATTGCAAACTGTCGTGGGAGGCAGTGCCGCCGCTGGCCATGAGCCTGGGCGGGCCAGCCGGTCCAGGCGTGCCTCTTGGCTGGGATTCGTCAACTATTGACTTTTGTGATGTAGGTGAAACCCTGCTGCTAGATGAATATAAGAGAAGAGTTCGATGCTGAGTTGAAATGGTTCAAGAATCAACTGCCCAAAACGAGACGAAAACTCGAAAGGAAATCGGCGGGAATGGCATCTGACAAACGGCTGCGCCAGGTCCAAGGGAAAACATGGAAAAGCAAAACTGCGGCAGATGTATCCCCAATAGTAGCCGCACCAATGCTCGGTTTTATTAAAGCTTGTCAAAAGCTCAGGCGGGAAAGCGGTTTATCAGATTTACCGAAGTAAGGCGAACCGGTGCCGTAAGTCTCCCCGATGCGCACCCATATAGGCATCTTACTGCGGTCCCTGCCGAAACGGTTCCAAACTGCTCCAAACGGCCTGCGCTGCAAGCCCACAAACCGCGATCAAGCCGTCAAGATCGCACCGCTTGTCAAACCGGCGCATGTCAAACCGGTAAACGACCGCGCAGGAGGCTGGCGTGCGTATCTGATGCCGGGAGGCTGGCGGGTGTCCAGACCAATTTGACGCGTCAAATCGGTCGGCAAGCAACCGGCCCCAACTCGTTTTGAGGCCAGTGGATTCCAAACCAGGCCATTTGACGCCGACTCCGCAGCGTCTGACGCATTCGCAATGGGACTTTTGACGGGCACCACCGCGCCTTGACAGGGCCGCCCAGGCGGCAGGGCTTTGGGCCGCTGCGCGGCCTTGGCCAGGCTCCCATGCGCGGGCCGCACCTTCCCGTGGCCTCTGAGGCGCGGCGGCGGGCCTCTTGGCCAACTGGGACCCGCTTTCGGCGAGCCTTGCGACCCAGCAAATCACGGGAACTGGTCCTCTGATGACGGAGGCGGTGAGGGAGTCTCCACCTGAAGACTCGTTGAGTAGCGGGCCGTGGTCCGCCAGCGCCAACCGCGCCGCGCTCCTCCCCAAGCCGGAAGGATCGCGACGGGACCGAATCTCCCGGACTACCGCCGATCAGGACGCTCAGACGGTTTCCTACGTGAAGCGTGGGTCAGATAAAATACTTATATAGAATCCTGAAAAAACAGACCATTGCTAACAAGGAACCCAGAACCACAAGATTGCCAACAAGTCTTTCATGTTTCAGTTGCCAGTTGCGATCATGAAACTCGCTGAGTGCCTTATCTGCGTTCTGCAATAAGTCCCAGACCGCAGCGTGTTCTGTGCCTATAAGACAACGACCAATGGATCGACCCGCTATTCGTTTTTCTTCATACAGTTTTTCTTCATTGCGAGTTGCCTTCACCATTAGGTCACGCACCTTAACATTTTCTCCAACCGGGACATGATTTCTTTCGACCAATGTGCCCCCCGGAATTGACTGCCATATCCTATCCGCTTGTGCTCTATCAGCATCAACCTGAGTCGAGAGCATCTCAAGTCTCTTGCTGATGTGTATAGGAAGCATACCGAGGGATTCAACGCTTTCATAAACCTTTAATTCTGACTGATCAACTACGTGTTTGAGTTCAAAGTAGCGGTCATTTGGGGCCGTTATTAACTTAAGAGCGCCAAATGCTGTGAACCCGAGCACAAGCACCAAAACAAGTCCTTTCCGTGACCTTTGTCTGGGCGTCAAGCTCGCCGCTATTCGCACTCGGGTGCTCCGGCGCGTAAACGGAGTGCCGGGTTTACGCGGTAGCCACTTCGGCACGAATCCGGTCTGTCTCGCCGAGCTTGATGTAGCCGTCGAACTCCGCTTTGCTTTGTCGTCCGGTTCGATCTTCATTCATGTCTCGACGAACATGGCCTTCAACAGCGCCTCGCGGGCGTCGGTGTGGTAGAGGATGTTGACCTTCGTGGTCAGGTCGTCGGGCAGGTTGTGGAGTCGCTTCTGGGCCGACACCGGCAGGGTGGACGCGCCCTTGCTGATGGTCTCCAGGCTGCCGACGACCACCGGCCCGCCCTTGTCGGGCTGGCGCGGGTCGCAGTTAACGGCGGTCCTGGACGCCTGATTTGTCATGTTGCTCCGTCCACGAGACAAGCAGATTCCCGTGCAAAAGGGAAGCCCGTATTTGAATTTGTACGGCATCACCGCCGACGCAGGACTGGGAACGAAGGACCGCGTCAAATTTGACAGACCCCTTGTCGCCTGCCGAATAACCTTTGGACCACAACCAGTCCAGTTGCCTCCGTCTCTGCCAGACACGTCTGCGCCAAATGGACCGACCTTCGCCGTTTGCCGGGCTGGCAAGCGTGTGCTTGCTCGCGGCTCCGGGTGTCAAGAACCCGTGCTCGGATGCCCTGTCAAATCCTTGACGACGGGCGGACCGTCAGTTGGCCGTCAAATTTGACAACGGAGAACGTCCAGAGCCGAGTGGCAAACGGGGAGCCGTTCCGCAAGCGCGTAAGGCAACCCGACGCTGCGCCTGATCCGCCCTGCTGCGACAAGACCACCTGACCACCCTAAGTTGCGATAAGGGAACCAATATCCGAATCCAGGGTAGCCAAAACCCCGGCGACCAGGACCAACGTGCCCGGACGGGTGACGGGAGGCTGTTGTCAGCCCAGCGGCGGGCCGGGCAACCCAGGACGGGCCAGCTTTCGCGGCAAACCCTGCCTTCCTGCCAGGCCGCAACGAGTTGCAGGGAGTCTTCGCCGAACCCGTCCACCTCCGGCAGCCCCGAACGACCCCCAAACCCAAAGCGTGACCCATGCTGCGAAGCATCCCGGTATATAGGGCATGAAGTTCATGTCGCTGCTCTTCAGGAAAGACCCGCCCGTCACGAGCCAGGCCGACCTGCTCCAGGTTGCCGCAAGCCAGGCCGGGCGGGCACTTGTCATCCGACGCAGGCTTGGCGCAAAACGCACAGGCGAGAACCGGAAATGGACGGGGTTCCTGTTTGGCCGGAAGCGGGCTTGGGTGGGCCAACCGGTGGTCCTGCCGGACCAGTCGGTCGGGTGGGTCAAACAGGTCCAGGATGGATACGCCTGCGTTCGGACGGCCATTACAGACCCGGTGGACGGTGCCGTTCACCAATACCTGGAGGCCACGGCGCTCAGGCGTTACCGGTTGCCGGAAGCGGTGCTGCTGGGACAACTGAAGCGCGGCGTCAAAGAAGCGGCCAGCGCGGCCAAGGCGGCGGCATCCCGGTCAAACGGTAAAATGCCCCCGAGGCCAGGCAGCCGCCGACGTGGAAGACCACGGAAGAGTAAATAGCGGGCGTGGGCTGCTGGCAGGAATACACTGAGCGCAAAACTGCGCTGAGCATCCGAAGCGGCTCCTCCAACTGGCAAGAGAACCGCCCACCCGGAAGTTCAATTCGCTGGCGCAGAAGCGGACTTGCGCACCCTCTCCCCGTCGCAGAGGCACGCCACTAAACAGCCGCCAGGAAAATCTCCTTCCGGTGGTGGGCGAGGAAGTGCTTCTGGTCCGTGTTGAAAGCGAGCGGTCGCGGCGGGTTCTGGGGGTCCAAGCCCATACGCCGCAAGGACACCGCATCCGCGACCGGCGAAACCATGACCTCGCCGTTGTCCTCGAAACTGATGAAGCCCCGGTCAAACAGGTGATCTGCGGTCGGCGTGAGCAGCAAACCGTTGGCTTCGTGGAGGCGCTCCTCGTTGTTGGACTCGCGCCAGGGCTTGATGTGGCTTCCGACCAGGTGCGCCGGGTTGTCCACGAAGGTCAGGCGACACCGCTTCTCCAGCCGTGACACGCGGGCCTTGAATAGCCCCTGGCCGATGCGGGCTTGAACCAGCGCCCGGCGCGTGGTGACGGGGATGTCGCCTTCGAGAATATGGCGTTGTTCGATGTCCTCCCATTCCAGTTGGCCGGACAGGTCACGCTCCACCCAGATCGAGGACGAGTCCTGGAACGTGGTCGCGTTGAAAGTGGCGCTCTCTCCGGCCAGCCCGATCACGACCTGAGCCAGGCCATCCGAGATTGAGGTCAAGTAAACGTGCTGAAGGCCATCGCCGGTCGAGCGCATTGGGGCAAAGCGTTCCCGTTCCACGAGCGGAACCAGCACCGGGAGATGGTCCTTGGGCCGGACGGTGCGGGCGAACCGCTGGAACCGCATATCCATGCGCCAGCCGATCACGTCTCACGCCTCGCCCACATGCCCAAACTCGGCGGGCCGGGGGCAGGTGTAGCAGTAGGAAATGGCGAACCCGGCACCCTGGACCGCGCCCGAGGCGTAGGAGAGCACCACGTCGCTCGGCACGACCTCGCGTAGAAAATCGTAGAACCTGTTCCGGGAGGGGTTCATGCTGCCGTAGGCGAATGCTGGTGTGGGTGTTCAGTAGGTCCAGGTGGCGTGTGCGAGGGGCGCGAGATTTAACTCCTGACGATGTAAGCGCCAAGTGGGCAGGTGCTTGTCCATGAGGGCGATGAACGTGTCGCTGTGGTGCCGTTCCAGGAGATGAACCAGTTCATGAACCAGGACATATTCGAGACACTGGGGCGGCTTCTTGGCCAGTTCGAGATTGAGCCAGATGCGGCGGGCCTCCACGCTATTGGTTCCCCACCTGGTCTTCATTCTCTTTATCCCCCACGCGGCGGCTTTCACTCCGAGAGCCTCCTCCCACTTCGCCATGAGCGGCGGCACCATTTCGCGGAGATGCTGCCGATACCAGCGTTGCATGACGCGCTCGCGTTGGTCAGGCGTGGCCTCGCGCCGCACGTATAGTTCAATCGTGCGACGATTGCGCAGCAACACGCGACCCGCGCCGTTGTGCTCGATGACCCGCAAACGGTAGCGCCTGCCAAGAAAATAGTGGCTCTCCCCGCTGACCATCTCGCGCTGGGACTGGCGGGGCTGGGCCTCGAATCTCGCCCGTTGGCGCTTGATCCAGCCGAGTTTTCCAACCACTGCCAGCCGCACAGCCTCGTCCGTGACTCGGAGCGGCGCCGCTACGCGCACCCGGCCATTGGGCGGATAGACTCCCAGGTGCAGGTTCTTGATTGCCTTGCGGACAATCTGAACCGGGAGGCCATTCACCGTGATCTGGGTGCGCTCAATACTCATTTTGGTGTTTCACCAATTCGAGCACCGCATCCGCCTGGTCGGCGTTGTCGCCCAGCACCGCCCTAATCGCATTCTTGACGGCTTTCACCTTGAGCGGATGGCCGCGCCAGCCATCCTGCGCCTTTCTCGCCGCTGCATCAATCGCGAGCGCCTGGGCTTCATCCTTACCCAGATTATCGTAAAGTGCCCGTTTGGCCGGCGTGTTGACGGCTTTCGGATAGGCGGAGTCGCCCGGCCCGCTCTGAACCTGCCTGGCCAGTTCAACGATCTTCGCCAGATACTCCTCGTATTCCAGGGCCTCTTCTTTGCGTTGCTTGATCAGGTCGTCGAGCAACCGGGACATCTTCTCGTAATATTTCGGGTTGATCGGGTGCTCGTCGATCACCAACTTGCGGACGTTGTTCTCTATGGCCTCCGCGACGGCTTCCTTGTTCTTGCGGATACCCTCCGGCAGCGCCTTCACGGCATCCGCGCCGCGCTCGATGATGAGTTGGACCAACGATAGGTCGTCAAAGGCGGAGACCTTCACGCTTTCCTCGGCGCGGATGTAGGTGTCGATCAAGTGCCGCATCGCCGGCTCATACATCTTGAGGTCGATATAGTCGCCGCTGGCCAGCTTGACCTCGGTGCGGACCTTCTCGAAATGGTCCACTTCGGCTTTGATGGCGGCAGCCCGCCTGGCACCGTAGCCTGCGGCCTCCATTTCGGTCGCAAGATTGGCGTATGCCCGCACCAGCGCCGCGACATACTTGTAGAGGGAGAGCCGGGCCGGTTCGTTGTCCTTTAGCTGCGCCGCGTTGCCGGAGTCTTTGGCGCAAAAATACCGAAGATAGGCTGCGGAATCCTTGGGCGGCTCCACCGGCTCGCACAAGGCGCGGACAGCTTCCAAGGTCTCCTCCAGGCGTTGCCGGGCCTCGCCCAGGCGATCTTTGAGCAACCCCGCCACGTCTTCTTTGTCGTAGGCGTCAAAGGCGCCACTGGTGTAATCGTGGACCGCCGCTTCCAGGCTCTTGAACAGGTCCTCGTAGTCGATGATGTAGCCGTATTCCTTGTCGTCGCCATCCAACCGGTTCACGCGGCAGATAGCCTGGAACAGGCCGTGGTCCTGCATCTGCTTATCGATGTAAAGATATGTCGCCGGGGGCGCGTCAAAGCCGGTCAGCAGCTTGTCCACCACAATGAGCAGCTTCATCTGTCCCGGCTCCTCGATGAACCTTTTCTTCACCGCCCTCTCGAACGCCTCAACCTTCTTGACCGCCGTCTCGGAGGGTTCGTTGAACCAGTCGGCCAGCATTTGGCGGTAGATGGCGTATTTCTCCACGTTGTCGGTTTCGCCTTCTCCGCTCTCCTCGCCTTTTATGCTCGCAGTGCTGGGCACGTAGGACGTGACGATGGCGCACTTGCCCTTCAGGTCGGTTTTGTTGAAAAGTTCATAGAACTTGCACGCCTCGTAGATGCTGCCGGAGACGAGCATGGCGTTGCCGCGCCCGCTCACCAACCGGTCGCGGGTTTCCATGTCCATCAAGATGTCGGCGGCGATTTTCTCCAGGCGTGACTGGCTGGAAAGCACTTTTTGCATCGTGCCCCAGCGCCTCTTGAGTTGGGCTTTGGCCAGGTCGGTCAACCCTTTGGTCTTGGCCTCAAACCACTGATCAACCTTGGCCTGGGAAGTTATGTTCTGGTCGATGTCCCGCGCCTCGTAGCGGAGATCGAGCACCACCTTGTCTGCGACCGCCTCGTCGAACTTGTAGGTGTGGATATAACGGCCAAAGACCTCAATGCTGCGCTGCTTGTCAGCCTTCAGGAGCGGGGTGCCCGTGAAGCCAAAAAAGACCGCGCCGGGCAGGATGTCCTTCATCGCCTCGTGCAACTTGCCCGACTGCGTGCGATGGCACTCGTCCACAAAAACGAACAGGTTGCCCTTGGGATGGAAATTGGGCGGCAACGCCTGCCTCATCTGCTGGATGAACGCCTCGGCGGCGGCTTCCTCGTCGCCGTTTTTCTTGCCGCCGAACTTGTGGATCAGAGAGCACAGCAACCACGGCTTGGTGGAGTTGAGGCGGGCGATCAAGTCCGCGCCGCTTTGGGTCCGGTAGATGTCCTCGCTCACGCCTTTGAAGACCTTCTCGATCTGCTCGTCCAGTTCCGTGCGGTCGGTGATGATGAGCACCCGTGGGTCGGTGACGTGCTCGCGAATCCATTTCGCCAGCCAAACCATAATCAGGCTCTTGCCACTGCCCTGGGTGTTCCAAATGATTCCGCCTTCGCGCTTCTGCACGAAGGGCTGCGCGGCATGGACAGCGAAAAACTGGTTGTGCCGGCAGACCTTCTTCACCCCGGCGTCAAAAAGCACGAAATTGTGAATTAGATCAAGAAACCGCGCCTTTTCGCACAATTTCAACAGGGCGCGGTCGAGAGGATTCTCGACTCTGCTCTCCTCCTTCCAGTTCAGGTAATACTTTTCCGGCGTCTCAATCGTGCCGTGGCGCAGGCCCTCGGTGTCGTTGCCGGCCATGATGAACTGCATCGTGGAGAAAAACGGTTGGATAAACTCCTTCTTCTGGTTGTCGAGGTTCTGGCGGATGCCCTCGGCTACAGAGACGGTGGACCTCTTCAGTTCCAACACGCCGAGTGCGATCCCGTTCACATAAAGCGCGATGTCAGGGCGCTTGTCGTGCGCCTTGGCGTTAACTGCGGCCACGGTCACTTCCTCGGCGATACCGAAGTCGTTTTTCTCCGGCCTCTTCCAGTCCACGAGCAAAACGGTGACGGTGTTCTCGCCCACGTCGGGCCGCACCTTCACGCCGTAGCGGAGCAGTTCATACACGGCGCGGTTACGGTCGTAGAGGCTCTTGGTGGTGTCCCCCGCCGCCTTGTCCAATTCGTAATATACCTTGTCGATGAGGGTGTCGCTGTGCCCCTGGCGCCGCAGCCAGGCACGTAGGATTTCCGGCTCGACGTTGCGGTTGTTCTCCCGCTCTTCCCAGTTGCCCAGGTAGCGGTAACCGAGCGTGTCGCGGAACAACTTCACCACGCGCTGCTGGGTTTTCTTCTCTATTTGGCCGACCGTGCTCATACGAGTCTGGTTCTCCCCGTTAACAATTCTTGCATCATGCCCTGCTTGAGAGCGCGTGTCTTGTCGCGGCGCTGCTCCAAAGCCGCCAAATCGTCGTCCATGTCCGACAGAACCTCGGCGATGGCGGTTTGTTCGGGTCGGTCTGGTAGATGCAATTCTAGCCGCGCAAGGCTTCTGGCGCTAATGTGAACCACCGCGTCACCTTGCCCCATGCAGGCTTTCTGGCTCGCCACGCTCGAATGGTTCATAAGGTAGCCGAGAAACTTCGAGTCTTGGTTAGCTGGTCTGAAGATCACGATGTCCCCGCCAGCGTAAGCCTCCTCATCACCTAAAAAGGCTACGCACTTACCGATTTCCTCCGCAGTCTCGCCTGAACCAGCGAACAGTAGATCCCCCTTCTGGATGCGTCGGCTTTGCTTGGCTGTATCCGGGGCGATGAAGGAGTTGAAGGTTCTGAGGTAGTCATTGTGGTGCGTGTAGATTTCGCCATAACGAACGCAAGGCATTCCGTCCGCCACGACCTCATCCTTCTTGATGCCTCTGCCTTTCAAAAACACTCCAACGTCCCCCAGCCGCTTCGCCGCCCACTCGCCATCGAAGGCGGGGAGGCGGGTTTGGCCGGTGAGAAGATGCTGCATGGCGGCCTGTTTGAGGTCGCGCTTCTTGGCGATGAGCCGTTCCAACGAACCCAGCAGCCCATTCACATCGCTCAACGCCTCTGCAATCACGCGTTGTTCGGCCGGTGGCGGGAACGGAATGGCCATCTCCCGAATCAGTCTAGTGTTGAGGTTGGGCTGACCGTTTCCGGTGGCAACCACTTCCCGCAGATTCTTGGTTTGGGTGTTGATGTAGAAACAGACGAATGGCTTGTCTCCCAGTCGCTGGTTGATGATGGCAGCAATTCCGTCGTTCGCGCAGCAGGTCACTCCCAGCAATTTGGCCACTCCAAGCGTTGCACCACTGTTTGCGATGATCAGCGTTCCATCGACCAAGGTGCGGCTGTGCCGTGAGCCTTCTTTTGTCAAAAAGCCTACTGTCTCACTGACCGTGAGTTGGTTCTCGGGGATGTTCGTGAGAGCGGCGACCGTGAGCCACGGGATGAAATCACCATTAAAGTATCGAGGGTCACCCGCTGGTCTTGGTGAACCACCACGAACCACCGTTCCCAAGTCTCCAAGCCGCCTCACATCCCACTCCTGCGGGATAACGCCCACGTCGGTCTGCTTGTAGCCGGGCTTCACCGCCATATCGCTCCCATCTCCTTGAGATGTCCCTGCACGCGCGCAGTAAGTGTCTCTACTTCTTTGGTCAGTTGCGGCAGGGACCTGGCATAGCGTTCGGCCAGTTGGCGGATGCGTCCGGTGAGCGTCTGCGACACGCGGTCCAGTTCACCCTGGACAGCGGCGGTCAGCGCGGCCAGCCATTTGTCGTCCACCACGAGCGTTTTGGTCTCGTCCTCGGAGAGCTTGCCATACTGAGCCGCGACCTTGGCCATCAACGCTTCGTGCGCGTCTTTAACCTTCGCGCGGGTCGCCGCCTCCTTTTCGATGAGGGCGAGGTAATCGTTCAGCACCTTACGCTCGTCCGATGCCTCGGCGTCGCCCTTGATTTCCCTCAGCCGCGCCAGGACCGATGCCTTGTTGATCTTGTCTTTGTCGTTTTTAGCGGACTCCAGCAGCCCTTCCCCGCCCCCGTGCTCCTCGGCCATTTCCTCCATCGCCTGCTCGATGGCCGCGACCTCGGCCTCCAGTTTCTCGATGGCTGCCTGCTGGGCGGCGAAGTAGCGGGCGATGACCAGCGCGGTCGGGGCCAACTCGGCTTTATACTTGAGGTTGCCGACGACAAAATCGGGCTTCTCCTTCGTTTTGCTGCCCTTTTCCTGGGTGATGAGCCGGGGCTTGGCGGCTTCGCGCCAGCCGTCGCCCACGATCATGTAAACGTCGTCCTGCATGGTCTCGACCCAATAGTCCATCAGGTGCTGATACACGTCGTAGGGGTCGAGCAACTGGGCTTTCTGGAAGGCGCCGAGCAGGTCCTCAGAGAGCGTTTCAATCAGCGCCTTGGGCTTGGCGCCCTTGGCGATGCCTTTTAGGCGCGGCGTGTTGACCGCCTTCCACTTCGCAAACAGCCTGGTCACCGATTCATTGAAGGTGGTAAACTCTGTGTGCCCGAAGATGGCGCCCTTGATGGCGGCGCCGGCAACTTTGAGTTGGCTGTAGCCGGGGCGGTCTGCCTTTTTGAACAGGGCAACGCGCACTCCGGGGATGACCTGCCAGTAGCGTTCGAGCGCGTCAATATCGCGGTTTGGGATGCCGCCGCGCAGATGGGCGTCAATGTCCTGGATGTCCTCCGGCTCACTGCTGTCGATGTAGCGGGGAAGGTTCAGGTTGAAGTCGTTCTTAGGGTCGCTGACCTCGGCCAACGAGACCATGCGCGAGTAGCCGGGACTTTCGACCAGGCGCGTGAAGGTGTCCACAATCCTGTGGATGTCCTGGGCACGGAGGCGATTCTTGTTGCCGTCCTTGATAAACCCCTTCGAGGCATCAATCATGAAGATGCCCTTACGGGCGGCGGCGTTCTCCTTGTCCAGCACGATAATGCAGGCGGGGATGCTAGTGCCGTAAAAGAGATTGGCCGGCAGCCCGATGATGCCTTTGATGTAACCCCGGCGCACGATCTCTCGGCGGATGTCGGCCTCGGCACCACCCCGGAAGAGAACGCCGTGGGGGAGGTTCACGGCGGCTTTGCCGGTGCTCTTGAGGCAGGTGAGGATATGGAGCAGGAACGCGAAGTCGCCGTTTTTCTTGGGCGGGACACCAAACTCGAAGCGGTGAAACTCGTCGTTGTTCGCGTCGAACCCATTGCCCCAAGATTTGAAAGAAAATGGGGGATTGGCGACGACGAAGTCGAAGGTTTTTAGCTGCCCCTCCGAGGACTTGAAGTGCGGACCCGCAAGGACGTTGTCTTTCCAGATTTCCGCCGTAGGGCAGTCATGGAGGATCATGTTCATCTGAGCCAGTGCGGCAGTAGCGTTGTCCATTTCCTGCCCGTAGAGCGCCAAATCGAATCCCGTGGCGCCCTTGGCCTCGTCGTGGGCTTTGAGTAGCAGGGAACCCGAACCGCAGGTCGGGTCGTGGATGGACTGGCCGGCGCTCCTGGCACCGCCCACGCCGACCACCTTGGCCATCACGCGGGAAACCTCCGCTGGTGTGTAAAACTGGCCCTTGCTCTTGCCCGACTCGGTGGCGAAGTGGCGCATGAGGTATTCATAAGCATCGCCCAGCAGGTCATCGCCCTCAGCGCGGTTGTCGCTGAAATCGAGGGCCGGGTTGTCGAAGATGGAAACCAGGTTCGCCAGGCGGTCCACCATTTCCTTGCCTTTGCCCAGCTTGTCGGAGTCGTTGAAGTCGGCCACGTCAATCACGCCCTTGAGATCATTGGCCTCGGCGAGTTTCGAGATGATTTTGTTCATCTTGTCGCCGATCTCCTTGTCGCCCTTCAGGGCCACCATATCGGCGAATCCGCCGCTCTTCGGCACGTCGAGCAGGTAGTTCTTCTGGCTGGCCGCTTTATCAGAAACGTATTTCACGAACAGCAGGACGAGGACGTAGTCCTTGTATTGCGAGGCATCCATGCCGCCGCGCAGTTCGTCGCAACTGGCCCAGATGGAGGAGTAAAGTTCGGATTTTTTGAGGGGCACGGTTTAGTAAGGTCGGCGGGAGGAAGGGCAACGGCTTTGGGAGCGATTAACGCGTGAAGCAAAGTGTTCCAGGGAGACACCTTTTCCGCAGGCAGCAGTGCGGGCGCCTCGGTCAGCGGGGACCACGCCCTCCTCGATGAGCGCCGTCACGCGCCTGGCCATGACCTCGGTCTTGCCGGAGCCTGCGCAGGCGATGATTTGCAGGTGGGTGCCCCGGTGCTTGATCGCCGCGAGTTGGTCGGGGGAGAGGTTCATTGAAGGACTGGGCGTTGGTTTGAAGCCACGCCGCAAAACCGTCCCTCAGAACCCCTGGACGAAGAACTGGCCATACCCACAAATGGTGCGCGGCCAGAATGAACCGATCCGGGCGTAAACGCCAGAGCAAATGCGGTTCCGCTCGCGGCTCCTACGCAACGCTGGGAGCGAATACCAGCCTCCATCCAGCCGGTGCCGCCTTCGCCCACCTGCACAAGCCATCGTTTTTGACCGCTGTTCTCCCGGCCTGCTCTCCGCGCTTGGAGATTTGACGCGGGTTTTGTATCCTCTCCTACGTGAGCCTGACCCCGATTGATTCCGCCTTCGTTGCCGACCTCCGCGAAGTTGCAGCGAGCGGAGAATTTGGTCGGGTTACTCGCTTGACGCCATCCGGTTTGACAATCGCTGCGGTCGTCGAAATCGCCTGCCTGCGCTCCGCGTTTCCCACGGAACTGCGCCAGACCATTGAAACCTGGCAGCAGGATTCACCTGCTCTGAGCAGGGCGAGCGTCGTCTATGAAACCGGGAGCTTTCCCGATCACGAAGCCATGTGGCAGGGACGGAGCCTCGATTTCTTTCCGATCCGAGGGCCGGGCTGGGCGGACGCTGTCCAATACCACCCGTTTGAATCCCGGTTTTGCAATGCCGCCCGGCAGGCAGGGTTTGGTCGGAAGGCCGACGCCCTGACCGGCGCTCTTTTTGAGATGGCGGACAACGTCGCCCAGCACAGCGGCGACGAACCATCATCTCCGGCACCGGGTCTGATCGGCTACCATGTCTCGGAGGGGAACGTGTCCTTCGCCATCGCCGATCTGGGGCGGGGAGTGCTCAACTCTCTCAGGGCGAACCCGGTCTGGGCCGACCTCCGCAACTCAAAGAGTGCGCTGATGGCGGTCGTCGAAAAACACGCCAGCCGCCGCGTTCATGGGGGTGAAGGGGAGGGCTTCAAGGAGGTTTTCCGCTCTCTGATGAATCTGAATGGGATCGTGGAATTGCGTAGCGGGGAAGGCCGTGTGAGGCTGGTATGCGCTCCCGATGGCAGCCGCCAGGCTCAGCCACAATTCACCGGGCCGTTTTCGGGCCTCCAGGTCGCGGTCAGTTGTTCATTGACTGCGCCCGCAAAAGAAGTGATTTTCTCTGTTGACTATCTCACCTGAAGCGGTGAGACTCATATCGTGCTTGTAAAACTAAAGCAGTTGTTGAAGAAAACCACGGCGGCACTCGGAGCCACGGCAGGCGAGCAGCACATGCAGGCCGTCTATCGTGGCGTCGCTCATGGAACCATCCCCACCGGCTCCTGCCTTGTGCTGGATTACGGCGGCATCACCGCTGTCAATGGGAGCTACATCAAGGCGACGGCCCTCTGGGTCTTGACATGCGGGCAGTTGTCGGCAACCACTGCCGCTCCCCTGGAGCCTCCGTTTCCTCGTCACGAGGCTGATCCACGTCCCTACGACCTGTTTGTGTGCGTCACGGGTTTAACTGCCGACCTCGAAGTCGAATTTCAGGAGTTTCTCAAACCTCGGCGTCTTCCGCTGATAAATGCCCTGCGCCTGGAGCGCGACTCGATCGAGGAAGCCAAGCTGCTTGGACATCTCGACCCCACATTGGCGCTCACGCTCAAAGCCGTAGGGCAGCACGACACGATTACCGCTCCTGAGCTTCACCGGGCGTTTCCGCGTGACAAGGTCACGGTCACGGCCTGGAACAACCGGCTGAGTGACCTTCACGCCTTGCGGTTGGTTCGGCGCGTTCGCGCTGGCCGGGCGTGGGAGTATGAGCCTGTGGCAAGGAAGATCGTATGGGAATAGCGTTCATCACCGCCAAAGCGGAAAGGTTTCAGCACCAGCGCGACGAAGCGTTCAAGAAAGAACTGGGCAGCCCGAATCTGTTTTCGGGGCTGCCCGAGGCCATCATCCACACTTATCGTTTCAAGGCGATAGCGGAGGAAATTCCCGCCCCTGGGACAGGGGTTCTGATTTTCCGATCCGAGGGCCTGGTCAGAGCCTTTCACCTGAATGTGGCGATTGGGGTCGCCCTGCCGCCAGACGCAGCGGAGTTGGGGGAGATAATGGACCAGCAGGGAACAGCCGCTCTGGCTGCGCGGATCGCCGAACTGCGGCCCGCTTCGGGGACGTTTGTGGTCGCCGTGGAGACGGGGACGGGAAGTGCCCAATGAACCTCGACACCTGCGAATGCTGTAAATTCAGGCCGGGCCTCTGCCACGGAACGGATGGGGACTGGGGCGTCGCGGGCTGCGTGTCGTTTGACCACCGACGTTGCAAGGAGTTGGGCTGGACCTGCCTGTGCGACCCCGCCCAACTCGCTTATCGGTTGCGGGAAGCCGGTGGTTTCGACTGCTCCCTTCGAGGTCGCCTTCGGTCCACACCCTCGCTGCCCCATTACGTCCCGACGATCTATAACCGGGTATCTCCGAGCACCTTGTTCAAACTCGATTGGATCGCCGTTCCCCTCCACGTCCTGTTCGCCAGGCGTGGCGACGGCCCCCTGGAACCCTTCGCCAAAACGGCGGAGGAACTTCGAACCGACCTGGGAGTCCATCGCACCACCAAGATCGCGCTGACCGGTCCGGGACCGGATCAAACCTTGGAGGACTTTTGGCGGTTCCACCGCACCGAAGGCTTATTGGCGCAGTTGCTGAACCTTGAGGTCGATCTGTTCACGGTGCCGAATTACTCCTTCTTCTTGGACTCGCCGCCTCTGCATTATCGCTACAATCGGAGCCGCATTCTGCGCGTGACCGAACGCGCTTCGGAAGCGGGACTGGGGGCCGTGCTTCATCTCAATGCCCTGCACGAGGAGGAATGGCGCGACTGGGAGCGGCTCATCACTGCCCATGCCGAAATCACCCAGGTTTGCTTGGAATTTCAAACCGGGTATTCGAGGCCCGCGATTGGCGCTGCGGCCATCGAACGGCTGGTCCGCCTGCGCGACAACGTTGGAAGGCCACTTCATCCCATAATCATCGGCGGCGCTCGATTTGCCGTGGAATTGGGCCAGCACTTCAAAGAATCCTGCACCGTCATTGATGCGCAACCATTCCTGCGCACGTTCTACCGCAGGCACTGCTGGGTTGACAGCAGCGGACGGTTACGCTGGAAGTTCAAGCGCTCTCAGCCCGGCGAAGACCTGGGTGGACGCTTCACCGCGACTTTTCAGACCTACGCGCATAGAATAGAACAACGATTGAAAGGACAGCGGCCAGTTCTCCAGGCAGAGTTGGGGTTCAAGCCGGACAACGCCGGTCCACTGCGCCCGCCTGGCAGGCAGCGCTCCTTGGCTGCGCTGCCGCTGTTTGAGAATGGCCGATCGCTGCCGCAAGCAGATCGTCTTCCAGAATCTCGATTCCGTTGCGGACCTCCCAGCAGCGCACGGGTTCGCCCCCAAAACTCAGCCGGGACAGCACCAAGTCCTCCCAGAGGAGCACGGGCAGCCAGCCGCGCCAATTCAGATCGTAAAAGCACTCCCCGAACACGGCAACCCAGTGCGTCTGACGCAAGGAATACAAGGGATGCAACCAGCCTGGGCTGATCTTCAACTGGAGCAGGGCCAGCCCATACGCCGGTAAGCCGTCGTCCGTATCGGCGAACCGGGTTTGCGCCGACCGGAGCGCATTCCTCATGTCGCCCACCGTGGTCCAATTGCGTGAGGGGAAATACGGAAAATGGCCGAGGGCCGCTGTTACGGGCGTCCGGCAAGCAGCGCCAAAAGAGGCGGGGCCGCATGTCGCACCCATCGATTCTGCGGCCAATTCGGCATCCGATGGGCTGTAACACCCAGACTCGGCATCAAAGCGCCCGATGTTAAGCAGATCGGGTTGCGCTGAAACGCGCACGCGTTGATGTAGTGGTTCAAATTCTCTGATTTGCCGGGCCATATCTGGCGACAGGTTACACGATGCGTCAAGCCCGGTCAGGCCGGGAGCCGCGTCCGGGCGGTTGCGATTCTCATACCAGAGGCCATCGGCCACGCCTGCCGCCCAATGCGATCCTCCACGACGCCGCTGATACGCCCGTGCCTGGCGCTGGGAGGCTGTCAGGATTCCGACCAGGCTCCACATCGGCTACAGCGGCAATGTGGGCATTGGCGGCAAAACCATCAACCTGGCGGCGACTGGCAATTACGCCCGCGTCGCCAACGTGATCGGTTACGCCAGCAATGGCGAAATGGTTCCGCGTCTGCCCAGCGGCCCGGTCGGCATCGAGTTGGAATCCGCTGCTCGACCGGTCGGCTCCCATAGGCCCTGGGCCAGGCCGGGGCCGTGTAGAAAATGCCCTGCCAGTGCCACAGCGGCCTGGCCACGCGCCTGACCATGCGCCGACACAGCCGACGTGTCTCACGCCGGTCCAGCCGCGCCGCCCCGGCCCAGGGGTGCGCGGCTGTGAACCTGGAATGACCTGCGGTCCCATTCCTGCCGGGACAAGCCAAAAAGTTCCAAAAACTCGCCCCAATTCCCGGCCACGGCCAAATAGTGGGCGTTGTTCATCAGCCGGTCGAGAACCTCGAAGGCTTTTTCGCACCGAGGGGTCTTCCACAGCGCCGTGCAGTCGTCTGCGAGCGCATCCAGGTCAGCCTCGGTTACGAATTGCTGGGTTTTGGCGCGACGTGCCATCATCAAGTCCGCCAGCGCTTCGGCGAATGCGTCCCTGTCCGGCATCCGCCCGAACGCACCTGCGGGCGTTGCGTTTTCGTCCAGGTTACTCTTGGGTCGTTTGGAATCCGTGCTCATACATCAGGTTCTCTTTCACTTGGGCGGGGAAGCGGGCGTGGTTCATCGCCCGCGCCTCCTCCCGCCTGGTCCTCGACTCGCTCCTACGGCAGAAGCGCCCGCCCCAGGCTGAGCGGCCCGCTCGGCATCGATCCGGGGCCAGGATGTCTCGCGGCCAATTTGACCGGGCCGGTGCGTCATGCTGAGACGAAATCAGCGCAGAGTGTTCAACCGTCCGAGCCTTACGGGGCCTCGCCCGTTGGGCATCAACCCAGATGGGGGCTACTGAACGCGGAGCCACCGGGACCGGCAGCGCAGGCATTCGGCTGAGGACATCCATGCCGACCATGTTCATTTCTTCGCCGACGCCGAGCGGCCCTTCTTTGTCGGCTGCGCCGTGCCCGTCGCACACATCGATGCCTCTCGCCGGGCGTGTTCGGCGATGCCGAGCCAAACCGGCCCTCGCTCACATTTGCGCACCCGCTTGAGCACGTCTCCCAGCGCCTTCCAGCCGGCGCGAATAGCCTTTCTCACGCGCTCGGGGTCAGGAGTGCGCCCAGTTGGGTCATTGGGCATTTCGGTGCCCTGGGGTTTCTGGCGCTCCTTGATCTGGGCCATCGCCTGCTTGAGCTTTAGCTCCCCGCTAAGGACCGCCTCGGCCAACTCGGGGGCCTCTCCACGCAGCCGGGTGATCTGTTCGCCCCGATAACGCGTCTGCCCAACGGCTTTGGCGGCTGCTTCCGCCCGGCTCCGGGTGCCTGTGGGCCTGCCGCGTTTGCGCTTCGGGGGATTTTCCGCAGGTTTCTGCGGAAATTCCTGGGCTACGCCGTTGGCCTGGCTTTCCGACTCCTCCGGCTCCGGGACGGGGTTGGCTGCCTCTGCGGATTCCCGGTTGCGTCCGGCCTGGACCAGCGTGTGGCTCATCATCCAGGCTTGCTTCTTGTGCTCCACCCACGCGAGGGCTTTTTCCGCAAAAGCCAGGGCCTGGTCATCGGTCATTTGGCGGCGGTGCTTGTTCTTGACCATAATCCACTGCTCCGGGGTGAGGCCCGTCTTCAGGCTGGCGAACTGGACCACGACCGGCTCGCGGCCAAGTTCATTCATGATCTGGACCCGATGACGGCCATCAAGGAACCAATCGCCATCGACTACCGCAGGCTCCTGCTGCCCGTATTGAGCTATGGACTTTTTCAATTCGTCGAAGGCCGCGCCGGTAATTCCGGGAAGCATAGCGGCGACGGGATAGATCGAGTAAACGCCAGCGTGTTCTCCGTGCAGAATCTCGATGGTGCGGGGGCCATCCGAGGTTTGGTCCTGCGCACCTGCCGGGCTTGTGGCGGTGTTGTTCTGGGCCTGGTCATCCTGATCACTTTGCGGCACCACAGGCGGTTCCAGAGGTTGAACTTCTGCCGCAGCGTCCGGCACTTGCCGCGCCTGTTTCCAATAGCGCTCCAGCCGTGCGTTGAACTGCTCAGGAGTCGCGTCGCTCAACAAATGGAGTCCCTCGTTATTGATCCGACCCAGGAGCACTCCCGAATTGCAGCCCGGATCAAACACGCTCCTGACCGTGTCCTTCACGAACTTCTTCACCTTGGCGGGAGGGAATTTCGTCTTCGCGTCGCGCTTTCCGATGGCGTCCCAAAGCTCCTGTTCCAGAATTGAGGCTCGGCTTGCCTCCGGCACGTCGGGTTTTACCGTATCCGCTGTTTCATCATTCATGATGTTTCGCTCGACCGAACCCGGCCTGGGCGGAGCCGAGAGCCACGCCGCCTGGCCGACTTTCCCCATCCTGGCGGCGGGGAAGGGTATGCCTCGCCGCGCCGGGGGTCATAGACGCCCTGCCCAGGTTGTGAATGCGGATTGACTCAGGAGAGCCATCGAGCGCCCGGGCAAGGCAAAAATGTTCAAATCCGCAATTCACGAGCGTAATTATACCGACTTCATCGAAGTAAAAATCTTTGTGAACGGATTCCAGGGCTGTAACCCGAGATGTCATCAGGGGTTAGCGCCTGAAGAAATTCTCTTGCCAACATTTCCAATTTTCCTGTGCGAGAACCTGGCCCCCAGTGCCGTCCTTGAAAAAGGGTCCAACTGCCCTGGATGAGATGCGCCTGGGCCGCTCAATCTTCAGCCTCATAGTGGGAATCCGGGAATATGCGGAAGAGCCGCCCGTCGTTGAGCTTGCCGACCCAACCAAGCGTGGTTTTGCGAAAAGTCGCGTATCCGCGTCGTTCCAGCCGCGAACGCGCACCGCGAAACTGATGGCCGGTCTTAAACCAGGCGCTGCCGGAACCAAGGAATGCCTCCCCGAGCGCCAGGCCGGAAGCATTCCGACCGGCATAAAGGTTGGCCTTGAGCGCCAGCAGGGCTGCCAGGCGGAAGGCGTCGTGGCCCAGTTCCTTCATTGTCTTCTCGTCCAGCGTCATCCAGCACCATTGTTCGTTTGGTTGATCGTTCATATCACTTCACTTTCCTGGGTTGGGCCTCATTCGCCTTCTGCCGTGGCCTGGCCGGGCAACTCCTTCTCCATCTCCTTGGCCTGTTGTCGGGCGCGTCTCTGGACCTGCCTGGCCCGGATGGCCAGGTGCTGCTCGTAGCGGATCGTTTCCCAGGACCAGACCTCACCGCGCTCCAACCGCTCCAGGAACCGCTTCACCTGCTGCGACGACATCTCCTCGGGCAAGGGGGTGCCGATGTAGTCCTTGCCCGCCCGCTGCGTCATGTTGCCCAACCTGGCACCCCACTTCGAGAGGCCGGAGGACGACGGGAAGGGATGCAGGATGGCCTCGGAGCCGAAATACGTGGGCTGAAATTCAAGGTTAAGCCCGACGACCGGACACCCTCGCGCCAGGGCATCGATATAGACCTGGCCGAAGTTCCACGACTTGAGAACATAATTGATGGCCTTCTTCATCTCGTCGGCGCTGAGGATGGGCCGCAGGGCGATGTCCGGGTAGGCCCACAGCCGACCGCCGCCCTCCTCGTGCATGATCTGGAGCGCGTTGCGGAGCAGGAACAGGGCGCGGCGGCGGTCAAAGGGCCTCCGGGTATTGCCGTAGCCGTGGAAGTGCGGGTTGACCGTGTGGCTTACGCCGACCGGCGACCGGGAATCCGGGTAATACGTAAAGTCGTTCTCCCCGGCGACATGCAACCCATCGAAGTAGTGCCCGGCGATCATCCAGGGCATCAACTCCCAGAGGCCCGCCGCGACCATGTAAGGCACCGCGCACTGGGAGTCGTATTTGGGCAGGCGGGGGCAATCCACCAACTCGCGGAGCATGACCAGCGGCTCGTAAACCTCTTCGCCCTGGTCGTCGTAGCCGACGAACATCTTCACCCCGGCCTTGGCCGGGTGGGATGTGGCCATGACCGTGATGGAATACCAGAGCGGCGCGGAACGGAACGCCTCCAGAAACTCCCTCCGCGCTGGTACAACCCGCAGGTGGTAATTGCAGGAAGGACAGTATTCGGGCTGGTGGCACTTGAAGAAATAACGACCGCCATACCGGGTCTTCCGGGACCAGCCGCAGTTCAGGAATGCGTCGCCATCGAACGTGGACAACCGGAGGCTGCACCATTGGCCGGGATAGTCAACATGCGTACTCCGGCTGCGCCAGACCGCCATGCGCATGTGCGCCGCCGCCAGTGCGGCCTTCTGCACGTAATAGCCTTGCGCCTGCATCCAGGGGTTTTTGCCGTAACGCACAAGGAAACTCTTCAGCGCCACCTTGGTAAGGCCGAAGAGGCGTTTGAGGATAAGCAATTCGTCCGGCTCGGTGTGTTTAACAAGGTGGACAGGAGTCTTGGAGCCGTAGCGCTTGTCCAGGAACTTCCGCTCGACATCGAGGTCTTCCACGGAGCAGCGGCAGACCCGCGCAGGGCGCGAACTTGTACCTGCGACAGCGGCCTGGGCAGCCTGGGAAGCCGATCCGAAATCTCGCTGTATAACGGCGACCTCCTCAGCAACCGTGTTGTGGACGGCATTCTCGTCCTCATCCTTGTCGCCGTCCACGCCAACTTCCACGTGGGCTTCCACAGCATCCGCATCCACAGCCTCGCTGGCGCTGCGTAGTTCTGATGAGCATGAGGATAGTTGTTGCCGGTGTGCTAACCTTCTACACCCGGAAATCTCGGTTTGGGGCGGGTTGCTGACTTGGTTAACGCCAGGTGTGTATAACACGCGGGATTCGGATTTGGCGTCTTGCGTAACCGTAGTTGTCAGGTCGGGCGGCTCGTAGGTATTGTTGGATTCGGTGTTCATGAGTCGGATTCGTGAACGCTTTAGGGGCTGGCGCTGAAACCGCCAGCCTCTTTCGCTTTTTCTGGGGGGGTGCCCGGCGCGGAGCGGAAGACGGCAATGACGTGGACCAGATGCCGCCAGCCAAGAGGCTATCCGCGCCAGGCAAGATGAAGATTGTCGTCCACGTCTGCATCATTTTCAGGAATCCGGGCTTCCGGCCACGGACCGTCACGATAAATACTCAAGTAACGAGATGAACGATGGGCTTCTCAAGTCCGCCGCCCACACGACTCCAGAACAGGAGAGTTTTGGACCCGTGAACCGAGGCGCGTTCCGTTACGCCAAGGCAGTGCGCTCCGTTACGCTGCGAAGGTGCGTTCCGTTCGGGCTGAGGTCTGACAGGGCGTTAGCATCCAACTATTTGCAGCAGGATGCCGCCATTTCGGAACGTACCGATCGTCTCAGACCCCATAGGTGGGCAGGGCTGAAAGGGGCACCCGGCGTCCGCTGCCCACCGACGAGCGCTCCGTTATTCCGCTGAAGGCGGCGCGTTCCGTTCCTGTGTCGGCTTATCGAAATGCTCGTCGTCAACCACTTACATGGGCTTCTGGTTGCGAAGCCGGATCGTAGCGATTTCGGAACGCGCAGCCCAAGCATGGCCCACAAAGGCAGCGACGGTGACCGGCATCCTGTGCATCCAAAAGCGGCGCGGCCCGTTATTTCCAGGAGCGGAGATTGGGTTATGGGCCTGCCGTCGAAGACCGGAACCTGCCGTTGGACTACAACTCCGGGCGGCACTTGGGACGACCAGATGGGCTACGTAACCGTCTCGACCGTCACGTGGCCGGTGCGCGACCCGTTCTTTTTGGCAAGCATGTCGCCCGTGGCCCGTTATACAAGATTTCCAACCTCGTTGGGGAGGCGTCCACAGGAGGCGCTCCGCCGCGCCATCACGTTGCGGCCCGTTACGCAGATGGCTGCTGAATCAGTTGCAATGATCATATCCACATGAGTAAAGTGGGCTGCTGCGAACCCGTTGAACCATAATGTTAACAACCCCCGAGATTGGCAGCTTGGGGCTGGCCATCGTCGGCTTTTACGGAGCGAATCGATGGTTCTCTACTCCGACCTATGGAAATGTAAGAATGAAGCAGATAGCGGATGCGGTTGGCGCTCCGATATACGGTTCCCTCGATATTTGGAGGCCATACCAGTATCTCCTTGACTACTTCCGCAACGGAGGTGGAGCTTGCGACACCAACGAACCAATCAAGATATTCGGCCATAGCTGGGGCGCTATTTCCGCCATCAAACTGTCGCGCCTAATTGGGCAGTCGGCACTGCAAGACCATGAGACACACGTGTATGTGGTTGACCCGGTGTCATGGCTGCGGCTGCCTCCCACCAGTGTCCCCAGCACCGTGAAATACTTTTGGAACCGGTATCAGACCATGGGCCAAGGCGTGTACATTACAGGGCTTGGCGCTGTTAATAGGATGAGACTCACAAGCTACGCGCACTGCGCCGATCAAGTTGATCTGAATCCATTAGACCCGCAGGGCCTCGACCACTTTAGCATTATTGATGCCGTGCGAGACCAGTTGATCCGATGGTTGAAGGACTAGTCAACGGTGGGCCACTTCGGGATCAGGGCACGCACAGCCCAAGCATGGCCCGCATCGGCAGCGACAGGAGGAAGAACGGAACGCAATTTCAGGCGACGGCTCCAGGCGGCGCTCGGGGCGGCTAAACCAGCTACGTGGCCGTCAGGGTTATCATCTGGCCCTGGGTGCCGTCGCGAGCGGTTGGCAGCGCGAATCTCGTGGCTGGCGGGGCCACGGCGCGGTGCCAAGCCCCCGCCGCCGTCTATCGGCCAAAGGGGCATGGCGGCGTGATATTGGCGCGGCCCGCTGCGGAGAAGAGCCGGTTCGAACGCGTCGGCCCTGTCTTGAATCGGGACCGAGCGCGTAGCTCGCCCCCATGACGCGCCGGTCATCGCTCGATGCGTTTCCAACTGGAGTGGACCTGACCGACCGCTGCGCATCACGCTGCCGGGCAGAATGTGCGGTTTCCGGCCAAACAAAAACCCACCGGCAGGCTGGCCGGTGGGTTCGCTTACCAATCGTGATCGTCGCCAGTGGCCTACGGCAATAGTCCGTCGCCGCCCCTGTTCGTCTCTTCAGCCGGAATTGCCGCAGTGGGGTCCGTGCCGTTGCCCATTTTCTGCGCCTGGCGCTGCTCATGCTGGGCGTCTATATGCCGCCCGTAAACGCGGAAGATGAGGGTCGCGTCTTTATGGCCTTGCCATCGAGCGACCAAGCGCGGGTCGACTCCAATTTCCAGCGCATGGACGATAAAGGAACGGCGCAGTGCCCTCGGCTCATAAACCGGGAGGTCCAGGCGCTCACACGCCGCTGCCAGCGCCTTGCGCGGATTCCTCCACTCCACCACCGGCTTGCCCACGGCCAGCCTGCCCTTGGCCTTCAGCGCATCGACCATGCCGGTCGCGTGGGGAAAGATCGGCACATCGAAATGCTTGCCCGTCTTCTTGCGGCGGAAGTGGACGACGCCGTTGGCCAGGTCGATGTGCTCGCCGCGCAGGAACTTAATCTCCGCCTGACCGACGCCAAAATTCAGCATCAGCCTAACGATCAACCCGCTCTCGGCGGATCTGGTAGCAACTTCGGCAGCAATGTGTTCCGCCTGCTCCCAGGTCGGCTGCTGGCGATCTGGTTCGCCCTTCTTCGCCCGCTTCAGCTTTTCCAGCGGTGAGTGTTCCAGTACTTCATCATCCAACGCGATCTGGAACAAGGCCCCCAGGGCTTTGAAAATGATGTCATTGACGCTCGACGGCTTCCGCCCTTCCGAGAGCTTGCTCTTCAACTCGCGCATGTCCACCAGCTTGATACTCGAAACCTCCCGGTCGAAGTTGAGGTAACGACCCGCCACAGTGAAGTGGCATTCAAATTTCTCGCGCGTGGAGGCAGCCAAATGCCCCGACGACGCCCTGAACTTCTCCACCAGAGCGTTGAGCGAAACGCCCGGAGCCGATCTAACGGCGGCTTGCGTTGGGACGGGAATCTCGCCGAAGCCCGGCGCGGTGACGGACGCTGGCAGAGCCTGCGCCGGGATAACGCCCCCTCCCGAAGCAAGGGCAGAGGTAGGCGGAGGCGGCGTGGAAGTCGCAGGGTCGAATTGCTGGGGGATAAATCTCTCTGGGATGAAGCCCTCCAGCAGCGGCCTGCCGTCAAGGTGGACGGTGATTTCGGTGTGCCCGTTCTGGCAACCCTCGTATTGAACCCAAGATGAAATGGCCATAGCTCGCGCTTTCTCGGTCGTCTGGAGGCTCCTCCAAACGTTTTTGCCGTTCAGTCTGCGGCACCAGTAAATGGCACCGCTCGGCCCGTAGCGGTAAAGACCGCGAGCGATACGGACAAGGGTCCTGGTCCGACCTCGCCTTTTGGGCAAAAGATCAGGACAGAAATCAGAAACAAAGTTTACTCCTTCACCATTCGATTGCAAGCCAACATCTTGGCCACTTCCCGGCGCTTCCGTGTCAAGGAAGTGCTCTACCACTGAGCTAACCGCGCAACCGTCGCAAGAAGACCGCTGAAAACGCTTGCTTTTCATGACCTTTCGCGAATTTCACGAGCGATTAAGGTTATCCGTTTCCGGATGAGTGGCAAGCCCAAAAAACGGTAGTGTCCTAATCCGGTGCGCCGTGCTCAGCGATTGGCTTGAAGATTTCTGGAAACACCAAAGTCGGGTCGCCCGTGGGCTGGCCTCCGCCGTATGAAATTCATCCCCTTCCCAACCGGTTTGCCCTACACCCTTCGGCGGACCCGCAGGCCGGGCAGCGCGTGAACCGCAGGTATCTCAAACCGCCCCGCCCGGACCCGCACATCGGCGCGGATGCTCAGACGGGCAACCCCCACGGCGACCCGTAATCGGCATCGGCTTCCATCTCACCGGCTGCGCCAAATGACAACACCGTCGCTTCGCAGTCCGATTTCCACTTGGCCAACAGTTGTCGGGAAACGCCCACGTGCTATCCTGTCCGCCGCATCCTCCCTTCCGACTACCAAATTGCCAATCCAGTTGGTCGTCATCGAAGTGGTGGCTGAGGAGGGCTGAGCGTGAATGCCCACTATGCCGACCACGCCAAGGACGGCCATAGCACTGGCCACGGTCGCAACTCTCAGGAACGCAACTTTCATTACTTATTTGACACATCAGTGCGTCCGGTTCAACCTTCAGCCCGCGCCGCCTCCACAATGGGAGTATAACCAATGCGGTCCATCCGCGCGAAGCCGGAAGATCACCCGCGTAACGTCAAAAATGATGGCATCGGTCCCGACTTTGCCCTCTAATTCGCACCGGGATGAAAAGTATGAAACTGAACTTGGAAGCCGCCTCGGTGTCCCGCTCGCCGGCGAGGGCGCGAGTCTCGCAGGCCTCGGCTTGCGGGCTGGCTCTTGCCCTGGCGCTGCCCTGCGTGCTGGCCGGGTGCGGGAAGCCTCCGTCAGGACAGCCCCACGAAATGGCCGTCCAGACCGAACGCGCCAGGTCTCTGGAGGGCCTGAACCGGCGCGGCGACGCCGCTTACATGGCAATCGTGCGCGCCGAGAACGAGACGGACCTGAGCTTCAAACTCGGCGGAATCGTGGACATCATCGGACCGGAAACGGGTTTCGACTGGAAGGAAGGCACGCCGGTGAAGGAGGGCGCCATGCTGGCCAATCTCAAGCCGTCGGAGTTTGTCAACGCGCTGAACTCCGCCAAGGCCCAGGCCGAACTCGCAACGAAGCAACTGGGCCGACTTCGCAAGCTGCGGGAGTCCGACACCATCTCGCCGCAGGAGATGGACGTTGCGGAGGCCAACTACCGGACGGCGCAAGCGCAACTGGACCAGGCCAGTCAGAACCTCAAAGACTCCCAACTGCGCGCCTCGATCGACGGAATGGTGCTGGCCCGATACGTCAATGCCGGGATGACCGTTCCCGCGGGACAACGCGTGTTGCGCTTCGCGGGGACCGCCACGATGCAGGTGGAGCTGGGGGTGCCGGATCGGCTGGTCTCTTTTTTCTCGCCGGGCAAGGAAGTGGAGGTGGAGATCTCGTCTCTGGAGGGGCGCCCGCCGTTCCGCGGCCGGGTTTCGGAAGTGGGGGTGGCGGCCAGCCAGGAGGGCCGGCTCTTCCGCGTCGTCATCAAGGTGCCCAACCCCGAGAGCGTCATCCGCTCCGGGATGACGGCCACGGTTCGGGTGGGGGGCCAGCCTCGAGTCGGTCCCGGCGCGGTGCTGGTGCCGCTCTCGGCCCTCATCACCTGCCCCGCACCCAGCGGGAACTCGACGAGTGATGCGTGCCAGTTGGCCGTGTTCGTCGTCGAGGGCGGAAAGGCGGCGCGGCGGTTGGTCAGGACCGACGACATCATCAAGAACTCGATCATCGTCACCGACGGGCTGAAGGCCGGGGAGGAAGTGGTGACCAGCGGCGCCAGTTTTCTGTACGACGGTCAGCCGCTGATAGTCCTGCGGGACGCGCCGAACGGGGATTGACCGCCTATGGCCCAGCCGGATTCAAGAGACATCAAGTCGGGCGGATTGGCCCGGTACTTCGTCGAGCATCGGGAAGTCGGCTGGCTGGCGTTAATCGGGGTGCTGATCTGGGGCGCGTCGGCCTACACCCGCCTGGGCCAGCAGGAAGACCCCGCCATCCCGCACCGTACGGCCATGTTGGTCACGGCATTCCCCGGCGCCACCGCGTCCAAAGTCGAGGAACTGGTTACCAGGCCCATCGAACGGAAGATTTCGGAATTGCAAAGCATCGAGGAGATCACGGACCAGTCCCGTCCCGGGGTCTCCACCCTCACGGTCAAGATGGCGCCCGCTTCGGCAGCCTCTATCGACCAGGAATGGGACAAGCTGCGGGCCAAGCTGCTGGAGGTGGCACTGCCCCAAGGGGCGGGGCAGCCGTTCCTGAACACCGATTTTGGCAACACCATCACGCTCCTGTTCGCGCTGACCAGCCCGCTCATCACCGACGCCGAATGCGTTGCCCGGGCGCATCTTATCCGCGAACGTTTGGCGGAGTTGCGCGGAAGCGCCCCGGTCGCCAACCGCGCCGCCGTCGTCGCCTTTTTCCCCCCGGGCGTGGCCCAGAGTTACCGGGAAATCACCCGCCGGAGATTCGAGACCGAAGTTCGCTCCGCCCATCTCGCCGACTCAATCCAGACCCTCCAGGGCGAGTCCTTCATCCTGGCGGACCTGACCACCCGCGCCGACCGCGCGACCATCGAGCAATTCCTTGCGGGTTTTATCCGGAATGTTACCCATTCGGACAAGGAGGCCCGGCACCCGGATTTCACTCAGCCCATTTTGCTGATGGGTTCCGAGGACCCCCTGCCGCGGGTGCGAGCCTCGGCCCCGGCCCGCTACAGCTACAAGGAACTCGAACTGCGAGCCCGCGATTTTGAGGATTCTCTCAAGCAACTCGACAGTGTGGGCAGGGTGACGAAGATCGGCATCGTCCAGGAGACGGTCTATCTGCTCTTTTCGGACGCGAACGTCGCCGGGTACGGCCTGACGCCGGCCACCGTCATGAGCGCCATCCAGGCCCGCAATGCGGTGATTCCCGGGGGCACTTTTCGCACCGAGGGACGCAACTTCCCGGTCCAGCTCTCAGGCGAGTTCAAGAGCGAGGACGACATGCTCGGCTCGGTCGTCGGCCTCAGCCGGGGGGGCGCGCCGGTTTACCTCCGGGACGTCTTCGAGGTTCGGCGGATGTACGAATCTCCCATCCCTTACCGCGTGGATGCCCTGGAACGAGACCGGCCGGGCGCTCCGCTTCAGGCTCTCCGGTCCGTCATGGTGGCGGTGGAGATGAAGGACGGCAGGATCATCAGCCAGTTCAACAAGGACGTCCGGCAGGTGGTTGCGAACCTGAAGCCGCGTCTTCCGGATGGCCTCGAAATCCGGACCATGTCCGACCAACCGGCCGCCGTCCAGCATCGCATTGATCATTTCATCCGCTGCTTTGTTGAGGCGGTGGTGATTGTCATTGTCGTGTCCCTGTTCCTGATGGAATGGCGCTCGGCGCTGGTCGTCGCCGCCGCCATTCCGCTCACCGTCGCGATGACGGTCGGCGGCATGTCCCTGTGCCACGTCGCAATCCACCAGATTTCAATCGGCGCGCTCATCATCGCCCTGGGCATGCTGGTGGACGACCCGACCGTGGCGGTGGACGCGATCAACCGCGAGATGGCCTCCGGCCGGCCGCGCGGGCTGGCCGCGTGGCTTGGGCCTTTCAAGCTCCGGCGCGTCATCCTCTTCGCCACGCTCATTAACGTGGTGGCGTTTCTTCCCCTGGTGCTGCTGCGCGGCGACAAAGGGGCCTTCATCCTGGCTTTGCCGGTCGTCGTCACTCTGTCGCTCGTCTCATCGCGGATCGTCTCGATGACATTCGTGCCGCTGCTGGGCTCCTACCTGCTGCGCGGACAAAAGGGCTTTGAAGCCGGCGGCGAGACTCGTTCGCTGCCGCTCTTCAGGATGGTCGACCTTCTCCTGTTGAAGACCCTCCCGCTCTACCGCGGCTTGCTGAAACGGGCCCTGCACCGGCCGGCAAGGTGGATCGCGGGCGCCTACGGTTTGCTGGGCTTGAGCTTGCTGCTCACCCCGTTGCTCGGCACGCAGTTCTTCCCGCCCGCCGAGCGCAACCAACTGCTGGTCGACGTCGAGTTGCCCAACACGAGTTCCCTGACGCGCCTGCGCGAGACCGTCGGCCGGGTGACCGCCCTGCTGAACCAACACGAAGAGATTGCCAGCGCGGCCATCTTCAGCGGCGGCACCGCTCCCCGCTTCTACTACAATGTCGCTCCCAAGGAGCCGGCCAATTACCTGGCCCAGATCCTAATCAATACTTACACCGATAAGGACGTCGCCCGGCTCCTCGTCAAGCTCCGCGCCGAGTTGGACCGCAACGTGCCGGGCGCCCGGTGCGTCGTCAAACAACTGGAGCAAGGTCCCCCGGTGGACGAACCCATCCAGGTCCGCATCAGCGGCGATAGCCTGGACGTTCTCTCCCGGCTTTCGGATCGGGCGGCGGAAGTCGTGCGCGCCGCCGGCGGATACCAGGTGCATGACGACCTGGGCCTGCGCATGCCCAATCTCCAGATCGACATCGACCAGGACCGCGCCAATTCCCTGGGCATCGGCAACCAGCAAATCGGTCAAGTTTCCCAGGCCGCATTCGAGGGCTTGAAGGTGACTGAGTTGCGCGAGGGAGACCGCCTCATCCCGGTGGTGATACGCCTCCGCGTGGAAGACCGCGATGAAGCGGATAAGATACGGGCCCTCTATGTCCAGGACCTGACCCATAAGGCAATCCCCCTGGACAGCTTTGCCACGCTCAAGCTCCAGCCCGAATTCGCCACCATCCCCCATTACAACCAATTGCGGGCCGTGACCGTGAAGGCCTATCCGCCTTTTGGCGAGCTGGCGTCGAGGGTATTGGACCGCGCCCGCCCGGCGCTGGCGGCCATCCCCCTGCCGCCCGGATACAACCTCACCCTCGCCGGGGAAGAAAAAGAGCTGCGGCAGAACCGTTCCGAGATGGGGGCGGTCATCAAAGTGTCCCTGGCGCTCATCATTTTGGCGATGGTCATCCAGTTTGACTCCGTTATGAAGTCGGTCACCGTCATGCTCACGGTGCCCTTGGGAGTCATCGGCGCCTTGGTTGGCCTGACTGTCACCCGGTCGCCCCTCGGCTTCATGGCGCTCCTCGGCATGGTCAGCCTGGCCGGGGTCATTGTCAGCCACATCATCGTGCTCAGCGATTTCATCGAAGCGGCTCGCGAGGAGGGCATGCCTCTCGAAGAAGCCCTGGTGCAGGCCGGGCTCGCCCGTCTGCGGCCGGTGTTGGTCACGGTCCTGGCGACGGTGGGGGGCCTCTTTCCCTTGTTCCTCACGGGCGGCGCGCTATGGCATCCGTTGACCGCCGTTCATATCTTCGGCCTGCTCTCCGCCACGGGACTGACCCTCATCCTGCTGCCGGTCATCTACTATGTGTTTTGCGCGAAACTGAAACTCATCAAGTAGTTCCCGCCGTATTCCACCGGACAGCCGCGCCTTGCAAATGCCCATTCAGGCGGCTGTGGTCTTCACATAACAACGACTGTTGACGCCATTTATGAAAAGGGAATGCTCCTCCTGAACCGGCCGTTGTCGCTGCCGGAGAAATTTGGAACAACGGCGCCGATGACGTCTTCAATGAACTGCTCCAGAAATGACGTTGTTCTGTTGCCGATCCCGTTCACGGAATGGCAGGCGGCAGGTTTGAATGTCCCTTGCTGCATGAAAGCTCAAATTGCCACCGTCGAGGAGAGTTTGGTGGTGAAGGCTGTCGGCAGGCTTACGGTCGCAGACCGCCAGGCTCTGGACACGCGGTTGCGAATCTGGTTGCGACTCTGATTTGGACACCGACTGACACGTTGCACGGGAGCCTTCGCGCTTCACCCTGCGGTTTAGCCCTTCCGGGGTTCAACAATCGTTGCCAAGGGCGAGATGGCGGTCATCGCCGTGTGTGCCTGTGCTTGGCGCTTGGTTGTTCTTGACACTGCCTGTCGGGAGGCGTACTAAATAATCAAGCATAAGATGTTTTGAAATGTCTTGGCCGGAAATGTCCGTGGCTCAAGGGTCTGCAACCCGCCAGGAGGCTTATAACCAATCCCGCATTCACTCTCATCGAATTGCTGGTGGTCATCTCCATTATTGCGATCCTGGCGGCATTGCTCGTGCCGGCGTTGTCTCGGGCGAAGGCGCAGGCCAATTGCACTGCCTGCAAGAACCACCTCCACCAGATGGGCCTCGCGCTCCAGCTTTATGTGAACGACTACAGGAATACGTATCCCTACTACTCGTACGACGGCCAGGGAGGTACGGGTGAGAGGGTGCTTACCTGGGAGCAAGCCATCGCGCCATACTACCCACTCAACTGGACCAATCAGGCCTACCATTGTCCTGGATACAAAGGAGCAATCTCAGACGCCTTCAACGGCTGGGCTGGGGATTTTCAGGGGAGCTATGCCTATAATGGCTACGGGACCGAGTTGTCGTTCGAGACGCCGAACCTGGGGCTCGGATTGGGTCCGGATTGGTGCCCGCCTGGGAATGCTATGCGCTTCCCGCCCCGCCTTCCTGCCATCTCCCAGGCGGCGGTCAAGGCGCCCAGCGAGATGTTTGCATTTGCCGACTCAAGGCTGAACCCGACATGGGCCTTGCTGCCCCAGTGGCCCCAAGTTGTTGGGTGGGATCTTATGAACTGCGGGCTCCTGCCGGTGAACCCCAATCCCTATCCAGCGCGCCACGGGAAAAACTACAATGTCTCCTGCTGTGACGCTCATGTGGAGGGAATCAGTCCAGTCAGGCTGTTTAACCCCACCAACTGCGCCGTGCGATGGAACAATGACCACCTGCCACACCCGGAGACGTGGCCCTAGGCCACCGCTTCGGGCATAGAGGGCCTGGACTCCCGGGCGGCCCGTGCCTCGGCATCGGGCCGGCATTCACCAGCAGATGCCAAGTACCCGGTCGGGCCGCCGCCAGAACCTCCGTCCCCGGGGGGCGCGCTCAACCCACCACGGGCCGGCGGCATCGCGCTTTGGCAGCGAAAAACGACTCGCTTAGGCCGGCGACCTGGCGCAGAGTATCTGCGTGGAACCGACTGTTTTGCAGGCAGAGAAACTGCGACCCGAGTTGATTCAGCGCATCGAGGCGATGGATGACGAGAGCTTGCTGGTGCTCCACCGCCTTTTGTTGCACGTGGAGAAGGAGAAGCTTTGGCACGAGCTATCGGCTCAGGCTGAGGCTGACCGCAGTTCGGGAAAACTGAATAAGCTGCCTCAGATTATCCGCGAAGCGCGCACACAGTTTCGCAGGGGATGATTGTCTGCCTTGATACCAACATCGTAGTACAGGCTCTGGCAGAGGGCCATCCCTTTCATCCGATTTTGGACGCCTGGGTTGCGGGGCGGATAACCTGGGCCGTGTCCACAGAGGTGCTGCTCGCCCGATTTATCAGCAACCCCGGCGGACGCCCCCGTGGCAGCGGCGCTCTGTAGCCACTGGTCTGCTTGTGCAAGTGGCGATTTCCCGTAAACGGGAGCGGCCATTCCCGCGAGTGGGACAAAAGCTTGGTCACTGCCAGCGGCATCCTCCTTGGTGACCTCGGATTTCAGGCCGGCGATGGTTCTCGCAAGGGGTTGGCACGCTTCTAGCGGTCGGGCCGGAACCGACGTTGGAATGGAAGCCGATGCGAAGAAGCCAAGGCTCCAATGAGAAAACTATGAAGCGATGTTTGTTGACGGCTCTTGTAGCGGCGCTCACTTTGCCGCTCGGGGCCGGCGGTCCTCAAGCCCCGGCAGTCAGCGTTCCCGCCGCTGGCATTGCCGGCTCACCCGGAGACCTGACATCGGCCCAGGCACAGGCGGATTTTGACCTGATGCGCAAGGCGCTTGAAGAGGCTCATCCGGGGCTTTACCGATATTCAACGAAGGCCGAGATGGACTCGACCTTCGACGTCCAACGAGCCAAGCTGAATGGCTCGATCCGGAAGCCGGAATTCATGACCGTGGTTGCCGAAACGCTCGCAGCGATCCACTGCGGGCATACGAGTTGGCAACCGGACGAGGAGACACAGAAGGCGTGGCGAAGCGCGCTCCTATTCCCGCTTCGCGTCCTGGCCGAAGGAAAACACCTCATGGTCTTGTTCAATGACACGCCCGATGACCGGGCCATCCGCCCCGGAATGGAGGTCCTCGAAATCAACGGGCACAACGCGGCGGACCTCCTCGACCGTATCTGCCGGACGGAATCTGCCGACGGGGACATCCAGACGGGCAAAACGATGCATATTTCGGGGCGTTTCGGCCTGTACTACTGGTGGCTGGTCGAGCAGACGGAGACCTTCACCGTGAAGGCCCGCGACGCCTCGGGACAGACCGTCACGGCACGACTGTCGGGGGTGTCGGACGCCGACCGAAAGAAGAATCAAAACCCTGTGAATAACGCGATACAGGCGAATATCGACAAGCTGAATTGGTCACATGAAAACCAATCTCTACGCTTCGTGAAAGACCCGGATATTGCGCAAATCCGTCTCCGGTATTTTATCGGAGAGAATTATCCGATGTGGGTGGAAGAGACATTCAAGACGCTGCGCGACAAAGGGACCAAGGCCCTCATCATCGACCTGAGGGGCAATGGCGGCGGCGAGGATATGTATGGCGCGATGCTCGTGTCTTATCTGACGGACAAGCCGTTCCGCTATTTCGACCACATCAATGTCAAGACAATCGCTCCGAGCGCGTTCTTCAAAGAGCACTCGGATTGGGGCTCCGACTTTGAAGCCAAGTTGCGCGAGGGCACCACGCCGGATCCGGCCAGCGGCTATCGGGTGACCGCGACACTCCATCCGGGCGTGGCGGAGCAACCGCCGGGGAAGTGCCCGTTCCTGGGCAAGGTGTTTGTGCTGATC
This sequence comes from uncultured Verrucomicrobiota bacterium, assembly GCA_964653485.1. Taxonomy (GTDB): domain Bacteria; phylum Verrucomicrobiota; class Verrucomicrobiia; order Limisphaerales; family UBA8199; genus CAVQND01. Next base: position 35,763 of record CAZZFF010000001.1, on the reverse strand, counting down.
GACGGTGGGACTTTCTCGACGGCGGCGGACTTCTGCGCGGTGACCCATCACCTGAAACGCGCGACGTTCGTCGGCGAGGAGACGGGCGGCGGCTATTACGGAAACAACTCGGGTCCGGATCCGAGAGTGACGCTCCCGAATTCAAAGTTGCGGGTGCGGCTCCCCATGTACGAATACTGGAACGCGGTTCCGGGATACGACGGCACACGCCGTGGGACGCGTCCAGATCACGTGGTGCAGACCAAGACGGCGAACCTGCTGCGCGGCGTGGACGAGCAGTTGGATCTTGCGGTAAGACTGGCGGATGCCGATGCGCCGCCCAAATGATGGGAGGGATTCCCGTGCCGGGAGAATTGCCCGGCTGGCTATGTGCATCCGGGGCGATTCGGTCGGAAAGGCTAATTCCTCACGGCGACCTGCTTGTCCGGAAGGGACACCGCGCGGAGGAACAGTGTGAAGGTGGTGCCGACGCCAAGCTCGGTGTGAACATGCAGTGCGGCTCTGGCGGTCTTGACCAGCCGCAGGACGATGTTCAACCCCAGGCCCGTGCCCTGGCGCGGCTCCTTCGTCGTGAAGTATGCCTGAAAAATCCTGCCCAGAATCTCCGGCGGAATGCCGGGGCCGGTATCGCGGACCGATACCGCAAGAAGGGGTGCGGTGTTATCGAACTGGTCCGCATTGAGCAGGCGATCCTGCGGGCCGTCCTGAATCGGCGCAAGGTCCAGCGGTTCGGACAGCACCCGGCCCTGGACCTCGACGCGATGGGCCTGGGAGGCGCACTGGAGCGCGTTGACCGCCAGGTTGAGCAAGATTTGGATGAAATCGGTGCCGTGGATTTGCACGTCCACGTCCCGCGCAAGCGGGCGGACATCGAGTTGGTTGGCGCCCAGGCTCGGATGGACCCGAAGCAGTTGGCCCAGGTCCGCCAGGAGTTGGTTGACCCCGACGCGCGGGGCCTCCTGGGTTTGGCGCCGCAAAAAACTCAAGTACCGGCGCGAAATCTCGATGCAGTTGGTCACCTGCCGCGTGATGACTTTCAGACGCTCCTTGATGAACTGCAGGTCATCGACCGCAAGCTGGGTCGAGTCGCCAATCCGCTGGCTGATGAGCTGGATGAAGCCGGAAATGATCGTCAGCGGCCCGTTGATGTCGTGGATGATGCTGCCATAGACCTCTCGCCGGGCTTTGGAGAGTTGCTCGTCAATTCTGTGGCTCTGCAGCTCCGCCATCAACTGCTGGAGTTCCTCGGCGTTGCTGCGGAGTTCGCTCTCCAGCGAGCGCCGGTGCATCGCGTTGGCTACGGCAGCCCGCATGGTTGAGATGTCGAAAGGCTTGTTGATATAATCGCAGGCGCGCAGCCGCAGGGCCTGCCGCATCGTCTCGGTCGTCTCGAAGGCGGTCATCATCACGACCTCGATGCCCGGGTCCACGTTCTTGAGCCGTTCCAGCAGCTCGATCCCCGACATCCCGGCCATCCGGATGTCCAGGACCGCCACATCAATTTTCCGGTGTTGGGCCAACTCGATGGCGGCGGCGCCCTCGGACGCCATCCACACCTCGTATTCGTCCTTGAAAATCACGCCCAGAGATTGGCGCGGCCCTTCCTCGTCGTCCACCACCAGGAGCGTCCCCTTGCGGGCGGGGGGGGCCGGCTTCAGACCAACGTCCAATGAGCCAGGGGCAATCATAGTGCCTCAAGACTGCCAAAACCGCCGCCCATTTCAAGCAAAATGCCCGCCAAGAATCGTGATTTGGCTGGCACGGCCGCAGCGGTTGCCCAATAATCGGGCGATTCGACCGGAAACAGAACACGTCAACACTCACGGTTTTGGATTATGAGCGAGATACAATACCGCGGCCGGCGCGCGCACGTCCTCAGCAACGGAACGCTGGAAATCATCGTGACGGTCCAAGGGGGCCACATCGCCGAAGTCAGGGACAAGGCCACCGGGCTAAATCCGCTCTGGGCGCCGCCCTGGCCAACCATGGAGCCCTCGGAATACGATCCGTCCAAACATCCGCAGTACGGCCTCGATCCGGAAAGCAAGCTCCTGGCGGGCATCCTCGGCCACAATCTTTGCCTGGACACCTTCGGCGGCCCTTCGGAGGCCGAGGCGGCGGCCGGGATGACCGTCCATGGCGAAGCCCCGGTTTCCGCCCACGACATCGCAGTCAAGGGCGATACCCTCACCCAGACCGTGGTGCTCAACGAAGCCCGCCTCAGGTTCACCCGCCACATCCAACTGCCGCCCGGGGCGCGCGCGGCAACGATTACCGAAACCGTCGAGAACCTCTCCGCGATGGACCGTCCCATCGCCTGGACCGAACACGCAACCCTTGGGCCGCCCTTCCTCGAGAAAGGCCGCACCCAGTTCCGAGCCACCGCAACCCGCTCGAAAGTCGTCGAGAACGATTTCACCGGCGGCAAGGGCCACACGCGCATTGGAGCGGAGTTCGACTGGCCCATGGTTCCGTGCGCGGACGGCAGCTTCGAGGACCTGCGGGTCTTCACCCATCGGCCGGCGTCAGGGGGGTTCACCACGCACCTCATGGACCCGGCGCGCGAAAAGGCACTCTTTTCCGCTTGGAGCCCCACTCATCGCTTTGCCTTCGGTTACCTCTGGAACCGGAGGGACTTTCCCTGGCTTGGCATCTGGGAGGAGAACCACTGCCGCCTCTCGCCGCCTTGGAACGGAGCGACCCTCACTCGAGGCATGGAGTTCGGGGTGTCCCCCTTCGCCGAGTCGCGGCGGGCCATGATCGAGCGCAACGAGTTATTCGGCACCCCCGCATACCGTTGGGTGCCCGCGCGACGCGAGGTCAGCGTTCGCTACCGCATGTTCCTGATCCCGGCCTCAGAGTGCGTCGAACGTGCCGAGCGCATCGAACGCGAGAGCGTCGTGGTGTCGGAGCGTCCTCCAAGCTCCACTCTCTGACCCTTCCAAGCAACAGATCGCGTGACCTATATGAAAACCAAATCATCCCATTCAGTCCTGCCTGGAAAAAACCCCCTGAAGGAACAGCTTCTGAGAGGGGAATCGGCCATCGGGGTTCTCGTCACCGTCAATAACGTCGAAGTCGCGGCCCGAATGGCCGGGCTGGGCTTCGATTTTCTCTGGATCGAGACAGAGCACTCCCCGCTGAGCCTGGAGACCGTTCGCAACATTGTCCTGGCCACCCGGGGCCAGCACGCAATCCCCCTTGCCCGCCCGCCCATCAACGAGCTTTGGACGGCCAAACGCCTCCTGGATATGGGTGTGCTCGGCGTCATCTTCCCTTTCACCCGGAGCGTCGAACTTGCCCGCCAAACGGTTGCCGCGTGCCGTTACCCGCCGATAGGTTTGCGCGGCTCAGGCGCCGACCTCGCCCGGTTGCGCTGGCCGGAGCCGGAGAACTACTACGATTTTGCCGACGAAAACGTCCTGGTCGTGGCCATGATCGAGGACGTCCAGGGACTCTCGTGCATCGACCAGATCGCGGCTGTCCCCGGAATCGATGTCATCTTCATCGGCACCAGCGACCTCTCCTTCTCGCTGGGCCTCAGAGGCGAGCAGCACCATCCCCGGCTCAATGCGGCCGTGGCCAAGATAGCCGCGGCCGTCAAGCGTCATGGCAAGATTCTCGGCCGGCCCGCCCGCACCCCAGCCGAGGTGCGCCTGTTCCAGGCCCAAGGTTTTCGGTTTTTTATGACCGGCAGCGAGCTCGACCTTCTGGAGGCCGGGGCACGGCAGTTCCTCAAACCGTTGGGGCGCGGCCCCTGGCGATAAGCCCATCCGGGTCCTCCGACGCTCTTCACGCTGCACGCTCTTCGGCCGCCGGCGCTTTTTTCCAAACGTACCGGAACATGGCCACGCGCAGGGCGGCGGTCAAGGGTATGGCCAGGATGCCTCCGAGGAGCCCGCCCAGCAAGGTGGTGCCGACCATTACGGCGATGATAATGGTGACCGGATGCAAACCGACACGGTCACCCATGATCTTGGGCGAGATGACCAATGCTTCGAGGGATTGCACGGAAGCAGCCACCCCCAGAACCAGCAGCGGGTGCAGCCAATCCCCGAACTGCACGAACGCAATCGCAACGCCGGTGCAGCACGTCACGATGGCCCCGAGGAATGGGATCATCGTCAAGGCCACCGCCATAACCCCGAGCAGGACCGCGTACGGCAGGCCGATCGCCAGGAAACCGACCCCATAGAGCACTCCATCACAGATGGCCACCAGCACCTGGCCCCGGAAGAAGGCAATCAGGTAGTTGTTGATCGAACTGAGCACGAAGACCAACTCCTGTTTGAACCGAGAATTGGTCACCGGCAGGTAATCGGTCCAGCTCGATGAGATGCGTTTCTTCTCGAGCAGAAAGTAGAACGCATAAACCGGGATCAGGGCCAAACCGGCCAGAATGCCCAGCCAGGAGGCAACGCGCTCCTTCTGACCCCAGAGCCAGGGCCCCACGTCGCTGATGCTCTGGGCGAGCCAAGTGACCGCTGCTTGCAAGTCCTGTTTGCTGATCCCGCGCCCGAGCGCCGCGGGCGGGGTATTGGTGACGGCGGCTTCGGGCGAGCCGGGGCCGGGTGCGACGACCCGGTTGGTCTCACCGGACGGGGCCGCCTTTGGAGGCTTGGCATGGTTGCCCTGTTCGCGCTCCAGCAACCGCTCCACCCAGGGCGGCGGACGGTTGATCCATTGCCCCAGGGACTCGGCCAACCGGTCGGCGTAAGTGGGGATGTGCGAGGCCAGTTGGCCGGTCTCGTTGATCAGGTGCGGCACCACGCTCCCGAACAGCGCGCCGATGATGAGAAGCCCGCCCGCGAAGACAGCGATGATGGCGCGCGCGCGCGGGGCGCCTCTTCGCTCCAGGAAGTTGACCACCGGGTCGAGCAGGTACGCCAGGACACCCGCCACGGCCAGCGGCCAGAGCACTGGCGAGAGAACCTGAATCACCTTCCCCAGCCCCCAGACCAGGAGCGCCACGAGCGCGCTCAACACCGCAATCGCCAAGCCGGTCAAGGCATGCCAGATGAGGCGAGCCTGTCTTTCGGTAGGCGCAGGGATGGGCATAATCAAAGCAACCGGCTCACCCCTGTCCGAGCCTCCTGGATTTCTCTGCGGCCGCGCGGACGGCGTTCATGAGCGTGCCGCGCAGGGCGCCTTTCTCCAGCTCATGGATGCCTTCGATGGTTGTTCCGCCCGGGCTGGCCACCGCATCCTTGAGCGCTCCGGGATGCAGGCCGGTTTCCAGCACCATCCTGGCCGACCCCAGCACCGTTTGCGCGGCGAGTTTTGTCGCCACATCGCGCGGCAAACCCGCGGCCACCCCCCCGTCGCTCAGAGCCTCGATGAACATATAGACGTAGGCCGGCCCGCTGCCGCTCAACCCGGTCACCGCGTCCAACAGCGCCTCTTTGACACACAGCGCGGTGCCGACCGCGGACAAGAGTTCCTGCGCCAGGGTGCCATCTTCCGGCAAGGCCGCCGCGCCCAACGCAAAGGCGGTCGCCGAGGAGCCGATCAACGCCGGGGTGTTGGGCATCACTCGGATCACCCGCGCGCCCTGACCCAGCGCGGCCTGGAGTCTGGCCAGGGGCACCCCGGCGGCGATGGAGAGCAGGAGGTGTTTGTCCGTGAACTGGCCTCGAATCTCAGCCAGCACTCCTCCGACCTGGTCCGGCTTGACCGCCAGCACCAGCACCGCCGCGGCACTGACGATATCCACATTGCGCCCGGAAGTCCTCGCGCTCGTGCTCTTGGCGAAGGCCACCCGGGCCTCTTGGCTCGGATCGCCCGCGATGACGGCTTCACTCCCGACAAGCCCCGCGCGAATGAAACCGCGAGCCAGCGCCGTCGCCATCTTGCCCGCGCCCAAAAAACCAATCGTAAGATTTGCTGCCATAATTTGTAATCAGCGGTCTCGAACCGCGGTTCAAGAATAGCCACACCAGGAGTCGCCTGTCGAGGGGCGAGCCAACGCGGTGTCGCACTTCCGCCTTCGCTCGCGAGGATGCGAGCTACGGCGCGGCAGACGGCTTGCCCGGCCCTAAAACCGATGCTTTCCGGAAATGCCGCTCTAGCGCAAACGTGTTGTCCCGGAGGGACATTCGAGAATGTCGGTGTGATTTACCCAAATTCAGAATGCCTGATTTCATTGGATTTTTTGCATTCTGAGCGTTTCAATGGCCGTCGTCAATGACACCCCAAGGGATGGGGCGAGCCCTGTCTGCCCCTTGCAAACAGTGTGTTTTCCGAGAGCGCGAGTTGCCGAACGTAAGCGTAACCGCCTAAGAAGGAACTGGGCCGCAGCCGCCGGAGACCGGTCTGCGGCGAATCTCCCATTGCCCCTCCAAACGGAAGGGCGGGCGGCCGTCGAGTCCAGTGAAAAGTCAGGCCGCCTTGGCGTCCTGTGGCGCTTCCCTCTCAACCGCTGCGATGTGCAAGCCGGATATGATCACGCCGCTCTCGTCGTCGAACCACACCACAACCCGGCTGCCCTGGGGATTAACGGTTGCGTGGTCGGCGCTCGGAATCCGATACCGGTTCCCGCTGCTCGTGACGATGACGAAAGGCTCGAACGGTCCCGACAGCAGGAACTGACGAACATCAGCGATCATGCAAGGAAACCTACTCGCTTTGACCTGCGCAGGCAAGCCCTCCGCCTAACGGTGAACTGAGTCGCAGCCGCCGGGAATGGGGCGCCGGCGGAGCTTGGAACAGACGACCTCCCACGGCCATCGTAAACGGAAAGCGCATCGGCTGTCGGCTCTAGCGACTTGTTGGCCCGTTTTGGTCTTTCTCATCTCGGTGCCGGAACCCGGACGGTATCGACTTTTCCGGGTCGGCCTTGGCGCTCTTTAGGTGATCTGAAACCAGTCCGAAGAGCTTTGCTGCCCAGTCCGGCTCGCGCACGTCATAAATCACCATGCGCAGATGGCGCAGGTCGAAAGGCTTTGGCCCTAAAACCGATGCACCAATTGCTCGACCAGGAAGCTGCTCTCGCGCATGGCCTGCTCGCTGAACGGGCCAAACCACTTGGCCACTTCCCGGAAACGCGCTGCGAATTCCCTTTTGTCTCCCCGTTCGACCAGGCCCAGGTTTTGCTGGAGGGCTTGCACATAATCCTTGAGCAGCGCCAACCGCTCAGGCGTGGCGAAAACGATCTCCGCGTACAAGGCCGGGTCCTGGGCGAAGAGCCGCCCGACCATGGCCAACTCGAGACGATAGATGGGACTTGAAAGTTCGAGCGTGCGGAGAATGGGAATATGCCTGGAACAAAGGAAGTGGCCGAAGGCAAACGTGGCGAAGTGGCGGAGGGCCTGCACGATGCCCATGATCTCATCATGTTCATCGGCGGAGGTCTCGACCAGCACGTTGCCCCATGTCGCCAACTGTTCCAGGAGCCATCGGCAGGCCTCCATCGCGCGGCCCGGGGTAACCACGAGGATTTGTTTGTCCATCGTCGTGGTGGCGGGTCCGTAGAGCGGGTGCAGGCCCACCACCGGTCCGGGATGGCTCTGGAGCATCGCTGCCAAGGGCTGGCGCTTCAGGCTCGTGATGTCGGCCAGGATGCAGCCCGCGGACAGGTGCGGCCCTATCTGGCCCGCCACGGAGACTGTGACGTCGATCGGGACCGCGAGGATGCACAGATCAATGTTGGCCGCCAGGGATTGGACACTCGCCCAGTCCTCGCGGTCCAGGACGCGCACCTCGTAGTCCGACTGCGTGAACCAGGAGCATAGGAACCGCCCCATGCTCCCGCGCCCGCCCACAATCAGCACCCGCGCGCCCGGCCGCGCCGCCCGCCGTCCCAAGGTCCTCAGTTGCCCCAGCCGGGAATGACGCAGCACCGCCCGGAACAGGTCCTCGATGTAATCCGGGTCCAACCCGGCCTCGACGGCCTGGGCGCGCCGCGCCGAAATCAAGTTCTCTTCCCGCGCCGGGTGAGACATGGGCAGGTCCTGTTGCTGTTTTACCTTCACGACCTGCTCGACAACTCGCCGCCGCTCCGCCAGCAACGCCACTAACCGCCCGTCAATGCTGTCGATCTCCTCGCGGAGGCGCTCAATGCCAAGGGCCGGATCGCCGCCTTCAGGCGGCGGCGGGTTGAGGCTTGTCGATTGCTGTTCGTTCATCACAGACCTTCGAGGTTATCCCGGCAACGGCACCCAGGCAAAGTGTTTAATGAATGCCTTGCAACATTGGGTTCAAAGCGGGACCTTGTCCTGGTTCTGCTTTATCACGACGGCGCGATGGCATTTTTACAAAACCATGACAATTGGTTTCGGGGATGCGCCCATTCTTGCGGGTCGGGATGGATGTTGAACAGGTCATGAGATGAGCGCGCGCGCAAGACCGGAGCCGGCCTTTTTCTGGCAGGGGCTGCTGATTCTGCTCCCGGTGGGGGTGATGGCCGCCATCGGGCTGACGGCAATCCTGCGCGACAAGGCCGCCGTCGAGCACCAGGCGCGCCAGCGGGCCGAGGAGATACTCCAGCAACTGACCCCGGAGACGGGGCGCCGAGTCCTTTCCGAGTTGGCGGCGTTCGATCTGGCCGGACAGGACTGGTTCCAGCATGAACGGCGTCTGATGCGAGCGGATGTGACCGCCCGGATGCAGGAGCCCGAGGTGCATGCCAACCTCTTCAGGAGCTGGCAGGCGACGTATCCGGACTTGCGCCCGGAGGACGTATTTCCAGATCGGGTGCTGTTAGCCGGGGACCGTGGCCCGGCCAAGGGACCGGGCTATGATCAGCCTCCTCGTCCCCCGGAATGGTTCCTGGCCCTTACAGGGGAGCAACGGCGCTCGTGGGATGCGTTGCGGCAGGCGGAGATGTCCGGGACGAATGATGCGAGGCTCGACGCTGCGCTGAAGGGCTTCCTCGGGCTGAACCCGGCCGTCGAAGCGCGGGCCGATGCGGACCTGATTCGGCTGGAACACGGGCCCGCGCGAGGCTCGATCCGCGCGCTGAGGTCCTTCGCCGAAGAGCATCGGGGGGTGATGTCCGAGTCCGGGGTGCCGCTGTCCAACCTGGCCTTGGCGCAGGCGTTGCGGCAAGCCGGTTCAGGACCGGACCTGGCGGGCGTGCTCGACGCTCTGGTCGATGAGTCCCTCGAAGGGCAGAGCCTGCTGCTGCCGGAGTTGCTGAACGAGGCCCGCGCGCTTATTGCCCAGTCACCGCGGCCCAAGGAACTGCTGGACCCCGCGGAAAAACTCTGCTCGGCGCAAGCACGGTTGGCCCGGATCGCCTGGACCGTCGGGCAACTCGTCACTCCGCAGGAGGCAACCAATCTGTGGGTCGAGGCCTTTGGCCGCCGCTGGTTCTGCGTTATCGGCAAGTTTGGCGAGCCTACAAACGCCCCCTCCACGAATGGCGGCACAGCCGAGGTGGCCAAGGGGCTTTGGGAGTTGCATGTCTATCCCAAAGCCGCAATCGAGCGCGCATCGGTCCGGGCAATACAGGCCGCACGCGTTGCGGTGCCCGGGTACTTCAGCCTCACGGCGGAGTTGGAAGGGGAGCCGCTGGACGTGGGTGGTCTTCGCCCTGTCCGGCCCGGCGCCGCCCGGGTCCTGGCCGAGGCTCGGGACATTGAAGCCATCTCGGGCGGCCCAGAGTGGGTCCTTCGGCTCTGCCTGGCCGACCCGGCGCGGCTCTTCGCCCAGCAACGGCAGCGCACGCTCTTGTTTGGCGGGCTGATTGTCACTTCCACCCTGGCGGCCATTTTCGGACTGGCCGCCGCGCGAGGCGCCTTCTACCGCCAGCTCCGGCTCAGCGCGCTCAAGAGCAACTTCGTCTCCAGCGTCTCCCACGAATTGCGCTCCCCCATCGCATCGGTCCGGCTGATGGCCGAGAGCCTCGAAAGCGGCAAAGTCGCCCAGCCGGCAAGGCAGCAGGAGTATTTCCGCTTTATCGGCCAGGAATGCCGCCGTCTTTCCGCGCTCATCGAGAACGTGCTCGATTTCTCTCGCATCGAGCAAGGCCGCAAGCAATACGAGTTCGAACCGACCGACCTTGTGGCCCTCACGCGACAGACCCTCAAGCTGATGGAAATCCCCGCCGGCGAACGCCGCGTCAACCTGGCCCTCGCCATCCCAGAGCGGGACATCCAGACTCTGGCAACTCAGCCGGTGGTGGATGGCAAGGCCATCCAACAGGCCCTGGTCAACCTCATTGACAACGCGACGAAACACTCGCCCCAGGGGGAAACCGTCACTGTGGGGCTGGAGGTCCGCGAGGCGAAGGAGGAAAGCCGGAGGCCGGAGGCCGGAGGTCAGAAGGCGGAGGCTCATCCGTCTTCCTTTCTCCTCTGGGTCGAGGATCATGGGGAGGGTATCCCCGCGGAAGAACACCAGAAGGTCTTCGAGCGGTTTTACCGGCGCGGCTCCGAGTTGCGCCGCCAGACGCAGGGCGTCGGCATCGGCCTGAGCATTGTCAAACATATTGTCGAGGCCCATGACGGCCGCGTGCTCGTGCGCAGCGCCGCCGGCCAGGGCAGCCGCTTTACAATCGTATTACCGGGATGGAAATCCGAAACGCGGAAGGGCGAGGGGCGTGGAGCGTAGAGGCCGAGCATTCAGGTCCGGGAATTTGTTTTTGCACGATTTTATGGAACGGGTACTGGTGATCGAAGATGAGCTTCCGATGCGCGTGGCTCTCGAGGACGTCCTGGCGGGCGAAGGCTATCGGGTGCTCACGGCGGCGGACGGCGAGAGCGGGCTCAAGCGGGCGCTGGAGGAAAAGCCCGATCTGATTCTGTTGGATATCATGATGCCCCGGTTGGACGGCTATGCGGTGTGCGCCGAGCTGCGCAGGCTCTCCAAGCCGGTGCCCATCCTCATGCTGACCGCCAAGGGCCAGGTCGAAGACCGCGTATCAGGATTGGACGCCGGCGCCGACGATTACCTGGTCAAGCCGTTCAGCACGAAGGAACTGCTGGCTCGGGCCCGGGCGCTGCTCCGGCGCGCGCGCCGTCACTCCCGGTCCCCGGCAAAGCTCACATTTGGCGACGTGCAAATCGACCTCGCCCGCCAATCCGCGCTCCGGGCAGGCAAACCCATTCACCTCACCGCCAAGGAATTTGCCATCCTCCGCCTGATGGCGGAAACCCCGGGCGAACCGGTCTCCCGCGAGCGGTTTCTCGATGCCGTCTGGGGTTACACCGCTTTCCCGACCACCCGGACCGTGGACACTCACCTGGCCAGTTTGCGGGCTAAAATCGAGCGGGACCCCGATTCGCCCCGCTGGCTCCTCACGGTCCACGGGATCGGCTATAAACTGGAACTCCCGAAAAATCCAGCCGAGGGCTAGTTCGAGGAGCGGCCGGCGACGCCTTTGGTGCCCGTGGCGATGGCGCGGGCGGACTCCTTGGGACGCAGCGAGCGAACCGCTTTGCCCGCGACCCACATCTCGGAGTTGCCGATCACGGCCAGCTCTTTGCCCAACTGCTCCTGGTAGTTGGCTTTGCCGCACGCGGCCAGGACACGCTGACATTCCTCGCCGCTCTTGACACGCTGATAGAGTGCCTTGAACACGGGCAGGACGGCCTTCTTGAAGCGCGGCTTCCAGTCCAGGGCGCCGCGCTGTGCGGTGGCGGAGCAGTTGGAGTACATCCAGTCCATGCCGTTTTCATCGACCAGCCTGATGAGGCTCTGAGTGAGTTCCTCGACGGTTTCGTTGAAGGCCTCGCTGGGGCTGTGGCCGTGGGCGCGGAGGACATCGTATTGCGCCTCCATGATGCCCGCCAGGGCGCCCATAAGCACGCCCCGTTCGCCGGTCAGGTCGCTGAAGACCTCGTGCTGGAAGGTTGTCGGAAAGAGGTACCCGGAGCCGATGCCAATGCCAATGGCCAGGCAGCGGTCCTGGGCGTGCCCGGTGGCGTCCTGACCCACGGCAAAACTCGAATTGATGCCGGCGCCCGAAAGAAAATTGCGGCGCACGGACGTGCCCGAGCCTTTGGGGGCCACCATGATGACATCCACGTCCTCGGGCGGCACCACCCCCGTGTACTTCTGATACGTGATCGAGAATCCGTGCGAAAAGTACAGGGCGTCGCCGGCCTTGAGGTTCTTCTTGACGACCGGCCAAATGGCCCGCTGGGCCGCATCCGACACGAGCATCTGGATGATCGTGCCGCGGCGCACCGCCTCGTCGATCTCGAACAAGGTCTTGCCGGGCACCCAGCCGTCTTTGACCGCGCGGTCCCAGTCGCGCCGGAAGCCGCTGGCCTGACCGATGATGACGTTGAAGCCGTTGTCGCGCAGGTTGAGCGACTGGGCCGGTCCTTGCACTCCGTAGCCGATGACGGCGATGGTCTCCTTCTTGAGCACCTTCCGCGCCTTGGCCATCGGAAACTCTTTGCGTGTAACGACTTGTTCCTTCGTGCCTCCGAAATCAATGATTGCCATATAGTTATTTTCTTTGTGAACTGTGCTTACTTTCGCGCCAAGGCGACCTTGCCGGTGCGTGTCAACTCGATGATGCCGAAGACCTTCATCAGACTGATGAGCTTCTCGACTTTGCCCTCGTCTCCAGTGACCTCGATAGTGAGGCTCTTGGACTGCACATCGACGATCTTGGCGCGGAAAATGTCGGTCACCTGCATCACCTCGGCGCGGGTCTTGGAATCCACCGCCACTTTTACCAGGACCAACTCCCGGTCCACGTACTCGCCTTCCCGGAAGTCCTGCACCTTCATGATGTCGGCAAGCTTGTTGAGTTGCTTGACGATCTGGTCCACCGTGGCGTCATCGCCCCGCGTCACGATGGTCATCCGCGAGGCAGTCGGGTCTGCCGTCGGCGCCACGTTCAGCGTGTCGATGTTGTAGCCGCGGCCGCTGAACAGCCCGGCCACGCGCGTCAGCACGCCGAACTTGTTCTCGACCAGGACCGAAATGGTGTGTCGCATAATGCCCCGTAACATAACGGGGGGCAAAAGCTAACAACTCACCCCAGGCGGGTCAACAGCCAAAAAACCATCCGAGGCTTGGAAATGCCTGCGAATCACCATTTACCGATTTTCAATTTTCAATTTACAATCATACTCAAGACACCATGAAAATGAACCGAACGTTGCCCTTTCTGCAGGTCCTCCTGGTCAGCCTGGCGCTCGGCCCGGCCTTTGGACAGCAAGAGAAGGGCCCTGCCACGGTGGCCGAGTTGCAGGAGCGGCTGACGGGTCTGCTTTCCCAGCCTAGATTCGAGGCGGCGCTGTGGGGCGTGAAAGTTGTTTCGCTGGAGACGGGCAAGACCCTCTTCGAACGCAATGCCGCCAAGCTGTTCTGTCCAGCCTCCAACGCCAAGCTCTATACCGTGGGGCTCGCCCTGGACCGGCTTGGCCCCGATTATCGCATCCGGACTTCGCTGTATGCCGGGACCCGGCCCGACCCCGCCGGGACACTCCAGGGGGACCTCATCGTGTATGGCCGGGGCGACCCCACCATCAACGCGCGCCTGCACGGCGGAGACATCCGCATGGCCCTGGAACCGCTGGCCGCGGCCCTCGCCAAGGCCGGGGTCAAGCGCGTCGCGGGCGACCTGATCGGGGACGCCAGCTTCTTTCGCGGCCCGGAATTCGGGTCCGGGTGGGCGTGGGAAGACCAGGAGCACGACTACGGAGCGGAGGTCTCAGCGCTGACAATCAACAACAACACCATCGAGGCGGTTGTCAGGCCGGGGGAGCGTGTGGGGGCGCCTTGCGCGGTCACGCTCCTGCCCGCGACAGGGTATCTGGCTCTGAGCAACCGCACCGAAACGGTCCCCAAGGGCGGGCGCCGCACAGTGAACTTCTATCGGCTGCCCAACGAAAACGTGGTCTATGCCCTGGGCCAGGCGCCGCTCGAGGACTCCATCCTGCGGGAGGAAGTGACATTGCATAACCCGGCGGGCCTCTTTGTCGTCCTCTTCAGAGACGCGTTGGCCGCCCACGGCATCACTGTCAGCGGGCGTGTCCGGTCCTTGAACTGGCTGGATCGGCAAGCGGACCCGCCGGATTGGAGCAGGATGATCGAACTCGGGGCGTCCGAATCGCTCCCAATGAGGGACCTGGCGCGCGAAGTGCAGAAACCCTCGCAGAACCTGTACGCCGATCTTCTCCTGGCCCATTTGGGTGAGAAAGCGCGCGCCACAGACACGCCCCCCGGCCGCACCTCCGAGGAACTCGGCGTGCGCCAACTCGATCAGTTCCTGGCCTTGGCCGGCATCAAGAGAGGCGACGTTTTCTTCGATGAAGGCTCGGGGCTGTCACGGGAAGACCTCACAACCCCCAATGCCACCGTCGCTTTGCTCGGCTTCATGAGCCGGCATCGTTGCGGAGAAATCTTCATCGAGGCCCTGCCCATCGCAGGGGTCGATGGCACGCTGAAGAGCCGGATGAAAAACACGGCGGCCGCCGGGAATGTGCGCGCCAAGAGCGGTTCGTTGCGCTGGGCCAGTTCCCTCTCAGGTTATGCCACGAGTGCCGCAGGGGAGCGCCTGGCCTTCTGCATCATGCTTAACCGCTATCACAATACCGAACCGGCGCACTCCGCTCGCGCCGAGGTGGATTCAATCGCCGTGATGCTGGCCGGCCTGGCCGCCAAGTCGGAGTAGCATCGGAGCGCGACCGGCGTTACGATGCCTCACGCTCCACGCTCCAAACGCTCTACGCTCCGCCTGAGAGCAATACCTCGGCTATCTGGACGGCATTAAGGGCGGCGCCCTTGAGGAGTTGATCGCCGGAAACCCAGAAGCACAGGCCGTTGTCCATCGCACAGTCCTTGCGGACGCGGCCGACGGCGCAATTGTCCTTTTCCGCCTGGTAGAGCGGGAGCGGGTATTCGCACTTGGCCGGATTGTCGATGACGTCCAGGCCGGGGGCTTGACGAAGCACCTCCAGGGCGGCTTGGACGGTGACCGGCTTGTCAAACTCGGCGCTGACCGCCACGGAATGGGCCCGATATACCGGCACGCGCACGCATGTGACACTGGCCCGGAAGGTGGGATGGTGCATGATCTTTCGGCCTTCGTTCTCCATTTTCATCTCTTCCTTCGTGTACCCCGAAGGGAGAAAGGCGTCGACGTGCGGCAGGACGTTGAAGGCGATCTGGTGGGGATAGACTGCGTGGGTCACAGGTTCGCCTTTGACGGCTTGAGCGACCTGACGTTCGAGTTCGGCGATGGCCTTGGCGCCGGTGCCGGAGACGGCCTGGTAACTGGAGGCAAAAATCCGCCGGCATCCGAAGGCGTGGTGCAGCGGGTAAAGCGCCATGAGCGTGACGGCGGTGGTGCAATTGGGGTTGGCGATGATGCCGTGATGGTTCTTGACGTCGCTGGCGTTGATTTCTGGCACCACCAGCGGAACCTGGTTGTCCATGCGGAAGGCGCTGGAATTGTCCACGACCACGCAACCGGCGCGCGTGGCCAGCGGGGCATATTCACGGGAAATGGGGCCGCCCGCGCTGAAGAGCGCCAACTCGACGCCCTCGAATGAATCCTTGCCCAGTTCCTTGACCGCAATCGCCTCGTCCCGGAACGTCAGGCGCTTGCCCACCGAGCGGGCCGATGCGAGCAGCGTCAGTTTCCCCACAGGGAAATCCCGCTTCTCCAGGGTTTTAATCATCTCGATGCCGACGGCGCCAGTTGCACCGACGACAGCCACATGCGGATTGCGATTCATATTGTTACTGTCTCACAGAAGGTTCCAGGATATACGGCGAGCAGGACGGACGCAACTAAAGTCATGCCGGCCAGCACAGAGGTTCTTCCGGACAGGCCGGTAAATGCTTGTGAGCGGCGTCTGTCGTGGCTAATGTAAACGGCAGCATGTCAAGCTGTGATCTATCGGGTTTAAAGGTCCTGCTGGTGGAAGATGAGGCGATGCTGCGCAGGCGGTTGGCGGCTCAGTTGGAGAGGCTGGGCGGCGAAGTGGCGGCGGCCGAAGACTTGCGGACGGCCCGCAAACTCCTGGCCGCCGGGGGCTTCGATTTTGCCTTGCTGGACGTGAACCTGCCCGATGGCCTGGGCACGGACCTGCTCAAAGAGAAGGCCTTCTCACCCGATACCGCCGTGGTGGTGCTCACCGCGCACGGCGGGGTGGGCGGGGCGGTCGAGGCCATGCGCCTCGGCGCGCTGGATTACCTGCTCAAGCCCTTCGATGCGGACCAGTTGGCCCTGGTCATCGAGCGCACCCGCGCGGCGCGCCAATCCGCGCGCGTCGAGAAACACCGCCAGACAGGCCAAGACTCGGATGATTTTTTCTTCAGCCCGTCCCTGGGCCCGCTGGAGAACCAACTGAAACGGATTCTGGCGGCGGATGAGCGGACCGGCGGCAGCCTCGCTCCGATACTCATCCAAGGCGAGACCGGCGTCGGCAAGACGGCCATCGCCCGCTGGCTCCACAGACATGGTCCCCGTTGCAACAGGGAACTGGTCGAAGTCAACTGCTCCGCCCTGCCGGAAACCCTGGCGGAATCCGAACTGTTCGGCCATGAGGCCGGCGCTTTTACCGATGCCAGGCGCGCGCGCATGGGCCTTTTTGAAGCGGCTAGCGGCGGCACGCTCTTCCTGGATGAATTGCCGAGCCTTTCTCTGCCGATACAGGCCAAAGTCCTGACCGCGATCGAGGACCGCAAAATCCGCCGCGTGGGCGCGACCCGGACGATGGCGGTGGACGTGCGCCTGATTGCCGCCACCGGGCGCGACCTCAAACAGTGGGTCGCCCAGGGCCGGTTTCGCGAAGACCTGTTCCAGCGGTTGGACCTTTTCCGGGTGTTCTTGCCTCCGTTGAGGGAACGAGGGGCGGACATTGTGAAATTGGCCGAAGTCCTGGGGCGACGCCTCTGCCAGAAGCATTGTCAGGATGCCAGGCCAATCTCCGGCGCGGCAAAGGAGCGCATAATGAAGTATCCCTGGCCGGGGAACGTGCGGGAGCTTGCCCACGAGTTGGAGCGGGCGATCGTTTTCGAGGACAAGCCCCAACTCGAATTCCTCCACCTTGGGGCAAGCCCGCTGAGCCAACCGGCGGCCGACAGCCCGCAATGGCTGAACCCCTCGTTCCGCTTGCCGGAGCAGGGCTTTTCCTTGAACGCCGCCATTGACTGCCTGGTTGACCTGGCCATGACGCAAGCCCAGGGCAACATCTCGGCCGCCGCCCGGTTGCTAGGCATGCCCAGAGATTTCGTACGCTATAGGCTCAAGCAGCGTGGCGTTGGAGAGGATCTCAACGACTCGCCGGCATAAGAGACCCGGTCCCATCGGCTTGGGAATGGTTCCCAATCGGATAGGGGATTAATTCCCAACTTGCTACTGAATGCCTGGGGTGCTATTGTCGAGGCAAATCGTAAGACATTGGAAACAAGCGTTTTGTGTAGTTATTGTCAAAGTTGGCACTTTGCGTGCTTCCCAATGCCTCATGGCGACGGGCAAGCACAGCCGGCACCAAAAGCGGATTAAAGAATCACTCGAGACGGTCATGAAGAAAATCGCAACCATTTGCTTCTCTTTGTTGGGGCTTATGCTTCCTCAGATGCCGTCCCAGGTGTGCGCTCAACCGGTCTTGACGAACACGCCCGCCGTTTGGACCAGGCTGCTGCACGGAGGAACGAATCGCGCGGCCTCGACCAAGGCGGCGCCCTCACCCACGGTCAAAAATGATAAGTCCGTAATCCGGCCGAACCAGGCGCTGCCGACGACACTGCCCAAGGATGTGCATTCGCTCCTGCAGCAGTTCCAGCAGCAGCAGAACCTGCTCCTGGCCTCAAAAGGCGAGCAACGCCAGCAGCTCTTGGCGCAGTTGGAGCAACTGCGGGACCAGTTGAAGGCCCAGTTGAGCGACATACAGGCCCAGGCCAGGGAGCAAGCCCTGGATATGCGGTCGCAGTTCGGCGGCAACTTCGCCCCAGGCAGCGCCGCCGGAGGCGGCGCGGTATCGTCCGGCCACGGTGGCAGGCCGCGCTCATAACCCCATTTTCCCGCCCGGCGAGTATGGCTTGACACACGGTTAATCGGCCCCCTATAAATCATCATGCGGCCTTGGGTCGCATGATGATTTTTTTTAGCTGTTGTGCATCGCAACCGGCGCCAAGCATGGAATTGCCGGCTGGCCCTGGTGGCGCTGCTTGCCGCGGGCTCCGGCTTGGGCGCCTTCCTCTCGTATGGCCAGGAGCCCCTGCCGCCCGACTTCACAAACGACTTCAAGGTCCACCTTTGGAACTATGGGGCGGACATGCGCGGCTTGATGGGCTATAAAGAGAACGTCTTCCTGAGCCACACCAACCGGCAGGATTCCCCCTTCTGGGATTCAGGGGGCGACTTCCTGTTCTATCGGCTGCCCAGCGGCAACTGGTCCCTCAACGGCCTCCTCTCAGGGGATGATATCCGCTATTTCGGGGGCCAAAGCCCGACCCACGAAGAGACCGCCCTGGCCGTCGCTCAGGCCACCGGCTCCTTCGGCGAGCACTGGACCTCGACCTTAGGCGCGAATTACGCCTATCAAGACCAGGTCATGGACCTGAACGCCATCGAGCCTGGCCAGGCGGGCACGGGACGCGTCATCGGCAACACCTTCACCACCCGCTCCTCGGCGCGAGGCCAATACGCTCCAGGCTGGGCCGAGCTCGAGATGGAAGGGACGCGGCAGTGGCTCCAGTCGCCCCTGGACAGCTATTGGCAATTTGGCCCCAAGCTATCCCTCGGCCACGCCTTCGGCCCTCGCGACGATTTGACGCTCAGTTACCTGTGGACGCGGCTCTCCTACGATCACGACCCTGACCTGGACCCCCGGGGCAACATTCTGACCAATACCCACCTTGTCCTTGCCTCGCAGACGTTGCAGTTGGCCTGGCGCCGGGCGTGGGATGAGCGCAGCCGCTGGCGTTCGACCTTGACCGCTTCGTACGGCTTCGACCAGGACAACGGTTCGGGTTTCTTCGACCGCGACCAGTACTCGCTGGCCTCTAAGCTCGAATACCGCGCTGGCGCCTGGTCCTTGAGCGCCTCAACGACCGCGGGCGCCGCCCAGTACCCCGTGCAAACGGTTCCCCTCGACGGTCATGACCACCGGAGCAAACTTTGGCTCTCCGCCCGCGCTCGCGCCGAATGGAGACTCACGAAGATGCTCAAACTCCAGGCCAATTTTAGCTTCGACCGCGCCTTTTCCAACCTTGACATTGACGATTATTTCACGCATACGATCAGTATCGGCGCGGAGTTTCAGTTTTAGGCTGTTTATGTCGGCAAGTCTATATGGCCCAAGAGCGATGCCTACGCTGGTGCTTGTGTTGGCGCTGGGAATCCTGGGGGGTGCGGTCATGGCAGGCTACCGGCATCTGCATCAGGTGCTCCGTGCCCAACTGGTTAACCGCGATGGAGAGATTCTCTCCGCGGTGGCCCAAGCCCAGCAGTTCGACAGCCCATTCACCAACAGCAACCTGGCCGAACAACTCAAATCCCCTCTGGGGCAACTGCCGCTGGCCCTGCAGATCTCCCGCATCCGCAGCGACGTCCTCGGCGTTCGCCTGTTCGACGCCGCGGGCCGGTTCGTGACCGCCGTGCCGGTCAACATGAAGGATGCCACCCTGGAGGCACGGACCTACGGGGCGCTGAAAAAACTCCGGCCGGTCAGCCGTTACTACAGCCAGGCCGATCTGACAGACTTTTTTCTCATGGCTCGGCCCGAGGCGGGCGAGCGGAGCCATGACCAGCCGCTCTTGGAGGTCAACATTCCTATCTATTCCCCCGACCAGAGGGAGTTGCTGGCTTGCGCGCAACTCCTCGTGGACGCCCGGGAGTTGGCCGCCAAGGCGGCCGCGCTGGATTTCCAGCTCAGGGCGGAGGGATGGGGGGTATTTGTTTGCGGCGGCGCCTCGTTGGGCGGAGTGCTGGTTTGGGCCTACCGGCGACTCCAGCGCGCCAACCAGTTGCTCCAGGAACGAACCGAGCGGCTGCTGCGCGCCAATCATGAGTTGACCCTTGCCGCAAAAACGACCGCCCTGGGCGCCGTCACCGCCCACCTGATTCATGGCCTGAGCAATCCGCTGGCCTGCCTCCAGATATTTATGTCCATCCACGGAGATGACCATCCCGAGGATACCGATTGGCAGGAGGCGGTGTCCGCCACCCGCCGCATGCGAGAACTGGTCCAGGAAGTAGTGCGTGTCCTCGGGGAGCAGGACTCTCGTGAGCGCTACGAACTCACCCTCGAAGAGCTGGTCCATGTCCTTGAGTCGAAGCTCCGCCCGATGGCGCAGGACCTGGGCGTCGTCTGGGAGGTTGGAATCTTCGCCCAAGCCAGGCTCTCCAACGACCGCGCGAACGTTATCCTGTTGATCCTCGAGAATCTCGTCTCCAATGCCTTGCAGGTCACGCCTCGAGGCAAGTCGGTTCGCACCTCGTTTTTCGATGATGGTCCGGGCATCGTGTGCGAAGTGGCTGATCAGGGCCCGGGTTTCCCCGAAACCGCCTTGAAGAACCTATTTGTTCCTTGCCGCTCCACCAAAGGCGGGGCCGGCTTGGGTCTGGCCATCAGCAAACAACTGGCCGGCCATATCCAGGGCGCCTTGGAGTTGAAGCGCAACGGCCCGGGCGGATGCGTGATGGCGCTTGCCCTCCCGGAGTCGGTCTTTTCCTCCTCCTCGGCGGGGTCAATCGCCCTGGCCGCGGCGGCGAGGGCGGAGTAACGAGCCAATGCAAACGATGAACCAGCACAGTTCCCGCAGACGCGCCTTCCGGGCAGCCGCTTGGGCGGGCCTGGTGCTGCTCGGCCTTGGGAGCGGGGCGCTGGCCGGTGTGGACCTCCCGCCGGTATGGCATTGGTCGAATCCCACTCCAAATGGAGCGGACATCTTCGCCTTGGCCTGCGCCCAGGGTGTCTGCGTTCAGGCCGGAGAACATGGCCAGATATTCACGAGCCAAGACCTGGTCTCCTGGATGCCGCAGCAGAGCCACACCGCCTCATCGCTCCAAGCGGCTGCCTTTTTGGGCGGCCGATGCATCCTCGTCGGAGAAACCGGAACCGTGCTTTATTCGGACGATCTCTCGACCTTTTCTCTTGTGGACCTCGATACGACCAACTGGCTGGAGTCCGTGGCGGTCTCGACGAACCTGGCGGTGGCCGTTGGCGACAACGGCGCGATTTACTCCAGCCCGGACGGGGCTTCCTGGCAGGCCGTTCCGACCGGCTTCAGCCAGTGGCTGGCCGGCGTCGCCTGCGACGGGTCGGAGTTCGTTGTTGTGGGTGAAGGCGGGTTCATTGCCACAAGCGCGGACGGTTCGCTGTGGAGAGCGGTGGACAGCGGGACCACCAGGAACCTGAATTGGGTCGCCTGGCAGGGCAACCAGTTCATGGCCGTGGGCGATGGCGGCGTGACCCTGGCCAGCGCGACCGGCGCCACCTGGCAGACGATGGCTGCCGGAGCCACGAACTTCCTCTACACGGTGACGGGCAGCACCGATACCTGGTTGGTCGCGGGCCAATCCGAACTCTGGGTGAAAGAACCGTCGGGTTGGTCCGATCAGCTTTCTCGGAGCCTGGCGTCCCCGGCGCCCAAGTGGACCTACTATGCGAGCGCCTGGAGCACGAACAGCGCGGACGCTTACGTGGTCTCCGGCAGTTCAGGCATGACCGTGATCGGGGCCAGAACCAATGGCGCCATCACTTGGCGCACGCCTTCGCGCCCGGTGCGCTCATGGCTCTGGCAGACAGTGCGACTGCCCGATTACTACCTGGCCGTTGGGAATTACGGCACCATCCTTAGCAGCCCGGACGGGTACGCCTGGTCTGTGGAATTGGCGCCTCTCTCGACTACTAACTCCGTCCTCCTGGGGGCGGGGGGCACCACCAATCTCCAGTTGGCCGTCGGCGCGCGTGGCACTGTCTTGTGGGCCACCAACGCCGCTCTCTGGAACCTCCTGGCCGCCCCGACCACCAACGACCTCGAGGGCGTGTTTTTCGACGGGACGCAATTCTACCTGTGCGGCGACAACGGCACCATCCTCACCAGCAGCAACGCAACGAACTGGGCCATGGTCTCCACCCCGACCACCGCCTTCCTGACGAGCATGGCCCTCTTCTCAGGCCAAATGGTAGCCGTCGGCGACAAGGGCACCATTCTCACCAGCACCGACCGGACCAACTGGACCCTGAACCAAGCGACCACCAATTGGCTCTCACAGGTGGCCTGCCTTAATGGCGCTTTGGTGGCCGTGGGGAATAACGGGACGATCCTGACCAGTTTTGATGCCACCAACTGGGTCGCCCGCGCCAGCGGGGTCACCAACTGGCTCAACGCGGCCGACTACCTGGCGGGCACCTGGTTCGTCGCCGGAAACCAAGGCATTGTGCTCGGCAGCCCGGACCTGACCAACTGGGTCACATTCCCCACTCTCACATCCAAATCCCTTTACGGCCTGGCCCACAACCAGGGCCAGCTCATCACCGTCGGCGCCGAAGGCGTTATCCTTCGCAGCCAGATTGTCCCCCCTTCCACCCCGGTCAATATCGTCCGATATGGCCAAGCTTCGGGCCGGAACCTCTTCCTCTTCACCGGGCAACTCGACCAGCGGTTCTTCCTCTATTCCAGCACCGATTTTTCCACCTGGACCCAAGGCCCGTTGCTTGAATTCCAAGACAATACCGGAACGTTGCTCTACCTGGAGGACGTCCAAACCAACGCGCCCCCTCTCCAGTTCTATCGCACCGGCGCCGTGCAATAGGAGGCACTCCGCCGGGAATCCTTCAGCTCCACACACCGGCGATGCGCGCGCCGCAGAAGCGGCACTTGCCGGAGGCCAGGTCGAGGGCTGTGACCGCGAAGATGTCGCGCTGAACAACGGGCTTCTTGCAGGCTGGACAGAACGTGGTTTCCGCATCGGCGAGGCCGGGGACATTGCCGATATAGACGTAGTGAAGGCCCTCGGCGCGCGCGGCCTCGCGGGCCTTGAGGAGTGTCTCCACGGGCGTGGGGGTCAGGTGGGCGAGTTTGTGCTCCGGGTGAAAGCGGGAGAAGTGCAGCACCTGGTCCGGCCCCAACTCCTTGGCAAGCCAGCCGCACATGCGGCGGATGGTGGCCAGGTCGTCGGTATAGGTCGGCACCACAAGGTTGATAATCTCGAACCAGACCCCCAACTCTTTAAGGGTCTTGAGCGTGTTGAGAATCGGCTGGAGTTTGCCGGAGTTGAGCTTCTGATAAATCTGCTGGTCGAACCCCTTGAGGTCCACATGGGCCGCATCCACGAGTTGGTAGAGCTCGCGGGCGGGGCGGTCTTCGATGGAGCCGCAACTGACGACTATGTTCCTGAGCTTGCGTTGGCGGGCCGCCTTACAGGTGTCGAGGGTGTATTCGTAAAATGAGGTCGGCTCGGAATAAGTGTAAGCGAGGGATGGGCAGCCGAGGGCTTGGGCCACGGCCACCGCATCGTCGGGGAAGAGGCTCGATCGGGCGACGTCATCGAGCGTGAGGCTCGAGGGCAGCGGCGGGCGCAGGCGTAATTCCGGGCCGCGCGGGTCCTTGGTTTCCTCGGGTTTCTTTTGCGAGATTTCCCAGTTCTGGCAGTTAAGGCAACGGAAGATGCACCCGGAGGTGGCCAGGGAGAACGTGCGGCTGCCGGGCAGGAAATGGAAGAGTGGCTTTTTCTCGACGGGATCGACGTGGAAGGTGCAGGGATTGCCATAGACCAACGTGTAGAGCGTGCCGTCGTAATTGACCTTGTTGCGGCAATGGCTGCGGTCGCCAGGGGCCAGCAGGCAATTGTTGGGGCAGACTTTGCACTGGACGTTGCGGCCGAGCTTGAAGTAATGCGAGGCCTCCCTCACCCAGCCGCGTTTGCGCCAAAGCTCCCAGACCTCACCCTTCGGAGCATCTCCCTTGAAGATGTCCGCCGGGGCTTCCGCGGCGCGCCAATTGGAGAAGAAATCGAACAAGGACGCTCCCGCCGCCAGGCCGGTGGCGCCGGCGGCGCCCAACACGATGGCGGCCCGGCGGGAAAGCCGGCTTCCGGGGCGGGCTTGCTCATGGGCGCTTTCGTGGCCTGGTGGTTCAGGGCCTTTCATGGTTCCGGACGATTCTTGACCCAACCCCATCGCTGTAAGGCAAGATACACCGCCGGGAGGCTGTGCGCCAGCACGAGGACGATCAGCGGCAAATGCAGCATCCGGTGGAAGGTCAGCGCCGTCTTCTCGTCCAGCAGCCGGCTCAAGCCGTACCGGCCATCCATGATGTAGCCGGTCAACAGGAACAGAAACACCACCGGCAACAGCGGCCAACCGCTCCACCGAACCAACTTGAGGCAGACGACATTCACTCGGCCCGTCATGGAGCCGATTCTACCGCTTCCAAGGGACATTGCCGCACTTTTTTCTCCTTAACCTTAAGGTCAACGGGCTGCTCGATTCGAGTGCATGGCCCGCCTGCCGGCCCCGGAATCGCGACCCCCTGCCCCATGCCAACCCGTGAGCGGCCGCCAGAAGCAGCCCCGCGTTATTTCCCCAACCGCTTTGCCGCCTTGCCGAACTTGGTCTCGGCGGCGTCGAGGGCCGCCAGCAATGCCTCGGCGCCGCTCCCCGCGGCGGCGCGGGCCGCGGCGATGACGGTGGAGCACTCGTTGGCGTCCATGAAGGCGGC
Source organism: uncultured Verrucomicrobiota bacterium (assembly GCA_964653485.1). Taxonomy (GTDB): domain Bacteria; phylum Verrucomicrobiota; class Verrucomicrobiia; order Limisphaerales; family UBA8199; genus CAVQND01. The sequence goes on along the minus strand of CAZZFF010000001.1, from coordinate 11,181 downwards.
CGCTGCCAGCAGGCCCGCCTGATCTTCAGGAGGAACGACCAGGAAACCATGCTTGTCCGCGTGGATGAGGTCGCCGGGCCGGACCTTCCGTCCGAAGACCTCGATTTCGCAATTCCAGCGAATGGGATGGCAGAAGGCGTGCCCGACGCAGAGCCGGCGCGCGAGGGCCTTGAACCCGGCATTGTTCATCTCGTCCAGGTCGCGTATGCCTCCGTCCGTAATGGTGCCCACACACCCCAGCGCGCGATGGATGTTGCTGTTGACCTCGCCCCACATCGAGCCGAAGACGCGCGGTTTGTCCATGTCCTGCACTACGACGATCTTCGGCGCCGGCTGCATCGCCACGTAACGCCGATATTGGCTCCACGCCCCGGGCTGCTTGCGCCGGTGCTCGGGGTTGCTCGGCTCGATGACCACCGTAACGGCATAGCCGACCATCGGTCCCATCCCCGGCATGAAATCCCGTGTCTCCTCCGGGTTAAACCCCTCCGCCCCGGCGTTGTGCCCGGTTATCCTCTCCCATCCGTTATATACCGTCGGAGTATTCCACCGCTTCAGCCGCAGGATCTCCGCGTGGCTCAGCCTCTGGGTGCCCGGCTTCATAACCTCGACGGCTCTCAGCGCATGAGGATTTCGATCTCATGCGGGCCCGTTTTCGCCGCATCGAACACCGGCCTCTGGGCTTTGCCATCCACTTTGAAACCGCGGACCCTGGTTCCGTGGCCCTTGACGACGACGCGCAATTCCGAGTCGCGGTACTTCAGGTTGCTCAGCGTCAACTGCTCGAATCTCTCGGGGACCACGGGCGCAAACCGGACCCCGTTTTCCTGGAAATCCATCCCGAACAGGCCGTGGTAGATCATCGAGAGGAAGCCCGAGGCGCTCCACAACTGGCGCGGAGACCCATCCGGGGCGCCGTCTTCCGGGCGGTAGAGTTCCATGAAAGTGTCGTTCTTCTCGGAGAGTTTGACGAGGGCGTCCAGCTCGCGCGTGAACACGGGCAGGTCGCGGCTTTGTGAAGCCGCCCAGGCCCAATAGCCCTCCACAAAGGGCCAGATCATCCCATTGTGGTAGTAATGGGCGAAGTCCCTTTTGTAGTCCCGCCATTCCTCGAACTGGGGCCAGAGGCAGGGGAAACCCCACGGTGTGGTGGGGGTCGAGAGCAGGATTTGGCGGGCGCGCCCGGCGTCAGCGACGCCGGTGAGGATGGCGAAGGCCTCGCCCAGGCCCTCCATGCGCGGATTGAGGGCGCCGGCCTCATCCAGAAAATAGGCGTAATAGCCCTTGTCCGGCAGCCAGAACCGCGCGTTGATCGCGGCCTTGAGCTTCGACGCCTTTTCACGCCATGGACGGACATCTTCGCCCAGCGCTTTGCCCGCCTCGGCGGCAACGGTGTAGCCGCGGTAATAGAGCAGGCACGTGCTCAGCGCGTAAGTCTTGGCGAGCATTTCGCCCTTCATGGCATATTTCTTGGGATAGCCGCTGTTGGATTCCATGAAGCTGGCGCAGCCGCTGAAGAGGCCCAGTTGCGGGTTAAAGGCATCCCGCTCCGCTCGCGCGAGGCTGCGAACGGTGCGCTCATAAATGGGCCGCAACAGCTCGTGATCGCCCGTGACCAAATACAAGGCCCAAGCCCCCGAAGCGCCGACGATGGCATCGGTCAGATTGGGCCACCCAGCAAAATGGCCGCACTTATCCTGATACCAGCATTCGCCGATGCCCTCCACTGATTGGGTCAATCCCAGGAGCGTTGTCTTTGAAACGTCCGGATGCAACAGGGCACAGGCCATCTCGACAGAATAGGAGGTGTCCCGAGTCCACACCTGGGCCCAATTCTGTCCCGCCAGGAACTTGCCGTCCTTGACATCCGCGGCGATGACGCGGCGGGCCTTTTGATAGGCCGCATCATAAGCGGCCACGCCCGAGGAGAAATCAAACGACCCGCTCTTGTCAGTGTCACCCTGGCCAGCCTGGGCGCGCGGGGCGTTTCCCGCGATGAGCAGCCCCAGGCCCCAGGCCAGCAACTGCCGTGTTGAATAACTCTTCATATCGGGTTCCTTCCATTGTTTGGGGAGCGTTAATGTCATTCTAACGCGCCGAGGTTACACGATGCCCTCGGGAAAAGTAAATCCACAACCCGCTCCGGTCCCGGCTCTCCTTCGACCCGCACCCAGCGCAACCGCATCTGCCGCCGGAACCACGTCATCTGACGTTTGGCGAACTGGCGTGTGCGGATTTTGACTAATTCAACGGTCTCCTCCAGAGACCGCTTGCCGGCCAGGTACTCAGCCGCCTGGCGGTACCCCAGGGCCTGCATCGCAGTCGGGTTTTGCCCGAGACCCTGTTGCAGGAGTTGCGCCGTCTCGGCGACCAGCCCGCGGCGGAACATCTCCTGGACCCGGCCATCGATGCGGCGGCGCAGGTCTCCCGCCGCGCGCTCCAGGCCGAAAAAGAGGCACCCGCTGCCGCCGCCTTGCGGCCCGCGGTTCCACGAGGCTCGCTGCTCGGAGAAGGGCTTCCCCGTCAGCCGGATGACCTCGATGGCGCGGATGACCCGCCGCGGATTCTGGCGGTCGATGCTGCCGTAGGTGACCGGGTCGCGCTCGGCCAATTCGCGCAAGAGATCGGGCAGCGGCGTCGAGGCCAGGGCGGCCCGGAGCGCCGCATCCCCGGGCGGGGCCTGGCCAAGACCCTCGAAGAAGGCCCTGTAGTAGAGACCTGTGCCCCCGCACAGGATGGGGACTCGCCCCCGCGCCCGGATTCCCGCCACAGCCTCGCCCGCCAGCCTCGCGAACCGGGCCGCATCGAACGGGTCGCTCACCCCCGCCACATCGAGCAAGTGATGCGGCACGCGCGCACGGTCCTGGGCCGAAGGCTTGGCGGTCCCGATGTCCAGGCCGCGATAGACCTGCATTGAATCCACAGAGACAATCTCGCCCCCAAGCCGTTGGGCCAGGGCCAGGGCAACCGCCGACTTGCCCACCGCCGTGGGGCCTGCCAGCACCAATAAGTCACCTCCAGCCAAGGGTGGAGAGGTGGGCGAGGAGGAAGGGCAGGTCATTGGCTTTCCGGCTGCTTCCTCAGGCCAGGGCGGGAGAGGAGCCAAAGCAGAACCAGGCCGACGGCCAGAATAAGGGCGCTGACCAGGTGCCCGGGCGTGACCCAGCCGCCCAGGTATTGGTATTGGGGATAATCGCCCCGGAACATCTCGACGAACGAGCGCAGCAGCGCGTACCCGACGAGGTAAAGGCCGAAAATCTGGCCGTCGAAACGCCTTCGCCCGTAGAGCCGGGTCAGGACAATGCACAGAGCCAGGCTCAGAATGGATTCATAAATCTGCGTCGGGTGTACCGGCACGGTCGGGGCGCCGCTCAGGTTGTTCTCCGGAAAGGCGATGGCCCACGGCAGATGGCAAGGGCGCCCATAACAGCAGCCGTTCAACAAGCAACCGATCCTCCCAAAGACCTGGCCGAGAGCGATGCTAGGGGCCAGGATGTCCGCCAGCCGCCAAAGCCGCTGGCGTTTCCAACGCGCGTAAATCATGCAGGCCAGCGACGACCCGACCAGCCCCCCGTAATAGACCAACCCCCCATGCCAGACCTTGAACACTTCCAAAAACGGCCTCCCGGCGAACTGCTCCCGCCAATACGTGGTCACGAACAGAATCCTCGCCCCGACAATCGCCCCCACAATGAGCCACGGTCCCAGGTCCAAGACCGTCTCGGCGCCCAGACCTTCCCGCATGGCTCGCCGGCTGGCCAGCCACAGCCCCGACAAAAAGCCCAGCGCCACCATCACCCCATACCAATGGATGCTCAGTCCGCCTAATTCAAAAGCTATAGGATGCACTTGGCCCGCTTTTCCAAAAAGCCCAAAAACCAACCGGAGAATGCCCCAAGCTCCCTTCCCCGTCAATCGCCGCTTTACGCTCTTGCCACTATTAACGCCAAGCGTTACTATACGCCGGTGATTTTATGAAAAGCAAACTGCTCAGCAACATCACGCCGGGCGAAATCCTCGAGGAAGAATTCCTCAAACCGATGGCCGTCACGCAATACCGCTTGGCCAAAGACATCGGCGTGCCCCCACGCCGCATCAACGAGATTGTCAAGGGCCAGCGCGCCATCACCGCTGACACGGCGTTGCGGCTTGGGCGTTACTTCCGCATGTCGCCGGAGTTCTGGCTCAACCTGCAATCGCACTACGACCTGGAAAAGCAGCAGGAGCGGCTGGCAGGCCGGCTCGATAGGGAGGTCAAGGTGTTGGCGGCGGCCTGAATGCCCCGCTCAGAGGCTGGACCCCTGGAAAAACGCAAGCGCCGTTGCAGCAGGGGCTGCAACGGCGCCAAATCGGGCCGAGCTGAAATGAGGGGGCGGCTCAGCGCACCGGCTCACTGGGCATAACAAGGCCAGCCTGCGGGCGGAATAGCGCTCACCCTGCCGGCATGATACACCATCCAGCCGATGTCCTTGTCGGTGATGCCGCTCACAGGGGCGTGCGGGGCATCCGTGAACGTAACCGCGCGAGCGATCGGAGCATTGTTGGACGCGCGCCACCTGTGAACTTCCGAGTGGCCGTCAGCGAAGGCAAACCCGCACGCGCCATTGTGATAATTCGCAGGCTCGTCGGTCCAGGCGCTTGGGGTTTCCGGGTTGAACAGGCCGGAATCATTGATGCTGTCTGGATGTTCGTCGCAGTACACCCATGTCTCGGCCGAACTGGGGAATTGGAGGTCGGACGTAATAATGGCGTGCTTGTAGATAGTGCTCCAGGGGCCCGCGTTCTGGCCGCTGCCCGGAGGATAGCCGTTCGCGTTCCCCACGCCAACGCCGATGTTGCCTGAGATGCTTCTAACCCGCGACTTGAAGCCGGAGGCGGACTGAGCCGCGCTCACGAAGGTATCAGCAGGGCACTTGAAAATCCCGGGGTTGACCGTGTATTTGGCAAGAGCCGAGTACGCGGTGCCAACCAAAAACTGAATGTTGGTGTTGTCCTCGCTGGTCGTCCAGTCGAGCCATCCTTCGCACCAGGGGAAGAGGCCTTGAGCCTGGGCTGTGGCTGGGGTTGAGGCAAGGGCGCCATGGACCGAGGCGACCATCTTGTCCATGTTGTCCGCGTTGTATCCTTGCCAGGCAATCATGATCTGCCTGCCGTTGCTCAGGCATTGAACACCCTGCGCTTTCTGTTTGGCTTTGGCCAAGCTCGGCAGGAGCATGGCCGCCAGGATGGCTATGATCGCAATGACGACCAAGAGTTCGATTAACGTAAATGCGGGACGCCCCTCTCGCCCCGGGCTGCACTGTCTATTTATGGTCATAACTTAAGTCTAGTTAATAAGCGTGAACGACGCTCTACTTTCAAGATCGTTTGCGCTTGCTACGGTTTATCTTTGCAAACTAAATCCACGCCTGTCAACTGGGAAATCGCGGGCTTTACTAAATAAATAAGTACGACACTCCCGCCCGTTTGTAAAGAAAAAAATCAACGGCGACGCACACCGGGGGCCATTCCCCCCATCCGGGCCATGATTTTTTGGAACTTGCCCATCTTTTTCATCATTTGCTGCATTTGGGCAAACCGGTTGAGCATGGCGTTGAGTTCCGTGACGGAGACGCCGCTGCCCTTGGCGATGCGCTGCCGCCGGCGTGCGTTGAGGATCTGGGGCTGGCCGCGCTCCATCGGGGTCATCGCGCAGATCATAGCCTCCATGTGGGCAAGTTCCTTCTCTTGTTTGCCCAGGTCGGCGGTTTTGAGGGCCTCGGCGCCCCCCGGCAGCATGCCGACGATGGATTCGAGCGACCCCAGCTTCTTCATGTAGCGCAGTTGTTCCAGGAAGTCCTGGAGGGTGAACTGGCCTTTGCGCATCTTCTCTTCAAGACGCATGGCCTCGTCCATGGTCACGGCTTCGGCCGCTTTCTCGACGAGGCTGACGACGTCGCCCATTCCGAGGATGCGCGAGGCCATCCGTTCCGGGTGGAAGGGCTCGAAATCCTCGAGTTTCTCGCCGATGCCGGCGAATTTGATTGGTTTGCCCGTGACAGCCTTCAAGCTCAGGGCCGCGCCGCCGCGAGCGTCTCCGTCCAGCTTGGTGAGGATGGAACCGGTGATCTGGAGGGCCTGGTCGAAGTGGGTGGCCACGTTCACCGCCTCCTGGCCGGAGGCGGCATCCAGGACCAACAACGTCTCCTGGGGCGCAACCAGGTGGCGCAACTGGACCAGTTCCTGGACCAGCGGCTCGTCAATCTGGAGCCGGCCCGCGGTGTCGAAGATGAGGGTGTTTCGGTTGTTGGCGCGGGCGAATTCAAGCGCCTCGCGCGCTATTTGGAGCACGTCGGTCCCCCCTTTATGCACATAGACGGGCAGGCCCGTCTGCTGGCCGAGCTTCTCGAGCTGCTCCATGGCCGCCGGGCGATAGACGTCCGCCGCGACCAGCAGGGGGGTCCGGCCCTGCTTGAGGAGCAACCGGCCCAGCTTGCCGCTCGTGGTCGTCTTGCCCGAGCCGTGCAGCCCCACCATCAGGATGCAACTGGGATTGCCGCTCAACTCCAAGCCAGCGTTGGCCGAGCCGAGCAGCTCCACCATCTCATCATGGATGATCTTGATGATCTGCTGCCCCGGCTGGATGCTCTGGATGACCTCCTGGCCGATGGACTTGGCCTTGACCCGCTCGATAAAGTCCCGCGCAACCTTGAAATTCACATCCGCTTCCAGCAAGGCCAGTCGCACGTCCCGCAGGGCGTCGGTCACGTTGGCCTCGGAGATTTTGCCCAGACCCCGCAGGTTCTTGAAGGCGTTCTGGAGCTTGCTGCTTAACGAATCGAACATCCGTTCACACTAAATTAACGGGACTCCATTGACAAGGCCGGCCCGATTTGGCAGATTCTCCGCTCGCGCTTAGCGCACCGCACCGCTGGTGGGATACTCAAGCGGTCAACGAGGGCAGACTGTAAATCTGCTGGCTTACGCCTACGAAGGTTCAAATCCTTCTCCCACCACCACCCCCAAGAACAAAGCAAAACAGCTAACCTGTTCCTTTCCTTGATCTTGCGGCTCGCCAGCCGTATGGTCTGGTTCAACACGAGATTCATGCGAGGGCCCAACCGGAAATTGGACCCGGTCAACGGCTTTGGACCTGCCAGGAGGCTCACCGGAAGTCCAGCGTGCAAAGGAGCAATTTCAGACGCCTTCAACGGCTGGCCTGGGGATTGTCAGGGGAGCTATGCCTATAATGGCTACGGGACGGCGTCGAGGCCGATGCCGCAAAGCTACCTTCAAGTCCGCCCTCCACAACCGCGGCCGCAGGCTCCAACTCGCGCGGCGGCTCGACCTTGTCTGAGCGCATTCCTGGAATCGGCCTGGCACCTAACAGTGGACCACCGCGCAAGCGGGCGTGGTGGAGTTTCCCTTATTTGTGGAGGCAATTACGTTCGGTTCACCAGCGATTGGAGCGCCGGCGCTCCTCCTCGGCGCGTCTGCGCTCCTGTTCCTCCCGCTCGCGGCGTCCCCGCTCTTCCCGGTCTCGGCGTTCCCGCTCCTCGCGTTCGCGTCGGCTTCGGCGGGAGGCCATCAGACAGGTTGCGGAGCCGCGGGGCAGGTTATTCTGTTCTTGAACTTCGGCGGCCAATTTCCGTAAGGTGCAGGTGGTGGATTTGGAGCTGGGAATGATCAGGTTGTCTCGGAAGACCGAGGGTGGCTCCCGGGCGTTGGTCAACGAACTGGGTTGGGAACGGTAGTTTTGTAAGGTTTTGATCATGAATCGGATGCAGAGTCCGGAGGGGAGGGTTCTCCGGCTGGGTTCGGCGGTTTGACCATGGCGCGCTCAAACATATTAAGGTGGGCATCATGGGCAAGTGTGCTGACCCCCATTGTTGCCTATGCTCTATGCAGCGAGCTCAGCACAGGGCACTTGTTTGCGTACCGGCCCGGGCATGGCATTAACGTCGCGCCGCTTCGGCACCACGCCTTTCTGGCAAGCGGGATCATTAGCGGGGCGATTTTTCTTGGCGATATCGTTTCCAGGCGTTGGGGTCTGTTTTGGCTGCCGCTTGTGAGCTTACTTCTTACCTGGTTGCTCTATTTTGAGGCGGTTTCGCTCACGAGGTTTTTAGCGAGCGCCGAGCCAGCGGCTCCGCCGAACGCCACGATTGCATTCTTGTTTAATGCCGAGCGCCAGCAGCGCGGCGCCGGTGAGTCGAGACGTTCGTCTTAATATGAAAGTGCCTTGGCTCTCCGCCGTCCTGATATCGTCAGCAGTAGCTTTTGCAGCAGGCTCGATGAACAATGAGGTTCCAGGGTTCTCGATTAGGCCGCTGTCGGATCGGGGAGGAGAGGAGTGGTGGATGCCGAGCACGGAGCCGTTGGAGCTATCTCGGTATATGCTGACCAATGAAACCATAACGCGTCCGATAACGGTCACCATTATGCACTATGCGAGTTCTCAGCAGGCACGAAAGGCGTTTGAAATGTCTGAGAGAGGCCGCCCTGCGGCTCCAAGGGCGGTGAAGTCCTTCTACTGGGAGGCCGCCCACGAGTGGCTGAAGCTGCCGTTCGAGCAAGTCGATATGTTCTTGCTGAAAGGGAATGATGTCGTCGGAGTGTCTGATCTGCCGTTGGACTTCTCTAAGAAGGAGACAGACCGGCTGCTTCACGCTCTCGCTGATGGCATTGCGAAAACCGAATCTGGCGGTGCAGCGAAGCGAAGCCAACCGGTTCAGCCTAGCACAAATTCAACGCCAGTGTCGGCTGGCTCCGGTCGCTGACCTCGACGATCAATGAACCAGCCGTTACTGAATCTCGCCACTGTTGTCCTTTCCGCTTTACTCCCGCTGCTCGTTTTCTGTTGGTTTGTCATTCGGATGTTTTGGCTCTTGGGGGATTATAGTGGGTAGAGCTTGAGCTTTCCACAAGACAACAGGATGCGAATCCGGTAGTTGCGGAAGTTGCGAAAGTCTCGGGCGGCTGATTTGAGGCTCTGGATTTTCGAGTTCAGCCCTTCGGTCGCCGCGTTGGTTATATGATGCTTCAGATACGTCAGCAGGTTGTCCAGGTGACGCTTGAGCATTTGGGCTACCTCGACCACCGGCTTGAGGCGGCTCCGACTCACCCAGCTAAACCAGTCCTTGAAGAACCGGCGTGCCCAGCCCTCCTCCTGATAATTCCAGAACTTGGAGAATAGTTCTTTGGCCGCCCAAGCCCGCGCCACTTTCAACTGCAAATCCTTCAACGCGGAAAACTCCTCCACTACGTCCAGCACCCCTGACCGGTCCAAACGACCGGCAGAGCGTAGCGGAGCGGAGCGAAGTCCGGCGCGAAGCGGTTTGAACTCAGATCCGGCCGCGATACCCCGTCGTGACATCAAACCAATCCAACAGCCTTCACTCCAACAGCCCTTCCTCCTTTCGCCCCAACCTAGCCACTAAATTCCCCGAATATCCTGATTAGGCAACGGCACGGACAACCGGCGATTTGGGGTCGTCCATGTTGTCGAGCTTTCGTTCGAGCGTGGCCAAGCTGAGTCCATGCTTGCCGGCCAGGGCGATCAAGTAGGCATCGTTCCACTGTTTGAATCCGCTCAGAGAACGCATCGAAACTTTCTCGAAAGAAAGATCGTCGGGTAAGAAGCGATGCGGGGACAAGGCAAGAATTGACCTCAAGTGACTCAGCGCCTCGCCGGTGCTCATGCGTGGCGGGCGCCGATTGCCGACGGTGTCCGTCCAGGGTCGCGTGAAGAAACGCAAGAACGCACCCTGAGTCTGCGGCGACGTATAAAACTCGCTCAGGCCCGAGACGAACCGATGCGCGCGCCGGTGGTCCGCGTGACTCCCATCGAAAGCCGCTATGAGGGTGTTGGCGTCGAGCAGCGACTTATTCATCATCCAGGGCCTCCTCGACTTCCTTGGAAGTGTAAGTCCCCCCCTCGGAATGGAATACGGCCGAGGGTGCGGTTTTGGTGGAGGTTCTCCTCAAGCCTTGCAGGATGAGCTCCGAGACCGCTTTGCCTAAAGACATGTTCTCATGGGCCGCTTTGGCCTTGGCCGCCTGGAACGCATCGTTATCCAGCGTCAGGGTCGTTCTCATGTGCGGCATCATATCATCAAAGCACCATAACGTCAATCGCCCACGCGCACCCAAGTCCGCGCGGAAGAAGGCTGGTTCTCACGCGGATGATCGGGCGTTCAAACTCTCCTTGCGATTCGCCTGGTGTGAAAGGAACACACGGAGCTCGATGCCGAACTGGGGCCAGGTTGGCGGGACGGGCAGGGCGCATAGCTCCACCAGGGCGAACCGCGCCTGCCGCATGTCCTCCTGGCGGGCCCGGAGGAACCACGCCGGGGCCAGCCCGATGAAAACCACGTTGTCCGCTACTTGCATGGCCTTCTGGAGGAGCGCCCGGATACTGTTTTGCACTCAGCCGAGCGCCTTCGCCGGAACGTTGAGGAAATCGCTGGCACGGAGGATTTGAATGTCACGGAACGCTTTCAATACGAGAAGGTCCTTGTCGCCGGTCACGATGTATCGGGCCTTTCCCTCAACGGCGCACTCGAGCACCACATTGTCGTCCGGATCGCGCGGCACCGCAGCCAACAGCCCTGGAATACTCACTACCCGCAGGAAACCCAAATAATCCGCCAGCGTTTCAACGGCTTGTTCCGGGGAAAAGCCAAGCTTCATCTCCAGTTTCTCCGCCAATTCCGCCATCAATTCCGGGCAGGTCACAGCCTCAATCTCTCCCACCCGCGCCCGCTCGACGCACTGGAATGGATTTCCCCGCCAAGCCATCGCGGAAAAGAGGATGTTCGTATCGAAAACGGCGATAAGGGCCACGGTTATTTCTCGTGTAACAGTTCATCCACGAAGCTCTCACGCTCATCTTCCGACATGCGCTCCCAGTCCAACCCGCGCTCGACGCACGTTCGGCGCACATGCGCCTCCCCAAGCCGCATTCGTTCCTCGCGCCTGGCTTGAGCTTCCTGCGCCAAGGCCAGCAGGGCGGTGCGCTTGCGAGCAGCGGGCAACTGCCGCACAATGGAGATCACCTGCTCATCGCTCAATTCCAAAACGCTCATGGGCACACTATACCCTTGAGGATGCCTTCCGAGCAAGCCCTCGACAGGCCAACACATGTTGAGCGAATTGCGCCAAAAGTTTTGTTACCCGGGGCGGGGGTGAAAGAGGGGCTAA